>CAZXPW010000005.1:0-128484 GCA_964643355.1 uncultured Pirellulales bacterium
CCGGAAAGTTACAGTCGCTGGCGGAGTTGACAACTTCATCCAGCTAAAGTGATACAAAATATCTTTGTTCTGTTCACCGTTCCGAAAATCCGTCCAGACGATAATATCGCCATCAATGGCGGCGTGCCATTGGTTATTTTCCGCCGTGCAGATCGGCCAAGTCTGGCGAGTCTCTAAGTTTATCACCCAGATATCCCAGTTGCCGCTGCGGTCATCCTGGTAAACAATCCATTTTCCGCTAATGGCTGGTTCCCCCTGGTTGTTCTCCTGCGTGGTGAGTTGGACAGCGGCAGTACCCATCGACGCTCCCAACAACAATGCCGCGATGCAAAAAACATCTTCTTGAAACCCATGATCTTCCCTCCGATAAAAACACTTTTTCCTTACGAAAATACACCCCGGCAACCGCGAAAACACCCCCCTCGCGGTCCCGGCCCGATCGCTATGTCTCTACTCAAACCCCAATTTTACCAAAATCCCGCCCCATCTTCAAGTGAATTTCCGATGAAAAACCGCCTTTTCCCGCCTCTCTTGCGCGGCTGAATCGAAATCCTATCCCCTCGATCCAAAATCCCGCTTTTACGCCGTTTCCTTTTTGGCGTTGGCCCGCGTCGCGAACAGTTCCACCTTTCGTTCGACGACATCCCGCGTAACCATGTACTTGCCGCCCTTGGTCTCCTCCGGCAGCCGGTACATCAGGTCCAGCATCAGGTCCTCGGTGATCGCCCGCAGCGCCCGCGCTCCGGTGTCCCGCTCCATCGCCTTTCGAGCCAGCATCCGCAGCGCCTCGTCGGTGAACGAAAGCTCCGAGCCCTCCATCTCGAACAATTTCTGATACTGCCGGATCAAGGCGTTCTTGGGCTTGGTCAGAATCTGCACCAGGGCGTCTTCATCCAGCGCCGACAAAGTCGTGATGATCGGCAGTCGCCCCACGAATTCGGGGATCATGCCGAACTCGATGATATCCTCCGGCGTGACCTGCCGAAGGATGGCCGACAAATCCCGTTTGTCGTCGGACAATTCGGCCTGTTCGCTGCCGAATCCGATCATCTTCCGCCCCAGCCGCTTCTTGATGATATTCTCCAGGCCGACAAAAGTCCCGCCGCAGATGAACAGGATGTGCGTGGTGTCCATCTGGATATACGACTGTTCCGGGTGTTTGCGTCCGCCCTGCGGAGGCACATTGGCCGTGGTTCCTTCCAGCATCTTCAACAGCGCCTGTTGTACGCCTTCGCCGGAGACGTCCCGCGTGATCGACACATTCTGATAAGTCTTGCCGATTTTATCCACTTCATCGATATAGACGATGCCGCGCTGGGCCGTCTGCAAGTCGAAATCCGCCGACTGCAGGAGCCGCAGCAGAAAATTCTCCACATCCTCGCCGACATATCCGGCCTCGGTCACCGTCGTCGCGTCGCAGATCGCAAACGGCACATTCAGCACTCGCGCCAGCGACCGCGCCAGCAGCGTCTTGCCCGACCCCGTCGGCCCGATCAGAAGAATGTTGGATTTCTCGATCTCGACATCGCTGGTATCCGTGTCGGTATGGATCAACCGCTTGTAATGATTATAGACCGCCACCGACAGCGACTTCTTGGCGTACTCCTGGCCGATGACATACTGATCGAGAAACTCGCGGATCTCCCGCGGCTTGGGAATCTCTCCCAGATCGGCGCTGATGCCCCGCAAGCGTTTGCGTTCCTGGCGGACGATATTGTAGCAAAGCTCGATACACTCCGGGCAGATGAACACTCCCCCCGGCCCTTCGACAAACGCGTCCATGGGTTTTTTCGTCCGGCCGCAAAAACTGCACAACTCGCGACGGCCGGAATCACTGGCTCTTCGTGCCATAACCGATACTCCTGTCCGTGGGATCGAATAAGAACATGACGCTATTATACCACGAATCGCTTGTCCAAAGCAAGTTTTTCCCGATTTCCCCGCAACGAAAGCAATCCCGCCGCAACCAGGAAACCGGACGGTTTCGTTCGCCGGATTCCGCGCGTTTCATCCTCGTGGATGATATTTCTTGTGGATCGCACGCAACCGGTCCTGATCGACATGGGTATAAATCTGCGTTGTTCGGATATCCACATGTCCGAGCATCTCCTGCACGCTTCGCAAATCGGCCCCCCCGCTGAGCAAATGCGTCGCAAAGCAATGCCGCAGCGTGTGCACCGTCAAATTGGCCGGCATTCCGGCCCGGCGGGCGTATTTCTTGACGATCCGCCAGATGGCCGTCCGGTCGATCCGCTTGCCGGTCCGGGTCAGAAACAGCCAGTTTCCGGAGGTTGGCTTGGCCAGTTTCGGCCGCAATTGCTCGAAGTAGTCCCTTACCGCAGCCGTCGCCGCTCGCCCCAGGGGCACGACCCGTTCCTTGTTTCCCTTGCCGAAACACCGCACATACCCGACTTCCAGATTCAGATCCCCCACCCGCAAGCCCGCCTCCTCGCTTACGCGACAACCCGTGGCGTAAAGAAATTCCAAAATCGCCTTGTCCCGATAATAATACGGTTCCTGCGGCTGCGGAGCCATAAGCAAGGCCATCACCTTTTCTTTGTGACAGACAACCGGCAGCTTTTGCCACTGCTTGGGGGATTCGAGCAATCCCGTCAAGTCCTCCTTCATCGCCCCCGTCATCATCGCAAACCGGCACAGCATCTTGATCGCCACGATCGCCCGATGAATACTCGACTCGGCCTTACGGGCCTTGCCCATCTCGGCGATGTAGCCGTAGATTAGTTCCGCCGTCACTGCATCCGGCCTGTCCGCCTTCTTCCGCCGACAATACCCGCAGAATTCCGCCAGGTCCCGCCCGTATCCCATCAGAGTATTTTCCGCCAGCCCCGCTTCCACCCGAAGGTAGTCCAGAAATCCGCTGACGAGATCCCCCATCGGGAGTTCTCCCAGCCGCTTGCGAATCTGATTCAGTTGGTATCCGGACATGACGCTTTTTCCGTGCCGTTTTCAGGATTGACTATACTCGTCAAAGTAGCGGAGGATTTGTTCCGCGACGGGACTGATGAATTGTTCCCGTTGCCGATCATACAAACCCTGGAAAGTCGAAAGGATATATTCGGCGTCGCTTCGCGAAACCCCATAGAGGACAAAATACGCCGCGTCCAGTTGCGCCATCAGGTCCGCCCGTTCGGCTTCATCCCACCGATTCACGGTCGGCTCCAGCCCCGCCGCCTCCGCCAGCGGAATCATGTCATTGGCCGTACAAGTCAGCTTCAACACCCGATCCGATATCCACTTCTCAAGCTTGATCCATTGCTGCCAGGGACACTTGCCGGAGTAAGTGTCTGGCCCCAGAGTTGGCAATTGATTGATGATATAATAACTGAGATTGACCCCGCCGATCTTCTGACGACACACAAAGTCATATACGAAGGCGTTCAGATTGCCCAGCAAACAGGCCGTAAGTCGCGGCCCGATATCGGTACCAGTCAGCATCAGGGGCGCCGAGTGGACCACACCGCAACGGGGAGCAAAGGTTGCGATCATCGTCCTTTGATTCGTGGGGCTTGTCACGTTTTTGAATACAATGACCTTTCGCGGATCTACTCCCTCCAGTTTCTTGTCCACTTCATTCTCATCGATCCACCAGCGGGGCTGCACGACAAATTCAGGATTCTGGTGCTGAACAAGGTAAGTCTCCTCGTTTTGACCTTGTCTCGCCCAGTTGGTCGTATCCAGAACCACGCTGGCCGCGCGGTGATCATAGGCCTGTACCATTTTGGCCTCATAAAGCGGCAGATAGCGAGAAGTTTTCTTTCGCCAGACATTGCCCTCGAAGACAAAACCGTTTGAGTCAAAAAATTCCGGCCCAAGGAAAAGATTGGCGTCAAACGACTGGTGAAACATCAGCATGTATTTGATCGACCAGGGATTTCCGCCCTCTTTCCGGTTTTCATCGACGAGAATGGGAATTCGACGATAGATTGTTTTGGTAATCTGGGCGTCCCGTCGGGTCCGAAAGATCGGACAGGTCCTCGTGTTGGGATTCAACAGCCGGATGTCTTTGGACGAAAGCGAAATGTGCCGCTGTTTGTCCTGAACATCTTCCATGGTATGGGCAAAGAAGACGAAATCGGCCGTCTTGGTTTTGACATCCGTCCCCCCAAAGAGAAGAACCGAAAACTTAAAGCGGCCATCTACATCAGAAAATACCTTTAATCTATTTTCGAAATCATACAAGCCAATCAGACGATTTTCATCCACGAGTGCTCCGAAGAATTTGCGGGTGGTCTCGTCGGTGGCGATGCCGGAAGGCACCAGCAGGCCCACCCGACCATCAAGTGTTACCAGATGACTGGCCAGCTCGGAGAAGACCGCATAGGTATTGATATCGCCCCGGCCCGCAAGGGGATAACGGCCGGAGGATCGAAGATATGCAATTTGGCTGTCTGTGGCCTGTTTGGCCTTGATAAATTCCTGATAGAGATCCGGATTCGTGGTTTCCAGTTCTTCGATCAGTTGTCTCGCTTTTGCCGCATTGGCCGTTTCGATAATATGGGGGGCAAAGGCGGCGAAATACTCTCGCTTTTTGAAATTCATCCGCTCCCACGGCGGATTTCCAATCACGCAATCAAAGCCGGATTGAGGCCGCTGGAACACCCCCGGAAACGCGGCCTTCCAGTTCAGGGCCCGCGGATGAACCGCCGGGTCTTCCACCAAACTGTTTCCGCAGAGGATATTCTTCGACAGATCGGCCAGGGTTTGCCCCTGATTGGCCGACCGAAGCCACAGGGCCAGTTGGGTAATCTCGACGGCCTCCGGCGACAGGTCCACGCCGTACAGATTGCGATTCAGGATCAAGCCCGGAATCCGGTCATACATCTCCGCGACATCCTCGCCCTGGTATTTGAGGTGCTGAACGATATCCAGATACAGGTTTTCAAGCACATCATACGCTTTGATCAGAAACGCGCCCGATCCGCAGGCCGGATCGACGATGGCCAGTTCCGCCAGAAGATCGAAGCATTGTCGCCAGAAGGGGCCAAATTTCGGATCGCGCAGGGTTCCTTCGGCCTCGGCCCGGTCGATTCCCATCTCCGCCGCCAGACGATCGAATCGCTCAAAGGCCAGCGAGTGGACGGTGTTATGGACGATAAAATCGGTGAAGTCCGGCGGGGTATAGTAAATCCCGAACCGTTTGCGCTCCGCCGACTTGGTCATTTTCGGCGAACCGTTCGTTTCGCGCAATTCGCCAAAAAGCCCGCCCATCCGGATGCGTTCGATATCATGGACGGACCGCTCGAACAGATGCCCCAGCACCTCGACGCTGATTTCATCCCGGAACTCATACGCGCCGATCCCCCGGAAGAAATTCGCCGTCGGCTCATCTTCCAGTTGCAGATCATCGACCTGGGGATCGTATCGGAAAAGCCCCCCATCATACGGCGGAATGCCGATCAAACGATTGCCTTGATCGATAAAATGAAACAGACTTAAAAAATTCTGCCAGCGGGGATTGGTCACCCGCTCGAACGGTCGCACCTGATCGGAAGCCATCTTGATCGTATCCCGCGGCAAAAGGCCCCGGTCTTCGCAGAAGGCGATAAACATGACGCGGTCGATCAACTTTTGCGCGATCCGGATGGCGTTTTCGAGGGTGTGGTTGTGCGGCGGACGACGGAGGATATCGATCAGGCGGACGCGGTTGTCGTGATAATACTTGTACAACTCATCTCCCACCTCTTTTTCGCGCCGGCTGGATTGCTCAAGAAGGGCGTCGATATTTCGGGTGGGCGCGACGGGACTGGGAAGGACCCCATCCTTTTGGAAGATATAATAAAACCGGCGAAAAACATCGTCTTTTCGAAGATCCTGCAGCGCGAAATGTTCATAGGCGCGGGGCGTTTGGTCGCGGTGATACAGACGAAAACTGACGAAGTTGCACACGATTCCCCACGGGCAATCCGGGAGATTGTTTAGATAATCCCAGCATTGCTGAACCGGCGTTCGGCCGTTGAATCGATCGCGGTCGATATTAACCGTCGGTCCCTTCAATTCGATCACGGCCCGGGGCTTTTTGGATTCGGGAGTAAAACATCCGATCGCGGCGTCGGCCACGCCGCCGTTGACAGGGTATTTCGCTTCGATGGTCCATTTGTCACGACCCTCCGCGAAAAAAGTGTAACCCAGCGCCTCTCCGAAGACTTCGGCCAGAAAGGCCGGTTCAATGTTCGTCTCGGTATGGGGCTGAATCTTTCCCTGCAATTCCAGTTCAGCCCACTTGCAGATGATCGCTTGGGCGTTTCGATAGGCATCGGTATTGGTGATTAAATTGTTGGTCGTCAGGGTGGAGACGATTTTTGGAAGAAACAAATTCCGATGGGCTCGTCCCTCGCCGTATCGGGCGTTATTCAATTCCTGAAACAAAGAGATATTGATCATCGGGGCAATTCCGGTTTAAGAATCATGCCGCGCATTGTGAAACGGCGTATCCAGATTTCAAACCATTATAGTTGTGCCCCGAATAAAAGCAAGGTCAAGACCCTGTTGCATTTGAGAGAGGGGACTGTCCGTCGAAAAGAAATTTCTCCCCTTGCCCCTTGAGATCGCCCGCGCACGCGGTACAATTCTCTCGTTAGAAAGGCGATAAACCATGAAGATCAAATCTTGGATTGCGATCACCCTGATACTGGGACTGGCCGGCGGATGCGCCGATCCGTCGAAACTGCCCCCCAGCCAGCCGGTCTCCCTGCACAATGCCCGCCTGCCCCAGGCCATGGAGGCCTCCCAGGAGGTCCTGCGGGAAATGGGATTTGCCGTCGAAAAATTCGATGTTGAAAAGGGTCTGATCAAGACTCGGCCGTTGTCCGGCAGCCAGTTCTTTGAGGTCTGGCGGTCCGACAATGTCGGCGGCTATAACTTTGCCGAGGCCAATATCCATTCCCTTCGCCGCACGGTCTTTATCAATATCTACTCCGAAGGGCCGCAACTGGTGGCCCGGTGTGATGCCCAGGTTCAGCGGCTTTCCATGCCGCAGCGGCAGATCGCCAGCGTGTCCCAGGCGGCCGGCCTCTTCACGGGGGGAAATATCAACCGCCAACAACTCCAAACCAGCCCGGAACAGGAAGAAACGATGACCTGGATGGATCTGGGCGCTGATTCCGCCCTGGAAACCGAAATTCTCCGGCGGCTCCAAAACAAAATCGCTCGCCTCGAGGGAATGTAACCCATGCGCGTATTGGTCTGCGGCGGGGCGGGATATATCGGCAGCAACATGACTGCGATGCTGCTCAAACAGGGGTACGAGCCGGTTGTCTTCGACAATTTTTCCAAGGGACATCGTAGCGCTATTCGTAACGCACGATTCGTCTATGGCGATTTGTCGGATGGTCGAACCGTGCTCGATACTCTCAAGCGGTATCGGATTGACGCGGTTATGCATTTTGCGGCCTTTATCGAGGTCGGCGAGTCGGTCGCCGATCCGCTGAAGTACTACCAGAACAATTTCTGCAACACCCATACGCTGCTGGCGGCCATGAAAGAGGCCGGCGTGTCGAAGTTTGTCTTCAGCAGCACTGCCGCCGTCTATGGGATCCCGCAGCAGATTCCCATCGATGAAGACCTGCCAAAAGACCCCATCAATCCCTACGGTCATAGTAAATGGGCCGTTGAACGAATGTGTTCGTTTCTCTCGCAAACCGGCCGATTTCGTTACGCCGCCCTCCGTTACTTCAACGCCTGTGGTGCCGGAGACAATGCTTCGCTTGGCGAAGACCATCGACCCGAATCTCACCTGATCCCGCTGGTCATCCAGGCCGCAATGGGCAAGCGTCCCGATATTAAAATCTACGGCAACCAGTATCCCACGCCTGACGGAACCTGTATCCGCGACTACATCCACATCGAGGACCTCTGCAAGGCCCATCTGCTCGCCCTGCAAAAGCTCGACTCGGCCGCCGAATTGGCGTACAATCTCGGCAACGGCAAGGGATACTCCGTCCGCGAGGTCATCGAGACCGTTCGCCGAATCAGCGGCAGAAACTTCCGTGTCGTCGAGGTCGATCCGCGTCCGGGCGATCCTCCGGTCCTGACCGCCGACGCGACCCGCGCCCGGGCCGAATTGGGCTGGAAAACCGATTTTCCGGAACTGGAGAAGATTGTCGAAAGCGCCTGGATCTGGCACAATAAGTATCCCAACGGGTATCCCGATTGAAAAGGATCAAATGATGGCGAAGGTAAAAACAAAAATCAGGAAAACGGGTAAAACCTTGCGATCCGGCAAGACCGCCGGAGCAAAAAAATCCGCCAGAAAAATAGTCGTCAAATCAAAAGCCAGGTCGACCTCCAAGAGTAAGGCGGACAATTTCCTCGGCATCGACTTGGGCGGAACCAATATCAAGATCGGTTGTTTTGATTCCGATATGAACCTTCTCGGCAAGACATCCGTTCCGACCAATGTCGATATGGGCCCGCAGTATGTGGTGGACCAGATGGCCCTGGCCGGCAAGAACCTGCTCTCCTCCGCCGGCCTTGAGATCAAGGATCTGGCCGCCATCGGCATCGGAACCCCTGGCCCGGCCGACTATAAAAAGGGCGTGATCTTCAAAAGCTGCAACATGCCCAAGTTTGTCGATACGCCCCTTCGCGATATGGTTTCCAGGGCCCTCGGCAACAAGCCCGCCATTCTCGAAAACGACGCCAATGTCGCCTGCTGGGGCGAGTTCACCATGGGCGCCGGAAAAAATGTCAACGACATGATCTTCATGACCCTCGGCACCGGCATCGGCGGAGGCGTTGTCTGTAACGGCCGTCTTGTCCAAGGGGTCAGCGGAAACGCCGCCGAACTCGGCCATGTCATCATCTATCCCGGCGGCCGACTGTGCAATTGTGGTCAGCGAGGTTGCGTCGAGGCCTACGCCTCCGCTTCCGCCACCGCCGCTCGTGCCATCGAAGCCCTCCGAACCGCCGGCCACTCCGATTCGTCGCTTAAACCCATCCTCGACAAGAAGGGAACCCTGACCAGCAAAGATGTCTATCAGCAAGCCGCCGCCGGCGATACCCTGGCCAAGGAAATCACCGAAGGAACCGCCGAGGCCCTGGCCCTTATGTGTGTCAGTATGCTTCACACCACCGAGCCGGCCCAGATCGTTTTTACCGGCGGAATGATCGCCGCTGGCGAAGTCCTCCTGCAGCAGATTCGCCACCATTTTCAAAGGCATATCTGGAAGCTCAAACCGGAAAACCCGGACATCTGCTTTGCCACCCTCGGTGAAGATACCGGAATCATCGGCGCCGCCTCGCTGGCTCGTTACTCGTTGCTGAACAATTTGATCTGATTTGAATGGCCGGACTTGGGGACGCCCCCCCATTCCTCACGGCCGTTAAGTCCTTCCCGCGATTGCGGAAACCCAGGATCTCTGAGGTTGATATGTCGTCCAATCTTGAACAAACTGAACTGGTCCGTCTGGTCCACGGCGAACGCCGTGTTGGCCCCACGCTGGCCAGCGTCTCGCGCCACTGGCAGAACGAAAAGGAGTGTTTTCTCATGGTCAGCCCCCATGACGACGATGTCGCCCTCGGGGCCGGCCTGTTTATCCAGATCTGTTGCCGAGACAAAATCCCCGTCCACATCCTGATTGTCACAGACGGGAGCATGGGTTATTGCGACCCCAACGAACGCGAAAACATCGCCGAGATCCGCCAGGCCGAAACCCTCCAATGTTACCAGAAACTCGGTGTTCCCCTCGAAAACATCCACTTTCTGGGATTCCCCAGCGGTGTCCTCCACGACTTCGTCGGCCGTTTCCCAGCCCCTTCTTACAGCAAACTCAACATCAAGGGTTACACCGGCATGCAAAATGCCTTCACCTGGCACCTTCGCCGTATCCAGCCGACCCAGTGCTTTCTTCCGACCAATAACGACTTTCATCCGGCCCACCGGCTGGTCTATGACGAGTTCCTCATCAGCTTGTTCCATGCCAGCGGCCGCATCTGGCCGGAACTGGGCCAGCCGTTGCCCAAGATTTCCTGGTTGCTGGAAATGGCCGTTTATTGCGAATTCTCCGCCCCACCCACCCTTCGTGTCCAGACGCCCATGGATATGCTTGAAACCAAGCTGCAGGCCATTGCCTGTTTCCGTTCCCAAAAGCAGATCGCCATGCTGGTCGAGAACATCCGTAGCGGAGGACCCTTGGAATTCTTCCGCGGCATCGAATACAAATTCTACAACCCCAAACGCTACTACGACCTCTTCGAACCAAAAATGTGATTATGTCTGAGGATAAATCAGAAACATCCGAAAGAATTCTGCGGCAGAATTATGGCCCCATCAGGGACGACAATCATTTATCCAACAGGTCGCGGAACGGACCCTTGCGGACCCGTTCGTTCAGATACGCCACGCGTTCCTTCGGCGTCATCCCTCGCATTCTCCGGGCGACCTTCCCCTGAATCTGTCGCTTCATCTTGATACAATCAATTCGAATATCACTTGCCGTCTTTCGCATTTTCGCTCTCCAGAACACGCAGCAATTCTTCCGGGGACAGGATGACCACCGTACCGTATCCCCGCTGAATATTCACCTGGTTGAACCCCCGAACCCGTGTCGGATTGACCAGATGTTTGAAATTCCACGACACAATTGCGTCAGCGTCATGAAGAGTTGCCAAGGCCACATGCATCGCGTCGTCGGCATATCGCCCGCTGACCACTCCGGCCGCCAGATAGGAGTCCTGCAATCGAGCCGCTTCTTCAGTAGCGTGAACCCGAATGCACCCATGCTCCATCACGGATCGGACCAGTTCACGGACAGGTTCAGGGGCCTCGGCGACTTCGTCCAATAGCAAATCCGAAACGATGACTTTTACACGGCGATGGTGCACAATCTCGAAGAACCGTCGTGATGCCGACGAAAAACCCTCGTCGAAGTAACCCCCGAAAACGGAGGTGTCCACATAGATTCGCATCGGTTTCATCGGCATCCGCCTTGTCCATGATTTCGTATGGTACTCGAAGATATTTTACCCAATCCGGCTTGGTTTGTCCACAGATTCAACGATTCTATGCTGTCCAAGCCCCCCTCAACCCGATCTCCAGAATGGACTTTGTCCACAGTACAGGATATTGTCCCCATCGATTTGATAAGGGAATGGACAATTCGTACATCCCCTTAACAAAATTATGTCGGAGTTCAACTTTGGCCAAACAGAGACATACAGATGGCTCAATATGTAAGGAAGGAATTCAATGTGTTCCCTCCAACTTTACCCCATGTTGTTCCGTATTTCTTGACCGCACGCTGAGTTGCGAATATGACATTCGATAGGAATGGTGAGCAAAATCTAAAGGTTGGGTCATCGTGATTTCCGATCTTGCGGGCGGAGGCGGCATCAAAATTAAATATTGCCCTCATTGTGGTATGAGTCTTTCGTCACGGAAATCCAAGCCACAGGGAAAGCCAGGTTCCGCTAACCTATAGGACTATATTGAAAAGGCAAATTTTCCGGATATAATCGCGGTATATCCAAAAGAATATTCCCAACCCGTTTGCCGCCAACGCCTCGCCGGAGGCGTTGTCCATAGACCTGACGACGCTGATCGCCATGACCCTGCAGGTCCGGGCCCGCATGACCTTCGAACTCAGCGACAATATCCGCGATACCGCCGTGGCCGGAATCCGGGTGCTGCATCCAAAACAAGATGAGTTTCCCAATCCGGCAGGAAAATAATTTCTTGCCGATAACCAAGCATCAAGAAACTTTCAACAGATCCTATGTGTTCTCTTTTTCCTCTGTGGCCAATTAAAAAATCCATGTCATCCGTGGAGATTATCCTTCTCGATCGCGTGGATTTTATCCGGATCCCAACCGTTGCCGACACGCTTTTTTCGTTAGCGGGTCGGATGTTGTCGGAAAATGAATTGGATGCCGATTCTTATCTTTCCAGCTTGAAAGTCAAAGACCGGATATTGATCGGTTTCCATTCCTTTTGTACGGGCCGGACCTGGAGAGATGTTTTCCCGACCGAGTCGATTTTTAGTTTGCCCAGCGGCATCGTCTTGAAGGCGTCGTATCCGCCGGTGGCGGCCGTGTTGACCGTAATGGTTTCGTTACCGATCTTCAATTCGAATCGGCTTGGATCCTGAGATGCAATCTCGCCGGAAATCTCAAAGGTCCCCGTCTTGACGATCACGAATTCCCACGACACCCAGTCGCGACTATCGAGCCAGTACCCGATGTTGGGTTTGCCGCCGCTCTTTGTCTCGACCTGCGGAGCTTGGCCGCCGCCCTCGTCATGAATCTCGGCCTGTTCGGCCGTCAGGGTCAGCGTGCCGTCGCTCGCCTGCCTCAGCCCGACATCCTCGATCTTCAACTCGCCGCCGATCTCCAGTACGATCACCGTCGCGACCGGATCCATCGCCTGTTTCGGCAAGCGTAACAACAGCCCATCCTCAACCGCTTCGGTTGTGATCGCCTGATTGCCTGCCAGAAAGCTTGCCCTGGAGACGGTGTTCCGCAATCCGGGCACCAGTAACTGCCCATCGTTCGGCCGGTCAAAGACATGCAGATACAGCGTCACGCCTGAAGGCCCGACTTTCTTCGTACATCGTCCCCACGCCAACCGCTTGAATGAACTGGCGGTCGTGCCGTAGATCGACGGACTGTTGGCCGCCATCCACCGGCCGATTTCCTTGAGCCGTGCAACCGACTCGTCAGGGAAAGTTCCGTCGGCTCGGGGCCCGATGTTCAGCAGGAAGTTTCCGCCTTTGGATGCGATGTCGATGAGTTTGTGGATGAGGTCCTGCCCCGACTTCCAGTTCTTGTCGTTTTTATTCCAGCCCCAGTGATCGTTCATCGTCATGCACGATTCCCAATCCACCCCCGGGATCCCCTGATGCGGGATCTCCTGCTCGGGCGTGCCGAAATCTCCCCGGAAATCGCCTTTGCCTGTCATCCCCTGCATGCCTTGTCGGCCTTTATCCACGCGGTTGTTGATGATGATATCGGGCTTCAGGCCCCGGACATAATTATACAGGTCGCGCCCCATCTCGTGCGTCCAGGTATTCTCCCACTCGCCGTCGAACCACAGGACATGCGGGCCGAAATTTCCCACCAGTTCGGCAAGCTGGTTTTTCATGTACGCGATATACCGCGAGAAATCCGCGCCCTCGGCCGTTCGGGCGCTTGCTTCCCAACCCCGCCGCGGCAGATAGTCAGGGTGATGCCAGTCCATGATCGAATGATAGAAGCAAAGCTGAATCCCCTGCCGGCTGCACGCATCCGCCAGCTTCCTGAGGATGTCCTGCTTGTAGGGCGTGCTCATGATGTCGTAATCGGTCTGCTTGGAATCCCACAGGCAGAATCCGTCATGATGCTTGGAGGTGATGACGATGTATTTCATCCCGGCCTCTTTGGCCAGCCGAACCCATTCGTCGGGATTGTAGTTGACCGGGTTGAATTGCCCGACAAACTTGTCGTACTCGTCAATCGGAATCTGCGCCGTTTCGCGGATCCATTCGGCGTGATCGGTCCGGCCCTTCCATTCCCCCGCGGGGACCGCGTACAGGCCCCAGTGAATGAACATCCCGAACCGGGCGTCGCGCCACCATTGCATGCGGGCGTCCTTCTGTTCCCGGGTCTCGGCGGAAAAGTCTTTTGGGGGCCTTTCCACGGCATACAACAATGAACTCAGGATGAGCATCATGGCCGGAATAAAGTGCACGAAAGGAAGAGTCGCTGTTTTGCGCATGATTCCATTCCATTTCATATCCGTTCTCCTTGTGATGGATTACCGATACCGCTTCTTTTCATCCTCGCTCAGGGTCTCATTCAATGCCCCGCTGCGGAAGCCCTGCAAGTCCAGACACACATACGAAAACCCCAGACCTTTCAACTGCTCGACGATTCGCCCGCGCAGCGGCTCGGCCGTCATCCGCGCAAACTCCCGCGTCGGCGCCTCGATCCGCGCAATGGTGTCATGATGCCGCACCCGGAACTCTTCAAACCCCAGCCCCCGCAGAAAATTCTCCGCCTGCTCGATCTGCCCGAGTCGCTCGGGCGTGATTTCCAGCCCGTACGGAATCCGCGACGCCAGGCACGGCGACGCCGGCTGTTCGGCCGTCGGCAGCCCGATCCGCCGGCTCAGCTCGCGAATCTCCACCTTCGACAATCCCGCTTCCACCAGCGGACACCGCACGCCGAATTGATCGATCGCCCGATGCCCCGGCCGAAAATCGCTCAGGTCGTCGGCGTTACTTCCGCACAATACATGTTCGAAGCCGTTTGCCCTCGCGATCTCCCACATCCGCGCAAACAGATGCGATTTGCACAGATAACATCGCTCGGGTGAATTGGCCGAAAGCGCCGCATCGCCGCACTCGTCGCCGGCGATCTCAATGAGTCGAACGGAAAAGCCGGCCGCAAGATTCCGCGCTTGCTCGATGAGATGCTTGGGCTCAAACGGCCCCACGCTGATACATGCCAGCACCTGCCCGGCCCCCAGCGTGTCCATCGCCGCCCGCAGAAGAAAAGTGCTATCGACCCCGCCGCTGAAAGCGATCGCCACGCGCCCCAGCCCGCGGAGAATGGATTGCAACTGGCTGTATTTGTCCTCGATGCCCAACAGCCGATGGAGGGATTTGAACCCTCAACCCCGGCTTTACGAAAGCCGTGCGCTACCGTTGCGCTACATCGGCGAAAAATTTCTTCTACCATATTTCCCCGAAAAACGCAAGGACAATTTCTCCGCCGATTTTCCCAAATCAAGATATTGTCTCTCGGGTATCCGATCCGGAGAAACGGATTTCAGCCGATGCTTACTTGTACCCAAGTCGTCCCCAGGTCGTCATCTGGGACTTGATCAAATCCGGATTGTTCGGCTGGTAGAACAAGGCCGTGTCCCGCTTGGACTCGGCCTGGGCCCAGCTCAGCCGGGCGACCTCGACGGTCCTGAGGTCTTTCCAGTCCCACCACTCCGAATGGCCGTCGGCACAGGAAATCACCGTTCCCTTCCCATGCCGCATCGGGATAGGGTTCCACCACCGCGGCTGATTGTAATGGATCGTCCAGTCGGCGTCCCAGTTGTCCATATAATCGTCGACGAACAGACCCCGCGATCCCGAGTTGCGGATCTCGTTGAGCTTGGTAATATTCGGCCCCAGCCACTCGCTGCCCACATTGATCGACACGAACATCGAGTAGGTCCGCGTCTCCGTCTTCTGCGCCACCGGACAGCGATAGGTCCCTTCGGTCTCGATATACGGAAACAAGCTCCCTTTGCGGATCGATTCCAACTGCACATTCATCGGAGAAGAGGGAACCGGATACACATAGGTCCCATTCACCAAAACCACGGATACCCATCCCTTGCAGGTCGGGTCGTTGCGGCCGGAATTGCAGGAGGGGAAAAACCCGTCGTTGTCCTGGCAGTAGTTCAGCGTGGCAACGGCCAGACTCTTTGTGTTCTCCAGACAGACGGCCCGCTTGCCGGCCTCCTTGGCCCGATTCAGCGTGGGAATCAGAACGCTCAACAACAACCCGATCATCGCGATGACGACCAGTAACTCGATCAGCGTAAACGCTCGTGGGGTTTTCTTCATATGCCGAATCCTCTTTCAAACGACCGATTCAACCAACATCGTTGATCAGCAAAGGAGGAGATCTTAATTCGACAACACGATTATAACATGAATTTCCGTTTTCATCACGATATTTTGCGGAAGTGGGTACAATTCTGACGCATCCTCACGCCACTTCTGCTTGAAAATCGCTACGATCGGGTTACAATTTCAAAGGATACCAAATCCGATCGAAAGGAACCCCCATGGGTCAGGAATCCTATGTTCACGGCTATTCGCCTCGCGAGTCCGTTCGTCTCAGCGACCAGGCCAATACCCTGGCTGAGTTGCTTCATCACGATACCCTTTTCGACGGCGGCATGATTCTCGAAGCCGGCTGCGGAACCGGGGCCCAGACGATCCTGATCGCCCCGCAAAATCCCCGCTGTAAGTTCGTCTCCATCGATCAAAGTCCCGACTCCCTGAAGGCCGCCGAACAGGCCGTCCGATCCCGCGGTATCACAAATGTCGTGTTCCAACAGGCCGATCTTTACAAGCTCCCCTTCGCCGACGGTTCCTTCGACGGCGTGTTTGTGTGCTTTGTCCTGGAGCATCTGTCCGATCCCGCCGCCGCTCTGGCCGAACTTCGCCGCGTTCTCAAACCCTCCGGACGGGTCCAGTGCATCGAAGGCGACCACGGTTCCTGGTACTGCCATCCCCGTTCCGAATTCGCCTCGCACGCCGTCGATTGTCTGGTTCGGTTACAGGCGCAGATGGGTGGCGATTCTCTCATTGGCCGGCGGCTCTATCCACTCTTCGTTCAGGCCGGATTTCGGGAAGTCTATGTTTCACCCCGAATGGTCTATGTGGATTCGAGCAGGCCGGAACTTGTGGAGGGATTTTCAAAAAATACATTTACCGCCATGGTTGAAGGTGTCCGTGATCGGGCCCTGGCCGCAGGACTCACCGATCCAGCCCGCTTCGACCGCGGCGTCGCCGACCTCTATCGCGCCACCCGCGACGACGGCACCTTCTGCTTCACCTTATTAAAGGCCTTTTCGGTCAAATGATCGGCTCGATTATTGTCGCGCCGCCGACGAAAATGGCTCGCTATCCGGCGTCACATACACCGGCGTAGTGAACTTGTATTCCCGCCCGAATGAACTATTGTAAGTCAGCTCCACCATGAACGCCCGGAATCCCTCGCTCGGCCGATCGACCTTCCCCGTATAGACCCCGCCGCCCTGATCGGTCAGCTCCGTCGATTTCCACACCGGCCCCAACACATCGATCCGGAAATCGCGGGCCTTGGGATTGTGCCCCTGCCATAACAGAACCTTTCGCGGCCGATCAATAACGGTCACTTTCACAGATTCATTGCCGGCCTTCTCCCACGAAAACTTCGGCAATTCGGCGTCTTCGACAATCGCCTGGTAAAACGCCGCCAAGCTCTGAACTGCGTCGCTGTCTTTCAGACCGTGCCCGGCATTCGGGACATAGCGTAAATATTTTGGCCCCTTTAGTTCGTCGAAATAAAACCGCGACGAGTCGGGCAGGAAAAACTCGTCGCCCGTGCCGTGAATCAAAAATTTTGGCATCGTCAGCCGATCACGGTAACTGAATGGGTCCACAATCGTCATCAGCCGATCCGACTCCGGCGTGTTGAGCCATTGAAAGATCCCCATCTCTTCGTAGTCGTGCACCGCCGGCGCGTAAAACCCGTACACCGCCCGATGATGCCGAAACGACGCCTGCGTATTGAGCATGTCGATCACAATGGGGATGATCGCCCGGACGCGCTTATCCGCGGCGCCCGTCAGCCAGGTCGTCCATCCGCGCTTCGACGCCCCCGTCACCACGAACGACCGTACCATTTCCCGTCCCGACAAGTCAGCCGTGAATTGTTGAACGGTGTCCATCGCCCGCACCGCCGACTTGACCATCGCCAGTTGGACCGGCCAGCTTGTGTCGCCGGTCCTGCGGAACTGCTCCCATGAATACGCGATGATCGCATCTTCGCTCCGTTCGCGACCATCCCCCGGGAAAACCAGCGGTTGATTCGGGATCATCCCGATCTCCGCCGCGATCGATCCCGTCCGCCGCGCGATCTCCGCCGGAATCGCGCTGAGCTTATCCGGGGCCGCCCGCCCGTTACTGCCCCCGGAAATCATTAGAAATCCCGTGTCATTGCGTACCCCGGCGGGCACGATGATTTGCACCCAATGCTCCCACTGTGTGCGATTGACCTCCGCCTCCGACCGCCACTGTTGCGAAGTCATGGCGATCACATACCCCGTCAGCCCCGATCCCGAGACCACACTTTCAAGCCGGTACTTGTACGCTTCGTCCGGCTTGGCTACATATTCATCCAGAGGTCCGGCCGAGACAATCGTCGAAACCGCAACCAGCCCCCACGCAATCCACATCCAAAAGACATTCGTTCTGTGCATGGTATCATCTCCTCATAGACGATGATACCTTACCCGATCCTCTGTATTTCTTCAACCTCCGTTTGAAAACTTTGATTTCGTTTCGGATTCCGCCGATCCGCTCGAAACACACCCACATCCAGCAGGGCCTGCGAAAAAGCGACCTCCCCCGTCTTTCTCAGATGGGGCAAAAGAACCGACAGAATCCGATCCCACACTCCCGACCGCTGCCATTCCTGGTACCGTCGCCAGCAGGTCATCCCGCAGCCGCAGCCCATTTCCTGCGGCAGATCTTCCCATGGAATGCCGGTCTTAAGGACAAAGAGGATACCGGTGAGCGTCGCCCGATTAGTGACTCGTTTACGGCCTGAATAGCGATAACGACGCCGGATGACCGGGATCACCGGTTCCAGATGGGACCACAGCCGTTCGTCCAATAGCGGTTTGGCCATACGAAGTATCTCTATTTCGATTCGGAAGAAGTCCATCGAATGGGTTGTCCGCTCTCCAACGGACAACCCATCAATCGGAACCGATCATTAATTTACCGGCCAGAACACCCGGTCGCCGTCCGGGCCGCCGGGACCCTGCTGGCCGCCGGCATTCTCGCCCCACGGATCGCCAGCAATGACCTTGCCGCCATCATCCTCGAAATCGCATCCCCGGCTGTAAAGCGTAAAGGTTTCTCCGTCTTTGCGATACATCAAAGGTCCGTCGCTGTAGGGATCCATCGGCGCCGCCGAGAGCAATCCCGCCGATTTCAATTCCCCCAGCGTTTCCGGCCAGCGCCCTTTCCCGGTCTTGTATTCCAGAATCGCCACAATCGTCTTCGTTGCCTCGGTCGATACCTTGCTCCGGTAATACCGTTCGATCGCCTTGCTTAGCGCGGGAACAAAGGATCGCAGCAAAGCGAAACGATGCGGGGATAATGTCTCCACGAGTTGTTCGGGAAGCCGAAGGTTCTGGGTCTTCCGCTGCCACGGGGTATAGGCGATGGAGTCCTCCAGGGCTTTGTAGATTTCGTTGCCTCGTTCGACGGTCTCCTTTCGTCCCGCATGAACCAGGGCCATTGAAGCGGCGACCGGTATCGGCATCGGATCATCCATGATTTGGCCGACCAGATGCATGGCTCTTGGGGAAAGATGTCCCCCTCCGGGTCCGCCTTCCGTGAAGGTGTACTGGACCACATCGAGAAAAGTCAGCCGTTCCCACTCAAAACTGATTTTTGGATATTCCCCCGGCCAGATGGATGCAAACTCGCCGCGAATCTTCGCCAGCGATTCCGCGTTTTGCGGCAGTTGCGCCAATACCCTTGTTAACTCTTCTTGCCCCATTGAACTAATCGCTATCCCCACGAGATATTCAATCAGTGTGGCTTGCCCCATCCATTGTTTGCCCTGACGAATCATCACCAGACAGGTCGCGATTGCTTTGTCACTCTGACCATCGGCGACTTGAATTTGTGCCAGTTGCTGACCCACACGAGCCAGATCCCGCACTTCGGAGATGTGGGGCAACATCACCCCCAGCAAAATCGGCGAAGTGGCATTCTCACCAAGAGTATAGGTTCGATAACAGTAGGATTTGCGTGTGGCCGCCACGACCTGATCCCAGGCCGGTTGGTTTGCTGTGACCCATTGACGAACCTTCTGTTGGTCCTGTGCGGATAGTTCCTCAAACCGGCCCGTGATATTGAACATATCCTCCGATTTTTTCACGAACAGACCGATGGCCTTCTCATACTGCGGCCAGGCATTGTCCGCCTCCGTCACCTGCGGGCGGGTCTTGTCGTTGAGCATCTGAAGATAGTCAATGCGTACGGTCGGCCGACCCAATGAAAACCATACAATATAGAATATGAATATCAAAAATAACGCCGCCACCCCCTGCAACGATCGCACCACGGCCGTACGCCACCACGGCCGACAGCGGATCTTGCCTTGCCGGATCAGTTTGGCCAGCATCTCGGCGTCTCCGAAGTCGGCCAGCAGCGATTCGGCCCGTTGTTGCCGAAGCGTCGGGTCGGTACAGTTCTTTAATGCGTCGGTAAAATGCGCCGTCAATTCCTGGTGGACTTCCTGACGAACCGATCGGCGATACCCCATCTTGCGGATAATTCCGTCGATATATTCCTGAACAATCGCCGGCAGCGCGGAAAATTGCGGATTCGGATTCATGGTTGTCTCCTTTCAATAGGATGACAAGATCCTCGGTTGTTCCTCTTACGCCGGCTGTGGCATGGCAAACCCGAACACCGTCGCCACGCCCCTCTGCAAGTCCAGCCACTGTTGCTTCTGCCGGGCAAGCTCGTCCTTTCCGCTCTCCGTAATCGAATAATACCGCCGTTGTCGCCCCGACGCATTGGCCTCCCATTCGGCCGAGATCAATCCCTTGGCCTCCAGATTGTAGAGCAGCGGATACAAAGTCCCCCGCCCCAGCGATAACACATTGCCGCTTCGTTTCTCGATTGCGTCGCTCAGCTCATACCCATACATCCGGCCTCGCGACAGAATCTCCAAAACCACAACCGGTGCCACACCCTTCAAAAGTTCGCTTTCGAATTTCATCTCATGCCCCTTTCAGGTCTCGGTAGTGCATGTTTTGCAACACATATCTTTCCTTGCATATTATGTAACGCATACTATGCGTTGTCAACTAAAATCCAAAATTTTTTTGAAAGCGAGCCAATCGGAGGATTTTCAAGACATAAATATCGTTGTAACATTATGCAATAAAAGTGTTTACGAAATATCAATCGCCCGAATTCATTCCGACAAAATTCGCGAATTATGTGGGTGGTTTCATTTCGGTTGGGTACTTTGGCGAGAAGCGAAATAAATCATCGCTTATCGAAAACCAAAAAAGACGCGGGCGACGGAACCTCTCCGCCGCCCGCTGGGACCGTCAAGGAGTAGGAACAAAGAACAACCTTAGTTGCACGATCGGATTTGGATCGTGCGGGGCTTGACCTGTTCGGCCTTGCCGATGCGAATCGTCAGCACGCCGGCGTCCATTTCGGCGTCGATCGACTCGCGATCCAGATCCTCCGATAGCGTAAACTGCCGCTGGAAGTCGCCGACCCGCTGCTCACAATACAGCGCCGTTCCCGCCGGCGCCGCAGGCGCTTTGCCGTGAATATTCAGCGTGTCGCGCTCAACCTTGACTTCCACGCCGTCCTTGGCCACACCCGGCATGTCCAGCCGAAGGATCACTTGGTCTTCTGTTTCCCAGATATCGGCCGCGGGTACAAAAGTCTCCGTTTGCTGCACACGACTGACCTCGGCCGGTTCTCGTTTGGTGATTTCCTGCGTTTTCATGGGCGTCACCTCGTCAATTCAAAGGTTCATGGTTTCGTTCAGGATCCGATCGCGGATCGTCACTTCGTCTTGACCTCGATGGACTTCGGAGCGGTCACCTTGACCTTGGGCAGATGCACCGTCAGGATTCCGTCCTTGTACTCGGCCGTGGCTTTCGCCGAATCAACCTTCTCGGCCAGCGTAATTGTCCGCTCGAACTGACCCATTACGCGCTCTTGACGATACCACCGGCCCTTCTTGTTTTCCTGGACCCCGTTGCGCTTGCCCGTCAGCGTAATCGTGTTCTCCGTTACCGACAGGCCGATATCGTCGATCTTCACGCCGGGAATCTCGGCCGTCAACAACAGCTCCGTCTCGTTGTCATAGAGATTGACCGCTGGAAAGGTGCCGCGAGGCATTGATCGAAGTCCCAGAGGTGCGTCGAACATATCGAACACCCGATTCATCTCGTCCAGCGTCCTCTCGAAATCGAGCATCATCGGAAATCGTCTTGCCAGCAACATAGTTTTGTCTCCTGTAAAAAATCGTTTTCGTTCCTTTTCAAACCCTGATTACTTTGTCCACTCCATCCAATCGCAAGAGGCGTGCCAGAAAAAAACCGTCGCAATTCGAATTTTGTAAACCTTTTCTAATAAATAACTTATAGAAATACCGGAGTGGAATAATTTCCCGTCCCAAAGTCCGGATACAATCTGCCAACTGCCGATCTGACAGGATCATTTTGACCGGTTTGCGATTCAACTTGATTCGTTCTTGACCGCTCGCCCGATTTGGGTTACAAACGGATTTCAAAGGGAACGCAAAATCAGGAGAACCGTATGATCCGTTGCTCGAAGATCTTGATGTTGTCGTTATTGTGTGGATTGTGTACCTGTATAGGATGCAATACCCCTTCCGCTCGCGACGAGTCCCCCCTCGCCATCAAGCTGACCGACTATCACGCTCACCTCAAAGGCGGCCTGACCCTGGAAGAAGTTCTCGCCGCCGGAGCCCGAAACGGGATCGCCTACGGTGTGGCCCAAAACTGCGGCAGGGGCTTCCCCGTCACCGACGATGCGGGCCTGCTGGCCTTTGTCGAGTCTGTCCGCGGCAAGGGCGTCTTCGTCGCCGTGCAGGCCGAGGGCCGTGAATGGGTTACGATGTTTTCGCCGGCCGCCCTGGCCCGCGCCGACTATGTCTTCACCGACGCGATGACCTGGACCGATTCCAAAGGCCGCCGAATGAGATTGTGGATGCCCGACGAGGTCTTTGTCGAAGACCCGCAGCAATTCATGGACGAGCTGGTCGATACCATCGAATGGATCCTGAACAACGAACCCATCGACATCTATGCCAATCCCACCTTTCTCCCGGCCGTGATCGCCGAACAGTATGACGCGCTCTGGACGCCGGAACGAATGGACCGAGTGATTGCCGCCGCGGTGCAAAACGGCGTCGCCATCGAGATCAACTCCAAGCTTCGCCTGCCGAGCGAATCGTTCATCCGCCGCGCCAAGGCCGCCGGCGCCACTTTCTCCTGCGGCACCAACAACGCCGGAAGAAACGATCTGGGCAATCTCGAATACAGCCGCCAGAAGATCGCCAAATGCGGCCTGACGCAAAAAGATCTGTTTGTCCCCAAACCCGAAGGCCAAAAGGCCGTGCAGAGAAAAAAACTTCCCCAACCCCGCACTCTACAAACTCCGTAACGGCTTTGGGAGGACTCTACCATGAGCGAGAAAATTCAATTCAAGCTGACGGCCTCCCAGCGGGATCTGTTGCTGGAAAAAATCGACCTGCCCCCCGATCTTCGCCGCCCCGTTTCCGTGGCCGTCAGCCGGGGTAAGCAATATGAAATCTCCATGACCATCGACCAGATGGAGGAGATGGCCGAATTGCTGGAAACCTGCGCCGACCGCGAAATCGACGAGCGCGCGGCCGATCGGATTCTGGCCGTTTGCGATGTCTTCGACGAAATCCTCGACGAGCACTACGATGGTCAGGCCCCGGCCATCAACAATGTCGGGAAAAATTCCGGAAAGGTCATCCTCTTACGCGTCTCGATGGAGTCATCACCCGAGACCTTCCGGCGCATCGCCATCCGAGCCGGGCAATCCCTGCACGACCTCCACTTGGCCATCTTCGGCGCCTTTGACCGGTACGAGGAGCATTTGTATTCATTCTATCTGTGCAATGCCACAACCGCTCAGTTCCGCAAACGCTCCGAGGGTCCCGAATATACCCATCCCTTCAATCTGGAGGAGATGGGCGGACCGATGGCCACTCGGGATGTCTTCGATGCGGCCGAAACCCGAATCGCCGATTTGTCTCTCAAACCTCGCCAGCGATTCACCTATCTGTTTGATTTCGGCGATTCTTGGTGGCACGATATCCTCGTGGAGCAGGTCGATCAGGCGCCGGACAAAGGGAAATATCCCCGCGTCATCGAGCGGCATGGCGATAGCCCGGAGCAATATCCCTCGTTTGACGACGAAGAGGATTTCCTCGACGATGCCGACTTCGAGGACATCGACGATTGATCCTCCAGCCCCTTGCCGGAATCAAAGCCCCCGTTACATCGTGTGATTGGCTTCCCCGGATCATGGGTGAAAAGCGATTCTCTGAATCTCTCCGGCAGTCAGCGCCCGATCAAACAGCATCACCTCGTCCATCGCCCCCGCGAATCGCTGTTTTCCGGTTGCTTGGTTGATCCCGATCAACAGACGGGTTTTGACCGCCTGCGGCCCGTCGGACCTCGTCGTCCCCGCCGGTACCGACCTCCCATCCAGATACATCGCCGCGCCGGTGATATCCTCCGCCTCCGCCCCCGGCACGACAAACGCCACATGATGCCATTGCCCGTCCTTCAGTGTCGTCCATGCCGACGCGTCAAAGTACCGGTAATTGTATTGCCCCAGATACATCAGCGGCCGGCCCTTTTCATTTTGCTGAAGTTTAAGGGCCGGATAAGTCCCCCCGAACGAAACAAGCGTCGGCGTGGCGGTATCTTCGCATTTTACCCATGCGCATACCGTCCATGCCTGAGGCAACAACGCCGCATCCGTCCCGCAGTCGATCCAGTCGCCGATCCCGTCGAAGGCCAACGCCCCGTCGATTTTCCCTTCTGTTGCGATCGTCTCGGTGTTCCGTTGAGCCGTGCCATTGTATCCGTGTCCGCCGGTATCCATCACCACTCGGTCGGGCGCATGGTCGTTCATCGCCCAATACGCCGTTCGATGATTCGGAAATTCGGGATTTCCGCTCAGCCAGGCCCGGCTCAAAACCGCCAGATCCCCCAGTCCGACCTTGCTGTCCCCGGTCGCGTCACCCTCGGGAATCCGATTCGGATCTGCCGTAAGCCAGCGGTCCACCAACAAGATCAGATCCTCCACATCCACGCCGTCCGGACAGGTAAAATCTCCCGTTCGCGCAAACTCCCACGCCAGACGCGGATACTCGGAACCGTCCGTGCACATCCGCCACACATCTTCGATCCCATTGGCCGATTCGCCGACAAAATCCCATCCTGCTTGCGTGAATGTGGATCGCGTCTTCATTTCGGCCGTCGTCTTGCCGATCCCTCCCTCGCTGACGGTCAGCCCGGCGGATTCGATATCCCAAAAACTCGCCGCAATCATGCCTTGAAAGGTCTCCCCGACCAGGCCGCCGATCCGATAGGATCCCGCCACGGATTTGGTGGCATACGAACGATCAATCGTCCCGGAATTCCATCCCACAAGACCGCCCACCCCCGAACCGGAACCGGAAAGATTGCCACTGGCATAGCAACAGCGAATTGTGCCGGAATTGCCTCCGGCCAGACCCCCGACCGAATATGCCGATCCAAAGACGGAGCCCGTTGCAAAGGCCGAATCGATAGTCCCGATATTCCCGCCAACCAATCCTCCCGTATGAAATCGGCCGGTCACCGAACTGGTAGCCGAAGAAGAATGGATTGTGCCCTGATCGTTCAATCCGATCAGTCCTCCGACATGTTCCGAACCGGTTACGGTTCCGATTGTGTGGCAGGAAATAATCGTGCCGGAATTCCATCCCGTAAGACCCCCGATATCGGAACCGGAACCCGTGACGACGCCGGAAACGGAACAGGAACGAATACTGCCGAAATTTTCCCCCGCAATCCCGCCCACATAATTGCGGCCGACAACCTTGATGGTTTCAACCCTCAGGTTGCAGATCGTACTTTCGGCCCCAAGACAACAACCGAAAAGTCCCACGAAGTTGCGGTACGGCTGGTTGATCGTTGCGTTACGGAGGATATGGCCGTTTCCATCCAGAAAACCGCCGAAGGGAGACGATCGTGTACCGATCGGAGCGAGGGTTTCACCCTGTAAATCCAGATCCTCCATCAGGAGAAAATGTCGCCCCCAATCTGCCGGATGGGCCGTTAATTCCAGCCAGTCGGATACGGTGGATATGCGAAACGGGTCTTCGGCGGTTCCGCTGCCCCCGGAATATCCGTAACTATCTTTGCAACAAGCAAAAAGACAAAACAATATCCCTGCGGCCGACAAAACGCTATGATGGCTCATAATCCCTCAAATCGAAATGAATCACCCGTCTTCCAAACTACAATACTGGAGTTCATGATATCATTTTTTCCCCTTTGGATCAAGCCAAAATAGACATTTGCTGCGGTTTGCCGGGTGTTATCCGGACAAAATCGTTCGTCCGATAATCGATTTTGCCTGCCCGTCTTTCTTGTAAGGGGCCGTGCTTTCGTTTGCGATGGGTACGGACGCATTGCGTGTATCCTCGGTCGAAAACGAATAACAGGATCCACTCTTTCGGGTCTGTAAAATCACCGTTTTCAATACCAGTAACAATTTTTTACCCCACAAAAATTAATCCTTGACATGCCTGTTGACCGACGGTTAAATTGGGATAAGACGGTAAGCTGGGGGAATCGATCAAAGCTGTACCTGTATAAGGGATTGAAAATGGATAAGATGAAGGAACTCTACACAACCGGGGAGGCGGCCGACATCTGCAATGTCAGCCAGCAAACCATCATTCGCTGCTTTGATTCCGGAAAATTGGCCGGGTTTCGAATCCCCGGTTCGCGTTTTCGTCGAATTCCCCGAGATTCTCTCATCAAGTTCATGAAAGAACACGACATGCCGCTGAAAAATCTCGAAAGCGGCAAGAAGAAAGTCCTCATCGTCGATGATGATCAGGAAATCGTGGAATTGATGGTCGATGTGCTGGGGCGCGACGGGCGATTTGACATTCGCACCGCTTCCAGCGGATACGACGCCGGCATTATGACCCAGCAATTCCGCCCGGACCTGATCATCCTGGATTACATGCTGCCGGATGTCAACGGCAATGTCGTCTGTCAGACGATCCGAAAGAATGATGAATTCGCCAACACCAAGATCATGATTGTCAGCGGCGTGGTCAATCCCGACGAGATTGACAGTCTCCTCAAGGCCGGAGCGCAGGAATTCGTGAAAAAGCCGTTCAATATCTCGCAGATCGTGGAAAAAATCATTTCTGTGCTGGAAATGTCGTGATAGGGTCTGAAATCGGGTTTCGGACGAGGGTGTCGTATGGCTCAGATGGATACAAACGCAGTGGCTCGCCAGGTGGAAATGATCCTGGGACGGTTATCCGGACTTCCTACGCTTCCACAGGTCGCGGCGGGGACCTTGCCCCATTTGGTTGGTGGACGGATGTCCATCGCGGCGCTGACGGATATCATCGAATCGGACCCGGCGCTGACGGCGCGGGTTTTATCCCTGGCGATGCGACAGGGTGTCGAATTTTCAGCCGCGCATCCCTCGGTGGCCGAGGCCGTCGCCAAGCTTCCGGCGGGAGCGGTGCGCGACGCGGTGATGTCGACCAGGGTATTCGAGGCATTCGACGCCGACAGTGACGCCGATGCGCGGCGGATTCTGCCGAGAAAGCAATTGGCGATCTTTTCACTGGCGACGGCCTGCTGCGCTCGGCAGATCGCGGGAATTCTGCTGCCGGAAGACCAGCGACAAACGGCGTTTACG
Source organism: uncultured Pirellulales bacterium (assembly GCA_964643355.1). Classification (GTDB taxonomy): domain Bacteria; phylum Planctomycetota; class Phycisphaerae; order Sedimentisphaerales; family Anaerohalosphaeraceae; genus FEN-1350. The sequence continues at coordinate 27,264 of CAZXPW010000005.1, forward strand.
GCGGGACTATTGTCTCATATCGGAATTCTGGCGCTGGACGAGGTGATGCCCAGGAGTCTGGAGAAGATCATCGGAGAAGCCCGCGATCGTCAGGAACCGCTGGCGGCTGTGGAGCGGAGACATCTGGGGCTGGATCACTTTCTGCTGGGCAAACGGCTGGCCGAAAGCTGGTCGCTTCCGCGAGAAATCGTCGTGGCCCTGTGGCTCCAGAACGCCGACCTCGAATCCCTCCAGCCAGCGCTTCCCGGTGTGGAGCTTTCGCGGATTGTTCGGCTGGCAACGGCGATTGTCCGGCTGGGCGGGCTGGGGCACAACGGCGACTTTGACGCGCCCCCCCCGATATCGGAAGCGATGGCGGGATTGTCAATCGCGGCCCCCCAAATCGAGCATATCCGATCCGAGCTACCCGACCTTGTGGCCCGTCGTGCTTCGGCCCTGGGGCTGGAAATGAAGAATGCTCCGACGGTGTATCTGGAGACTTTGTCGGATGCCGCGGCGCGTCTGGCCGGCGAAAATACGGCCCTGGAAGCGCGAAACCGGCAGGCGATGATGCAGGCGGCGCAACTGGAGTTTATCTCGGCATTTGTGACAGGTACGGCCCCGGAGGCCTCGGCGGTGGAGGTCGCGGCGCATCTGGCCGAACTGTGGCAGCGGCGATTCCAGACCGGAACCGTTTGCGTGGTGATGCATCGGGACCCAACCGATCCGTTTGCCGAGTTGCTCTCCTACGACGGCCCCGGCCGAAGCCGCAGCGTGCTGTTGAAGATTCCGGCCGAAGGGGGGCTGATTCCGGAGGGAATGCGGAAACAATTCGCCGTCGCCGAACTGGCCGAGACGGCGCCGTGGATTCCCGAGCAACTGGATTTTGACCTTGGCGAGGCGCGGATCCTTCCGCTGGTGGCCGGTTCGCGCGCGATTGGCGCGGTGATCTTTCAGAACCGGATTCCGGTGGATTCGCAGCAGCAGACTACGGCCCTGTCGGCCGTCGCCGCGGTGGCCGCGCAGGTTCTGGCCACACGGCTCGAGCAGCGCCGGCACAGCGACGCGGCCGAACAGTTCGCGGACCTTCTGGGCCGAGTCAATCATGTCCGCGCGCGGCAAGCGCAGTCCCAGTCGATCTCGGCGATCGCCGAAGTCGCCGCGGGGGCCGCACACGAGCTGAACACGCCCCTGACGATCATCTCCGGCCGCGCCCAACTGCTGCACGAGGTCGAGACCGACGACAACAAGCGCCACATGCTCAAACAAATTCAGGATCGGGCCGGCGAAATTTCGGATATTGTCACGGACCTGATGCAGTTCGCCAAGCCCACGCCTCCATCCCCACAATCGGCGACGGTCCAGTCCCTGATCGACGATGCTGCCGGAATCGCCGCCGAGAAACGAGGCGTCCCCAAGCTGGAGATCGAGACGGTCGGGATTGCCGAGCTGGGTTCGGCGTTTGTCGATCCCAAACAAACGGCCGAAGCGATCGCGCGCATTCTGCTCAATGCCGTCGAATCGTACAAAGGCGAGAACGGTCCGGTGCGGATCGAGGCGGGACCGGCGGTCGAGGGACGCGCGGTCCTTCATGTTCGCGACAACGGATGCGGAATGGATCCCGAGACGCTCAAGAAGGTCTTTCAGCCGTTCTTTTCGGCCAAGCCGGCCGGTCGCAAACGCGGAATGGGGCTTTCCCACGCGCAACGGCTTCTGTCGGTCAACGATGCGTCGATCCGCATCGCCAGCGAACCCGACAAGGGCACGACGGTAACCATCGAATTGCCCAAAAAGTAAGAATTCTGTTTCCGCGCAATCGGTTCACCTTCTGCCAGCCGCGACCCGATATCAAATCCGCCTTCGGGTTGGATCAGGGCCGCCAGACGGTTTGCCCCATCCATGAATCCAGAAAGATTAAAAGGTCCGCCGCGTCCACGACCCCATTGCGGGTCAGATCCGCGTGAATCGGCCAGCCGCTCTGGATGCCCCACGATTGTCCCAGAATCGCGAAGTCCTCGATATCCGCCGTCCCATCATTGTTGAAATCGGCCGGCAACGACCAACCATTCGGCGTTCGGCTGGCCTCGGCCGTCCCACCGTAACACCCCATGTCGATCCGCACATTCGCCAAACCAATCGTCTCTTGGCCCTGAGCCATCGACGGACTGCCGGCATCGATACATCGACTGGTCAGCGAGTCCATGACCCAGCTTGCCGTGGCCGCATCCCACCGTCCGGCGGCGCTCTGTAAGTGAAAGTCTCCGCCGTCGGCATCCGCAAACAATGGATCGATCGCAAAGTTGCCCAGGCCTCCCATTGCGGCCGTCCAACCCGTCACGCAGCAATACTCCACCCGCGGTTTCTGCAGGCCGTGAATCTGCGCGCGATACAAATCATTGCTTGTATCCGTGTTATTCCACAGAATGGAATTCAGCGCCAGAGTTGCTCCCCCGTCATTGTAGGCGCCGCCATACCGATTGGCCTGATTCATCGACAGCGTACAATTCCGAATCACGACATCGCAATCCTGCCCGTATATTCCTCCGCCGAACGACGCCGCCTGATTGTCCGCAAACAATCCATTCTCAACGGTCATATCCGCAATCGCATAAATCCCGCCGCCATTCAGCGAGGCGATATTCCCGTTGAATCGACACCCGGTAACCGTTTCCGCCGTACCCCACAAACCGCCGCCGATCCGGGCCTGATTGGATTCAAACCAACAATCGTTGAGACTCGGCGATCCGTAGCTGGCAAGCCCGCCGCCGATCGTCCCCGAGACATTTTCGATGAACCGGCAACCTTCGAAAGTCGGCTGGGAATCCTGCGACACGAATACCCCGCCGCCGCGCTCGCTGCAACGGTTATCCCGGATCACACAATTGCGGATCACCGCGCGGCTGTTGACGCAATAGACCCCTCCGCCGTATTTCTGTTCATACTCCGCTCCGTCGGCATTGCCGCCGGTGATCACGAATCCGTCCAGCGTTGTCGCCTCGTCGCATCCGTTGAGGACGACAACATGGTAACAGTTGTCGGCCCGGCTCGAAGCGTCGTCGGGATCGTCGTCTCCGTTCAAATCGCCCGACAAATTCGTGATATGGCGTTGCGGATCCCGTTGGGCCAATTCCGTGTCGCCGGAAAGAAAGCCGCCGTAAACGGCGACCCCGGATCGGAAGAAAAATGCCGCCGCCCGATCTTGACGGTTTGTCTTCGGTCGATAGGTCCCCGCGGCCAACCAAATTTCCGCGCCCATTGCGGCCCTGTCCAGAGCGTCCGAAAGATTCGCGTAGGCCGTTTTCCAGCTCGTTCCGTCCTGAAGACCGCTGACGGTGGCATCGACATAGATCCGTCCCGATTGCCCGATTCGCCAGGCGACCGGCGCCAACCGCAGATCGGGATCGCCTGCAAATCGCATGCAGGCGTTGGTCCCGCATCCGGGATAATCGGCATTGGCGATATCGAAAGATTCTTTTATGGTTTTTCCTTGGCTCAGTTTCTCGAATAGCCGCGTCTGCCATAACACGGTGTAGCCGCCATACCAGCAGTTGTTGATGCACGGTCCCCCCTCCGTCCCCATCCCGCAATATCCGATCGTGGCCGTGTTTGTTGACGATCCCTTGCGAAACGCATAGGAGAGCGTTCCCGGCCCCGTGCTGCACATCCCGTCGCAACTGCCCAAAAAAGCAAACGGCATCGCCGGAATTCCCGTCAGCCACGCCGTGATCTCGCTGGCGGAAGTCGAGTCGCCGCAGCCGTTGCCAAAACTCGTGCTGCCGCCGTGAGCCATTTCATAGAATACCGACAGGTTGAGCGATTGGATCTTTTCGATCATCCTGGCCTGCGTGGGGTATTGAGCCATTTCCGTGGCATATCCCATCTTTTCGAACCAATCGCGGGCGTTGGTGGACCAACTGAACCACCCGCCCGTACAATCGGAATTGATCGGCCCCGTCAGCGAAAATCCCGATGCCGGCGGCGGTACCGCCTGCCCGACGATCTGGCCCTCAACGGCGTCGATGACCACGGCCGAAATTTCTCCGGCCTGTTCGGTCTCCACGATCCAGCAGGGATTCCGCGGCGCCGGATGTGGTACGATCACCTCGCTGTCCGATTGTAGATAATACAACCCCGAAAATCGTACTTTTGCCAGGTTCCCTTTCGTCCCCGTTCGTCCCCGCGCGATCCGCTCTTCGTCGGCGCGATCCAGGGCGAGGGCTTCGGCGCCCTCTCGATCGATTACTTCGGGAAGTACATCCGGAATGTCGTCTCTCCAGTGGGCCCGAAAATCCTTTAGCCGTCCGGAATTCCGATCGAAATGGTACGCGACATGATCCCCCTGAACGATCGCCTCCAGCCCGCCGCCGGCGACGATTCGCTGTCGGGCATATACCACACGGTCCGATAACTCCATTTCGGTGAATCGTACCATGTCCGGCCGGGATTCGAACCCCGACCGCGCCAAAAAATCAAATCGATGGTTTCCTGCCCCGGTCTCTGAACCCGGCCGATCCGCCCAGACCATCCCCCCGGCCAGCCAGACAATCCAGCAGACCCAACGGATTCCGGTCGGGATCGGTTTGTTCATAATCCTCGTACTGTCAACAGGTTGCAAAAACAGTCTTCTCCCTCGGGGTCTTCAAGAAAAGCTCGAAGAAAACTCATCGTTGCGGATTCGGCCCCCCGATCGCAGTGTGTATTATACACAATTTTCCCCCACGATTCAACCGGTTTGGGCGAATTTCCGCGCCAAGCCGGCGGAGTGTTTAAGAGGGATCGATCCCGGCCGGCCGGTGTATCGGGCCGAAAAACCGCCGTTTTTTTCTCCCGATCCCTTGCATCTGAGGCGATACACAGTATACTATCCCTTCTAAGGGTCGGTGCCCGAGTGGCTAAAGGGGACGGACTGTAAATCCGTCGGTTAGCGCCTACGTTGGTTCGAATCCAACCCGGCCCAGTAGGTTCAATATGCAGTTTTTCGCCCTGAAATGGGTTTTTTGGTTTATTCTGTGCATTGATTCTGTCTCCCGTTGAATCCGGTTGTTTCTCGTTTTTTCCGAGCAGAAGGCCGAGCGCTAAAACCCTCCGCCGGATGATGATCTGCCCCCCGTTTTGGTTTGAACCTGTGATTCGATTGTCTTCGAAAAATCCGCCGCCTTTGTGACCGCTTCAGGAAATAGGGGACGGAAATAGGGAAATAGGGGACAGTCACCTATTTTTTCTTGTATTCGCATGTCCCCATTCGTTTTCTGCCAAGTCCCGTCTGGGAAATAGGGGACAGTCACCTATTTTTTCTTGTATTCGCATGTCCCCATTCGTTTTCTGCCAAGTCCCGTCTTTGATTCCCGATTTCACAACCCTCTATTATCAGGTATCCGTCTCTCTCTATTGTCAATCCTGTAAACCCTGTTGATCCTGTCAAACATATTCCTTGCGTCTTTGCCCTCTTGGCGTGAGGATTCCGTTCACCAGCGACCAGCGACATTTTGTCGCTTCCTAAATCCTCCCCCCTATATCCTAAATCCTTCTTGGCGTGAGGCCACTTCAATTTTTCCGGCTCCTTCTCCATGATCCATTTTCCAATGGTAATTGTCAATAGACAATATTCAATAGTCAATTTCAAAGCCCCGTCGAATAGGTTCTGCCGCTGGCCGCTGGCTGCTCGCTGCTCACGGCCCGCCCCTGTTTATCATTGTCGCCTGTCGTCAAGATCCCTTCGTCAATTTCCCGTCTCTCTCGTTGCCGGAAAGGCCGCCGACCGCTATAATCTTCCGGTGAACGAACGAATCCGTTTGGAATGAAAATCGAATGGCCAAGGACGAACAAACCACAATGCTTCTCGGCATCGACGAGGCCGGATACGGCCCGCTGCTGGGCCCGCTGGTGGTCTCCGGCGCGGCATTGTCTCTGCCGGAGACGCTGCTTCGTGCCGACCTGTGGGCGGCGCTGAGCAAGGCCGTCGGCAAGGAAAAACGCCGCCTGTCCGGCCGGATCCTCATTACCGACAGCAAAAAGGCCTACACCCCCGCTTCGGGGATCGACACTCTTCGCCGCTCCGTTCTGGCCTGTCTGGCCGCACAGACCGAAACCCTCGATTTTCCACAACATACGCAAGAATTGATGGATACGGTCTGCCGCCAATGCAGCCCTCGCCTGGCCGGTTATCCCTGGTATCAGGATCTTTCGTCGGCGCCGCTCGGCGGCAACCGCGACGATATCCGTCTGGCCGCGGGCGTTCTGCGAAAGACGCTCACGGAGCACGGCGTGAGTCTGGGACCGATCCGTTCCCGCTGCCTGGATGTGGGGTTGTACAACCGGCAGGTCGAAATCGTCCGCAACAAGGCGGCCGTGCTGTTCACCGAGGTCTGTACCCTCATCCAGCAATCATTCGACGAACTACCCGCCGGCCAAACCCTGCAGGTCGTCGTCGATCGCCAAGGGGGCCGCGCCGGCTATCGGCCTGTCCTGCAGCGGATGTTCCCCGAGATGGATCTGGCCATCGTTCGCGAGGATGACACCCTCAGCAGCTATGAGCTTGTCGGCAGGGGCAAGACGCTGAGGGTTCATTTTCCCGTCGGCGCCGAATTGAAGTGTCTGCCGGTGGCCCTGGCCTCAATGCTGAGTAAATATGTCCGTGAAGTCCTTAACGAGTCCATGAACCGTTTCTTCTGTGGCCAGTGCCGCGACCTTCGTCCCACCGCCGGCTACTGGCAGGACGGCCAGCGCTTCCTCCGCGACCTCCGCCAACGCCGCCCCGATTTTCCCTGGAAAACCGAACTGCTCGTCCGGAGTCGATGATGCCCGCTTGTTGGATTCAGTCCGTAGGTCCCGTTGCCGAAATCCACATGGAACGCCAATTACCATGAAAGATTTTCTCCGCGACATCATCGTTCAGGCCGGTCGGATCACGCTGGACTATCGCCGAAAAACCGGCGGCTTTCGCGTCGACCGAAAATCCGCCCGCGATCTGGTCACCGAAGCCGATCGCGCCGTGGAACAGTTTCTCGTCGAAAATATCCGGCGGGAATTCCCCGCGCACGGCATCTTCGGCGAAGAGACGGGCAAACATCGCGGCGACGCGTTTTGCTGGGTCATCGATCCCATCGACGGAACGACTTCGTTCGTGCACGGCCATCCGTTTTATTCGGTGTCGATCGCGCTGCAGCAAAACGGACGAACGATCCTGTCGGCCGTCCACGCCCCGGCGCTGGGCGAACTCTTCGAGGCGCAGGCCGGAAAAGGCGCCACGCTCAACGGCGAACCGATCCGCGCGTCGAAAGAAACGAAGTTGGAAGATTCGCTTCTGGCCACGGGATTTGCGTGTATGCGCGACAATCTGCCCGGCAACAACCTGCCATATTTCCTGCAAATCCTTCCCCGGATTCGCGACATTCGCCGGACCGGCTCGGCGGCCGTCGATCTGTCGTATGTCGCCTGCGGCCGGCTGGAAGGGTTCTGGGAACTGAATCTCAAACTCTACGATGTCGCGGCCGGCATGTTGATCGTGTCCGAGGCCGGCGGAAAGACGACCGATTTTGCCGGCGGCGATGCGGGTCTGCCGGGCGAACTCGTCGCCAGCAACGGCCGGATTCACGATGCGATGCTCGCGATCCTTGGCCGGATCAAAGCCGAAATCAAGGGAAAACACGCGGGATAAGGAATACAGGATATGACGGACAAACAATCCTTTTTTGACAAAGACGCTTTCGCGCAGTATTGCGGAATCGAACTGATCGAGGCCGAAAACGGCCATTCCGAAGCGAGAGTAAAGATTATGCCGCATCATCTCAACGGCGTCGGGAGCGTGCAGGGGGGAATGATTTTTTCGCTGGCGGATCTGGCCTTTGCGGCCGCGTGCAATTCGTACGACACCCCGGCCGTGGCGATCAATGTCAACATTCACTACCTCAAGGCCGTGTCCGAGGGAACGCTGATCGCTAAAGCGCGCCAAGTGTCGCTGAGCCGAAAAATCGGAACCTATGCGGTCGAGGTCACCGACGATGCGGGGAATCTGGTCGCCTCATTTCAGGGTATGGCGTATCGGAAGTAGGATCGCAACTCCGGGATTGTCCACCGTTAGAATAAGACACAGAAAGTCATATAACCGTCCCGCCGGCGACACCGGAAGAGCGGCCGGGTTTAATACAGGATACGGTATATATACAAAATATAGAAACGGACTTTTTGTCCCCCGATGAAATCGGCGAATATTTTACTTGATTATTCCTAAAAGTATGCTATAATACTCCCCGGTTTTGGATGGAATGGGCGTTTTTGACGGAATATACCGGAAAAAGGAAGGAGCGACATCATGCGGGATCTCCATAGCAGCGGTTTTAGCGCAACAGCGGTCATTTTTTACACACTTTTTACATTCGCGGCGATGACCACCGACGGAACGAAAATAAATCGTGGAATTCAAAATGGAAGGGATTGACTCGTTTGATGGATTGAGGTACAAAGAATACTGACAATTGAATATCGATAGTTCACTGAACTTGAAGCGTCTTACACTAAACCGCCAAATTTCTGCCAGAAGACGCGCGAGGTTGGTGCCCCTGATCGGGGCATCGCCGGCGTGTGTTTCTGGCGGGCCTTGGCGGGCCTAGTGTGAGCACATTGTAGGCGGTGCTCCTTTTTTTCCGGCCGGGAGGGGCACAAGAACGAAAGGAGAATCGGCCGGACGGTTCGGGGGGAAACAAAGGAGTACCGGTTATGGAGCGGAAAGCAGGTGTAAGAAGGAAGAAGGGATTTTGGGGCTATAAGGTGGATTATTTTGAGGGGGAGGACACTCGAATGGTTTCCAGGGTGTTTGGATTTCTCATTTTCACGGTAACCGGTTTGTCGTGTTTGGCATTTGCGGGAACGATTTCGTTGTCCACCGATATTTCCTTGCCCGCCCCGAATCCCGCACCCGATCAAGATATCACGGTATGGGTTGTTTCCAATGCTCCGCTGTTGGCAATGAATTTGACGATTCGGGTGGACGGCGACGCCGTGATTACGGATATCATGGATCAAACGGACGGCGGCCAGTACGGGTGGAACACCAGTTATCCGCCGTTGGCGTGGGTAAATCCGGATAATTCGGTCATGTTTTCCTGTGTCCAATGGAATACCAACACGAAAACCACCGTGGGATATTTCAAGTTTCGCCGGATTTCCGGAGTCGTTACGGTCCGGATTGATCCTGAATCGGCGTTAGCGTTTAACTGGACGACAGAAACCTTTTCGTTCGCACCTCAACCGTTGGTATTCGGTTCGCTTCCCCTCGTCGAAGTCAACGGCGACATTACGACCAATCAGGTCTGGACGGCGGATCATGCGTACTCTGTAACCGGATTTACGCAAGTTCATGCCCTGCTGGTCATTGAGCCGGGAACGCGAATCGCAATGGGATACAACGCGGCCTTGATCGTTAATAATGGCGGAACGGTTATCGCTAAAGGGTTGCCGGATAAGCCCATCGTCTTTACGCCGTACACGATGCACTATTACTATCCGGCGGATGTGGGGTATTATTGGACTTTTTACCAACAATACGGCCCGCGTTATCTGACGGCCCTGTATTTCGAAACCACCGCTTCAACCGCCTGTACCGTTCAGTATTGCTTCATCGAAGGGGCTGAGGCCGGACTTGTCGTCGAAGATGTTCGATTCTCAACCCCCATCGAAAACAACTGGATTTTTGCGAATTATTGGGGCGTGTACGGTGGCGGCCCCCATTACCCGGACATCCGCAACAACTTGTTTTTCTTCAATGACGAGGCGGATATGGAAATCTGGATGGTCTGCGACCCCAACGATCCCGCCGGGGAAAATCTGTCCTTTTCGATTGAAAACAACACCTGCGACACCTATCATTACGCGGGGATTAAGATTCACGGGGCTTCAGACCCGAATCAATCCCCCCTTTTGCATATTCGCAATAACATCCTGTCGGGATGCTACGCATACGGACTGGCTTTGGTTAATGGAGAGATTCGTGCCGAGATTTCAAACAACGGCTATTACGCCAACGCCAATGACAAGAATTGGAATTTCGAGGAAACCAGCCCCGTCTATGAAACCGCCTATCCATTTTTGCCGGTTTTCGATTATTTTTCCTATTTTGAAAATGGTCCGCAATGCCATCACTATCTCAATCCCGATAGTCGCTTTGTCGATGCCGGGACCGAGTATATCGAACGAACGCGACTGGTGGGGACCAGAACCGGCATGAATCCTATTCCTGACAAGGATATCCTTGATTTAGGGTTTCACGCCTTCGACTGGACCTTTACGGGGTCCGAGGAAGTTGTCGAGGGCGATCTTGACGATTTGGCAACAATGGCAAGGTACTGGCTGGCGTGGTCCCCGTATGAACCCAACAGCCCCGGTTATATCGACCCGAATACCGTCGATCCAAACGACATCACTTTTGGCGGCGACTGGAACAAAGACAAACATGTCGATCTAAAGGATTTCGCCCTGCTTTCGGGCGTTTGGCAAACCAGTTTTACCTTGCCCAATCTGGTCCCGGTCATCGAAGGCGATCCAGATGAGGGGTATGTCACGCTATCCGCCAGCGGTTACACTTCCGATACGCGAACCATTTTTGCATACCTCAACGGCCAGTATCTTGGAAGGGTATATGAAGAGGGAATCGTTATGCCTCAATGGGCTGATCTTACCGAGTCCAGTCCCATGTCAAAGATAAAATTTGTCGCGGTTAATTACAAAGGGAATTTTTATTACTCTCCACAAACAGAAATTGCATACACTTCGCCCTTAAGTTATTGCATTTTGCCGCAAACCTATGAGCCCAACGAGCCAATCCCCTTTGCGGCATACAATACCGGAGCGGGCAATGCCACCGTAGCGGTTTATGGGGATGAAAATCAAACCCAACCCATTTGGTCCCAAACTTTTACAGGCAATACGATTTTCGGAACCATTCCCGCCGAAATCCTCACGGGTCGCCTCAAAATAGACTGTGTTCGTTTTGTCCCTGAAGGCGGAGCCGAAATTACCAAACTCACATCCTTCCGTAGTCCCGGCATTGACCTCAATATTGTTGATCCTATAATTCAGGCGTTGCTGCTCTTTCCCGATCCGGCTTTGCAATATTTAGATAGCAGCAAAAAACTTGTCGATATCGCCCTTTTTGATCGCAATATTCCGCGACTTTGGATTACGGGGAAAGACTGCACTTACAAAACCGTTTCCCGCTGGATTCGAGAGGGCAATATTCACTACATTTATTTCGGCGGACATGGTTTGTATTTTAATCAAACTTTTTCCATGTCTGGCACAAGAAAGGTTCTCCGCACGCAAACCATTTTCTATGACGGACCCGTCTATTCCTGCAAACGATCCGATTTTGTCGTCGCTCCCTCTTGGTGCGAAGCGTTGGAGCCAAGCGTAGAAATCAACGGGAAAACATGGCGGTCGATGGACCCCCACGGAATTCGGATTTTCTGGAACGAAGGGTGTCACGGGGGGCGTTTGTATATCGACGAAACCGGCCATCTGGCGGAAAGCGAGCCGGGATTTAAGGGGCTTGCGTTGGCCGATCAATCGGATATGTCGATTGCCCTGATGATGCACGCCTCGTATCCCACTTGTTATTTTGGGTGGATACCCCAAGTCCCCACTGGAAGAAAAAAGATAGCGTATTCCCCGGAAATGGCGTCCTACGGAGAATTTAGCGAAAATGTTTGGTGTTCTTTGTCGTTGCCCGGAAACAGCATGGCCGACGCCTTAGATACCGCCATCCGTTTTACTTGTTCGACAAAATCGACATCGGCTATTTGTAATTTCAGGATACAAGGGTCGGATCATGCCAATCTTCGACTGACTCGTTTGGATCATTAAAATTCTTGCATTGAGAAAGGAGATAGTATGCGAACTTTACGAGATGTAATTACCACGAATCCGCTGGTTGGGGCGATAGGATTCTTTGCTCTCTGGTTTTCAATCGGAAACAACCATTTTCTTTGGAGAGGGCATTGGCACGGTATGCTTTTTGTATCGACTTTTCTTTTTAACGCCTTCGCGTTCTTGTTCGGTTATTCCCTGTTACGGCCCTTAAACACACTCAGCGTCTGGAAGGGATTGCTGTATCTTGTTACGGTAACGAGTGCAAACTGGTTTCTTGTTATGCTCCAACAGTGGAGATGGAGCGCAAAGTGGACGATGGACCACGAGAGACTTTTTGCCGCCCTACCTTTTTTGGTGTTCATTCCCCTGACCCTTTGTTTTTTACGCTATTTGTTCGGCGTAGAAGATCGCCGGGTGGTCGCAGTTGGATTTTTGCTCGGTATCATTGAAACCGAGTCCATGTGGTCCTCGATTATCGTGTATCGCTAAAGCGGTTGATAATCGAGATCAAACAGAGGCCCCGGCCGCTGTCAAGGCGGTCGGGTGCTTTTTGGAAATCTCAATTTGGACAATAATGGTTGATTATCCATACCGGTACGGGGAATACCACTGTGTCCATGTATGCGGACGGCGGACAATTGATCTGGCAGCAAAGTTTCATCGGCAATACCATTTCAGGATCCATCCCCGCCAGTCTCATAACAGAAAATCTGAATATTGAATCTGTCAATTTTGCCCGTGTAAATGAATTGCCGATCCAAAAACCAATTTATCCGGGGACTTCCAGCACAAAAGTCACTCCGGAAATACAGGCCTTGATTATTTCACCGGACCCGCTGCTTTTCAAGCTGGATATCGTCCGGACTTGGGTAGAAGAGGCGTTTGAAGCTCGGGGAATCAAATACAAAGAACTTGTGCATAAAACAGCCATTTGGGATAATGTCGCTAAATTCGGACGGTATGGCAATATCAAATATGTGTACCTGATGGCCCACGGCTCATATTATCAGGAAAACACATTTCCGATAGTTTATAGAACAGGAACTCAACTTTTCGACGGAAGGATTGTATCCTGCAAACAATCAGACTTTGTCCATGCTCCCGGATGGTGTGTACCGTTTAATGGAGAACAACGCATCAATACTTGGGCTTCCATGGGATTTGATAAACTTGAGTTTTTTTTATAATGCAAGTTGTTATGGAGGAAGATTGACTATTGACACCGCCGGACGACTTGTGCCGGGCGAACCCGGCAAAAAAGGACTGTTTTTGGACCCCGAATTCGCCTCGGACATGTTTTATGCTCTCAATTTGTATGACACTTCGAAAGCCCGATGCTATCACGGCTGGTTTGGAAAATCGGAAGCAGGTAACTCTGCGTACTCTGTTTGGGGAGGCACGGTGTGGCTTACATTGAAAGCAGGGGGGTTTCTTTTGCAGGCCTTGAATTTCGCCTTTCAGGACCTTGATTTGGGTCCCGACGCGGCAAACAATGTCCGATTAAAGGGCCAAGGGACAATAGAAGTGATCCGCTTAAACAATCAGAAATGAGAATTGAAAGGAGAATCCATGAAACTGAATAAAATCATTTCCATTGGCGACCGGATCGGGAATCTCTGTTATGTCGCCATTGCATTTCTGATACTTGTCGCTACGACGCTGGCGTTCGGATCAATCCCGGTGATGAAAATTGATTCCGACATCACAACGAGTCAGGTTTGGAATAACAAAACGGCGTACCATGTTACGACCGATATCGACATAAAAGCGTTGCTGGTCATTGAGCCAGGGACAAGGGTAATTATGGCCCAGAAGCGGCTTTGTTTGTCAATAATGGCGGGATATTGCTTGCCCGAGGAACGCCGGATAAACCCATCGTTTTCACGCCGGATTTTCTGTGGTATCAGCACCCCGATTCTGTCGGCTATTACTGGCAAATATTCGCGTCCGAAGGCCCTTGGTATTACTGCCCGATTTCCGTTCAATCTACGGCTTCGATCGCCACAACGATACGGTATTGTATAATCGAAGGGGCCATTGTCGGAATCATGATTGAGGATATCAGGCTCGAAAATCCGATTGAAAATAATACTGTGTGCGGTAATGTTCGTGGAATCGTCGAAACAGGATCCCGGTTGACCAACATTCACAACAACCTGTGTTTTTACAACCAAGCATCCGGTATCGAGATTTATTTGGAGAATCGCCGAAACGATCGCGACAGAGACATTTATTTCGACGCGGACATCACGAACAATACGTGCGATTCTTCTCAATACAACGGGATTGCGATTCACGGGGTAAACGATCCAAACAAGAGCCCCGTTGTCCGCCTGAGGAACAATATTGTTTCCAATAATAGTCAATACGGCCTATACTTGGTTGATGGGTTGATCTTGGAGGCGTCGCATACGGGATACTATGGCAATGGAACAAACGGGAATCGTATTTTCGATAAAGAAAATTCCGTATTTGTCCGTGAAGGAGATCCCATTTTTGACTGTGACGAAAATGGAAAATTTGTCCGAATAAAAAAACCCGATTTTGTCCATGAAAGACATTCTACTTTTGTCTATGAAAAAGACGCCGTATATATCTATGAAGAGAATCCTGTAATTGCCAATCAGAACCCTTTTGCTTCGGGCATTACCTCAAATGGGTTTCCCAACGGTTCGCTCTGCCGCCATTATCTTGTGCCGGATTGCCCCTTTGTAAACGCCGGAGACGACTGGGCTGAACACACGCCATATCGAGGGATGTCAACAAATGCGGACGGTTCCCCGGATAAAGACAAAATCGACTTGGGGTTTCACCGAATCGACTGGGAACGAATCGGTCCCGATCCTTCCTCCGCTCCGTTTCCAGACTTTACCCCGATCATCGAACCGCTGATCAGCCCGCACAATTCGGCTCAATGGGGCGTTGGTCTTGCCGTGAGGGGCTGTCCGCCCAAAACATCGGGAGTGTATGGGTATGTCGATGGCCGATGGGTCGGATGGCTCCAGGATTGTTCTTGTATGGACGATTGTTGTCCGAAACACATGTATGCCGATATATCGGAATGGAGTCCGATACAAGATATAAAATTTATTATCACTGACTCCGACGGCTATTATTACTTCTCCCCGCTGTTTGAAATTAGGAACAAATCTCCCTTGTCTTATTGTGTGTTTCCATCCCACTGCAACCTCGGCGACCCCCTGCCATTTGGTGTCATCAACACCGGAACGGCCGATACCACGATTACCGTGGAGATTGAAAGAGAATGGGAGGGAGTTCAAGAGACAAACGCTCTGGTCGAATATCTATCGGGGCCGTTCCATAGCGGGCGAAATTCCCGCCCGTGTGCTCGCCGACTGTAAGTTCGAGGCGACCATCGTGATCTCCACGGACGGAACAAAAGTGGAAATAAGGGTGTTCATCAATGACGAACTTGGCTCTGCACCCTATTGATTGACATGTTGAACTTCTCACCCCGGAACCGTGGAGTTACTATGCCTGAACAACCTGTTCAACCCGGCAAGATCGGAAAGTTTCCGGACGGGAGATTGCGACCGGACGACGAAGGCGAATTGGTCGTCAAGATTAAGGTTCTGGCAAGCGGTCGAACCACAGGATTCAGGATATAGGGGTTAGGGTTTAGAGGGGGGTGAGATTGGAATCTGGATTCTCGCCTGCCAAGGTGCGTCAGGGACTTTTTCGGGAAAAGACACAACGGGTCTGAAGAGTCGGGTTCTTCTTATTGGGCACACGGCGTGTGCTCTTCCGGCCACGACAAAGCGTGGGCCTTCATCGGACGCGATCCGTCTGGGCGCGGAAACATTGCGGGTTCCTCCCTCCAGAAATGCCAAGTCCGAAACTCGGAATCCGAAACAAAGTCGGAATAACCCATTCACAACAAATCCGATTTGCGCGGTTGAGCGGTTGGCCCTGGCCAAGTTGGTTGTCCTGATTCACGGAGGCCGGCAGTATCCGATCGGTCAAGTCTTCGGGACGATCGGGGCTACGGGGTAATCGTGATGCACAGAGAGCGAGCGGTCCATCGGGGAAAAAAGCGGATTTACGGGTGAAAATACGGACAGACGGGAAAACGGGGTCGTTTAGAGGTATTGGGAGAGAAAATCGAGGGTGTGGGCCCACATCTTGCGGGTGTAAGCGTGTTTGACGCCGGGATAGATGAGGCCTCGGAAACGGTCGGATTTGTCGTAGAGCTTGTACAGATCTTCCTGGAAGCGGTTAATGATGCGGACGCCGGCGGCGGGTGAGCCGGGGTCGCGGTCGCCGGTGAGGGTCATGTGGGGGCGCGGGGCGATCAGGCCGACGATGGATTCTGCGTCGATTCGGTCGGATAGCAGGTTGGGGACATAGTAATAGATGCCGTGGTTGTGCAGGCCGCCTTCGGCGAGGAGGTTCTGGTAACGGGTGAGGCAGGCGACGGAAACGGCGACCTTGATGCGGTCGTCGAGGGCGGAGAGCCACCAGGTGCGCGTTGCGCCCATGCTCATGCCCATGGCGGCGATGCGGGCGGGATCGACTTGGGGGTGGGAGGCAAGGTAGTTGAGGGCGAGCGCGTCGTCGCGGAGCATCATGCCCCAGAGGGTCTTACCCTGCCAGAGGAAGGTCTTGAAGAGCGAGTTTTCGGTGGCGGCGCCTTGTTCGGCGGGGCCGGCGGGGCCCTGAAAGCGGCGCTGGCCAAAGCAGTAGGCGTCGATGCACAGGACGACATATCCCTTTCGAACCAATTCTTCACCCGTGGCAAAAGGCAGGGTCTGGAAGGCGCGGATGAGGATTTCCTCTTTGCCTTGATGGTAGAGATCGCCGTGGTAGTGGTGGTAGAGGATGGCCGGGCCTGGGGCGGTGCCGTCGAGAGGGATGAGCAGGTAGCCGAAGACGGTGTCGCCAACGCCGTTGTCGAAGGAGAGACGCTGGAGGGTGTACCCGTCGCGTTTTTCCGTGGAGTCGATGGTTGGCTGTGGGGTAAAGAGCGGCGGCCAGTCGCCGAGACGACGACGGAGGGTCTGACGGAGCTTGGGCTTTCCGGACTCCCAATCGGCGGCAGAGGCAGGCAGGGGTGTTTGGAAGGCCGTCAGACCGCCTTTGAGAACGGAGCCGGGGGGAGGGACGATGGTGTCATTGGGCTTTGAATGCATTGGAACAATCCAAGAAAGACATTCGAATCGTTATGCAAAAAAGGGGACAGCTGCAACCGTCTCGTCCAAGGATGCGGACGAGGAGAGCATCCCGGTCCCTCTTTTGACAGGCGGTATCGTATCGGATCGAAGGGGAGAATGCAATATCGGGAATGGGCTTGCCGTCCGACCGAAGGAGCGGTATAGTGTTGGGGTTATCGCAGAATCTGAAACCGCGCCGCGAGGCGCCAATTTTTGGAGGTACGGCCATGAGTACAGTCAATCGCAGGAACTTCATCAAGCTCGGCGCCGCATCGGCGGCAACCCTGACGCTGGCCGGGCAATTTTCCACGGCATTCGCGGCCGGATCGGACAAGATTCGCGTCGGTCAGATCGGGTGCGGCGGCCGGGGGCATCACGATATCAGCTGCTGTCTTCGAGCATCGGAGAATATCGAACTGGTGGCGCTGGGCGATTTGTTTGAGGACCGGCTCAAGGGGCATCTGAATTCGCTCAAGAGCGGCGAGCTGGCAAGCAAAGTCAATGTGCCGGCGGATCGACAGTTCGTCGGATGGGACGCTTACAAAAGGGTGTTGGCGTGCGATATCGACCTGGTCCTGCTGACGCAGACGCCGCATTTTCGGCCGATGCATCTGCGGGCGGCAGTGGAAGCCGGCAAGCACATTTTCATGGAAAAGCCGGTGGCGGTCGATCCGGTGGGCGTTCGGCATGTGATTGAGTCGTCGGATATGGCCGACAAGAAGGGCCTGAAGATCGTGGCGGGCACGCAGATGCGGCGGATTCCCCATCTGGTCGACGCCGCCAAGCGACTTCAGGACGGGGCGATCGGCAAGATCATTTCCGGGCAGTGCGTTCGGCTGGGCGACGGGCTGATGGGCTGGGGGGCGATGAAGCGCAAACCCGAGTGGAGCGACATGGAATGGCACATCCGGCGCTGGCTGTTTTTGACCTGGCTGAGCGGGGACTTTATCGTCGAGCAACATGTTCACAATCTGGACATTGTCAATTGGGTCATGGGCGGGCATCCGGTTCGGTGCATCGGAATCGGGGGTCGAATGAACCGGACCGACGAGATTTACGGCGATGTGTATGACAATTTTGCGGTCGAGTACGAATATGCCGACGGCGTGAAGATCGCCTACATGGGAGCGCAGATGGACGGGATTTCGGACCGGTGCGATCAGAACTTCCAGGGAGACAAAGGCACGGCATACAACGACTTTGCGTTGTCGATCATCAACGGGAAAAAGTACGACGGGCCGGGGTACGATCCGGACCTTCGGGCCCATGAGGATCTTCAGGATGCGATCCGCAACGACAAGAAGCTCAACGAAGGACGGCAGATCGCGGAGAGTTCGATGACGGCGATTCTGGGACGGATGAGCGCGTACACGGGGCGGGCGATCAAGTGGGACTGGGCGATGAACGCCTCGAAACTGGACCTGTCGCCGGCCAAGTACGAGTTCGGGCCGCTGCCGTGGCCGAAGGTACCGGTTCCATGCAAGACGCCATTGGTGTGATCTGTCGAAAAAGAATGAGTCAACGGAAAAGGCAAAATCCGAAATTCTAAACGAATCCAAAATATCGAAAATAAGAAACGAACGAGGAGACTGACATGGCAAACGCAATCCATCGTCGGGATTTTTTGAAGATATCGGCGGGTGCGGCGGCGGCCGCGGTGTTGTGGGGCCGGGGGGGCGAATTGTCGGCGGAGGTCAAGCCGGAAAACAAGTTGAAGAAGGCCGTGCAATACGGGATGTTGCCCAAAGACTTGTCCGATGCAGACAAGTTCCAACTGGCGCGAAAGTGCGGTTTTGAGGGGATCGAGGTAGACGCCAATGTCGGACGGTCTCAGGAGGCCTGGGCGGAGATGGGCAAGATCGCGCGGGACCAGGGAACGCCGATTCATTCGATTGTCTTCGGGGGCTGGCATGCGCCGCTGTCGGACGGAAATCCGGAGGTTCAGGCGCGGGGCGTCAGCGAGATGAAGAAGACACTGGCGGACGCCAAGGCCGTCGGCGCGAACAATGTGCTGCTGGTGCCGGCGATCGTGACCGAAATGGTGTCGTACGGGCAGGCGTATCAGCGGTCGCAGGAGAATATCCGCAAGCTGATCCCGGTTGCGGCGGATCTGAATGTCGTTATTGCCGTCGAAAATGTCTGGAACAAGTTTCTTCTGAGCCCGCTGGAGTTCGCCCGGTATGTGGACGAGTTGGCCAGTCCGGTCGTGCGCGCGTATTTTGATATCGGCAATGTGATTCTGTTCGGGTTTTCGCAGGACTGGATCCGGACGCTGGGGAAACGGATTCATCGGATTCACCTGAAAGACTTCAAGCGGCAGGGGTATCAGTGGACCAATCTTCTGGACGGGGATGTTAACTGGAAGGAAGTCCGGAAAGCCCTGGACGAAACGGGGTATTCGGGTTACCTGACACCGGAATTGGCCGGGGGGGATGAGGCGTATTTAACGGATCTCTCCAGACGGATTGATCGGATTCTCCAAGGATAGACGAACATCAGGCCGGAAGGTTCGATCCAGCGGATCGGGATGGTCCTTCGGGAAGTTCTATGGAGATTTTTCTTTTTTTGCTGTTTTTTGGTTGATTTTTGCGAAGGATTTTTGGATAATAAGTACAGTCGCCTGGCTTAAGTGTCACCCGGGGCCGCAATGGCTTCGTCCTCCTTCGCTTAAGACCAGGCGATTTTTCTAACCCGATCTCGAGTTTTTCGATCCTGTTTTGGTCGCCCAGACGCCGAATCAATCGTTTCCCCATCCGGATCCGCCTGGTTTCGTGTGAGGGAGGTTACTTCACCGGGGAAAGGGGCAACAAAATCTGGAAGGTCGCCGGCGCCGGAATTATGCCGATTGTGCCATTGTGGTTCTGGACAATCCGGCGGGCGATGGCCAGACCCAGGCCCGTGCTGA
The DNA here is from genome assembly GCA_964643355.1 of uncultured Pirellulales bacterium. Taxonomy (GTDB): domain Bacteria; phylum Planctomycetota; class Phycisphaerae; order Sedimentisphaerales; family Anaerohalosphaeraceae; genus FEN-1350. Next base: position 47,181 of record CAZXPW010000005.1, read on the forward strand.
GTTGATCGCGATCGGGCTCGTAGGGGGAAAAGATATCGGCAGAGGCGTCGAAAGCGGGGCCGGTGTCGGAGATCAGGATCTCGACGGCGGATTGATCGGCGATAAGACGGCAATGGATGCGAATTTGGCCGGGATCGGAACCCATACGGTCCAACGAGTAGAGGATCAAATTGCGGAGCATCTCGGTAACACGGGTCGAATCGAGCAGGACGGATTTGGGCGCGGCGTCGAGATTCAGTTCAAGTTGGATCCGGCGCGTCTGAAAAACGCCTGCGAGAGATTCGACGGCGGCGGCAATCAGGTCGGCGGGGGCGGCGGGAGCGAACTCCAAGGGGCGCGGGCGGCTATAGTCGAGCATGTCGAGGGTAAATTTCTTCATTCGCTGAAGATTGGGCTGGAGGATGTCCCAGCTTCGCTGGAGGCGGTCGAGATGTTTGTTTTTCAGGGCAAAGTCGATAACCTCTCCGGCTCCGCAGACCATCTGCAGGATGTTCTTGACGGCATGGGACATTTTCTGGGCGGCAAGACCGGCTTCGGCCATGGCGTTATTGTCGCGGACCTGTCGGGCCAGACAAAGACGATCCCATTGAAGGGCCAGCAGATCGGCGGCCAGTTCGAGGACGGCCAGGTCGCCTTCATTCCACGAACGCGGCGATCGAGCGTCGGCATAGAGGACTCCGAACCGTTGGCCCGCGACGGATATCGGCACACACAGGACGGAGACGACATTGAACCGCTGGAGCTGTGGATCGGAGACAAAGGAAGACTTGCTTCCGGAACGATCGAGGAGGAGGGCTTGACCGTCCGCCAGGACAGAGGCGATCACGCGATCGCTTGCGGTAAAGAGGGTTGGATCGCTTTGGGGCGCGAAAACGGAACCGACGGGACGCATCCCCACGGAATCGGAAAGGACGACATAGAGATTGTCGGCATCGAGGCCATCGCGAATCCACTCGGCGGCCGATGAAAAATCTTCGCGTTCCAGGCAAGCCACATCGAGGGAGCGGAATGACAAAAGCCAATCGAGCGGCGCGGGGCGTCGGGTCGCGGCGTCCGCGGCGATGGTTTGTCGGGTTGAGTCGAGTTCGGTTGTCGTTTCCATCACATTTGTCTTCCAACCAGTCCGGGATTCACAGCGAATGTATCGAACGGAAACCCCAAGAACTTAACGGTCGAAGACAAAACAGTCCGATAAAACACGGCATGGCGAGCGACTCATAGGTATCGGCTGGCGGGAAGTCGTTATAGATCGGACAGGACTCAAAGTCGAACGAAGAAACGACCGATACACACCGTGGGAAGACGAATGATAATCGAAAGGCAAAACGATGAACGCTTGCAGGAAGCGCGCGGGTTTGACGGTGGCCGAGTTGTTGATTGTGGTGTTTGTACTGGCGGCGATCGCGGCGGTGGCGGTGCCGCGGATTTCGCACAGCGCCGAACTGGCGCAGGAAACCAGTTGTCGGCGGAATATCGAGTTGATCAACACGGCGCTTGAACAATACGCCCGGGACAACGGAGGGCGGTATCCGGCCGACGCGATCGCCTTTCAATCGGCTATTCTGGATAATCTTCAATATCTTCCCGATGGGGCGCCGATTTGTCCTCTGGGCGGACGGTTTGTGTACAATCCGGGGACGGGGCGGGTGACCTGTTCGCACATTTCGGATCGCTGAGATCTTGTCTATTACGGAATATATTATCTATAATAGGAGACAGTCCGCGCAACAATAAAGCCAGATTCCGATACTCAGCAGAATCTGGCTTCGGAGGAGGGTGATGAAAAGCCATTGAAAATGATATCAAAGAACCGCAACAGTTGTAGTATCGGTGAATTCAAACGATTTCTTTAGAAATTTGGGGGTATGATAAAACGATCCGGTAGGGAATGGTCAAGAGGAAATTTTGGAAAAATAAAAAAATTTTGTGGAAACCTGGGCCGCAAGGACGGACAATACCAGGATGGAAAACCAAATCCCCCTGTTGCGGTAACATAACTATTTATGGATAAAAGATTTACAATTCTTGACTTGCTGGAAGCCAAGACCGCCGGACGCAAGATTGCGGCCGTCAGTTGCTATGATTATGCCACGGCACGACTGGTCGCGGCGGCTGGAGTTGAAATGATTCTGGCGGGGGATTCAGCGGCCCAGATCTTGCTGGGACACGACAGTACCCTACCGGCGACGATGGATTTTATGGTGGCGATTACCGAGGCCGTGCGAAGGGCGGCGCCGCTGTCGTGCCTGGTCGCAGATATGCCATTTTTGTCGTATCAGACGGGAATTGGGGATGCCGTCCGCAACGCGGGCCGGTTTGTGCAAGAAGCCGGGGCTCAAATCATCAAGATCGAGGCGAGCACTCCGTATCTTGATGTGGTTAAAGCCGTTAGCGACGCGGGGATGCCGGTAATGGCGCATATCGGCATCCGACCTCAGAACATCATCAAGCAAGGGCGGCTGCGGGCTGAGGGAACGACGGCGGATCTGGCCTATGAACTGATCCTCAGCGCCGATCAGATGGTGGCCGCCGGCGCCAGCGTTTTGCTGTTGGAGGGGACGGCTCGGGAAGTAGCGGCAGAGATCACGCGTCGGGTATCGGTCCCGGTGATCAGTTGCGGATCGGGACCGGACTGCGATGGACAAATCCTGATCCTTTCGGACATTCTGGGAATCAGCCCGTGTTCTCGGCCGAAGTTTTCCAAGGCCTATCTGGAACTGTCGGGGCCGATCATCGATGCGGTCAGCCAATACGCTCAGCAGGTCCGCAGCGGGGAGTTCCCGGATGACGACCACTGTTACCATATCAAATCCGGACAATGGGCCAAGCTGACGGAGATGATGGAGGGGGGGCGGGAGGGACAATCCTGACATGGATACTCCCGTATTGGGCAAAACAAATCACAGGCAACTGTTGGATTCCACCCCTTTCCCGATGGGCGTCATCGTTTGCATCGTTGACACCGGGAGCGGTCCCCATGGCGGATGAAGCCCCACAAACCGAAGAATCGTCCGCGGGCATTTCCCAGCGGGTTCGGCCGGCCTTGATTGTGGACGCCGAATTTCTGGCGGAGAACGCGTCGATGCTGCGGCGATTCCTCGTGGCGCTGGTGGCGGACGGTTTTGCGCCGATCGTCGCGGGACCGGAAACGCTGAAAGGATCGGATATCCTCAGTCCGTCGGTGGAGGTGGCGGAATATCCGGTGTTCCATATTCCGCTATTATGGAGGCACAATTTTTCGTATTTACTGGAAATGCTGGAGGATCTGGATCCGACCGTGTTGCATTGTTTGTCTCCGCGGCGGATCGGATTAACCGAAGCGCTGGGCGAGGCGATGGAAATCCCGTATGTCGCGACTTTCACGCAGTGGCCGCGAAGCCTGTTTCGGCCCAGGATCCGGGCCAGTCATTGCGGACAACTGATCGGAACGACAAATCGGGTGACTCAGCGGCTGATCGAGGAATATCCTGCGATGGCGGCATCGATTTGTCAGGTCAGCGCGGGAGATTTCGTCGAGGATTATTGCGCGTGTTATTCGCATCCCCACCGCCAGACCAGCGTGATCTCCGTACAGCCGTTGGAGGATTCGGCCTATTTTGAGTCGATGCTGAACGCGACTCGCCATCTGGCGATCGACGGACACGATTTTGCCCTGGCGATCCTGGGGAAAGGCAAGGCGTCCAGCGCAATTCATCGGACGATCCGGCGGCTGGGTCTGTCGCGGATCGTAACGGTGGCGCCGGTGGTCGAACCGTTGCAGACGGTGTTGGCGGCGGCGGATATCTTTGTTCAGGCCGGCCGGCCTCTGGATATCAATTCGGCGTTGCTGGACGCGATGAGCGTGGGGATGGCCGTGGCGCTGTCAAAGGGCGGATTGGAGGAAACGCTGGTTCCGGGAACGGCGGCCGAATATTTCGATCCGACCGACGAATACAGCATCTATTCGTGCCTGCAGAAACTGCTGACGCAAAAGGATTACGCACAATCGCTGGCACGGGGGGCGCAGGAGTACATACGGCAAAACCACTCGGTGAGTCGGATGACCGAGGAGGTGATCCGGATCTACCAGCATGTTCAGAAATGGCACCAGGCCCGGATCAAAAAACAAACCCTGGCGCCGGCCGGATCGAAGCTGCCGGCTTAGGGATTGGTTGATTTCCAAGACCAGCCAGGGGCGATCCTCAGGACAACAGACCGTAGGCCGTAAGTATTTTCCGAAGTTCGTTGCGCTTGTTGTCTTCAAGAGGAACCATCGGCAAACGCATCTCTTCGGATGCCATATCCAGCATGGCCATGGCGGCCTTGATCGGGATGGGGTTGGTTGCCAAGCTCAGCAAACTCTTGGCCAAGACAAACAGCTTATTGTGCCATTTCCTCGCCGAAACCAGATCTCCTTCCAGGATCAGATCGGTCATGGCCTTGACATCCGTGGGCACGATGTTGGCCACGACGCTGATGACGCCTTTTCCGCCGACGGAGGCGATGGGCAGCGTGAGGGAGTCGTCGCCCGAGAGGATTGTCAGGTCGCAGCGCGAAGCGATCTCGCTGGCCTGATCGAGCGATCCGGTGGCCTCTTTGATGGCGACGATGTTGTCCAGTTCCGAAAGACGCACAATGGTATCCGGCGTCATGCCGGCGCCGCAGCGGCCGGGGATATTGTACAGGACGATCGGTAGATCGACTTCCTCGGCGATAGCCTTGAAATGCTGATAGAATCCTTCCTGGGTGGGTTTGTTGTAGTAGGGGCCGACCTGCAGGGAGGCGTCGGCGCCGACCTTCTTGGCGAAGGCGGTCAGCTCGATGGCCTCGGCGGTTGAGTTGGAGCCGGTTCCGGCGATAACGGGAATGCGTCCATCCACCGTATGAACGACGCGCTCAATGACTTTTTTATGTTCTTCGTAATCAAGGGTGGGCGATTCGCCGGTGGTTCCGACGGGAACAATGGCGTCGGTACCGCTCTTGAGGTGGAACTCGACCAGTTCGTCGAGGGTCTGAAAATCGACTTCGCCGTCATGGAACGGGGTGATCAGAGCCACCATACAACCGCTGAACATAGCATTCTCCCGATTGATTTGTGCAAATCCCACAATCGCGGCCGAAACATCCGGCCGGCATTTTGGCGTCAGGCCTTCGGGCCCGGACCGTATTTGTCTATGAGGCGGATCATTTCCCGCACGGCTTCTCGCATTCCGACCAGGACCGCCCGTGCGACGATGCTGTGACCGATGTTAAACTCTCCGAGCCCCTCGATGGCGGCGACCGGTCCGATATTGCGGTAGGTCAGTCCGTGTCCGGCGTGGACGATCAGCCCGGCGGCCCGGGCGGTATCGCGCCCATCGCGAAGCGCATTAAGCTGTCGCTCAACCTGCGCATCCGTTCGGGCGTTGGCATAGGCGCCGGTGTGCAACTCCACGGCGTCGCAGCCGGCCTCGGCTGATGCGAGGATCTGGTCGGTATCGGGGGTAATAAAGGCGCTGACCAGAATCCCCTTGCGGCGCATCCGCTTGACGACGGCGGTTAATCGCTTCAGGCCGCCGGCGGCGTCCAGTCCCCCTTCGGTCGTCAGTTCTTCCCGGCGTTCGGGGACGATGGTGACCTGGTCGGGGCAAATTCGTTCGGCGATTTTGACGATCGGCTCGGACAGACACATTTCGAGGTTGAACTTACAGGCGACCGATTGTTTGAGGACTTCGACATCGCGGTCGTTGATATGACGGCGATCCTGACGGAGATGCACGGTGATCCCGTTGACCCCGGCCAGTTCGCACTCGACGGCGGCCCAGACCGGATCCGGTTCGTCGGCCCGACGGGCCTGACGGATCGTGGCGACATGATCGATATTGACATTCAGAACGGCCATGGCGGTTTTTTCCCGGATCTGTTGCGCATCAGCATTATACCATTCGTGAGACGATCCGCAAGAGCCATTTGTAATTGAATATGGAATATTGATTATTGATTATTCCGAGATTCGGGATTTTTCGGATCATCCGACGGCGGGACAATCGTCTGGATAGGGGAACAGGAGATCCGGCTATGGGAACAGGCGATTTACAATTTGACAACGATGCGGTATCATACGATTGTCAGACGATCGCGGAGTCGATCGCCGAAACAGACAAGGAATCCATGGCAAATTTCAGCGACATCCCGGACATCCTGGACGAATTGCGTCAGGGACGAATGATCGTCCTGGTGGACGATGAAGACCGCGAGAACGAGGGCGATCTGGTCATGGCGGCCGAAAAGGTTACGCCTGAGGCCATCAATTTCATGGCGCGGTACGGTCGGGGTCTGATCTGTCTGCCCATGACCGAGGAACGATGCGATCGGCTGGGGCTGCACGCCCAGACGCTGGACAATACGACCAAATTCGGAACGGCTTTCACCGTGAGCATCGACGCGCGAGAAGGGGTGACGACGGGCATCAGCGCCGCCGACCGCGCCCACACGGTTCGGGTGGCGGTGGCCGATGAAACCCGGGCGGCGGACTTGGCGCGGCCGGGACATGTCTTTCCGCTGCGGGCCCGGGAAGGCGGCGTGCTGGTTCGGGCCGGACAAACCGAGGGCGCCGTGGATTTGATGCGTCTGGCAGGAATGAAACCGGCGGGCGTCATCTGCGAGATCATCAAGGACGACGGGACCATGGCCCGCGTGCCGGACTTGCTGCCCTATTGCGATCAGCACCATCTCAAGATCACCTCGATCGCCAAGCTGGTTGAGTATCGACTTGGGCGGGAATGTACGGTTCGGCGGATTGAAACGGTGCGAATGCCGACGGCTTACGGGACATTTCGAATGATCGGTTATGAGGGGACAGGATCGCTGGAACCGCATTTGGCCCTGTGCAAGGGCGGAGTCGGCGACCTGGACGCCCATGGGAACATCATCGCCCACGAGGAGCCGGTCCTGATTCGCGTGCATTCGGAATGCATGACGGGCGACTTGTTTCATTCCCAGCGATGCGAGTGCGGCGATCAGCTCGTCAGGGCGATGGAGATGATCGAGCGAGAAGGAAAGGGCGCCCTGATTTATCTGCGACAGGAGGGGCGCGGAATCGGCCTGGCCAACAAGCTGCATGCCTACAAATTGCAGGAACAGGGGCTGGATACGGTGGACGCAAATCTGCGACTGGGTCTCCAGGCCGACAAGCGCGATTACGGCATCGGGGCGCAGATCTGCCGCGACCTGGGCCTGAGCCGAGTGCGCATCCTCACCAACAATCCCAAGAAGGTCAGCCGTCTGCAGGTCTATGGGATCCAAGTCGTCGAACAGATCCCGCTGCGGGTCCGGCCGGGACGACACAATTTGCAGTATTTAAAGACAAAAAAACACAGGTTTGGACATTTGCTGGACGAGGACCTCTGAGGCGTGATTTCCCGTTTTCGATTTCCCCTTTTCAAATTTGTGCCGTCGATCCTCCTGATCGCATGGCTGCTGACCGGATGCGAGTCCCCATCGCAGACGGCGACACCTCCCAAGGCCGAGCCGATCGCGCCGGCCGAGCTGTGTTGGGGATACCAGGCAACAGATATCCGGATTGTCGGATTATCGGGTTTTGCCGAACCGCGGTACGGACAGATCGGTTCGCAGCTGGAAGTGGTGGTGGAAATGCTGGACGCGTTCGGAATACGAACAAAATCGCCGGGGGTGTTTCGGATTGAACTGTACGAGTACATGCCCCGTTCGGGTCAACCCCGTGGCAAACGGGTGTTCGCCTGGCCGGACATAGACTTGACCCGGCCGTCCGATAACAATTCCTGCTGGCGGGATTTTTTGCGGGCTTACCGGTTTGACCTGTCCATGGATATCCGGCCGGTTATCCCGTCCTCATATATTCTGGAAGTCACCTGCATCACCCCGGCAGGCCGGCGTTTCACCGCCCAGAGCCCGATTTCCTATCCGCGATAAGCGTCAATTCGCATCTTCGGGATTGACTTGGCGAGTATCCTTTGCCATGATATCCGGGTTTTGGGGCCTTCGTATCGGCCGGATGGCCGTTTCAGGATACCCTTGTGCAGAAACAATTGGACAATATCAGTATTGATGATGCGGTTTTGGTCCGCCGATGCCGGCAGGGGGACTCGTCGGCCCTGACCCGGCTGATCGTCAAGTACCAGGACCGGATTTACAACACCATTCTGAAAATTTGCGGGAATCCTGACGATGCGGCGGAACTTTCGCAGGAGACCTTTGTCAAAGTGATAGAGCATATGGATTCGTTCCGGGGCAACAGCACATTTTATACCTGGCTGTTCCGGATCGCGATCAACCTGTCGTACAATCATTGTCGGCGGCGGGTCAAGATCGCGTCGGTTTCGCTGGACAGCGCCGGCGGCTCGGAGTTCAGTTCGGCCAAGGCCCAGTTGGGGGCCTGGTTGGCGGATGAACGAGTGGCCGATCCGGCGTTTCTGGCCCAGAATCGTGAGGTGATCCATATCCTGACGCAGTGTCTGGCCCGGCTGGATGACGACCATCGGGTGGTCGTCGTGCTGCGGGATATCGAGGGCATGAGCTATGCCGAAATCGCCGAAGCCCTTGAGGTCGAACTTGGAACGGTCAAGAGCCGTCTGAGCCGCGCGCGGGCCCAACTGCGGGAAGTGCTGGAAACGGCGCTACAATGACACGAACCGGAAAACCTGAAATCGACGAACTGCTCAGCGCGTATCTGGACGGCCAATTGTCCGACCGGCAGCATACGGAAGTCAAACGACTGCTGCGCAACGACAAGGAAGTCTCCGAGCGGCTTGATCACCTGAGCCGGCAAAAACAGCTTCTGGGACAATTGCCCATCGAGACGGCCCCGGCGGGACTTCTCGATGCGATTCAGACCTCGCTGGAACGGCAGTTCATCCTCCAGCGTGATCCGCAGACCGCCCGCTCGGCCGCCGGGGCGCGACAATTATTCGTTCGCCGATTGCTGACGGCGGCGGCGATGTTGATCCTCCCGGCGGGAATCCTGGCGTTGGTGGTCTATATGATCATGTCGCCGGGGAGTTCTTCGATTCCAACGGCAAAAACGGACCCGGGTGGAGCGATTCTGACGGCCAACCTCCCCACACAGGGACCGATCCCGCGGGAGTTGCCCGCGCCCAAAGTCGCGACAGGCGACACGACTTTCAGCCCGATGAGCTTTACGCTGATCCTCAGGACGCCCGAGCCGATCGTCGTGGACAGTCTGCTCAAAAAAGCCATTTTCAACCATGCGTTATTGAATGCGACGGTTCCCAACCTGTGGTCGTACACCATCACTTCTTCGCCCGGGGCGTTGATTGATTTGATGCAGGAGCTTCGGGCGGCCTGGCCAAAATGCCAGGAGACCGAACTGGTGGCCTTCGGACGAACCGTTCACTCGCGACAGCAAGTGGCTCGGATCACGCCCGACCAGATCGTACAGCTCTTACAGCAGCCCAATGCGGTTTCGGCGCTGGCCCTGGCCAAAAATCTGTCGGGCCTCAACGCCTTTGTCGCGGGAGTTCCTTCGTACGGCATGACGCGAACGGCGCCGCTGGAGGAGTGGTTCAGGGAAAATCCCGAAATGCCGGTTCGGCCGGAACTGGCCGAGCCGACCAAACCGGTCGCATCCAAATCTTCTGACGGGCCCCGGGCCACGCTGCATATCGTCATCGAGCCGCGATAAACAACAATCCGGAGTTGATTTCCCTGATGCGATTGACTATCGAAAACAGCGTGCTGATCCTGATTGATGTGCAGGGAAAGCTCGCTTTGCTCATGCACGACAAGGAGCGATTGTTTGCGAATCTGCAAATCCTCGTCCGGGGGGGGCGAATTCTCGGCGTGCCGATTCTCTGGTGCCAGCAGAATCCCCGGGCACTGGGCCCGACGATCCCGGAGCTAACGCAGCATCTGGAGGGACTGGCGCCGATCGACAAGATGAGTTTCAGTTGCTGCGGCGAGTCGGCGTTCGAGGATGCCCTTCGAAAAACCGGTCGCAATCAGGTCGTACTCTGTGGGATTGAATCGCATGTCTGTGTCTATCAGACGGCCGCCGACCTGCATGTCAAAGGGCATGAGGTTGCCGTCGTCGCCGATGCCGTGTCCTCGCGAACGGCCGACAATAAACAGATTGCGCTCAACCGCTTAGGGTCGGAGGGAATCTGTCTGACCTCGACGGAAATGCTGCTGTTTGAGTGGATGAAAACGGCCGAATATCCGCACTTCAGGGAAGTGGCCCGGCTGGTCAAGTGATCATTTTTTGATTTTGGGGCTGTTCGTTTTTGCCGCAGGGGTTTGCGTTGCAGTCACGGGAGCGGACCCCACGGTTGTGCCTGTGGTTTCCTTCGACTCGGTCTTCTTGGCGGCCGATTCGCCGCCCTCTTTGGCGGCGGCGGTTCCGGTTCCCTCTTCTTTTTTCTTTGCCTGGCTATAGCTGTCCGATCGGTAATCGGTGGCGTAAAAGCCGCTGCCTTTGAAGATAATCCCGGCGCCGGTGCCCAGCAATCGCTGCAAAGCGTTTTTGCCGCATTCGGGGCATTTCTTCAACGGTTTGGCCGTAATGGATTGAAATTCCTCAAAGCGATGACCGCATTGCTGACAAGTATATTCGTAGGTCGGCATGGCTATTTCCCCGTTGCGTCGGCGCCGTCTTTATCGTCGGTTGTTTCTTCAACCGTCGGTTCGGACGGCAACTTGTTGACGATCACCTTGCTGGGTCGAAGGGCCTGGCCACGATAAGTGTAGCCCCCCTGGTATTCTTCCAGAACGATTCCGTTGGGCTTGTCGGCTTCGGCGCGGAAAGTCAGGGCTTCATGCACCGAAGGATCGAACGGTTTGCCCATCGCGTCGATCTTCTCCACGCCCTGCGCCTTGAGCGCATCCAGGAGGTGCTGATAGACCATCCGGATCCCGGCGATCCAGCTCTGCATGGCTTGCGGGTTTGCGGCGGCCGTCTCGGCGCCGTTGAGGGCGTGAGAAAAGTTGTCCAGCGAGGTCAGCAACGAACGAAGAAAGGTTCTTTTCTCGTAGTCCACCGAATCGGAAACCTGTTTGGGGACGCGCTTCTGGAAATTTGCGTAGTCGGCTCCGAGCCGCAGATACTTGTCGTTGAGCTCCTGTTTTTCGGTCTTGAGCCGTTCGATCTGCTCGGACAACTCGCGAATTATCGAGTCGGAGGGAGCCGCATCTTTGGCCGCCGTCGGGGAAGACGGGGAGGCCTTCGAATCAGCCGCGGCGGGCGCCGTTTCCGGCGCTTCGGCGGAACCGGAATGGGTTTGGTCTTCCTTCATCTCATTCTTCGGGTTTTTCGGTTTCTGAAACATCTCGACCCTTTGTGCCAATTCGCTTATCGGCTGTTGCCAAAGTGCTGTTTGAGTTTATCGAAGAAGCCCTTGCTTTCGGGCATCACCTGACGATCTTCGGTTTCGGCGAAAGCCCGCAGCAGTCGTTCCTGTTCGGAAGTCAGGCGACGGGGAATTTCGATCGAAATCCGCACCAATTCATCGCCCTTTTGACCGGTCCTCAGGTCGGTGATCCCTTCGCTTTTGATGCGGAACAAACTACCGTGCTGCGTCCCCGGCGGGATCCGAAGCTGACGCGTACCGTCCAGGGTGGGCACATCGATCATCGCGCCCAGCGCTCCCTGCGTGAAGCTGATCGGAACGGTACAAACCAGGTCGTTTCCGTCGCGCATCAGGAACGGATGCGCTTTGACGCGGACATAACAATACAGATCGCCGCGAGGACCCCCATTGCGGCCGGGCTCGCCTTCGCCGTTGACGCGAATGCCCTGCCCCTCATGAACGCCGGCGGGAATTTTGACTTCCAGCGTCCGTTGTCTGGGGACCTGTCCGGTACCGCGGCACTTGCGGCAGGGATCGGCGATGACCCTTCCCGCTCCGCCACAGGACGGACAGGTCGAGACCATCTGGAAAAAGCCGCCCAGTCCCGCTCGCTGGACCTGCCCCGATCCGCCGCAGGTACTGCACGCCACCGGCGACGAACCCGGATTGCATCCGGACCCGCTGCACGCCGAACAGGTATCCTGCCGCGTGAACTCGATGGTCTTCTCGGCGCCGTGGGCGATCTCTTCGAGCGTCAACTCCACGGTTGTCTCCAGGTCATACCCGCGCACCGCTCGACTGGCCGAACGCCGGCTGCCGCCACGACGGCCGCCGCCGAAGAAATCGCCGAAGATATCGCTGAACATGTCGCTGATATCTTCGACATGCATCCGCGAATAATCGTGCATCCCGGCGCCGCGGAGCCCGTCATGTCCGAACTGATCGTACTGCCTGCGTTTCTCGGCGTCGCTGAGAACTTCGTAGGCCTCGGCGCATTCCTTGAACTTGCTTTCGGCCGTTTTGTCGCCGGGATTTTTATCCGGATGATACTTCATCGCCAGCCGGCGATAGGCCCGCTTGATATCGTCCGCGGAGGCCTCCCGGCCGACGCCCAATACCTCATAGTAGTCGCGCTTTGCCATGCAGCTCCCGCGATTGCCCCCCTCGACGGCGGCGGGCAATCGTGACGATCGCCCGCCTTCCGCCGCGGAGTATCGGTTAGATCACGGCGCCGAATTCGGCCTTTTCCTTTTTGCCTTCCGGCAGCTCGGTAATCAGTACGCTGGTCGTCAGCATCAAGCCGGCGACCGAAGCGGCGTTCAAAAGGGCCGTTCGACACACCTTGGCCGGATCGACGATTCCGGCCTTGAGCATATCGACGAATTCGCCTTTGTTAGCGTCAAAGCCCATGTTCTGCTCCTTTTCGAGCAACTCGGCCACGACCACATCGCCTTCCATACCGCCGTTATCGACAATCTGGCGAGTCGGGGACTTCAACGCACCGATGACAATATCAAACCCGATCTGTTCATCGCCTTTGGCTTTTGCCTTGGCTTTCTGAACTTCGGGGATCGCCCGCAGAAACGCCACGCCGCCGCCCGGAACGATACCCTCTTCGATGGCGGCCTTGGTCGCATGCAGGGCGTCATCGAGCAGATCCTTGCGCTCCTTCATCTCGGCCTCGGTCGGCGCACCGGCCTTGACCACTGCCACGCCGCCGGTCATCTTGGCCAGCCGCTCCTGCAGTTTTTCGCGGTCGTAGTCGCTGGTGGTTTTCTCGATCTGGTTTCGGATCTGGTCGCAGCGGGCCTCGATATCTTTCTTTTTGCCCGCTCCTTCGATGATCGTGGTGGTGTCTTTGGTCACTACAATCCGCGCCGCGCGGCCGAGCTGCGACAGCTCAATCTTCTCCAGCTTGATCCCCAGATCGTCGCTGATGACCTCGCCGGCGGTGAGGATTCCCATGTCCTGCAGCATCGCCTTGCGGCGGTCGCCAAAGCCCGGGGCCTTGACGGCACAGACTTTCAGCACGCCCTGCAGCCGGTTGATCACCAGCGCGGCCAGCGCTTCGCCTTCGACCTCTTCGGCCACAATCAGCAGGGGCTTACCCACCTGGGCGATCTTTTCCAGCAGCGGAATCAACTCGCGGACATTGGAGATTTTCTTTTCGTGCAGCAGAATATACGCGTCTTCCAGCTCGGCCTCGAGCGTTTCAGCGTTGGTCATAAAGTACGGCGAGATGTACCCTTTGTCGAACTGCATTCCTTCGACGATGTTCAGTTCGATCTCGGTGCTCTTGCCTTCTTCGACCTCGACGACGCCTTCGCTGCCCACGGCGTCCATCGCCTTGGCGATCATCTCGCCAATGGTTTCGCTGTTGTTGGCGCTGATGGTCGCGACCTTGGCCTTGTCGTCATGCGTCTTGACGGGCTTGGCGATCGAGAGGATATAATCTGACGCCACCTGCGCCGCCTTGTTGACGCCGCGCTGCACGGCCACCGGATTGACGCCGGCGGTGACAAACTTGAGGCCTTCGTTATAGATCGCCTCGGCCAGCACCGTCGCGGTGGTGGTACCGTCGCCGACCAGATCGCTGGTCTTGCTGGCGACCTGATTGACCATTTTGGCGCCCATGTTTTTGAATTTTTCGGGCAGCTCGATTTCCTTGCTGACGGACACGCCGTCCTTGGTTACCTTCGGCGAGCCGAAGCTCTTGTGCAGCAGCACATTGCGGCCGGTCGGTCCCATCGTCACGGCCACCGCCGCGGCCAGCTTGGACAAGCCCTCTTTCAGGGCCGCCCGCGCCGTTTCGTTATACATCAATTGCTTTGCCATATCGGTTTGACCTCCTGTCCCGCGCCGCCGCCGGCGGGCGGGCAAGTCGTTATTTGCCTACGATTCCCAGAATTTCCGTTTCCCGCATGATCTTGTACTCGACGCCGTCAACTTCGATGTCGCTGCCGCTGTACTTGCCGAAGATCACGCTGTCGCCTTTTTTGACCGACATGGTCCCGCGCTTGCCGCTATCCAGCAGTTTTCCGTCGCCGCAGGCCACGACCTTGCCGATCATGGGTTTTTCCTTGGCGGTGTCGGGCAGAACGATTCCGCCGGCGGTCTTTTCTTCGGCCTCATTGGGTTGAATCACGACTCTATCATCCAAAGGTCTGATCTTCATAATCTTGCTCCTGATATTCTATCGGTTTGTATTCTCGTTTGATTGGCGTCGATTACATCATATCCATATCGTCCATGCCGCCCATACCCCCCATGCCGCCCATGCCTTCGGGGCCCATCCCGCCGGGGCCGGCCTTTTCCTTGGCGGGCTTTTCGGTGACGACGCAGCCGGTCGTCAGCAACAAGCCGGCCACGCTGGTGGCGTTCTGCAGGGCCACGCGGGTCACCTTCACCGGGTCGATGACGCCGGCGGCGATGAGATCCTCGAACTGGTCCTTGTCGGCGTTGTACCCAAAACCGCCCTTGCCCTCGGCGACCTTGTTGACCACCAGGTTGCCCACGGCGCCGGCGTTGTCGGCGATCTGGTAGCAGGGCATCCGCAGGGCGCGGGCCACGATCTCGGCTCCGGTTTTCTCGTCGCCTTCGAGCTTGAGGGATTTGACTGCGTCAATGCATCGCACCATCGCCACGCCGCCGCCGGCTACGACGCCTTCCTCGATCGCCGCGCGGGTCGCGTGCAGTGCGTCTTCGATGCGGGCCTTCTTTTCCTTCATCTCCGCCTCGCTGGCCGCACCGACATTGATCTGCGCCACGCCGCCGGTCAGCTTGGCCAGCCGCTCCTGGAGTTTTTCGCGGTCGTAGTCGCTGGTGGTCTTGTCGATTTCGCTTTTGATCTGGTTGATCCGGCCCTTGATTGCGTCGGAACTTCCGGCGCCTTCGACGAGGATCGTATTGTCGTTGTCGATGGTGGCCTTTTTGACCTGGCCGAGCATATTCAGCGTAACCTTCTCCAGTTCAATCCCCAGGTCTTTGAAGATGGCTTGCGCGCCGGTCAGGATCGCGATATCCTCCATCATCGCCTTGCGGCGGTCGCCATAGCCGGGGGCCTTGACGGCGCATACGCTGACGATCCCGCGGAGCTTGTTGACCACCAGCGTCGCCAGGGCTTCGCCCTCAATATCTTCGGCGATGATCAGCAACGGCCGCTTGCTCTTGGCGATCGTTTCCAGCAGGGGGATCAGCTTGGTGACATTGCTGATCTTGTCTTCGTGGATCAGGATATACGGCTTTGTCAGCTCGCAGGTCATCGAATCCGGGTTGGTGACAAAATGCGGCGACAAAAATCCGCGGTCGAACTGCATCCCTTCGACATACTCGACGGCCGTCTCGAAGCTCTTGCCCTCTTCGACGGTGATTACCCCGTCTTTGCCCACGCGAAGGAACGCCTCGGCCATCTTCTTGCCGATCTCGAAGTCGTTGTTGGCCGAGATCGCCGCGATGTTGACGATGTCGTCCTTCTTGCTCATGTCGATGGGCTTAGCCAGCGTGGCCAGCTTTTCGACGGCGGCCTTGGTCGCCTTCTGCATCCCGCGATACAGCGCCATCGAATCGGCGCCGGCGGCCAGGTTGCGGATGGCTTCCTTGAACATCGCCTCGGTCAACACCGTCGCCGTGGTCGTGCCGTCGCCGGCGATCTTGGAGGTCTTGCTGGCCGCCTCGCGCACCAGCTTAGCGCCCATGTTCTCGACCTTATCGACCAGTTCGATCTCTTCAGCCACCGTTACGCCGTCCTTGGTCACCGTCGGCCCGCCCCATCCCTTGTCGATGATGGCGTTGCGGCCGCGGGGTCCCAGCGTCGCCTTCACCGCCGCCGCCAGCTTTTCCACGCCGGCCAGCAGCGCCTTGCGGGCACTGGTTTCGAATGATAAATCCTTCACTGCTGCCATAGTTTCTGCATCTCCTTATCTATCCGTGTCGCGTTCCGTTTGTCTGTTTTGTCATGCCAACAAAATCTCCATACGACGCTTGCATATGCAAACCCGATACCAACCCCGGCCGCCGCCGACTCCCTGCAGCCCGCTTTGTTTCATAAGCCCTTTATTATCAAGAGATTACAATCTGTGGAAACATCCCATAAAACCCCCATTCCCGCCACTGACACACCCCTTTCCTGCCACTTTGTCCCCGCCAATTTCCGCCCCCCACCGCCATCTTGACAGGGTGGAGGGACCCGCCAATCCTTTGATTTCATGGGTGCCAATTTGAGATTTTGCCATTGACAACAAATAAGATTCTGGATATGATATATGCTGACAATTGAATATGGGATAGTAACACTGAACTTGAAGAATTTCAGTCAGAACCGCCAAATTTTATTGAGAGGAATTCTGCAGGATTCAGTGCCCCGTCTGGGGCACTGCTTGCATGTTCCTCTCGGGCCTTGGCGGGCCTTGACTGAGCGTGTATTGGCGGTGCTCCTTTTTGTTGTACCCGCCGACAGAAAATGCCAAAATATTGGGAAACCCATACAAATTTATGGGTGAAATTCGTTCTGGTTATGGTATAATCAAAAGGTGCGGGGGAACGGAAAGGGGTGCCGGTTATGGAGCGCCAAATGGGTGCAAGAGGGATGATGAAATACAAAATGGGGGTGTGGATTGTGGTTTTGGGATTCATGGCTGGATGGGGGGCCAGTGTTTTCGGTGAGATGGAGGGTTATTCATTTACAATCGGGCAGACTTCCGGTGAACCGTATTTCTACGCTACCGTGGACTCGGCCGGGTATTCGGACGCCTTCTACTACGGACCATCCGATCTACATTCGGTAGATCGATTCCATGAACTCCTTTCGGGGGAATGGGGCGCGGCGATTTATTATGACGGGATCGGTACCGACCTGATCGATCCTGTCAATCCGTCACTGGGACATAAAGCCATGTGGCTGACGAGACAATTTCAATTTCCGAATTGGAATACGAACAGCCAATTCAGTACCTATGGAACCTATGGGGCATGGCATGATAATACCAATCCGGCCCCCGGACCCAACACCGGTCAATCGGTGATCCGGAATGGAAAGGTCGAAATCACCATTGATTACGAAGTAGTCGATCTTGAGTTTCTCAATCCCCTTTACTATCCAATCCGGTCCCCTCTTTCTTTTCTCGATCCGATCACGGGACAACCGGGTTATGTGAACAGCGATCGATATTGTTTTCTGCAAACCTACACGGTTCGAAATATCGATCCGGCCGATCAATCGCTCACCAATCTCCGGTTCTATCAGATGTTGCACAGTCACGGGGCCGACGAATATCAAGCGGCCGTCAGTTCGACCTATTCGACGGTCAATCCGATCGACCCGTTACAGTATTATACCCCTCGAAATTCGGTCCATCAGGTGGGAAATTTCAGGTATGATATCACACAATGGAATAATCTCGATTCGCCTCATTCGACTCGAACGCATACCGACTTCAATGGATTCAGCAGCACGCGACAACCCGACTGGATCGATAACGGCCTCTATGAAGGAGGGCATTCCTATGCTCAATACAAACCGCCGACGGGTACGCATATCCATATCGAGAATCGGGACTTGAACAATGTCGATCACCTCTATGATTCCGAGGTGGCGGGGGCGATGGGGTGGAATCTGGGGACGCTGGATCCGAACGAGACGACCTCGATCACGATCGCATACATGTTTGGGGAAAAGCAAGAGATTATCAGTCCGATTTTGCTGACCAAGACCGACGATATTGACCCGGAGGGGTGCGTCGGGCCGGGGGATTCGATCCCTTACACGATCTGCTGGAACAATACCTCCTCGACGGACGCCAACAATGTCGTGTTGATCGATTATTTGCCGAAGGGAGTCACCTATCCGGTCAGTTATTCGCTGAATCCGGATTTGACGATGGAAAGTTCCGATCCGAACTTTCACGAGGAGGGGAATTATTATCGGTGGGACATAGGGGTGATTCCTGGGGGGGCGACGGGGTGTGTGGAGTTGACGGTGTTCGTCACCAACCGGGCCGAGCCGGGGATGCCGATCGTCAATCGTGCGCGGATGACGACGGGAAATCTGGGCAGTGTTGAGGTAATCCACTATACGCCGGGCTGCTGCTGGGATACGAGTGGGATAATCTATGTTGATCAGCGGGCGACGGGTTATGACAACGGGACCAGTTGGGACAATGCCTATACGGACCTGCAGAAGGCGTTGGCCCGGGCGCAAGCGGGATGCTGGACGACGACGGAAATCCGGGTTGCGCAGGGGCGGTATGATCCGGGCCGGGATGTCGGCGCCACTTTTGCGATTCCGGCTGGCGTGTCGATCTATGGCGGGTATCGGGGCGGGCCGGTTGATCCGAACGACCGTCGGCCGAAGGTGTATCGGACGATCCTGACGGGGCTGGGCGACAACACGATCCGGAATGAGTCGATCGTGACGATGGGTAACAACTCCCTACTGGACGGTGTGACGGTGCGGGATGCGGATAATCCGGGGCAAGGAGTACGGGCCAACGGCGTTACCTATATGCTATCGAATTGTATCATCGAAGACAATCTCCAGTATGGGATTCGGGGGATTGGATGCCATACGACGATTCGATGGTGTACGATACGGAATAATACTTGGCATGGAATCTTTCAGGATGGGACAGGAAATACGATAACCGTTGATAATTGCCATATTTCTGAGAATGAACGAAACGGAATCTATGTAATAGAATCCAATCCAGAAGTCATAAATTGTGTTATTTGTAGAAATGGTATTTCGGATATCGGCTTTTTTGGTATTTGGGTGGAAAACCCCAAAGTCACTCCCATTTTTCATAATAATACTCTTGCCTATAATCGAAACGCGGCGATTTCCTACTTTGACAATGACCCCAATTATGTTCATCAGCCGGATATCCAGAACTGTATTCTCTGGTACAACAACCAAACAGGGAACGGAGCGCAGTTTGCAGGGCACAGGCCCCCGACCCATTACAGTTGCGTTTACGACCCCAATGATCCTGCGGGTACGAGTACGGCGCTGGATGCCAATTTCAATTTCTCCCACAAGCCGGACTTTGCGTACAGCAACGAGCCGAACAATGTGCACCTGGCGGCCGATTCCTTCTGTATCGACAAGGGCAATCCCAACCTGTCGTACACCGGACAACTGGACATCGACGGGGAAGAACGGGTGATGGGAACCTTTGTCGATGTCGGGGCCGATGAGGTCAATCCGGAATGTAATGATGTCTATCACTCATTGGACTGGAATGCCGACGGGGTGGTGAACCTGGTCGAGTTCGAAAAGTTCTCGCTGGCCTGGATGACCTATGACCCCAATAATCCCTTATGTGATCCGAATCATCCCAACTTCGAATCCGATCCGAACAGTATTAACTTTATCAGCGAAACGGACAAGCAACGATTCGATCCCGTCTGCGACCTGGATCAGGATCTGGATGTCGATCTGGCGGACCTGGTGATCTTTGCAGAGGACAGTCCACAAAACTGGTTGTGGGTGGCCTGTTGGCGCCTGGACCTGCAGCCCGAACAGTTAGAGCAAATAATGATGAGTATGGCGCCTTCGGGCGGGATACAGATGCAATCTGCGTCGCTTTCTGCATCCGCAAAGGCGGAATCGATCACTCCTGAAAAATCCGTAAAGGAACAAATCCTCGACCTGGAAGACACGATCCAGTTCCTCAAAAAACTCTGGCTGGATGACCCTTCCATTCACCAGGAAATCCATGCGGACGAGTGGGAGGAATTCATGCAGAGAGTCTATGACAGTTTCAATGAACTGAAAACGATAGAAACAAAAACTTTGGATGTATTGGAGGAATCCCTATGAGAACGGTAATGATTCTAATTCTGGCGATCTGTTCCGTAACCCTTGCAGGATATGATTACACGATCACCGATGGTTATTTTGGCACCATTTCTCTGAAAAATATGGAAACCTTTCTCATGACAGGGGGGGGGGGTATAATTTAATCGGAGAGGATGATTGTCTTATAGAAATTCAAAATACAAAACCACTTGAGTTATTTTCTGGAGGTATATGGACTCTTTCAATATCTGATAGAGCTAAGATGGATTTGACCGGAGGACAGATTCACATATTAGATATGGCGGATTCTGCGACCGCAGTTTTGAGAGGGGGTCGAATTGACAATATCGACAGTTGGCAATCGGTTTTGATTGTGGGCAAGGATCCGATTACGGGGGAATTCATCTTAAGCCGTCATATCGAGATGATCGTGAAGGATTATACCTACAACACCCAGACGAAGATTCTGAAAGGAACCTGGGGCGACGATTCGCTGTTTTCGATTCAACTGATCGACCGGACCCAATACGGCTATTCCCCGGCCATCGACAACATCAAATTCACGATCATCCCCGAGCCGATATCGTTGGCGCTGTTGGCGTTGGGAGGATTACTCATTCGCAGGCGATGATTGGAAATGATCTTTGACAACTTGCGCCACAAGCCGGACTTTGCGTACAGCAATGAACCCAACAATGTCCATTTGGCAGATTATTCTTTCTGCATCAATAAAGGTAATCCCTGTTTGAGTTACACAGGACAACGGGATATTGACGGCGAAGATCGGGTGATGGATAACATCGTCGATGTGGGGGCCGATGAGGTCAACCCGGAATGTGATGAAGTGTATCATCCACTGGACTGGAACGCCGACGGTGTGGTGAATCTGGTCGAATTCGAGAAGTTCTCGCTGGCGTGGATGACTTACGATCCCAATAA
Organism: uncultured Pirellulales bacterium; assembly: GCA_964643355.1. Taxonomy (GTDB): domain Bacteria; phylum Planctomycetota; class Phycisphaerae; order Sedimentisphaerales; family Anaerohalosphaeraceae; genus FEN-1350. The sequence goes on from CAZXPW010000005.1 coordinate 68,214, forward strand.
TCCACTCTGCGATCCGAACCACCCCAACTTCGAATCCGATCCGAACAGCATCAACTTCATCAGCGAAACGGACAAGCAACGATTCAATCCTGTCTGCGATCTGGATCAGGATCTCGATGTTGATCTGGACGACTTGCTGGTATTCGTCGGAGACAATCCGAAAAACTGGTTATGGTTGGCCTGTTGGCGATTGGACCTTCAGCCGGAACAACTGGAGATGATGATGAGCATGGTTCCCGAAGGAGAAATGTTTACGCAGTCGTTGTCGGTTTCATCCCCGAGTGTAGAGGCGACAACGGTCATTCCCGAAAAGCCGATTCGGGAACAGATTCTCGATCTGGAAGATACGATCCAGTTTCTTGAAAAACTTTGGCTGGATGACCCTTCAATTCAAAATGAAATCGATTCGACTGAATGGCAACAATTCATTCAAAAAGTGTATGACAGTTTCAGCGAACTGAAAATGATGAACAGTAACTCTTTGGATGTATCGGAGGAATCCCTATGAGAACGGTAACGATTCTGATTCTGACAATCTGTTCTACGGCCACATTCGCTGGGTACGATTACACAATTACCGGCGGTTACTTTGGCAGTATGACTGTCAAAAATCACGAAACCCTCCTGATGACCGGGGGGGGGGCAATCCTGACGGCTGAAGATCACAGTATTGTGGATATTCAAAACACGGCACCACTTGAGGTACTAACCGGCGGGATATGGGAAGTTAATTTAACCGATCAGAGCTACTTGAATATGGAGGGTGGAGGGGTTGCCTGGTTGGGTATGAAGGGGAACTCTACCTCGATTATCCATGGCGGTCAGATCAACAATATTGACAGTTGGCAAACGGTTTCCGTGATTGGTCGCGACCCGATTACGGGGGAGTCGATTTATAATCGGCACATCGAGATGATTGTGAAGGATTATGTCTACAACACCCAGACCAAAATTCTCCGGGGGACTTGGGGCGACGATTCGCTCTTTTCGATTCAACTGATCGACCGGACCCAATACGGCTATTCCCCGGCCATCGACAATATCAAATTCACGATCATCCCGGAACCAATGTCGCTGATGCTGTTGGCCTTAGGTGGGTTAGTAGTTCGACGAAAACGGCATTGATGGTTGACGATTTGCTGTACCTATCGAATCGTTGGCTTGCCGTGACGCCTGAAACCATCGGCGCATCCGACGCCAACGGCGACGGTATAACGGACCTTAACGATTATGCGATCCTCGCCACTCACTGGCTCAAAGAATTGTAAAATGGATATTGGAAATTGGATAATGCTGTTGCGGGAATACCAACAATCCGAATGAAAACGGACTTCGTTCCGCCAGCGATAAACGAACAACGAATATTCCTATATCCTATATCCTTCTTGGCGTCTTTGCGCCTTTGCGTGAGGAATTAAATCCCTGAAATCCGCGGTTCCTTTGCTTCTGCCTTCTGACTTCTTTCTTCTGGCTTAGCCCTCAATTTCCAGCATCACCACCGACTTGGCCGGGACCGTCGCGGTAAATCCCGCGTCGGTGGGCTTGGCGTCGTTGAAGTCTTCCGGCTTGACGACATCGGGATTGTTAAAAGTGTTATGGGCGGTTATCGCCTCGGCCGTGAGGATCTGGCCGGCGATGGTCTTGGCCTTGGTACCCTGCAGCGTCGCCTCGATCGCCACGGCCTTGCCCGGATTGATGTTGCAAATCGTCACGTGGATCTTGCCGTCCTTGTCTTTGGAGGCCGAAACATTTGCGCCGGGAATTTTATTGTTCTCGAAGACATACTCCGGCCCCTGCAGTTGCGTCGGCAGCAGTGTCGCGTCGTGATGGACCGCATACAGCAGATACACAAAATAGGTCGGCGTCAAGACCATCTTCTTGTCGTCGGTTAGCACCATCGATTGCAGGACATTGACCATCTGCGCGATGTTGGCCATCTTGACCCGCTGGCAGTGATTATTGAAGATGTTCAGCGTCAAGGCCGCGACCATCGCGTCGCGCAAGCTGTTCTGCTGGTAGAGAAATCCCGGATTGGTCCCCGGCTCGACCGCGTGCCAGGCGCCCCACTCGTCGAACATGATCGCGATCCGCTTTTGCGGGTCGTATTTATCCATGATCTGCTCCTGTCGGTTCAGGAGTTCCTCGATCCGCAAAGCCCGGCGAAGCTGCTCGAACCAATCGACCTCGGTAAATTGCGTCGCCGATCGGCTCTTTTGACCGGATCCGCAATAGTAGTGCGGAGCCACGCCCTGCATGTGCCGGCCGATATCGCGCATGACCACTTCCAGCCAGTTGTAGTCCTCGCCGTTAGGCCCACAAGCGACTTTGAAGATGCGGTTGCCGCTGTAGTTGCGGACATAGGTGGCAAATCGCCGGTACTGGTCGGCGTAAAATTCCGGTCGCATATTCCCTCCGCAGCCCCAGTTCTCGTTACCCACCGCGAAGTAGGTCAGCTTCCAGGGCTTTTCACGGCCGTTCTTTTTGCGAAGCTCGGCCATCGGGCTGACCCCGTCGAAGGTCATGTACTCGATCCAGTCGGCCATCTCCTCCACTGTCCCGCTGCCGACATTGCCTGTGATGTACGGTTCGCAGCCGAGCTGCTCGCACAACTCGAAAAATTCATGTGTGCCGAAATGGTTGTTCTCCGTCACCCCGCCCCAGTGCGTGTTGATCATCGTCGGGCGTTTCTCGCGCGGGCCGATGCCGTCCATCCAGTGGTATTCGTCGGCGAAACATCCGCCCGGCCAACGAACTACCGGTACGCGGATGGCTTTTAATGCCGCGACGACATCGTTGCGGATGCCGCGCGTGTTGGGGATGGGGCTGTCCTCGCCGACCCACAGGCCGCCGTAAATGCAGTGGCCCAGGTGCTCGGCGAAATGGCCGTAGATGTTGCGGTTGATGGTGAACTTGCCCTGATCGGCCGCGATCGTCAGTGTCGCTTTGTCCGTTTCCTGGGCAACACCCGTGCCGACGATCAATGCGATTGCCACGATCGATAGAATCCACATTCTCGCTTTCATATTCGTCTCCGATTCAATGTTGATGATTCTTGGTTCCCTGTCATTCCGGCGAAAGCCGGAATTGATATTGTATCCGATGGATATCCTTCTGGGCGCCTTAGCGCCTTTGCGTGAGGTCAACTATTTCGCCGTCGCAATCCTCACCAGCATCTGCGTAAACGGCGGAACCTCCAGCTCCATTGTACCGTCTGCGACTGTGGCCGTCGAATCCGCCGGAACGATCGCTGTGGGATTTTCCGCCGTGTTGGCCGCCCAGGGTTTCTCGCCTCCCAGCCGCGTGATCCGGGCTTGCCCATCGACCTTGACGCCGTCGATAGCGATCGACAGCCGAATCGTCTCCGTCCCGCGATGCACCAGCGAAACCAGCAGTTGTTTTTTCTTGTCGATCGCCGCCACCGCGTCGATCGTCTTGTAGGAACACTCCGGCGCGGCGTTTCGCAGTTCCGGCAGGACCCGCGGCGCCGTTACCTCGGCGGCATCGATCGAGACCGCAACCGGCCTGGCTTCGGCCATCTCGGCGAACATCGATTGCGCGTAATGACACGGATTGGCAAAGACCCGCTCACGGGTCTTTCGCAGGCCGCCGCCGTGATTGACCGTGGCCGACTGGGTGATCAATTCCACAAACGGCGCCAGCCGCACCGCCGCGTGGTAGATCAGCGTATCATAGAGCCCCTCCGCCAGCGTACCCGGGGATACCAGCGTCTGAGCGGTCAGCTTTCGCGGAGCGTCTTTGTCGCCTGCCCCGATATGCGCGAACAGTTGCAGCTCCGTCACCGCCAGACGCGGATCCTGGATGCCGCCGGCCTTCATCTCGTCCCGCAGTGCGGCCCACTTGGCTTCCAGCGTTGAAGGCACCCCCATAAAGTCCCGATATACCTCCATCGGCTCGGTCGAGGGCGGAACATTTCCGCCGATCAGCGGATGATCGGTCGTTCGCTGCATCGCGGAGCCCAGGCCGCGAATCAGCGTCGTGTTCCAGTCCTTGCCCCAGAACACCGGCGCCCCGCACACATACAGCCGGATCGACGGATCGACCTTGAGCATCGCCTCGGCGAAAAGCTTGTATCGATCCACATACCCTTCGGCCGTGGTCCAGTGAACCTGCCATCGGCCCCACAGTTCGTTGCCGATCTCCCAGTGGCGGATTCGATATGGTTCCAGGTGTCCATTGAGTACGCGAAGCTTACCCATCGGAGTGTCGGGCGAACCATTGCAGTATTGCACCCACTCGGCGGCCTCTTGCGGCGTTCCGTTGCCGGCGTTGATGCAGATCATCGGCTCGCACCCGATGGTCCTGCACATCGCCACAAACTCGTCGGTTCCGAAGCGGTTGTTCTCCACCTGTCCCCAGGCGTAGTTCGGCAGCGTCGGCCGCTGCTCGATCGGTCCCACCCCGTCCTTCCAGTGATAGCCGCTGACGAAGTTTCCGCCCGGCCAGCGGTGGATCGGCAGCCGCGACTGTTTCAGCAGGGCGATCACATCCGGATCGGCCCCGTTGATATGATCCCCCGGCAACAGCTCGATTCGTCCGATCACCACTCCGCCGGCCGATTCGGTCGTCACTGAAAAACGAAACGCAGCATCCTTGTCGCATTCGGCCGGAACCTGAAACGATCCCGTCAGTTTTTTCCAATTCGGTCCCAGCCCCGCCACTTTCGCCGTCGCGCAGGGCTTGTCCTGCCCTGCCTGCGTCAACTCCACGATCAGCGCCTTGACCGCTCGGCTGCGGGCGTATATCGAAAATTCGTATTTTCGTGTCCGGTGCATCGGCAGATAACACCATTGCGCTATCCCCTGTCCCGGCGCCGAACACTCGATCCTCTGCGCCCGCCCGCCCCAGGGATTGGTGTCCGGACTGGTAACCGGCGTTCCGATCCTGGTCCACCAGCACGCCAGAGCATCGTTGTACGCGGAGACAAGCCCGTCCAGTTGATCTCCGGGCCAACCCCATCGCGGCCCCATTCGCCGGATTTCCTGCTCGATCTTTTCGCGGTCGCTATGAAACAGCGAAACGCCGTCCGGCGAATCGACCGCCTTGAAGGGATACGCCGCCATCGTCGCGTTGAGCAGAATCTGGGCATCGATTCCATTGGTGACATTGAAATACAAATGCTCCGTGAACTTGCCGGTGAGATTTTTCGCAATGGGATCATCCGATTGCTTGGTTGCGTCGATTTTCAGCGACGCGGTCTGAAACGACAAATCCTGCCCAGGACACAGAGAACCGACAACCAGAAAAACAACCCCTACGATCCGATGATATTTCATACCATTCCCCTCATCGAAAGCCGTCACTTACCAAGTTCTGTTACGAAAACGCCTAAAACCGTCGGATCAGTGCCGTTCCGCCGGTTCCATTCGCTTGACCAATCCATCGACGATTTTCAGCCGTCCCTGCGCGAACATCCGGATCGCCTCCGGATAGGCGATGCACTCTTGCTGAAACACCCGCTCGGCCAGCGTGTCGGCGTCGTCGTCATCCATCACCTCGCAGCACCGCTGCACGATGATCGGTCCGGAATCGTACTGGTTGTTGCAGAAGTGCACCGTGCACCCGCTGACCTTGCATCCCGCCTTCAGCACCGCCTCGTGCACATGATGTCCCCACATCCCCTGCCCCCCGAAACTCGGCAGCAGCGCCGGATGAATGTTCATCACCTTGCCCTCGTATTGCGGCGGGATCTTCCATAGGCATAGCCATCCGGCCTGCACGACCAGATCCACCTTGGCCGCATCCAGAATCTCGGCCAGTTTGGCGCTGAACCCTTCGATCTCCGCAAAATCCTTTCGCCGCACGATTACCGGGGAAAAGCCCAACTCCCGCGCCCGATCGACGCCCTTGACCGTCGAGCGCGAACAGATCACCACCGCCACCTCCGCCGGCAGCGTCCCGGCCTGGATCTGATGCTGCAGATTCACCAGGGTCCGTCCGCCTCCGCTAATCAGCACGCCCAGCCGGATCCGCTTGCCCCCCCATTCGGCCATCGTCTGCTGGCTTGGTCGCCAAGTCACATTCGCCCCTCGATCCAACGCCTGGTTGACAATCTGGTCGGCTCGGGCGTTTTTCTCGCGCGGGATATGCTGAATTTTCCAAGAGGGGAAGCCGGCCAGCAGTTCCATACATCGGGCGTGCAACGGCTTGAGCCCTTCGTTTTTAACGCGATACTTTCCCAGAACCTGTCGAACCATCAAGTCGCTATCGGTCAGGATCTCCAGTTGCCTGGCTCCCAGTCGCGTGGCGGCCTCCAGCGCCGCGATCAATCCGTGATATTCGGCGACATTGTTGGTCGCCTCGCCAAGAAAGACACCCTTGCCCTCGATGATTTTGCCCTGGGGATGCGTCAGGAAATACCCTCCCGCCGCCGGGCCGGGATTGCCGCGGCTGCCGCCGTCGGTAAAAATTCGAATGGATTCGTTCACGATTTGCCCCTGTGGTCCCGACATCCCTGCAGACCCCCGCCCCGTACCAATCGTTTATTCGGATGGTTCCTTGAGCACCAGAATTCGCGAACAGTTGCCGCAGCGAATGATCTCGTCGCGGCTCATGAGCTGGTTGACCGTTTCATTGGTCAATCCCATGAAACAGCCGCCGCAACTGTAGTTTTCCATTCGCCCGTCGGCCTGTTCGACAAACGAGATTGCCTCGCCGTCGTAGCTGTCCGCCACGCGGTTGAAGACCGCCAAGACTTCCGCGGGAACATCCTTGGCGGCCTGTTTCCATTCCTTTTCGACTGCGGCGATTTCGTCTTCGAAGTGCGCCGACTGGCTGTCGCTTTCCTTTCGGACATCCTCCAAACGACATTTCTGCTCGTCGATTTGTTTTTGAATCTCCCGACAGTTGGCCTCGTCGGCCTCCAGAACCTTCATCAGATCCAAAACCTGATTCTCCAGTTTGGAATTGTCGGCCTTGGATGTATTCAACTCCGTGAGGATAGCGGAGTACTCTTTGTTGCTCTTGGCCATGTTCAGCGCAGATCGAAGCTTGGTGACATGTTCCTCGCGGCTCCTGAGGTCCAGTTCCAGCTTGTCGGACTGAACCCGGATCAGACGCATTTCCTCCTTCTTGGCTTCCAATTCGTTGACCAATGCCCGAAGCTGGTTATCCTGCGTCTGAACCCGTCGCCGGCTTCGGGCCAACTTGGCTTTGGCCGAACGAAGCCGGTTTTCTACCTCTTGCAATCGAGTCAAGCCCCGCAGTACCGGTCCCATTCATGCTCCCTATTCTGTTGTGAATCCTTCAGCAATTCAAACTTGTTATTATCTGCGCCTCCTGTCTGCCTGCAACAAAATTTTCCTTCCGACGGAAAATTTCTTGCCGCTCGGTTGGGTAGGAAATGTGCGGGGAAATTTATGTAAATTCCGCCAAGATCGATGTTTATGGGGCTTTTTTGCGCACGACCTTGTGTCCAAAAGTACGGTGTCCCCCCTTGGACGATTTCCACGGGCAGGGTATCATAACCTTTCAATGATCGAATTGCTGAAAAATCTGATCCGTGCCGATTCGACCCTGCCTAAGGGCGAATCCCAGGCCGCCTCCGTGCTGGTTAAGTTCTTTCGAAATGCCTCCATCGACGCGACAATCGACGCCTGGGACGCAAACCGCGCCAACCTGGTCGTCCATCTGCGCGGCTCCGGCAACAAGTCCGCCTTGCTCTTCGGTTCGCATCTGGATGTCGTGCCGCCGGGCGACAACCCCTGGCAATCGCCGCCCTTTGAGCCGACCCAGCGCGACGGCCGACTCTACGGCCGGGGCGCAGCCGACATGAAGGCAGGCATCGCCGCCGCAGCAACCGCCATCGTCGAGGTTGTCCGCGAGGGCGGCAAGCTCCAGGGTGATCTCGTTTTCGCCGCCACAGCCGGCGAAGAAACCGACAGTTGCGGTGCCCTTCGCTTCGTTGAGCGGGACGGCCCAACCATGCCGAAGCTGGCCGGCGTCGTCATCACCGAGCCGACCGGCTTTCAGCTCGTCACCGCCCATCGGGGCCTGGCCTGGATCGAGGTCGCTGTCTTCGGCAAGACCGCCCACGCCTCCATGCCGCATCTCGGCGTCAACGCCATCGGGCAGATGCAGATTCTTCTGGAGCGGCTGCGGGGATTTGTTCCGCGGCATACGCCGGATGCAATTCTTGGCGAGCCGACGCTGAGTGTCAATCAGATCTCCGGCGGTAAGGCCCCCAATGTCATCCCCGACCAGTGTACGATCATCCTCGACACCCGCGTCGTCCCCGGCCAGACGCCCGAGGGGATCGTCGCCGAACTGGAGATAATATTTCGTGAATTAGCCGCTACCGATCCCAACTTCCGCGCTGAGGCGAAGGTCTTGCGATTCGCCCCGCCGATGCGAACCGACCCGCAGTGCGATTTTGTCCGCCGCGTCCAGTGGGCCGTCGAGGCCCGGGAAACCGTTGCCGTCCGCTACACCACCGACGGCCCCTACTTCGCCCAGCTCGGCGCGCCCGTCATCGTCTTCGGCCCCGGCGACTCCGAGGTCTGCCACAAACCCGACGAATCCATCGCTCTCTCCGACCTCGACATAGGCAAAAACCTGTACAAATCCATCATCCGCGAATTCCTGAGATAGAGAACGAAAAAGAGTGCACCGCAGTATATGGTTTATTGTTTGATTTCAATAATCGTGTTTCCACTGATCGGGATCATGCACAATTTCAATTCATCGTCGAAGATCATATTCGAGACCGGCGATTGGTTTACCAGGATCTGTTTCGGCTGATGATCGATTCCCGAAATCAGCACATTCGCCGTCGAATCTTTCCAGCCGGCGATCTCCAATCTCACGGTTGATCCCTGCTCGGCAATCAAACCGATCTCGCACGGCGCATGCACAAACCACCCTTTGCCCTTGACTCTGCGAACATCGTAGAGCTTGCCTTGCCTGAACGCCTCGGGCAGATGTGCCCCGACGGTGCCTGGATTGATCGCCGGCCCGTCGCTGACCTGGTCGTTCAGCAAAAAATAGTCCGGCAGCAGGCCCTGTCGATCGGCGTCTGTTGTCGGCCAGCTTTCCTGCAGGCCGGCGATGGTGATCCCCTTCGCCAAATCTCGCCACGGGCCCTCCGGATCGACCCCCGCCAGTTGATACAGCGCCGACCCATACACCAACCCGCACCATTGCACCGGCTGGCCGAACCACACGGGGGCTCGCCAGTTGGTCGCGCACAGTACCGCGATCGTCGCATACTCGCCGATTCGTCCCTCGGTCGGGTTGCTCAGATACACAAACGGCACGCCCGTCCACGCCCAGTAGCGGGCCTGCTCGAGATGTTCGATCCGGCCGGAAAGCATGTACCCCAGCGTGAAGGCCTTGACCAGATGTGCCGCCGCGAGGATATCCGGGGTGTGCAGCGGACATTCCCAGGTCTGCGCCCCGCGCGGAATCGTATTGGCGTACAGATTGGTTTGCTGGTCGAGGACCTTCAGCGACTCGTCCACAAGCCCCGGCTCCGGACACAGCGTCGCCGCCTCGAGGATATCGGCGATTACCGCGCCGCCGATCCCGTTGGCGTGATTTTCAAAATGCGTCCGGCCGTAATCGACCCCGCCGGCCGGCTTGTAGATGATCTTGCCGTCGGCGTCGAATTGCTTGAGCTCCGCGCGGGCATGGGCAACTCGCTGGCGGACATACTCCGGCACGCGCCCAAAAACCAGCGGTGCCGTCGGAAATCGCACATGCGACACGCCGCTGCCGAAGGTATCCGACGGCGAAAGTTTCTCAATCGCCAGATTGGATCCGGCCCTCAATCGATCGCGCAATGCTGAATCGTTTGTCTTCTCCGCCAGCCACCGCTGGAACATCGCCGCATCCGCCGCCGCCTGCGGCCCGAAGCTGTTGCCCCAAACCGCGTGCCGATAAAGCCCGCCGCTGGTGATCTTCGAGTCCAGCCAGCCGTGCGATAACAGATCCACCGCTGCCGAAAATCCGCCATCAAACTCCGGCAGTTTCGGCCAGCCGCGAAGGGCCACATACTGCTGCACGGCCGGGATCACCGTCTCGCCCTTGCCGCCGATGATCACGGCCTTGACGGTGATGGGGTTGTTCGCTTCGATCTTCACCGGCGAATGGGCGCACAGTTCGTTTTCAAACCGGCCTGCGCTGGTCCCGGGGCCCGACAGCCACATCGCATGGCCGCCGGACCCGAACACGCGGTCCGGCGAATCGAATCCGGCCGCGACCATCGGATCGCGATCCCACATCAGGCCGACATATTTTCCGTCGTTCTGGATGACCATCAGCGGAAAAGTGATCTTGTACGAATCCGGAATCCGCCGCACATTCAGCGGCGCGGCGATATCTGCCTCGCTGCTGCTGGGCTCATCCTGCAGATATTCCAGCCCGGCAAACAGGCCTTGATGCTTCTTTTCGCCGAAGGTCCCTGCTCCCGCAAACATCGTCAACCAGGGAATCAACACCGCCTGTCGATCTTGATCGACCATAACGGTCGTCCTGACCGAAATCGTTCCCTTGTCTGCGACGCTGATAATCCGCATCAGTTGCCAACGGCATCCGCCTTTGTCCTTGAGTTCGGCAATCGTGCGGATTGTGTTGCTTTCCGCGACAACTTTTACGGTCGCTTTCTTGAGATTGATCCATTGAACCTGATCGTCAACCATAATTCCAATCGGCTCGGATACATATCCGCAGGCGAAGGGCATGTCATTCACGGCCAAAACAAAATCCCCCCAGACCTTCCGCGAATGTCGAAGGACCAGATCACCGGAGGTAACGGTGATCGTATTGGAGTCATCCAAGATGGATAAGGCCGGCTTTTCAAACACCGGCGGCTCGATCTTCTTGAGGGCCTCGATGCGGATCCACGCCACTGTCAACTCGCCCGGCCCCGTGCATGGGTCCAGCCGAAACCGGCTCCTGGCTCCCAGCGGATGTGGAATCATCAGCTCATACTCGTGCCAGTTGCCGTCATTGTGGACCATGAATCGCACCGACCGCTCCGCGGAAAAACGCGGTCCGTAAAACAGCTCGCCCCCGCGATCGGCCGCCGACTTCATCCGGATCGTCACCCGCGCCATGCCATCGGGTGACGGGATATCGATCGCCGGCCCCTCGATCCACGGATCTTCGCCCGTGCTTCGGACGACCAATCCCTCCGGCGTGCTGACCACCGGTTGAACCTGGGCGTTGCCGCTCCACCCCTGCGGTCCCTTGGCAAAATCCCACTCGGCGACCACGCCACCCGCCGCAACGATAGTAGATCCCATCAACAGAGCAACCGCCGCAAACTGTAAGGATTGACGATCCATTGATACACCCTTTCCCTTGATGAACAAGCGAGTAAAACATGGGCACGGAATTCCACATCCTACCGTATTCTTGATTATAGGATACCGATGGGTTCAGATCAATTTCGTTTCTCAAACACGAACTGATCATGGCTGGCATCGATGCGGATGTGGTCGCCGTCGGCGAACTTGCCGCCGATGATCTCCGAGGCCAGGGGGTTTTCCAATCGCTGCTGGATCACGCGTTTGAGCGGCCTTGCGCCGAAGGCGGGATCATAGCCCTCGGTTATCAGCAGTTTCTTGGCTGCCGGAGTGATCTCCGCGGAAATATTTCGCGCCTTGAGCCGATCGATCAGATAGCCGGCCTGAATCTCGACGATCCGCTCGAGGTGTTCGCGACCGAGCGTATGAAAGATGATCGTCTCGTCGATCCGGTTGAGAAACTCCGGCCGGAAATATTGCCGCAGGGCGTCTTTGACGCGGGCCTCGATCTCCCAGTCTTCGCCCTTGTTGTCGGCCAGCTCGCGGATCGCCTCGCCGGCGAAGTTGCTGGTCATGATGATGACGGTATTCTTGAAATCGACCGTGCGGCCTTTGCCGTCGGTGAGACGGCCATCGTCGAAAACCTGCAGCAAGATATTGAAAACATCCCGATGGGCCTTTTCGATCTCGTCCAGCAGGATCACCGAATACGGTTTCCGGCGGACGGCCTCGGTCAGCTTGCCGCCCTCTTCATAGCCGACATAGCCGGGCGGGGCGCCGATCATCCGGGCGACGGAGTGTTGTTCCATGAACTCGCTCATGTCGATACGGATCATGCTATTGGAGTCGTTGAATAAAAATTCCGCCAGCGCCTTGGAGAGCTCGGTCTTGCCGACGCCCGTGGGACCGAGGAACAGAAACACCCCGATCGGCCGATGCGGATCGCCCAACCCCGCACGGCTCCGCCGGACGGCATTGCAGACGGCGGCGACGGCCTGGTCCTGGCCGACAACCCGCTTGTGAATCTCCTGTTCCATGTGCATAAGCCGTTCGGCCTGGCCGCTCATTAACCGCGTCACCGGCACGCCCGTCCAGCGCGAAACCACCCGCGCGATCATCTCCTCGGTGACCTCGTTGTGGATCATCATCCCGCCGTTGGCCCGGGCCAGCGACTCTTCGGCGGCGGACAGCTTTTTGCGGAGATCCTGGATCGATCCGTATTTGAGCCGAGCCGCCGTCTCCAGGTCACCCGTCCGCTGGGCCTCTTCCAGGGCGTGCTGAGCCAAGGCGATCTCTTCCTTGATTTTTGTGATCTGTTCGATGCGGCCCTTGTCGGTTTTCCACTGGGCAGTCAGACGATCGTTCTTTTCCTGTAACTCGGCCAGTTCTTTTTCACACTTGGCCAGTCGTTTTGCGCTGGCCGCGTCGGTCTCTTTTTTCAGGGCCTCGCGCTCGATCTGCAACTGCATGATGCGACGACGGATGTCGTCGAGTTCGGCGGGCAGGGAGTCGTTTTCGATTCTCAATTGCGACGCGGCTTCGTCGATCAGGTCGATGGCTTTATCCGGTAAAAACCGGTCGGAGATATAGCGATTTGACAGCGTCGCCGCGGCCACCAGCGCCGAGTCGGTGATCCGCACGCCGTGATGGGTATCGTAGCGATCTTTGAGGCCGCGCAGGATCGCGATGGTCTCCTCGACCGTCGGCGGATCGACCACGATGGGCTGGAAGCGCCGCTCCAGAGCCGCGTCTTTTTCGATATGTTTTCGGTATTCGTCCAGCGTTGTCGCGCCGATGCACCGCAGTTCGCCGCGTGCAAGCGAGGGCTTGAGCAGATTGCCCGCATCGACCGAGCCCTCGGCTTTGCCGGCGCCGACGATCGTGTGAAGTTCATCAATGAACAAAATAATTCCGCCGTCAGAGGCGATGACCTCCTTGAGTACGGCCTTAAAGCGTTCCTCGAACTCGCCGCGGAACTTGGTCCCGGCGATCAGCGCCCCCATATCCAGCGCGATGACCCGCTTGTCTTTGAGGCCGACGGGCACATCCCCGGCCACGATTCGCTGCGCCAGCCCTTCGACGATGGCCGTCTTGCCCACACCCGGCTCGCCGATCAGCACCGGATTGTTCTTCGTCCGACGGTTGAGCACCTGCATGCAGCGGCGGATCTCGTCCTCGCGCCCGATCACCGGGTCCAGCTTGCCCTGCCGCGCCATGTCCAGTAAGTCGATCCCGAATCGCTCCAATGCTTTGTATTGTCCTTCGGGACTGTCGCTGGTGACCTTCTCGCTGCCGCGAATATCTTTCAGCGCCTGTTCAATGGTTGAACTGCGGATGGAGTTGACGCTGAGGATCTGTTTGGCGTCGCTGTCGATCTCCGCCAGCGACAAAAACAGATGCTCGGTGCTGAGGTACTCGTCGCCCATCTTGTCGGCCCGGTTCTGCGCGTCGAGGATCACCTGGCTGAATCCCGGATCCGGCAAAATCATCTGTCCGCCCGTCGAGCCCGTCGGCAAGCGCTTCAGTTCAGCTTCGACCATGGTTCGGACGCGGCCGACATTGGTACCGATCTTCTTGAGCAGCATCACAGCCATCCCCTCTTCGTCATCCAACAGCGTCGAGAGCAAATGGATCGGCGTAACCACCGTATGCGACCGCCGCATCGCCAACTGCTGGGCGCTGGCGATCGCCTCTTGTGCTTTGACTGTAAATTTATCAAACTTCATTGAAACCCCTCTTTTCTGCCGGGTACCTCCCGGCCTGTTACCGGAATTAGCAAACCCCGTGCCCGATCCAGAAAATTTGTAAATCTTTAATTATAAAAAACTTACGATTCAAGCTGGAACCCAAAATCGGCAGATTTTTCGCCTCTGTATGCCATTCTGGCAGACCCTTTTGATGGAAAAATCCTATCAACCCACAATGAAAGAAATCCCAAATAATTCTTGCAATCAGATTGGATTTTCGATAATTAGAAGCATGAATCAGTAAGGAGAAACCATGCAACCCAAATGGCTCAATTGTACGATATCAGAAGGGCTCTTTAGCGGTGAATACTCCGTAAAGGGTCAACTCTCCAATTTCGTCGATTTTTCGCTGTTCGCTCCGGAACAATACATTCGACTGGATACCCCTCTTGAGGGACAACAGGCCGTAAACGGTTGTATAGCCGTAAGCGTTCTTGATGAACAAGGAGAGGAAGCCCTTGTTTTGTTACCGGCCCCGACCTTTGAAAACGGCCAGACCATCACAGTAAGAAGGGATCAGGTGCGGTCATAGGCGCATGATTCTTTCCAACTGCGAAATCCACAAGGCCCTCGACGACGGCAGACTGGTTATATCCCCCGAACCTTCGCCACGGAAACCCTCGATTCACCAGGAGTGTCCGTACAATACCCATTCCGTAGATTTGAAACTTCACCAGGAAATCCGTGTCCCGGAACCGGGTAAATTTTCAATCGACCTGATGCACCCTGGATCGCTAACCGACCTCATCATACAGCACTCCCAAAAGTTTATTTTGACGCCAAAACAGGGTTATCGATTAGACCGACATGAATTTATTCTGGCCCGTACTCTGGAGGTCGTCCGGTTTCCAATCCAGTCAAAACCGCCCCATCTGGCCGCGCGAATCGAAGGAAAAAGCAGTCGCGGCCGTCTTGGATTGATCATTCATTGTACGGCCCCAACGGTACATCCCGGATTTGAGGGATCGCTTACGCTGGAAATCGTGAACCTCGGACCTGCACCGATCACTTTGGTTCCCAACATGTATATCGCCCAATTGATTGTCGAACAGGTTGAGGGCCAAATCTATGCCAATCCCAGCCAGTATCAAAATCAATCCGACCCCGCCGGGTAACGACTTTCTGTGCAATATCATTAGGCCACTGAGATCAGAAAGTATTATTCCTGGTTCTCCTCGTCTCGCTCCTCTTCGTCTTGAAATTTTGAGGCCAACTCAATAATATCATCGCATGAGGAATTTTCGCCTAATATCAATTTGGCTTTGTCAGCATATTTTCCAAGATGGGCAATTTCATCTTGCATACGATAATGGTATGCTTCTTTTACTTAAACTTATAAATCGGAGTTTCTCTTTCTGATCGTTCGCGTTAAGACCTGCTTCGTGTAAAGCGTTCTCAATTGTGTGGTCCTCAAGCGTTAGGCCGGGTTCCCAGTAGGTCTGGCGAGCGATATCAGTAAGAGTAGGCACATTTTCATTCTCGGTCATTATTATTCTCCGTATAACATGGTTTAGAGCGTCATCGATGAGTATCAGTCCTATTTTACATCCCCAGGAATTTCGTGTATACTGATTTTTCGTGTAACAAACCCTGATTTGGCGCGATGATCCGAGGGATATGGCGGAAGTGATGGCAGACAATCGAGTCGCCGGTGCCAAAGGCGATGGCAGGTTCGAGCCGATCGAGGATTCGCAGGCGCGGATGCTGGCGGATCTCTACGAGCGGAACTACGAACCGATTTTTCGGTACTGCGTGCATCGGCTGTTCGATCGCACGCTGGCCGAGGATGTCGTCGGGGCCGTCTTCCTCGACGCGGCCCGAACGATCCGGAACTTTCGCGGCAGCCAAGAGGACGAGTACCGGCGCTGGCTGTACGCCATTGCGACCAACCATATCGCAACCAACATCCGCACTTCGCTTCGGCGGCGCGTCCTGCTGCAGCAGGCCGCCGAAGCGGGACGCCTCGGCCCGCAACAGTCGCCGGACCCCTCGGACGGCCCCGATTGGTCCTGCCTCTGGCGGGCGATCCAGACGCTCGGCCGGAATGAACAGACCATCCTGACCCTGCGGTTCTTCGAAAAGCTGGACTTTGCCGCCATCTCTGCGATCGTCGGCAAACGCGAGACGGCGGTGCGGACCATGCTCTGTCGCAGTCTAAAAAAAATCAGAAACCAGCTCAAGCCCGTATTCGATGGAGACCGGTAACATGGAACCCCACGAGGTCGAATTCGAAAAACTCGTTGCCCATCTGCGGATCGACGACACGCCCGACCCGGGCCACAAGGATCGTCTCCGCTGGCAGGTCCTGCAGGCCTATCACGCCGCGGCCGATCAACCGGCTCCTCGATCCGGCCTGAGCCGAATCAGGAGAATCCTCATGAAATCGTCCATCACAAAATTCGCCCTTGCCGCGTCATTTATTGTCGCGATCACTCTCGGCCTTTACTTCGGCCTCGGCGGCGGCAGCATCGCCCTGGCCCAGGTCGCCGAAAAGCTCGAACAGATTACCTCGATGTCCTACACCATGCACATGACCATGACCGGCCTGCCCGGAATGCCCGCCGATCAGAAAATGAATATGGAGTTGGACATCCTCATTTCCAGTAGCGGCGGAATGCGTATGACCGCTTATACTGATGGCAAGCTGGTCTCCACCACCATCATGGATATGCGCGAAAAAACCATGATCAGCTTGATGCCCGAGACCAAACAATACATGCGCATCACGCTGACCGACGAACTATTCGACAAAACCAAACAACAAAACGCCGATCCACGAATGATGGTCGAGGGATTCTTGAATTCCGACTATACCGATCTGGGCCGCAGCCGGATCGACGGCGTCGAGGTCCAGGGTTTTGAATCCAACAATCCCCTCGTGACAGGCGGAATGTTTCAGGATACCGTCGTGCGGATCTGGGTTGATGTCCGTACCGGCTACCCGTTCCGCATGACCATTGAGGGTCAGGGCGGGCTTCAGGAAGGGGCTCGAATCGAGATGCTCGTGGATCATTTTCAATGGAATGTCCCCTGCGATTCAGAGATGTTCACCCTGGTCATCCCGGAAGGGTATTCCCTGATGAGCGATGTCTCCCTCAAGGGACTGGGCAACGGCGAGGAACTCATCGACGCGCTGAAGGTATTCCAGGAACTGACCGGCGGCCGATACCCCAAATCGCTCAATCCGATGGACCTGTCGCGTGAACTGATTGATCTGGCCAAAGACGGTTCCAAGGCCGAAATGGTCGGCCAGATGGGGCAAGATAAAGTCATGAAAATGACCATGGCCGTCACCAACTTCCAGATGCTTACGATGCAGAATGCCGACCCGAAATACTACGGTGACACCGTCCAGCCCGGTGAAGGCGACAAGGTACTCGTCCGTTGGAAAGTACAAGGCAGTGAAAACTATCGAGTGATCTACGGCGACCTGCATACGGAGGAAGTCACGGCCGAACGACTGGCGGAATTGGAAACCCAACCGTAAGCAACCGATATTTTTTGAATCGAATGGAAGGGCGGGTTATTATCCCCGCCCTTTTTTATGCAAACGCGACAAACTTATCCTTCAGGGCCTTACACAACGGACACGGCTCCGGTGGGGCGTCCCCCTCGATCGTATATCCGCAAATCTGACAAACCTGAACGGGACCCAGGACAACATCGCGAGAGGAATCGGCGGCATCCAGTGCCTTTTGGAGTAGTTGCTTATGCCGGAATCCCGCGGCCACGGCCCATTCAAAGCTTCGCTGGGCGTCCGGTTCCTGCTGCGACTTGGCCACGGCAATAAACGCCGGATACATTTCGGTCATCTTGTTGTCCTCGTCCAGGATTGCCAACCGGAGGTTTTTCCGGGTCGATCCGGAACCGAAAGTCCCCATGCCGGCCGTGGCATATTCCGCCTCCAGATGCCGCAGTTGACGATCGAGATCGCCCGCGAGGATCCATACGGCATGTGCGATGGCGCGAAACAACCGGGCGATATTGGGGAAACGATCCCGTTCCGCCTGCGCGGCGAAATGGAGATCGCGCATATAGGACATGCTTTGGCCCGCGAAGGCGTTCATGAGATGTTGTTCCGTCATCTTTTTCATGGGACTCTCCGACGGTTCGTTGGAATCGATCCGTGCAACGCATCCGGGGGGCTCAGGCGACGGTGACCGAGGAATCCAGATACACATCCTGGACGGCGTGCAGCGTGCCGATGCCATCCTCGAACGATTTTTGAAACGCTTTTCGACCGGTAATCAGGCCGAAGCCGCCGGCCCGCTTGTTGATCACCGCGGTCCTGACCACCTGTTGCAGATCGTCCTTTCCCGACGCCCCGCCGGAATTGATCATGGGCACCCGTCCCATGTAACAGTTGGCCACCTGATACCGGGTCATGTCAATCGGGTGGGGGGAAGTCAGTTTTTCATAAATCAGAGGATGCGTCTTGCCGAAATGTACGGCCGTAAAACCGCCGTTGCAATCGGGTTGTTTCTGCTTGACGATGTCGGCCTGAATCGTCACGCCGAGATGATTGGCCTGACCCGTCAGGTCCGCGGCCGTTTCATAGTTGATATCTCCCTTCTTGAAATCCTTGTTTCGCAGATAACACCACAACACCGTAAACATCCCCAGTTCATGGGCCCGTTCAAACGCATGGGAAACTTCTTCGATCTGGCGTCGGCTTTCCTGCGAGCCGAAATAGATCGTCGCCCCCACGGCCACCGCTCCCAGATCGAATGCCCGTTTGACGCCGGCGAACACCGTCTGGTCGTAAACGGCCGGATAGGAAAGCAACTCGTTGTGGTTGATCTTGACGATAAACGGAATCTTGTGCGCGTATTTTCGGGAAACGCTTCCCAGAACGCCGACCGTGGAGGCCACCGCGTTGCATCCCCCCTCCACGGCGAGACGGACGATGTTTTCCGGATCAAAATAGATCGGATTGACCGCAAAGGAGGCACCCGCGGAATGTTCGATCCCCTGATCGACCGGCAGGATCGACAGGTATCCGGTGCCGGCCAGCCGACCGTGGCCAAAAACCGACTGGAGGTTTCTCAGCGTCGCCGCCGACCGGTCCGACGCGGCAAATACCCGGTCCACAAAATCGGGACCCGGCAGGTGCAGCAGGGTTTGGGGGATCGTCTGGCAACGATGCTCGAGAAGGACCTGTGCATCCCCTCCCAACAGACTGGCAATCGATTGTTTGGCCATGCGGGCTCCTTTCGTTTTCGGTTTCTCGCCGCGACCTGATATGGCCGGCCTAAAACCACAAAATCTCCGCTGATTCATCCTGCAAGCGCGGAACATCCACTCAGATCCTCGATCCTATCTACGACCGCCCAAATCCGGGCGTTCAAATAAACCGCCGTGATTTGGATTTTTCTATGGCAGTTTGGGGATCAGATTGCCGCCGACGCCTTTGAGTTTTTCCTGCAGGTCTTTGATCGTGGCCTGAAGTTTGCTGTTATCCCCCTGCAGGGTGGTGAATTTGCCGGTCAGATCCGCCAGTTGTTTTTTGAGATCGTCGATGATGGACTGATATTTCTTTTGCGCGTCGGCCACCGCTCCGGCCTGATCGCCCGTGAGTTTCTGGATCTGCTCCTTGAATCCTTCCCGCTCCTGGATCGCCGCGGCCAGATCGGTTTTGACCTTATCCAGCTCCGAAGTCATCGTCTTGACCTGGGTTGCCAAGGCATCCCTCTCGCTGGTCAGTTGGGTCACCATGGCCTGCATCTGGGTTTTTACGGCGGCCAGTTCCTTTTTTGCGTTGGCCGCCTCGAGGTTTGCCTTGGATTTACCCGAACAGCCCGCCAGGCCCAGCGACATCGTCAACACTCCCATCCAGTAAATCCACCGTCGTTGAATCTTCATATTTTTGCCCCTTTCCATGACCTGTTATGGATCTTGAATCAATCCGAATCCGCTCCCATACGGATCCGCCAGACAATCTATCAAGAACCTTGTTTTCTGCGCTGATGATTTTCCCCTTATGCAAACACTTTACCCCCGCCCACTTGCTCTTGGCAACAAGATTTCTCCATCTGTAAATCCGAAGTCCAAAACTCGAAATCCGAAAGGAAAGTCGAAAGGCGAGATTCAAAACAAATGACACAACCAAGCACGGGTGTGCTTCTGGGCGGATGCCATCGGCTCTTCAAAGGGCACGCGCTGAGTACCCGTACAAAGACAAGCGGGAATGTTGTTGCCAAGGGGCTGGGGGCGGGTACAATGGCTCTTGTGGAAAGAAACCGGCGTTGGGGCATGTTGGGCCGGAAACAAGACATAAATTGAGGAGTGCGGCAATGAAGACCAGAACGATGCGGATTCTTGTGGGGATGGCGGCGGTGGCGGCGATGGGGGTGATCGCGTTGGGCGGATGCTCGAAGAAACCGGCGAAGGAACCGAAAACCATTCAACAGGTCGGGCAGGGAGACAAGCCCGGAGGCGAACAGCCCAAGCCGGAGACCAAGGTGATAGAGTTGTCGTACAGTATCTTTTTCCCGCCGACGCACATTCAGACGCAGACGGCCGTGGCCTGGGCGCAGGAGATCGAAAAGCGGAGCAATGGCCGGGTCAAGATCACGACTTATCCGGGGGGGACGCTGACCAAGGCACCGCAGGTGTATGAGGGAGTGGTCAACGGGGTGTCGGATATCGGGATGAGCTGCTTTGCGTACACGCCGGGGACTTTCCCCCTGCTGGAGGGACTGGATCTGCCGCTGGGGTATCCGACGGGACTTGCCGCGACGCAGATCGCCAACGAAATGATCGCCAAATACAAACCCGACGAGATTGCCAATGTGCATCTGCTCTATGTGCACGCGCACGGGCCGGGACTGCTGGCCTCCAAGAAGCCCATTCGTTCGCTGGAAGAACTCAAGGGCGTCAAGGTCCGCACGACGGGCCTTTCCACCAAGATCGTGGAGTGCCTGGGCGGAGCGCCGGTGGGCATGAGCCAGCCGGAAACCTACGAAGCGCTATCGAAGAATGTGGTCGATGCCACGCTGTGCCCCATCGAGACGCTCAAGGGCTGGAAGCAGGGCGAGGTGATTTCGTATGTGACCGACTCGACTTGTATCGGCTACACGACGGCGATGTTCGTGGTGATGAACGCCAAGAAGTGGGAGTCGCTGCCGGCCGACATCCAGAAGATTTTCGACGAGGTCAACAAAGAATGGATCGTCAAGCACGGCCAGGCGTGGGATCAGGCCGACCAGGAAGGTCGGGACTTCATCCAGTCGCTGACGCCGCCTCGCCAGATCATTCCGTTGTCGACTGAAGAGCAGGCCAAGTGGAAGAAGGCCATCGAGCCGGTGCTGGATAACTATGTCATCGCGGCCAAGGAAAAGAACCTGCCGGGCGAGGCCTTTTTGAAGGATCTGGAGGATGCCGTAGCCAAGGTGACCAAGACGGCCGGAAAATAAAACATGACGACGGCTGCGCCCAGCGGGAAACTGCGGACTGCTTACAAGCACGCGCTTCGCGGGCTGATCATGGGGCTTTGCGGCCTGTCGGCCGCTGGCATCGTTACGATGATGGGCATCACCGTGTACGATGTTGTCTGCCGAGCGCTGTTCAATGCGCCGCTGCGGGGGGCCAATGATCTGGTCAGCATATGTGCGGCGGTCACGCTGGCGGCGTCGCTGCCGTATACCACCATCCTTAAGGGACATGTGTCGATCGAGTTTCTGTTCCTGAAGCTTTCCAAGCGCGGGCGGCGGATCGGGAATGTGCTGGTGCATTCGGTCATCGCGGCTTTGTTTATTCTGTTCGCGTGGCAATGCGTGCGGTACGGCAACGCCATGCTGGCCAAGAATCAGTTGATGGTGACGCTTCGCTGGCCGTTGTTTTGGGTGCCGTATGTGATGTCGTTGTGTTGCGCGGCGACGGCACTGGCGGTTTTTGAGCATCTGTTTTTCCCCGGCCAGGAGTTGATCAAGCCATGACTCCCGAACAGAAAGGCATTGTCGGTTGCATCCTGCTGGTGGCGCTATTGTTGACCAGTCTGCCGGTGGCGTTTTCAATGGCGGTGGTCGGCGTGATCGGATTCGCGTGGGTGGTCGGGGGTTTTGGTCCGGCGATGAACATGATGTCGATGAATCTATTCGATATCTTTAATAACTATAATTTAACGGTGATCCCGCTGTTTGTTCTGATGGGGCAGATCGCCTTTCACGGCGGAATCAGCCGACGGCTGTTTTCGGCGGCGTATCACTGGCTGGGACCTCTGCCGGGCGGGCTGGCGATGGCGACGGTCGGGGCGTGCGCGGCATTCGGGGCGATTTGCGGGTCGGGACCGGCGACCACGGCGACGATGGCGTCGGTGGCGCTGCCGGAGATGAAGCGGTACGGCTACGATTTGCAACTGGGCACGGGGGTGGTCGCTTCCGGCGGGACGCTGGGGATGATGATCCCGCCGAGCGTGGTGTTCATCGTCTATGCGATTTTGACCGAGCAGTCGATCGGCAAATTGTTCATCGCGGGGATTGTCCCCGGGGTTTTGACGGCGTCGCTTTTCTGTGTGGCGATCTTCTGGATGTGCAAGCGCAACCCGAAGCTGGCGCCGGCGGCCCCGAAGACGACGCTGTGGCAGAAGACGCGGTCGCTGCTGGGGGTATCGGAGACGCTGATTCTATTTGCGCTGGTGATGGGGGGGATGTTTCGCGGCTGGTTCAGCGCCAACGAAGCGGCGGCGATCGGATCGGCGGGCACGATCGTCATTACGGTGGTCCAGGGGAAGCTGAAATGGAGGACTTTTCTGCAAAGCTTGCGCGAGACAATGCGGACCTCGTGTATGGTGATGGTGATCGTGGCGGGGGCGGCGATCTTCGGGAATTTTCTGGCGGTGACGCGGCTGCCGTTTCAACTGGCCGGGTGGCTGTCGAATCTGGCGATTCCGGGCTGGTGCGTGATCTTCTTGATCGTGTTGTTTTACTTGGTGGCCGGATGTTTTGTGGACGCGCTGGCCCTGGTGTTGCTGACGGTACCGATTTTTTTCCCGGTGATCACGGCGCTGGAGTATCACCCGATCTGGCTGGGCGTGATGATCGTGCTGGTGACGCAGATGGGCACGATCACGCCGCCGGTGGGCGTGTGCGCGTATGTGGTCAGCGGGATCGAGCGGGATGTGCCCCTGCAGACGGTGTTCAAGGGATCGATGCCGTTTCTGTATATGATGGTCGCGGCGGCGATTCTGATCACGGCGTTTCCGCAGTTGTGCCTGTGGCATGTGAATCTGTCGCGGTGAGGGCGGATCGCGAAACGAACGCATGGAGGTGAATATGAGCGAACATTCGACATTGCCCGTGGGGCCGTGCCGGAGGATTTTGTTCTGCACGGACTTTTCCAAAAACGCGGAGTTCGCGTTTCAGTTCGCGGTGGACGCGGCGCAGCGGCGGCCGGGGTGCGAACTGTTTCTGCTGCATGTGGTGCCGGAGACGGACGCCCAGTTCTGGAAAACCTACATCTACGAAGTCGAGAATGTGGACGGCAAGGCCAAACAGGACATCGACCGGCGGATCGACGAGGTGTATCGGCCGATGCTGCCGTCGGGATTGAGTCTGAAGGTCGAATTTCGGGTCGGGCGGGACTGGCAGGAGATCCTCAACTTCGCCGACGAAAAGGACATCGATCTGATCGTTATGGGGCGGCAGGGCAAGGGGTCATTGCAGAGGGCCTTGTTTGGGAATGTCACCGAAAAGGTCGCCCGCAAGGCCGACTGCGCGGTGCTGATTGTGCCGCTATCGTTCGAGGAGAAACTGGAGAGGACCGTCCTGTAGTCGGATGAGGGGGATTTCAATCGACCCTTGACACTTTGTCATGCACTCATTCTATCTATCTTGATTTTTCCGGTCCGATCGAGTATAAAAATTGTTTTGAACTTTACTCGGAAAGGTATGGCATGGAATTGTCGGAACTGAAGGCGGCGTTGGAACAGGCGGAGGCCCGGGTGTCACATTTCCGGGAGTGGCTTTGACATCGCGGGCAAACAGCAGCAGCGTCAGGAACTGGAGGGCAAGATGTCGCGGCCGGGATTCTGGGACAACCAGGAGACGGCGCAGAAGGTAATCGGGCAACTTTCGGCGGTGCGGTCGGTGGTCGAACGGGTGGAGAAGGTGGCCGCGACCGTCCGGGACCTGAAAGAATTGTTTGAACTGGCGGCGGAGGAAAAGGATGCGGCGACGCTGGCCTCGATCGAAAAGGAACTTGGGGGGGTCGATCAGCAGTGCGAGAAAATCGAGATCGCCGGCACGCTCAACCGGCCGGACGATCCGCGAAATTGTTTTTTCAGCATTCACGCGGGGGCTGGCGGCACGGAGAGCTGCGACTGGGCGAGCATGTTGCTGCGGATGTACACCCGGTACTTTGACCGGAACAAATACAAGTACGAGGAGTTGGATATCACGCCGGGCGAAGAGGCGGGGATCCGGTCGGTGACGCTGAAGGTGTCGGGGGCGTTTGCGTTCGGGCGGTTGTCGTGCGAGATGGGGGTGCATCGGCTGGTGCGGATCAGCCCGTTTGATGCGGCCAAACGACGGCACACGAGTTTTACGGCGGTGGATGTGGCTCCTGAACAGGATGACTTTGCGATCGAGATCGACGAAGACGACCTGCGGATTGACTATTACCGGGCCGGCGGGGCGGGCGGCCAGCATGTCAACAAGACCAGTTCGGCGGTGAGAATCACGCACTTGCCGACGGGGATCGTGGTGCAATGCCAGAACGACCGCAGCCAGCACAAGAACAAGGCCGAGGCCTTTCGGATGCTCAACGCCAAGCTGTATATGCTTGAACAACAGAAGCGCGACGCGGAGTTGTCGAAGATGTACGGCAACAAGGGCGAGATTGCCTGGGGCTACCAGATCCGCAGCTATGTGCTGCAGCCGTATCAGCTTGTCAAGGACCATCGGACCGACTACCAGACGGGCAATGTCGAGGCGATGCTCGACGGGGAGCTCTTGGATGATTTCATCGAAAGCTACCTAAAGCAGCGGAGCCGAGGGGTAGAGGTGAAGAAGTAAAATTGACTATTGAATATTGACTATTGAATATTACGGGTAAGTACCCTCGGTCATGGAAATCTGCGGATCGTCGGGTCCTTCGGGGGTTCGCGGGGAAAGGGGATTTATGGCGCGAGAGGCGATTCGAATCGGAGTCCAGGTCAAGACCAGCGATCCGGTGGAGACGGCGACCGATTTGCTTGCGGTGGGATTATTTTCCGATGGGCCGGACCCCGATCTGATTCGGGATTTGGACAAGCGGCTGGGCGGGGCGATCGGCCGCGTTCGCAAGCTCGGCGATTTTACCGGCAAGGCGGGGACGACGGCGCTGCTGTATGGATCGGGGACCGGACCTCGGCGGATCTTGCTGGTGGGGCTGGGCGAGAGAAAAAAGGCAAATTTTGAGTCGGTGCGCGCGGCCGTGATCACGGCGACATCGAAGGCGGTGGAGGTCAAGGCCAAGTCGGCGGCGATAGCGATACACCAGGACTTTCCGTTTGATCGCGAGATCCGTGCAGACCAGATCGCACAGATGGTCACCGAGGCGGCGTATTTCGGGGCATATCGATGGGATGAGTATCTGCCGGCAGATGACAACGGCCGACCGGACAAGGTGACCCTGACAATTCTGACGCAAGGTCTCAAGGCCAAGGCATACAACCGGGGCGTCGAGGTTGGGACGATTCTGGGCGAGGCGCAGAACTATGCGCGAACGATCATGAATCGGCCGGCCAACCAAGTCAGCCCGGAAGTACTGGCGGCGGAGGCCCGAAAATTGGCGCGGCAACACTTGAATCTATCCTGTACGATTCTGGATGACAAGCAACTTTCGGCCAAAAAGTTCGGGGGGATCCTGGCGGTCGGGCAGGGTTCATCGAATCGGCCGCGGCTGATCGTGTTGAAGTATCGGCCGCGAAAAACCGGCAAGGCGCCGACGGTGGGACTGGTGGGTAAGGCGATCACCTTCGATTCGGGGGGGATCAGCATCAAGCCGTCGGAGGGAATGCAGGACATGAAATTTGACAAATCCGGAGGGGTGGCGGTGCTGGCGACGATGCGGGCAATCGCTCGGTTGCAGCCGGGTGTGAATGTCGTCGGAATCGTGCCGGCGGCGGAAAATATGCCGGGGGGCGGCAGTTATCGGCCGGGGGATATCGTGACAACGCTGAGCGGCAAGACCGTGGAGATTCAGAATACCGATGCCGAAGGGCGAATGCTGCTGTGTGATGCGATTCATTATGCGACGCAGTTGGGTTGCGGAACGATCGTGGATGCGGCGACGCTGACGGGGGCATGCGTGGTGGCACTGGGGGAATGGACCGCAGGCGTGATGGGGAACCATAACGATCTTATCGGTCAGCTCAAAGCGGCCGCGACGGCTACTGGCGAGAAGATTTGGGAGTTACCGTGCGGGGAGGAATATCTGGAGTTGATGAAGAGCAAGATCGCCGACCTGAAGAACACCGGCGGGCGATGGGGTGGCGCCTGTTCGGCGGCGGCGTTTCTGCGGGAGTTCGCCGGCAATACACCGTGGGCGCATCTCGATATCGCCGGCGTCGGCTGTGCCGATGGCGGGAAAAAATTCGGTTCGCCCGGTTCGATTGGTTTCGGGGTTCGGCTACTGAGCCGGTTCGTGTGCGATTTTCAATCCGTGCGGGTCAACCCTTCCTGAGCGGGGAAAGGAATTCACGATGGCGATGGATGACAATGGGATCAATCATGTGGACCTTCCGCGGATCGAGAGGGCGGTACGGGAAATCCTGTTGGCGATCGGGGAGACTATCGATCGCGAGGGTCTTCGCGATACCCCCGCCCGCGTGGCGCGGATGTACGCCGAGCTGGTTCACGGGATGCATCACGACCCCAAGGAAAACCTGATTACCGTGTTTCACGAGGATTATGACGAGGTGGTGTTGCTGCGGGATATTCCGTTTTTCAGTTTGTGCGAACATCACATGATGCCGTTCATCGGCAAGGCGCATGTAGCGTATCTGCCCAGCCCCAAAGGGCAGGTGCTGGGCGTGAGCAAGCTGGCGCGGATCGTGGATTCATTCGCGCGGCGGCTGCAGGTGCAGGAGCGGCTGACGGGGCAGGTGGCGGATTTTCTGATGAATAACCTCTCGCCGATCGGCGTGGCGGTGGTGCTGGAGGCCTCGCATAGTTGCATGACGATTCGGGGAGTGAAAAAGCCGGGGTCGGTGATGGTGACCAGCGCGCTGCGGGGGGGATTTTTGAAGGATTCCCGGAGTCGGAGCGAAGTGCTATCCTTGATCCATGGGGCCGGACGAGGACTGTAAAGGGTTGAATATTGACTAATGACGATTGACGATTCGGATCGATATCCATAAGGAGATCGTCAGGATTTTTGACGCTGGAGGCCAGTGGATCTTTTCAAACCATAATCCCGCTACGGGGTGAATAGTCAATCGTGAATATTCAAGAGTGAATACAAAGATGTCTTCGATTTTCGTACAACCCGATTGTCAACGGAAACTGGAGATCCTCAGCGCCGACGCTCAGTACGATCTGGCGTGCGCGTGCGGGTCCCGGCAGGGAGAGCATCGGGTTCAGGGCTCGCAGGGCAAATGGGTATATCCGGTGACGCTGCCCAGCGGAGGAACCAGCGTTCTGCTGAAGACGCTGCTTTCGAATGTCTGCTCGAACGACTGCAAGTATTGTCCGTTGCGGATGGATCGGGATTTGCGGAGGTGTACGCTGACGAACCAGGAAGTGGTCGATACTTTTCTGGATTATTACGGTCGGCGGGAGGTGTTCGGGTTGTTTTTGAGTTCGGGGGTCATCGGCACTCCGGACGCGACGATGCAGCGGTTGACGGACATCGCCCGCATCCTTCGGCGGCGGCATCAGTTCCGTGGATATATTCACCTGAAGATCTTGCCGGGCTGTTCGCCGGCGGCGGTGGAAGAAGCGGTGTCGCTGGCCAGCTCGGTGTCGCTGAACATCGAGACGCCGGGGGAGTCGTTTCTCTCTGCCTTGTCCAGCCGCAAGGACTTCCTGCGGGATATCATCGAGCCGATCAAACAGATCAGCCGATTGACGGCCAAGGGGAGCCGGTACCACCGGGTCAAACACACTACGCAATTTATTGTGGGGGCGGCGGGAGAAGCCGACAACCAGATTGTTCGGTATATGGGCGGACTGTACCAGCGGCTGGGCCTGGATCGGGTTTATTTCAGCGCGTATCAGCGGGGGTTGGGCAGTCCGGAATTGCCCGGCGAACAGGCGAGGGTCGAGCCGCAACAGGTTTTTGCCCGCGAGCACCGGTTGTACCAGGTGGATTTTCTGATGCGGAGGTACGGATTTCGGGAGGAAGAGATTCCGTTTGAGGAAGGGGGGCGATTGTCGCTGGAGGTGGATCCGAAGATGGCCTGGGCCCAGCGGCACCCGGAGTTTTTCCCGGTCAACGCCAATACGGCTCCCAAGTGGGATTTGCTGCGAGTACCGGGCTTAGGTCCGGAAACCGTGTCGAAAATATTGACTCGACGCAAAGAAAGGCGGATCCGATCGATCGAAGATTTTGCCCGGCCGACGGCCCTGACCCGCAGGGCTGAATCGTACCTTGTGTTTTCATAAGTACTTTTGCTGAAAATATTTACAGAGCATTATACCGCTGGGTTTGGACCGGTTTTGCATCGCAAACCGAGAGGACCAATCCGCAAAAAAACGGGGGTGGAAAATCCGTTTCAAGGCGGTTTTTGGGCTTGAAATTTCCGATAAAAGGTGTAAATTGTAGTTTTGCGTTTTGAATTGAAGTTCGATAGGCATTTTGAGAAGTAAAGGAAGGTCGATTGAGTTTATGATTAAGGTACGATCCAGAGCCGGCGAAAGCATTCAGCAGATGGTCAAGCGGTTTAAGAAGATGTGCGAGAAAGAGGGCCTGATTCGCGACATCAAGCGCAATAGTTATTTTGAGAAGCCCTCCGAGAAGCAACGACGAAAGCGCCGCAAGGCCGCCCGCATGGCGATGATCGGCAGTCTGATTCGCGCAGGCCGGTAACGGATCGGAAACGAACTTATATCCGGACGGGCTTTCCGCAAAGGCCCGTCCGGGTTTTCTTTTGCGCAGTATGTGTTGCGGGATTGCGAATCAGTCGTTGGCGGGGCGGGAATCCATGTCGGAATTCGAACTGGTCAGCGAGTTTGAGCCGCGGGGCGATCAGCCGCAGGCGATCGAGCGGCTGTCGGCGGGACTTTGGGAGGGCAAACCCTTTCAGACGCTGATGGGGGTGACCGGCAGCGGCAAGACCTTTACCATCGCTCATGTCATCGCCAAGTACGGCAAACCCACGCTGGTGATCTCCCACAACAAGACCCTGGCGGCGCAGCTTTTTGAGGAACTCAAGGGGTTGTTTCCGCATAATGCGGTCGAGTATTTTGTCAGCTATTACGATTATTACCAGCCGGAGGCGTATATTCCGCAGCGCGATATTTATATCGAGAAGGACGCCTCCCGGAACGACGAGCTGGATCGGCTCCGGCTTTCGGCGACGACGAGCTTGATGTCACGGCAGGATGTGGTGATCGTGGCCAGCGTGTCGTGCATCTTCGGGTTGGGCTCGCCGGAGGACTACAAGCACGCGGTGGTCGGGGCACGAGTGGGGGATGGGATCGATCGAAACGAGATGCTGGGGCGGCTGGCGGATATTCAATATACTCGCAGCGACATCGAATTCAAACGGGGGACATTTCGGGTTCGGGGGGATGTGGTGGAGGTCTGGCCGTCGTACGAGCCGTTTGCGGTGCGGCTGGAGATGTTCGGGGACACGCTGGAACGGATCCAGTATATCAATCCGGTCTCGTCGGAGATTCTGGCGGACGAGCAGCAGGTTTTTCTGTTTCCGGCCAAACACTATGTGATGCCGGCCGATCGGATCGAATTGGCGGTGCAGGGGATTCAGGCGGAACTGGAGCAGCGGTTGATGGCGCTCCGCAGCCAGGGCAAATTGTTGGAGGCGCAGCGGTTGGAGGCGCGAACGCGGTACGATATGGAAATGATTCGCGAGGTGGGGTACTGCAGCGGGATCGAGAATTATTCGCGGCATCTGGCCGGGCTGCCTGCGGGGGCGCGGCCCTACACGCTGATCGATTATTTTCCTAAGGATTTTCTATTGATCCTCGATGAGTCGCATGTGACGATTCCGCAGATCCGGGCGATGTATGCGGGGGATCACAACCGCAAGGAAGTGCTGGTCGAGCATGGATTCCGGTTGCCCAGCGCGATGGATAACCGGCCGCTGCGGTTCGAAGAGTTTCGGGAAAACTGGAAGCATGTTCTGTTTATGTCGGCCACGCCGGGGCCGTATGAGATGGAGCTGTGCGGCGGCGAGGTGGTTGAGCAGATCATCCGTCCGACGGGGCTGGTGGATCCGGAGATCTTTGTGTCTCCGGCGTCGAACCAGATCCCGCATCTGATCGGCCAGATCGAGCAGCGGGTGGAGGCCGGGGAGCGGACGCTGGTGACGACGCTGACCAAGCGACTGGCGGAGGACTTGTCGGGGTATCTAAAGAAGAAAGGATTCCGCTGCGAATATCTGCACAGCGAGATCCAGACGCTGGAACGGGTGGAAATCCTGCGAAATCTTCGGGAGGGAAAATTCGATGTGCTGGTGGGGATCAACCTGTTGCGGGAGGGTCTGGATCTGCCGGAGGTATCGCTGGTTGCGATTCTGGACGCCGACAAGGAGGGATTCCTTCGGAGCGAGACCTCGCTGATCCAGACGATCGGGCGGACGGCGCGGAATGTCAATGCCCGGGTGATGTTGTACGCGGACCGAGTGACCGAATCCATGCAGAAAGCGATTGACGAAACGGCCCGGCGGCGTAGAATACAGATCGAGTATAACCGGGAACATGGCATTACGCCGGAGACCATTCGCAAGGAAATCCGCACGGAATTGTCGGAACAGCTCCGGGCCCGGAAGACCGCACAACAGGCCCTGGCGCTGGAGGAGAAGGATTATGACCGGGTGGAACTGGCCGCCGAGTTGAATCGGCAGATGCTCGAGGCGGCCGAAGCCCTGGAGTTTGAGACCGCGGCCCGGTTGCGGGATCGATTGCTGGAATTGAATCAGTTGCCTCAATTAAAGAGCGAACATGGTACCGACAAGCGAAACGGAAAGAAAAAGACCCCGCCTGGACCTGTCCAAGATCCGGACGCTGATTGATCTGGCGGTGGAGGAAGATTTCGGCATGGGCGATCCGACCAGCCGGATTTCCTCCGGCGACAACGATGTTGTCGCGGCCAAGATCGTGACTCGCGAGGAGATTATCGTCTGCGGGATGGATGTGATCCGCGAGGTCCTCAAGCGATATGACAAGCGGCTCAAGCTGCGGGTGATGATCGGGGATGGTCATCACGCCAATGTGGCCGATGTGTTGGGGATTATCACCGGTCCCCAGCGGGCGATGCACAGCGCCGAGCGGGTGATCCTGAATTTTCTCCAGCGATTGTGCGGAATCAGCACCATGACCTGGAAATTTGTCCGGGCGATTCGGGGAACCCATGCCAAGATTTATGACACGCGCAAAACGATTCCCGGCTGGCGATACTTGGACAAATACGCCGTCCGCTGCGGCGGGGGATACAATCACCGGATGTGTCTGGGGGATGCGGTGATGTTCAAGGACAACCACCTCGCCGAGTGGGGCGATCATTTTGAACCGAAGCTCAAGCGGATGGTGGCTCAGGCCCGCAAAATCAAGGGCGTGAAGTTTGTGGTCGTTGAGGTGGATCATGTCGATAACCAACTCGACCGGGTTCTGACGATT
Source organism: uncultured Pirellulales bacterium (assembly GCA_964643355.1). GTDB lineage: Bacteria > Planctomycetota > Phycisphaerae > Sedimentisphaerales > Anaerohalosphaeraceae > FEN-1350. The sequence goes on from CAZXPW010000005.1 coordinate 100,005, forward strand.
CCGGGGATTGATATTATCTTGCTGGACAACATGGGGCAATGGCAACTGAAGCATGCCGTCGAACTTCGGAACCAGATGGCGGGTCGGCATAAACCCTTGCTGGAAGCCAGCGGTGGGATCACACTGAACAATGTTCGGGCGGTGGCCAACTGCGGGGTGGATCGGATCGCGATCGGAGCGATCACGCATTCGGCCGTGGCGGTGGACATCGGCCTGGATCGGTAAGCAGGCCGAGCGACAGGCCGGGACCCCATGAACCGACTGGACGCCGACGACATCCAGGCGCGGCTGACGACAAATCGGATCGGGCGCGGTTTGCGGGTTTATGAATCGACCGGAAGCACCAACGATCTGGCATGGCAGTTTCCCTCCAAAACCGAGCATGACGGGTTGGGCATTCTGGCCGAACACCAGACGGCCGGTCGGGGGCGGGGGGGCAATCGATGGTTGAGTCGGCCGGGACAATCCCTGCTTGTATCGATCCTGCGGGTCGATTGCCGCTGTCCGGTGGAGATGGCGACGATCACGACGGCCATCGCCGCGGCGGACGCGATCGCCGCCACGACGGGCTTGTATCCACGAATCAAGTGGCCCAACGATATTCTTCTGAATGGGCGAAAGGTCTGTGGAATCCTGATCGAGGCCCGAACACGAGGCAAACACCGGGATCTCGTGATCGGGATCGGGATGAATTGTCATCAGACGGGATCTTTTTTTGCGGAGTCCGGACTGGATGTGCCGGCGACGAGTCTGGATCGAGAGTCTGGAGCAAGGGTCGATCGCAATCAACTGGCGGCGAGTCTGCTGAATTCGCTGGAGGAACAAATGGATTTGTCGGTTCATGACGGAGGAGCGGTCGTGGAACGATGGAAGCAGTACAGCAATCAACTGGGACGGCGTCTGACCCTGACTTTTCGGCAGTCATCCTTCAGCGGAACCTGTATCGGGATCGATCCGGCCCACGGGCTGATCCTGCAACTTGACGGGGGAGGGGTTCGATCGTTTGACGCAGCCCATACGGCACTGGTTCGGCAAATGGATCCGGATCGATGATTGATTGTGTTTGATTTCCGGTCGATTGTGGGATTTCGGTCTTGTTTCGTCGGCCCTTGAAAGATACATTCATGGTGAACTTTCGAAAGACCCAGTTGGAGAATGAAAGATGGCGGAACACTATGATGTCGTGGTGATCGGCGGCGGGCCGGGCGGATATGCGGCGGCGATTCGATGTGCGCAACGGGGAGCCAGGACGGCTCTGGTGGAGAAGGCCGAGATGGGGGGAACCTGTCTGAATCGGGGATGCATTCCATCCAAAGCGCTGTTGGGTTCGGCCCATTTCCTGACGCTGGCCAAACATGCGTCCTTGATGGGTCTGGAGATGGCCGGGCCGGTTCGGCCGAACTGGGCCAAGATGATGGCCCGTAAGGACGCCATCGTCGAGGGATTCCGCAAGGGTGTAACCGGCCTGGTGCAGAGCAACCAGATTGCACTGCTTGCGGGCCGGGGGATCGTCGCGGCACCGGGCACCGTGCGCGTGGAGGCCGGCGGAGGCGTTCAGGAAATCGCCTGCAAGAAGATTATTCTGGCGACGGGTTCGGTTCCGGTCCAAGTCCCGATCTTCCCGTTTGACGGCCGAACGATCATCAGCAGTACCGAGGCGCTGAGCTTGCCGGCGATTCCCGCCTCCATGGTCATCATTGGCGGAGGCGTGATCGGCTGCGAGCTGGCGAGCGTGTATTCGGCGGTCGGCTGTAAAGTGACTATTGTAGAGGCATTGTCACAGTTATTGCCCAACGAGGACGAATGGGTCGGATCCCTTCTGGCCCGAGAACTCAGGAAGGGCGGGATCGAATCGATGGTCGCCAGGAAAGTTACGGCGGTAGATCCCGGGAACGGCAAGGCCCGTGTGACACTGGAAGGCGGGGAATCGATCGAGGCCGAGAAGGTTCTGGTGGCGGTGGGGCGGAAGGCGTTCTGCGATCCGGAGACCCTGGCGGCCCTGAAGCCGGAGATGAACGGCCCGGCGATCCTCGTCAACCGGAAGATGGAAACCAGCGTGGCGGGGGTGTATGCCATTGGCGATCTGGTGGGCACAACCTATCTGGCCCACGGGGCGTTTGCCGAGGCCGAGGTCGCAGCGGCCAATGCCACCGGAAGCGACGAGGAAGTCGGGGATTATGAACGGATTCCGCGGGCGGTTTATACCTTTCCGGAAGTGGCGTCGGTCGGCAAGACGGAAAAGAAATGCCAGCAACAGGGGATCGCGGCGGTCGTCGGCAAGGCGCCCTTCCGGGCCAATGGGCGAAGCTTGGCGCACAACGAAACCGTCGGCGAGGTCCGCGTGATCCGCGATGCGTCGTCGAAGGCGATTGTCGGCGTAACGATCGTCGGCGCGACGGCAACCGAGATGATCTCGACGGCGCGGGCGATGATGGGCAGCCATGAAACGATTTCGGAAGTGAGTTTCGCCCACCCGACGGTGACGGAGGTGCTCAAGGAAGCGTGGGAGGACGCCTTCGGGATGAGTTTGCATGTGCCGCCGAAGGGGAAATAGCCGTCAGGGTATCGAAACGGCTTTTTCTGCGAGCAGGTTTCGAATGGCCGGTTCGATCAGGTTGAACCAGTGATCGTTGACTTTTTCATTGGGATGAGAATCTCCCGGAACCGTCATGGATTTGTCGAGCGGCAGACTGCAATCCACATATGGGATATGATTGACTTCGGCAAACGAACGGTACGACGCTTGAAACTCCGGATCGATTCGATTATTACCAATGAAGGCGATCAGAAACTTGGCGTGATGTTGATCAGCCAGTTTTTTCATTTCCAGCAATACTTGTCGGGTCGTTTCTTTTGCCTGCCGAGTTCTCGAATAGGTAATCGCCTGGGCCCAACTCTTTTCCAATATCGTAATCAATGCTGAATATTTTCGGCCCGGCCATGACGAGTATTGGGTCAGACCATGCCGTTTCAACCGCCCCCGGCTCAGGGTAACATAAGGCATACTGACATGTCCCCGCCGACTTCGTATGGACAGGCCATAGAGCCAATTTCCCGAAGCCACATTTCGACCCAGGTGGGGCTGGATCATCCCATACACGACGACAGCGGGGTGCAGTTTTGGAAGGGCGTCCTCCACTCGCAACAGCGATTGGTAAGTTCCATGCCCCGCCGTTCCAAAATTCACCACGCGGCGGTCCGGAAACGCATCTTGAAGCTTCCATGCAAGGGTATCCTGGTCGGTAAGCGCCCATCCAAACATAAAGGAACAACCCACGAGGACGATCTTCGGTCTGTCATCCAGAACGGCGTCAACCGTTGTTCCGGACGATCGGCTTCCGTCGGGCAAAATTGTGATCCGAATGGGAGGTCTGTCGGGAAGAGTGGAATATTGATAAATCCCTTCTTTTGATTGCCAGCCATAGGTTGGATGAGATTCAAGCATGATCGGCTCATTGAGACGATTATCGGCGGCCCAGGGAACAAATCCCATCCACCGCAGAGCCAGTTCTCCGATCGAAAGGGCGATAACCAGCGCAAGGGTGATTCCGCTGACACGAAATAAAAGATACCGTTTTCCACTCATCTTACCGGTCATGTCCAACATTCTCCCTATTGACTTCGAGCAGCAAAAATCCTTCCCGGCAGTTGTCGCGCTTTATCGAACTCAGTATAACGGGAATGTATCGTTGATTGTATTTTCCCATCCTTATACTCTCTCGGGCCATTAAAAATAAACGAAACGACTGAGAAAGAAACGACCTTTCGCCGAAGCGAAAGGTCGTTGGATTCAACCCAGATGAATGAAGCGACTTGAGTTTGTCATTTCTTTGGAATGATCGATTACTGGTCGTCGTCGTTGGTCATCAAGCTGTCTTGAGCAGTAGCCGGTAACAGATTGGGCTTGGCTGGCGTCGGACTCATTTGGAGAGGGCCACCAATTATGGGGCCGACATAGGTCCCGAATGCGGCAATTCCGGCGCGGATAGGAGCTTCATTGTTCGGGACTGCTGCAGCCTGCCTGGTATAGATGTTGTCGTGTTTGACGCCGACATCGGGGGTCTTGCAATATTCGGAATGGCCATCACCAAACACCACATTCTGACCTTCACGACCGTGGGCATACGCATTGGCCACTTGGATCTGCCATCGCTCAACGGTTAAAGTCGGATCCCAGTAATTAGCAATACGCTGGATAATCCCGCTGAAGTCATCTGCAGTGGCTGAATTCGGAGCCTTTTCCGTGAGTTTGGGATCATACCAGGGATTTTTGTCAGCCATGATCGCAAACGAGGCGGTCGAAGCGCCGCTGGCGGCAAAATTACCAAAGGGCTGGTGGTAACCATAACTGACATGTCCTTGCGGACCTTGACCACATTGCTTGGCGGTGGTACCGGACCCAACCGAGAGAGTTGGGTTACCGAAATCCCACAACTCGACCAGGTCCAGACCGTATCGGTTTGTGCCGTCATAGGCCGTCTGGCCGCCGGCACCGCAGACAAAACTCTTCGGGCTGACATCTGCCTCGCGGACCAGAAGATACAAGCTGGACCCGACGGAACAAATAACATTTCCGGACCACTGCCTTGAGGCGTTATCAAAATCCGGCGTGACGCGACCCCAACTTAATTGGGTGGGTCTGCCGCCCTGCTTGGTGAACTGATCTTCATAGTCGTTGGCATAGACCGACTGGGCCGTTCCGAGACCCTTGAGGTTGGTGCCGCAGACGACGCGCTGGGCGATCTTCTTGACCTTGTTCAAGGCCGGCATCAAGATCGCCAACAGCATGGCTATGATCGCGATAACGACCAGTAGCTCAATTAGTGTGAACCCTTTCTTCTTCATGTTTTGCTGCTCCTTTCAATTTTTGGAAACTGGTCATCGAACCGCCTCCGGTTCTGATGATACGGTATAAATGCTGACCGCGCCCTCACGAAGGGCACTTTGGCACTCACCTTGAGTACCAGTTTCCTACGCCTTTTTAGTTTCCGAAGGCGGTTTTTGCCTGCAAACTTTGATTTGTGCAGAAATGATCTTATGGCACAATGCGCCCCAGACCTTTGCACATACAGCGGTGGAACCTTTCGATTCCTATGTCAGTAGGCAGCTCTACTGAACGGCAGGTTCGGTATAAAAAACCGAAATAATAGATGATGGCAGAAACTTAATAAACATTTTCTGAACCTGTCTCAGCTTTCTACCTCATACACCACTCTATATGATACGCCCAAAACCCATGCTATGTCAATAGTCAAAACGAAATATTTTAAAATTTTTTTCCGAAACTGTCGCGGCATCAAAACAGGGGATAGATAAAAGGAGCAACCGCAGAACTACTCAGCAGGACCAAGATGCCCAAAAGGCCCAGCACAACCAGGATCGGCAAAAGCCACCACTTTTTGTTGGTTTTGAGAAACAACCAAAAATCGGCTATGAGGGAAGGACGATCTTCCTTGGATAACTGCTTAAATTCAATGGACTTATGATTTTCAGACATCGGTTCGCTCCAATCGATTGGAATGGCCAAACTGACCAAACTAAAACATCATAACATTCTGTTTGGTGGAAGACAAGGGCTACAATATGGAATTCAGAAAACCGTCTACAATCGGGGGTTTTCGCTCGGGTAAGTCCGGGGATTATGGATGGCAAACGGCGACACGGTTGTTGTGTCGATTTCCCTCAATGGGCAACCGATACGGGCACTCCGAGGTGGGGTATCTGCTCCAATCCGTCCAGATCGAGGTTTGAAAGCGTTTGGGGAATTGTTCGGAGGAAAAAATCTCAACGCGGGAAAAAGATTCCGAGAATCGGTCAAAATAATCAGGTCCGGGAGCACGAACATGGCCAGCCTCGGCCGGATTTGGTTGGGGATAATCAACCGTTCTGGGATTGTTGATAGGGACGGCAAGGATTGCCAGACCTTTCGGGGTCAATATCCGACGGATCTCTGATATGGCTTTTCGATCCTGAGGGATATGCTCCAGGACATGGCAAGCAATGACCATATCATACGCACCATCTTCAATTGACAAATCGGTAAGGTTTTCACATAAGTCAACTCCGTTCATATTCAGATCCGCCGTGGTGTAGATCTTGAATCGGCTCGAAAGACGGGATCGTAAAAACGGTTCGGGGGCGAAGTGAATTAGCCGGAACCGTGAGAAATCGTAGGACCGAGCCAAGTGTTCGAGCACTAAAAATTCCAGCCGGTGCCGTGGCCAACTTCCGCAATTCGGACATTCGGCATAGCGGGCCGCCGTCTGGCCGGTCGTATGATCGTCTAAAAAAGGCCCCCGATAATTACAGATTGGACATACCCACTTTTTGGACAGAAAGCGCAGAGGCCATTGAATCGCCGCTTTGGTTTTTTTTTGCCATCGTTCCAGCATATATGCCAATTCCATTCAAAATTGCCGGAAATAACGATCGGGATCCTGAATCTGGATGTGAGGTTGCCAATTGGTAGTCCGGTTGGGGTCTCTGCGGAGACGAAGGGGATCCCGTCCGGCCAGGCGAAAGGCCAGACCCAGCGGGGTCAACAGGCCGAAGAAGATGATCCCCAGGACAACGATCCCTACAATAAAGCCAATCGGGGTGCCGATCAGAGTCAAGCCGACAAACAACCAGCGGGTCACCGTCAGTGACAAACGGCTGAGGACAAACAACAACGGACCCAAACCGGCAAGCCCCCAACAGAATCCGGCCGGCAGGTTTTGCCAATAGAACAGCCCGGCCAGAACCGGGCAGGCGATCAGGCCAATGAGGCCGAAGTCGCGAAGGACTTTTTTCGAAGGGTTCCAATTGATTTCGATCAAACTCATGCCAATTCGTATCCGTCAATCCAGTTGGAAACGGGCTTTGTATTCGTCGATGTCGTGCTGTTTGGCCCTGGGCTGTTCTTGTTTATACAGGATCTGATCTTCCAATACCAGCACATCCATGTTCGTCGCCAGGAAACATCGATAGGCATCCTGCGGGCTACAGACGATTGGTTCGCCGCGGATGTTGAAGCTGGTGTTGATGAGGACCGGGCATCCGGTCTTTTCGTCGAAGCGTTTGAGGAGCCGATAGAATCTGCCGTGTCGATCGGGGTCAACGGTCTGAACGCGAGCAGAAAAGTCGATATGGGTAATCGCCGGCACGACGCTGCGGCGGATGGGAAGTTTATCGAGACCCGATTTGGCGTCCATCTGTTGTGCTTCAGGGCAGCGTTTGTCTTCCTGTACGGGCGCTACCAGCAGCATGTAGGGACTGTCTTCGTTTTTGCGCATCGTGAAGAATTCATCGACCTTTTCGCGGAGCACGCACGGGGCGAACGGCCGGAAGGATTCGCGGAATTTGATCTTGAGGTTCATCACCGACTGCATCTTCTGGCTGCGGGCGTCGCCGAGGATGCTGCGGCTGCCCAAGGCTCGCGGCCCGAACTCCATCCGTCCCTGGCACCATCCGATGACCTTTTCTCCGGCGATTAGATCTGTCACGGTATTCAGCAACTCTTCTTCGCGGTTGAAGCGGTGATACTTTGCGCCGGACGAATCCAGAAATTCGCAAATCTGTTCATTGGTCCAGCGTGGTCCCAGCAGGGATCCCTGCTGGAAGTCGGTCCCTTGCGGTTGTCGAGGATTGTCGAGAAGTTGATGCCAGACGAACAGGGCCGCCCCCAGCGCGCCGCCTGCGTCGCCGGCGGCCGGCTGGATCCAGATGTTTTCGAAAGGCCCTTCGCGGAGGATTCTGCCGTTTCCGACGCAGTTGAGGGCGACGCCGCCGGCTAGGACCAGATTCTTCATTCCAGTCTGTTTGTGGACATGCCGTGCGGCCCGCAGAACGGCCTCTTCGGTGACGACCTGGATCGATGCGGCCATATCCATTTCGCGCTGGGTGAGGGGGGCTTCGGGCCGGCGCGGGGGACCGCCGAACAAGTCGGCGAATTTTTTTCCGGTCATCACGGTAGCATGGCAGTAGGGGAAATAGTCCATATTCAACCACAGAGAGCCGTCGTCTTTGAGATCGACGAGTTCCTTGCGGATCAGGTCCACATATTTGGGTTGGCCGTACGGGGCCAGACCCATGAGCTTGTACTCGCCGGAGTTGACCTTAAAGCCGGTGAAATAGGTGAACGCCGAATAAAGCAAACCCAGCGAGTGCGGAAAGTGCATTTCGTGGGTGATCTCGATGCGGTTGCCGCGGCCGTGGCCGAAGCTGGCGGTGGCCCATTCGCCGACGCCGTCAAAAGTCAGGATGGCCGCCTCATCGAAGGGTGAGGGGAAGAAGGCGCTGGCGGCGTGGGACTCGTGGTGTTCGCAGAAGACATAGCGGCCTTTATAACGATAGTTCAGGGCCTTGTCGATCTCGCGGGGCAGGTGAAGTTTTTGCCGCAACCAGGACGGCAGCCCCATGAGGAACTGGCGAAAGCCGCGCGGAGCATAGGCGATATAGGTTTCCAGGAGCCGTTCGAATTTGACCAGCGGTTTTTCATAGAACACTACCAGATCCAGTTGTTCGGCGACGATGCCGGCCTGACAAAGACAGAATTCCACGGCATGGGTTGGAAAACGCTGGTCGTGCTTGACGCGGGTGAATCGCTCTTCCTGCGCAGCGGCCACGATCCGCCCGTCCTGAACCAGGGCGGCGGCGCTGTCATGATAGAAGGCCGAGATTCCGAGAATGTTCAGCAAAGCGATTGTCCGTTCCGCGAATTCCGATTGGCCTGTAGAATGCCAGAAAGGTCTGCTATTTTCAAGCGATATCTTTGTCGTGCAATCCTTTTCCTTGAAAAAAGGGGCAATTGGTGGTATGAACATGGCGGCCCGGAGGTTGTTCTCGGCCGAATTCCAAGATTACCCGGACATCAGGATTATGGCAAAATCGAAGCTAAGTTATCAACAAATCGTCAAGCTGCTCGGCAAGCACGATCAAGGACACTTGCTGTCTTTCTACGATCAACTCGACCCACATCGTCAGCAGGACCTGCTGGAACAGATCCGGCAACTGGACTTCTCGGCGATTCCCGGCTGGATCGAACAATATGTTTTGAACGGGGCGCCGCTGCCGGTGCCGACGGAACTGGAGCCGGCGCCGTATTATCCCGCCCGGCCGGATACGCGGCTGGTGGAAAGATACGACAAAGCCCGGGCGCGGGGAGAAGAATTGCTCCGCGGCGGCAAGGTCGCGGCGTTTGTCGTGGCGGGGGGGCAGGGCACGCGGCTGGGATTCGACGGGCCCAAGGGCAATTTTCCCATCAGCCCGATCCGCAAGAAGACGCTGTTTCGGATTTTTGCCGAGACGATCGCGGCGACGGCCACCAAGTACGGCGCGGCGATTCCATGGTACATCATGACCAGCCCGCAGAATCATCAGGCGACGCTGGATATCTTCGAGTCCGAGGGATACTACGGCCTCAATCGCGCGGATGTGTGCTTCTTCCAGCAGGGCACGCTGCCGATGTTCGATTTGTCGGGCAAGATCCTGCTGGCCCATCAGGGGGCGATCGCCACCGGTCCCGACGGTCACGGCGGCAGCTTGAAGGCCCTGCATGTGTCTGGCGCGCTGAAGGATATGAAGCGGCGGGGCATTGAGTACATGAGTTACTGGCAGATCGACAATCCGCTGGTTCGGATTTTGGATCCGTTGTTTATCGGCCTGCACGATCTGGACGGGGCGGAGATGTCGTCCAAGACGCTGATTAAGGCACATCCGCTCGAAAAAGTCGGAAACTTTTGCGTGGTGAATGGGCGGATTTGCGTGATTGAGTACAGCGATTTGTCGGACGAGCAGGCCCATCGAAAGAAGCCGGACGGGACGCTGATGTTCGAGTTGGGATCGATCGCGATTCATGTCATCAGCCGCAGTTTCGTCGAACGGCTCAAGGCCCACGGTTTTGCGCTGCCGCTGCACCGGGCGGTCAAGAAGATTCCGTATATTGATGCCGGCGGTAATCTTGTCCAGCCGGACAAACCCAACGGCGTCAAGCTGGAGACCTTCGTCTTCGATGCGCTGCCCTTGGCCAGGAAGTCGATCATTCTTGAAATTCTTCGCAGCGAGGAATTCGCCCCGGTCAAAAACGCCTCCGGCGCCGACAGCCCCGAGGTGACCCATCGGATGATGATCGAGCGGGCGGCGACCTGGCTTCAGTCGGCCGGGGTCAAGGTACCGCGAAAAGCCGATGGCTCGCCCGACGCGATCATCGAGATCGCCCCGTCGTTTGCCCTGGGCCCGGAAGACATCGCCGACAAACGCGACCGAATCCCGAAGATTTCTCCGGGTAAAAGGATCTATCTGGAATAGAGTCCATATTGGCTCATCAATTCCGGAATTCGCTTGCCAGCATCGCTTCGTTTGGGGATAATGGTAGTTCGATCGTCAATTTCTGGATCGAAAGGAACAACGATGTTCGAATGGAGAAAGAAAAAGGTTCCCGTCCTCGGTGTAGTTTTATTTCGGGGTTCGGACCCCTTGCAGGCGCACGAGTTCGAGTTTCTGAAGGACAAGGGTATCACCATCATGCCCACAACGGCCAAAGAGAACCAGCGGTGGGCCCTGCAACTGGATCATCCGCAATGGGGCCGGGCGATTCTGGCTTGCCCGAGGGAATCTTCGCCGCCGCCAAAGTTTATTTACGATCTGGTCGGCACGATTACCGAAAAGGAAAAACAAACGGCTCTGGCCGCCGGAACCTCATTGACCGTCAAAGCCGAGGGACCCGAAGGCGATCTTCTTCGGGACCGCAAACACGGCCTTCGCTTCATGCATGCCGTTATGGGCGACGATGGCCTGGGGGTTGTAGATATCCCTGGCTATTCCGTATGGTCGCGGGCGATGCTGGAAGACGAGTTGTCGCACGAGGCCGAGTTGGATGTCGAGCAGCTTTTGGGCTATCATGCCATCCATGACGATGACAAAAAGACCTATTGGATTCATTCGCACGGCCTCGGCGAGATCGGATTTTTCGATTTTGATATCGTCGATCCGGACGAGGGATTGGCGATGAATCTCTCGGATCTCTGTCGAGTGATCGCATATGCGATTGTTGAACGGACCGTGGACATCAATGCCGATCGGTTTTTGGTGTTTAACCCCGGGGGCTATGTCCGTTTTGTTCCGGTCTCGGAGTTCCTTCGTCGCGGCCCGGCCGCAATTCGATCGCGCATCGAATGGGATGAGTACCACCGAGATAATCGGGCCGTTCTATGTGAACCGACTGGCATTCTGAACCGTTGGTTCGGTAAAGTTACGCCCTCACGAGCCCTGTCCCGGAACTTTCCCGAAGATCCGCTCTTGCAGTTTTCCACGCCCGCCTCTCGACGGATGGCCGAACGAGCCCGCAACACCTATGGCTTCCTCCGACGCCTGTACGCCGAATTTTCCGAGATGGGATTTACCACCCTGGCCAAGATCGGTTATCGTACCGATGGCGGAGACGAGAACAGTATCGAGCATCTGTGGTTTTCGATCCACGCCCTGCATGACGATCAGATCGATGCGACGCTGGAGAATCAGCCGTATCACATTGCGCGAATGAAACAAGGCGACCGCGGGCTGCATCCGATTTCACAGTTGACCGACTGGGTGATCTTGACACCGGCCGGTTCGATCAATCCCCGAAATACTCTGGCCGCACGGCGAATGCGGGAAAAACCGGAATTCCTGGCCGAAATGCGGAAGATGATGGAAGAATTCCGCAAGAAGGGCGAATCCTCGGATTGATTGGCCAGAGGATGCGAGTGCCAATCTGGAGTAGATTCCATGGAACAAACCGTATCGAGCAAGCTATCGGGTAGAGGAATCGCATACAGAATCACGGGTATCGCGATCCTGAATATGACTCTGGGTCTGTTGTTTTGCGGCGAACCCCTTCTTGCGTATATCATCGAATTCGTACTGTTTATCTGGGTCGTGATTCCGGCGATGGTGATGTCCCTTATTTGTCGGTTGATGTTGAAGAGTCGGCCGACCTGGGGACTCCTCGAGTTGGGTCGATTCTGTCGATCGATCGCAATTTGGATTCTCCTGTTATTGCCCGTGTGCCCGATTGCGAGCGTGGCTGCAAATTATCGATTGGAGGCAACAAAACCAGTTCCCATCGATGGCTTTTGGAATTTGACTACCGACTTTCTGAGAATGAATATTCTTTTTCAATCATAGATCCATCCGCCTTCCTTGGATTGTGGATTTACGATAGCAATGAACATCGCTGGATTGAAGACGATTGAAAAGGAACAAACTGACCTTGTCTCGAATTCAATCTTACGCAATCAGCAGTACTGGATTTTAAGAATCGATCGATTTGAGAGTCATTGTTTTAAAATCGATTATGAGCCAACGACGGGCGAGTCACCGTGGCATGTCACAGCTTATCACAGCGAATCATGGGATTGCCCTTGGCGATGTCGCAAGTTGTGTCGTAAGTTTGTCGCAAGTTTAGAGCGGTGTTTTCAACCGATAAATCAGATTATTGGTTGAACCTTCCAAAGTCAACAGATCTGATGCAACCATCGCTTTCAAATCCCGCTGCAGGGTTCGTCGATTGACTGTGGGGCAGAGGTTTTCATAATCCTGAATGGTCAAATTACCGTTTTCCAGGATATATTGAAGCGCCTTCGATTGTCTTTTGGAAAGGTTGTGTTCTTGAATCAGAACATCCAGACGAATGGCCTGTTCTCCGCGATCTTTGACCTCAGCAAGCTGGGTTGCCAACCCTCGATGAAGTATTCCAACCAGCCGGTCAAATCCATATTGTGTTCTCGGACTTGTTGGATCGCTTGATAGAATGCAGATCGATCCCGATCATAGTACTCGCTGATCGAAAATAACCGTTTGAAATCGTACCCATTTCGATACAAACACAATGTTGAAAGCAGGCGGGAGGTCCGGCCGTTGCCATCCAGAAAGGGGTGGATATGGACAAGCTGAAACTGTGCGATTCCGCTGATCAGAACGGGGTGGATAGTCCGCTCGTTGTTGAGCCAGTGGACAAGTTCGGTCATCCGAATCGGCACTTCCAACGCCGTTGGGATATGTCGGTCATTTTGTATAGCTCACGAAACAATAGTGTTCGGAATTATACACGGATATCGAAAATAGAACAATCGCCCATTCATTCAAACAAGGTAAATAGAACCAGGAACCGAAAAATCGGTTTATACGATCAGCATGGCGTCGCCGTAGGAGTAGAAGCGGTAGCGGGCTTGGACGGCGTGGCGGTAGGCGGCAAGGACCGGATCGAGGCCTGCAAAGGCGGCGACGAGGGCCAGCAGGGTGGATCGAGGGAGATGAAAGTTGGTGATAATCCCCCGGACGATCCGGAAGTCGTAGCCGGGCAGGATGAAGAGCTTCGTTTGGCCGTGCCCGGCCGCAACTTTCCCGTTTGCCCCGGCGGTTTCCAGCGTCCGCACCGAGGTCGTGCCGACGGCGATGATCCGATGACCCCGGTCGATGGCCTCATTAATGATTGCGGCGTTGGGCTCGTCGATCTGCCAGGTCTCGGAGTGGATGTCGTGGTTCTCCAGTGTTTCGGCCGTGACGGGTTTGAAGGTTCCGGCCCCGACATGCAGGGTGACCTGAGCGATGCTCAGCCCTTTCTTGCGAAGGGCACTGAGCAGTTCATCGGTGAAATGCAGGCCGGCGGTGGGGGCGGCGACGGCACCGGACGAGGCGGCATAGACGGTCTGGTATCTGTGGTGGTCTTCTTGATTTTGCGGGTTATCAGTATCATAGCGACGCTTGATATACGGTGGCAGTGGGGCATATCCGATGCGAGCCAGAAGCGACTCGGCCGGTTCAGTCCCCCCGGCATGTAATCGCCACAAACCCTCGCCCAATCGTTCGGTCACTCGAACGATTGTGGCCTTCTGCCTGGCATGGTCCAGCAGCGAGAGATATTCTCCCGGCCGGATCTTCTGGGCATTTTTCAGCATGACCTCCCAATATCCGGGCTGCGGCTCATAGAGAAAGAGCCCCTCGATCCTACCACCGGTCGATCGCCGGGCGAAAAATCGGGCCGGAATGACCCGGGTGTTATTCAGGACCAGGCAATCGGTCGGCTCCAGCAACTCGGCGATCTCGAAGAACCGCCGGTCTGACAGCGCGCCGGTGCTACGGTCCATCACCAGCAACCGCGAATCGCTCCGCCGGTCGGCGGGCGTCTGGGCGATCAATTCTTCGGGCAAATCATAGTCCAGTTGGCTCGTTTTCATCCACCAAGCGTATCATATTCCCGCAGGGATGCAACGGCATTGCATTTCCACGCACGACACTCGATTCAGGCGGGTCAGGGGCATCGAGCCGACATCACCAAGATTTTCTTGTTCCCCTTCCGAATTTTTGTTGCCACAGGATCATGAAAAAGGTAAACTGTATTAGAAGCTCTATCTTTACGAGCCATAACCTCGTTATTGACACTGAAAATGGCCATTTTCGTCGGTATTGTTATAGGCCCTTAGTCAAGTAATACAGTAATACAATGGAGCGTTCATGATCCTTGTCATCGATACCCATTCGGGCGTTCCGATCTATCGCCAGTTGATGGATCAGATCACCCGGCAGATCCTGGCCGGCCAGATCGTCCCCGGCGATCAGTTGCCTACCGTCCGCGAGTTGGCCGTGCGCCTCAAGATCAATCCGATGACGATCAGCAAGGCGTACTCATTGCTGGAGGCCACCGGCCTCCTTCAGCGACAGCGCGGCGTGGGATTGTTTGTCGCCGGGATTGAGGACCAAACGGCCGACCGGGGGCGCGCCGACCAGGCCGATGAGGGTGCCGGGGCCGGCGGCGGCGGTGCTGGCCGTGCAGATGCACATTCCGCTGTCTGAGGCCGTCGAACAACTGCGAAAATTGTACAAAGAATACGACACAATGGAGGGAAACCAAACATGACAACACTGGTTCAACTGGAAAAGGTCTCCAAGCGGTTCGGGCAAACCATCGCCATGTAGGAAGTCAGCGTCGCCGCCGGCCCCGGCACCCTCATCGGCCTGGTCGGCGCCAACGGCTGCGGCAAGAGTACCCTGCTGCGGCACATCGTCGGCCTCTACCTGCCGGACAAGGGCCAGTGCCGTACGCTGGATTGCAGTGCGGCAAAACTCGGCCCGGCGGAACTGTCGCGGATCGGCTATGTCCATCAGGAGGGCCAGCTCCTGGACTGGATGACGGTCGGCCAGCATATTCGCTATGTCGCCGCCTATTACGATACCTGGGACCGCGAGCTGGAGGAGCGATATATCGCCGATTTCGGGATCGAGACCGGCGGTCGCGTCGGGACCCTGTCGCCCGGGCAGCGGCAAAAGCTGGCGATTCTGCTGGCCATCGGGCACCGGCCGCAACTGCTGATCCTCGACGAGCCGGCCTCGGCGCTGGATCCGATCGTCCGCGGCAAGTTCCTGGATCTGATGGTGTCGCTGATCCAGGAGCAGGACCGCACGATCCTGATCTCCTCGCACATCCTCAGCGACATCGAGAAGGTCATCGACCATGTCTGGATCATGGACGCCGGCCGGATCATTTGCGACTGCGGACTGGACGAACTCCGCGAACATTACTGCCGCATCCGGCTGACCGGGCTCGACGGCGACCTCCCGGCCGACCTGGGCTTTACGGGATTCGTCGAGAAACAGCAGTCCGGAGCGTCGGCCTTGCTGACCATTCCCACGACGATCAAACCGAAGATCGAAGAGATCGCCCACAATCGCCGATGGACCGTCGAAACCATGTCCCTGTCGCTGGAAGAACTCTATAAAATCGTTGTGAAGTGAGGAGAATTGCATCATAAAGGAGTTCAAGGCAAATCTGAAGGCGACGAGCCAATGGCCGGCGGTGTGGTTGCTGTATGGCGTGCTTGGTTTGATCGAACTGTGCCTGGCCTTGGCGGCGGCCGAGAATCTATCCAATGATCCATCCGGCTTTACGGGGGCATGGTGGGTTTTGAGCTCGCTGGTCCTGGGGCTGTCCATCTCGGCGATCCAGATGTCCTTCGTCGGCAAGCCCCTGGCCTTTATGCTGCCCGGACATGAACGCGGCGTCCGGCAGGTTCTGTTTGGCACCGGCCCGATCGTCATCGGAATCTTTTCGCTGGTCTTTCTTTATTACCCCGATCTATCGCAGACGGCCCTTGTGGGATTGTATTTATCGGCCTTTTGTCTGGGCCTGTTCTGTTACTGGCTTGGAGTGGGTGTCATTCTGATCTGGGGAATGAAGTTTGTCGCTATCCTGTTTGTCTTCGGAGTCATCGTCGTTTCCGCAGGTCGATGGATCGAATGGTTCATCCTCCATCTTCCGATCCTCTCGATCGGCCTGGGAGCGGCGGCAACCGGCGGCTTTTGGTGGCTTCTCAACCAGCCCGAATTTCTAAAGCACTATTGCCGCCAGACCTGGTATCAAAGCGCGACCATCGCAGCCACAAAAAGACGGCAACCGAACTTTGAGGATCAAAGCCCACTCCCGGCCCGGCGGAGCCAGCTCGAAATCCGTACCGAACAATTCTTCCTGAACCGGATGCAAGCCTGCAAATCCCGCGGCATGTCGCGATATCTCTGGGGACAACTTTATGAAAAGCTGGGGCAGGTAATACGGTGTTTTCACCCCCTATTGGATATTTCTCAGTCCCTTCTTTACATCTGCATATTCGGATACTTGATTATCGAGGGGGCAAAAGATACCTCCGTATTCGTTTTCCTAATGATTACCGTAGTAGGCCTACAGTATTTCAATTTTGGGTATTCGACTCTGGTTATAAACGGGGGGCGACGAGAGATGTTTGTGTCAACGATAATGAACTCGTCAGTGTTGGCAGCATTGCTGACAATATTTCTGATCATCGCTGCCCTATTAACGATCCCGTTGGAACGGGTATTGCCAAGCATCGACCCCGGGAGGTACGATCCCTATGTATTTCATGCTTTGCCGTTACGATTCTGCTGTGTTCCGCTATTTATGGTGCCGTTGTACCACAGCATGAACTTGTGCTTCAGAAACATGCCGTTTGTTGGAAAATTCGGTGGTCTATTGGTTTGTGTTATTGTGCCGATGGTGTTGTTCAGCGAAATTCGAAAAATGCCAAATACCGTCATCTTGACCTTAACGGCCTGTCTTATATGTTTCAGTTGGTTGATCTTCGTGGTTGTGTGCAGGTATGTGTTCCGGAAGTGGTCGCTGGTGCGGGCATGAGCTACGAGAAGCGCAAGGTTATGACATCGGCGTCAGTTGGCTGCTTTTCGTGATGGTTTGCCGACATATCTGCCGGGAATGGAACCTGATCGGGCAAAAAACCAGTCCGTAGAGGGGAAGGTTCCGATCCCTCGATACGGAAAACCGTTCTTCGACCCTGGAGTTGTTTAAAGTCCTTCTAAACTGCCCAAGAGCCATGATGCGGCAAGAAAGCCGATAGGATCTGTATGCACTCCGTGATGAGTTGTCCTCCTGACGAAGAATTTGCGCCAATCCAATACGAATCCAACGAATTTTCGGTAAACCCGATTGCGGTGTTTCCCGATAGGACATTGTCTTGGGAACAAGGGAGCATGAAACGATCGCAGGATTCAACCATGGGTTTTTCAAATTCACTGGAGGCGCTGGCGACCCTGGTCGCCGGCATGAGCAAGTCGGAACTGATCGAGCGGCTGATGCACTATGACGGCCGGCCGCGGCTGGACTTTACCGAGTCGTATCTCAGAAGCCAAACCGATGAAAAGCTGCGACATATTCTCTTTTCCGCCCTGAGCATCCGTGCCAAGGCGGGGTAATCGGCCCTTTACGGATTTTCGAGCCAGAATTCCGCCAGCAACGCCAAGTCAATCAGATCCACCGTACCCGACTGGTCCAGGTCGGATTTTTTGCAGAACGCGTTTTCTCCCGAACAGGATTGCAGCCACGCCTTGGTCATCGTGTCCAGGTCCCGTAAATTCGCGGAACAATCGCTGAGCAGCGTTCGGTTTGGCGGATCGATATGAATCCTGGCGTCGGGATTTCGTTCTTGGATGAGTTTCACCTCGCGACAGCGGGATCGATCGGAAAGGGGATTATCGCGGAGGTCCACACGCCTCAACCGATCGAGATCCACCAGGACCTGGAGCGACTCGATCCGGTTGTTCCGCAGGTCGGCGGTATGCAGATTTCGGGCGAACTGCAAGCCCTCCAGTTCCCGGATCATCCCATCCTCGGCCGATAAATCCGCCAGTTCCAGCATGTCGTGATGCGTTGGATTCTCGACGCCGAGGATTCTGGAGACGACTTGACGCAGGTTGGCGTCGGCAAAGATTACGGGGCGAGGGGGGACCTGGTAATTCCACGAATAGGCCGCGGAATAACCGCCGATTCCGGGCAAGGCATCGTCGCGCTGCATCCAGGTCATGGTTACGGTCAGGTCGTTGACTTCGACGATCAGGTAACCGAATTGCATGGCGTGGAACAGGTTGACGGGCTGATACATGCCGTTATCTCCGTTATACCGCGGAGTCGGATACAAGGGGGCTCCGGCCGTCGCAACGATCAGTTGATGGAGGTCGTTGTCGGGATTTCCATCGCGGTCGTCAATGCGGGCGTGGTCGAAAAAGTGGTCGTGGCAGCAGAAGTAAGTCTTGGCTCCGGCCCGGGTCAGAGTCTGCCAGAACTGATCGCGATCTTGAGGATAATCGTCGAGACAATCCTCATGGAGGGCCTTGAAGGCGGGGACATGGCCGAAGGCGAAGATATGCGGCTGGCGATTGCCGGACAGGACGGACTGGAGCCAGGGCTGATTGATTCGGCAAGCGTTGAAATCATTCCGGCCGGAAAATGTATCCAGAACGATGAAGAGGGCGTTTTTATGGTTTTTGGCAAAAGTTATGTATTGTTCGCCGGGTGGGCCGTTGCCGGGCTGTTTGAATTGGGGGTAAGCGTCGGATCCAAAATAGGTCAACCAGTCGGTGTCGTGATTTCCCCGGCAAGACAGCAGTTGGATTCCCGCATCCGAAACGGATCGCATCACCTCCATCCAGTTTTCATACTGGATCCGAATCGGGGGCATCGGTGCATTTTCGATCAGATCGCCGGGAAACACAAACACATCGATTTTTCGGAGCGTATTTTGGCGAATGATGTCGGCGGCAATTTCCTCCAGAATCGGCCGATTAATTCCGTTATAGCTACCCCGGCTATCGCCCGTGACGACGAATCGCCAAGGACCACAGAAGGCGCTTGACCCCATGGCCAAAAGGCACAGGGGCAACACCCAGTACATCTTTGTGCGGACGATGCGCAATCCGTACAATCCTTCTCCCCCTGGTTTTTCTGGTTTCTGACTCTCCTGCGACATGCCCAATTGCAACATTTCAAACTCTTGATTCTACAGGAACAAATCCTGAAAATCAAGATGGTCCATAAAAACCGGCAGGATCAGGACCAAACGCGGCCCGCCACTGATTCTTCCCGTTGAACGCCAACCCGTTTGGATTATCGTCGGGAATCAATCGGCGGATTTTCAGCTTGATCAGATCTTTTTGCCGGTGACCTCGCGGGAACCCCGTTCGGTAATGAACTGGCCCTTGAGCGTTGTCCCTTCGATCTTGCCCTTGAACTCCATCGTGACCAAGTTGCCCTGAAATTCCCGGGTGATCTTGAACGACACCTGGTCGCCATCGACCTTCAGGTCCTGGACGGGCGTTTCGGTATCGCGGCTCTTGTAGGTCCCGGTCATGTCTTCCTTGATCGTCAGCGTGCTGGTCCGCGTTCCCTGCTGCGTGGTCGAAGTCAGTTCCCAGGTCCCGACCGCCGCCCCGGCGGCTTCGAGTTTCTTTCCTGTGGCCTTGGATGTCCCCTGGGAAGAAGTGAATTCGCCGTTGAGTTCCTTGCCGGCCAGCGTGCCCTTGAACTTCAGCTCGAAGACCTGATCGCCGAAGCCCATCTCGATCACGAAAGTCACCACATTGTTTTCGAGCTTGAGGTCCTTGACGGGAATCTCTCCATCGAAGAATTGATAGCGGGCCGTCATGTCGGGGAAGATCGTCAGGTTCTGCGTGAAGGTTCCCTGTTCGGTTTCGGTCGTCAGGGCCCATTTACCGATCAGCGCGCCGCCGACCCGTTCTCCGGCGACATCGATTTCGCCCATTTGGCTTTTCATTTTCCCGGTCAGCTTGTCGCCCGCGGCCGTTCCTTCGAAATCGGATTCGAACTCCATATCGTTGATCTTGGTCTTCCGGGTAAAGGTGAGCTTACCATCGGCGAATTTCACATTCGAGATCACATTCTCGCCGAAGGAGCTGGTCCATTTGGCATCCATCGAACCATCCGGCTTTTGCGTAACCGTCAATACGGCCTTCATGTCGCGGTCCTGAATCGTGTAAGCCAGATCCCACTGGCCGAGAATCGCGGGCCTGGGTTTGATCCGAGCTCCGTTGGCGGCGAATTCGCCCTGATCGCTGATCAGTTTGCCTTCGATCTTGCCGTCCTTGAGAGTGCCTTGGTATCTGAGTTTGAATTCCATCGGCTGATCTTGTCCGGGCATGCGGATGACGCGGACAAAAGTGAGCTTGGAGTCGGCGAACTTGACATCGAGCAGGTCGTTGCCGCCCCATTTGCCCGTCAGACCCCCGTCGGCCCCGCGGGCGATCGACACCTGCGCAAAGCTCGGCCGCCCGCCGAAGTCCATCGTCATTTCCCACGCTCCGGTGATGTCGTCGGCCGCGGCAAAGAGCAGCGGCGCACCGAATACCAACACCGCAAGGAAAACCATCCAAAGACCCGTACCCCCGTTTGTGTGAAGTGTGATCCGATTCATCGTTTTCTCCCAAAAAATCCCTCGCCTTAGCTTTTCCGGCGGAGAAACAATGCCGCAATCCCTCCGCCGACGATATTCGCATAGTTGCTTCGAACTTTGATGAATTGTACGGTCAATTTGCCCAGAGAGCAACTAAATTTGACGATCAGCGGCGGAGCTGAACGGTGATCTCAAAGGGCTGATCCGACCGGATGTGTAAGGGGGCGTTTGTATCGGCAGTAGAGGAGACGATCTCGCCGCCGAGCCGTTCCAAGTGCAGGACGATCTTGCCTTCGGTTGATCGCCGGGCGAAAAGCAGATGGATGCGGACTGTGTCGAGTTCTTCAAAGACGACTTTCAGGTCAATGTCCCCAAACGATGTCGGCATCTTCTTGATCCGGATATCTCCGTCGGGTTTGGTCCAGGCCTGCGGCAGGGCCTGGAGCAGATGCAATTCGTCGCCGCGTTCGAGGACCAGCAAGTGTCGGACCAGCCGGATAAACTCGGCGCTGGCCCAGTTATGGGGCATGTCGCCGACAAAGTGTTCCTTTTGGCCTTTGGAGTTCTGCTCCTCGCGCCAGCACAGCAGGGGGCTGGCGTGGTTGCCGAAGGCGTAGAGTGTCGCGGCGGCCTTGTCAGGGTGGCCCAGCCACAAGTGTGCGTGAGCATAGAAACTTGCGGCGTAGTTCCAGATGCCGTCTTCGATCCAGCCGGTGCCGTAGATCAGGCCTTCGCGCTGATTGGCGTCGAGCATGGCCATCGTACCGAGCATCAGGGCGTCGTCGTCGCGATAGATACGGCCCGGAAAGACAGAATGCAAAAACGCCCAGGCGCCGCGCTGAGGCAGTTGCGGCTGCTCGCCTTTCATCGTAACGGGGACATAGACATTTCCGTTCTTGTCGGTCAATTTATCACGGTTGCGGGCCTTTTCGAAGGTCTTCCAGTAATCGTCGTACTCGGCGGCCCACGCGTCGGCGTGCGGGAGCTTGCGATAGCGGGCCATCTCGATTGCGCACTTCAGTCCCGCCAGAGTCCAATAGACATTCGTGTACTCGCGATGCGCGCCGCCCAGGCCGCCGTCGCCGAAGCCGATAGGCATGAGACCATAGTTGGCCTGCTGTGGATCGCTGCGGGTCAATTGCCGGTAACGGATGATTTCATTGACATTGAACTCAACCTTCGGCCAGATCGACGCCAGCC
Source organism: uncultured Pirellulales bacterium (assembly GCA_964643355.1). Taxonomy (GTDB): domain Bacteria; phylum Planctomycetota; class Phycisphaerae; order Sedimentisphaerales; family Anaerohalosphaeraceae; genus FEN-1350. The sequence continues at coordinate 121,931 of CAZXPW010000005.1, forward strand.
ACGCGTCGTCGCCGGTGAGTTGCCAATGGCGCAGGACCATCCACAACCGCAGGCCGCATTTCTTGGAGAATTCAACGCCGCCGGGGCCGTCGTCCTTGTCGATCTGCAGCTCAAGGCCCGTTCGGGCCTCTTGCCAGCGACCCAGGTAGGTTGCCGCCTCCAACAAGAAAGGACCGTCGGCCGCCCAGGTACCGCGGTAACAGGTCGGGCCGACCTGGAAGACCACGCCGCCGGGACGAACTTCGCGGGCCTGGTAGATATTTCGGATACATGAATCCAATAATCCCTGCACGGCCGGATCGGGAACACTGATTTGGTCATAGGGTAGTTTTTGCGAATGCCAATATCGTATGGCTGTTTCCAGAAGTGGAAAGGCATTTTCAGAAACTGTACACTCCGAGGCCGGACCTTGAAAGAATGCGGCCAGAACTGACTGGGGCTTGCCGTCGGAGGCGAAAGTCAGGCGAACCGTCTGGCCGGTTGTGGCGCTGGTGGCCGAGGCAAGGGGTTGATTCTTGAACTTGCCGGAGATCACCTCGGCCTCGGCGGGTATATTATCTTTCTCGAAGATCCACAGACCCGAAAGGATCGTGTTCTTGTCCTGGGCCTTATCGGGAGAATAAACGCCCAGGTCGATCTTGCCGTCGTTGTTTTCGTCGCGAACCTCCACGATCACGGCCATTGGTTTGTTACGGCCGGCCTCGCGGATCACTTCCAGTTCTCGAATGGTTTTGCCTTCGATGCGGATTTCCATCGGACGGGCGCCCGGTTTTTCGTAGTACCCTTCGATGAATCCGAATGCGGCAATATAGGACCGGCCGGGTTGACCGCGAAAGGAATAAGCGATTGGTCTGCCATAGCCAACCAACACATCGCGATACAACTCAGCACAGGGAACCTGCGGATTGGCCCACCCGCGGCTCAGCGCCGGGGCCGACTCAGATTTCAACGGCGAAGTTTCCTCGGTGGCGTTTCGCAGCAAGGCCGGTTCGATTTCGGTAGGCGCAACGGAAAAGCGGCAATACGGTTTGTCGTCGCCGAGTTTGAAGAGAGATTTTCCATCCGAACCAAGATGGAAGCGATCGTTGGAGTCAATCGTCAGAATGATCGGCCGATTCTCCGAGCCCGTGGCATTTCGCAACCACAGGAAATCGACCCGACGATCCGCCCAGGATTGGTCGGCCGGTTGTGGTGCGATCCCCGCCCATGTGGTTTGTTCCAGGACCGCACCGCCTTTGCTCAGCCGCGTCTTAACGATGGGCAGTCGCGGGCTTTGCAGCGATTGCTCGATCGCGGCCTTCTCGCCGCCGGGTAGGTCAGCCAGTATCCGCTCGCCAAATCCGTCAAAGCGGCCGGAGCCGTACTGGTAGTACAGGCCGCCGTCAGAACCGACGATGGTCTTGTGCGGGTCATCGACCAGCCCCGTACAGGTCTGCCATCGCGACGGAGCATAGCGGAAGTCCAGGACCTGCGGCTCGAGCGTGTCCGTTTGCGGTTCGGCTTGTACGGCGGTTGTAACGATGTTCAACTCGTATGACTCGGACGCCGCCGCCAGAACCGCCGAAATGAAGTTCCACGGTGCGGACGAGAGGACCAACAGCGTCAGTCCGCCGAAACAGCGGAAACGAAGATCTATCCGCATATTTGCCGCTCCTGTTTGCTTCGAATTGGAATTGATCGGATCCGATCAGCGGATCTTGTAGCTGATCGCCATGCCGTCGTTCTTTTCCATCGAGGCGCGGATGATTACGGTGTCGTAGTTGGGATTGTTCTGGATATAGTCGAGGAAGTCCTTCATCTGGCGGGCCGACTGGATGACATTGTCCGCAACGACGACGGCCCCGACCTTGAGCTTGGGCTCGATGATTTGAAGATACTTCAGATAATCCGATTTTACCGCATCGAGAAAAGCAAAATCAATCGGACCTTCGATGGTTGGAAGGGTTTTCAGGGCGTCGCCCTCCACGCAGGTGACGACCTTTTCCAGCCCGACCTTTTCGAGATTCTCTTTCGTTGCCGCGATCATCTTCGGATCGATATCCAGCGTCCAGAGGTGTCCGCCGGTCCGCTCGAAGGCGATGCCCATATTCACCGCGCCGAATCCCGTGGCCGAACCCACTTCAATGCCGCGTTTGCACTTTGCGGCCTCGACGAGGATCCGCAGCATCATCGCGTCGCCGGGCGTGGTATTGAGGCCGATGCGATGGAAGTCCTTGACGAACTGGTCGCGGAACGCCTGCGAAGTCTTGTCCTTGTTTGCATCCTGTGCCATGGCCGCCAGAGCTCCTAATCCACATATCGCCGCCACCACCACTACGATTGCCTTTTTCATACCGGTCTCCTGATGAAATGTTCGTTCTTTGATTTCCGTGAGGATATTGTACCCGGTATCTGGACGAATGGCTACAGACCGGTATTGCATGGATTTTCGCAAAAGGGGCACGGACTCCATGAATTGCCGGGGCGAATAAGCGTGCGGTTTGTCGTCCGGGAGGATACACTGTTGCTCATGCGAGAGAACAAGAATCGTCCAAGCGGAATTGTCTATTCGACGGAATTTGGCACGATGTGTCCAGCGTGTTCGAGGCCGATTGCCGAGTGTGTCTGCGGAAACGATCGGGCCGCTCCGGCCGGCGATGGGATTGTGCGTGTGGCACTGGACACCAAAGGCCGCAAGGGCAAGGCCGTTACAGTCGTGTCCGGTCTGGGGGGGACCGCCGACCAACTCAAAGATCTGGCCCGCGAACTGAAGACCCGCTGCGGCGCCGGCGGCACCATCAAGAATTGGTCTATCGAGATTCAGGGCGACCATCGCGACAAACTCGTGACCGAATTCCAGAAGCGAGGATTGACCGTCAAGCGACTGTGATTTGTCGATAGCGGTTTCAGCGAATTTTCAATCCATGAACGGATACCCCATATCCAGACGGGTGCCGTCGGGATCGGTCTGCGCAGGGTCGGCGGCGTTGACACACGGCGAACTGGCCGACAAACGGTACTTGTGCCCGGCCCGATCGACGAACAACGGATCGGCGTGGAGGTTTCCGGCACCGGGCCATGCCTCATCGAAGATGTCGCTGTACTCGATATGAAAATCACCGTCCAGATACGGCGCGTCGGCCTGGATTGGATCGGTGGCGTCGATGATGGAGTTGAAGACATTCCAGTAGATCCGGCCGGATTTGACATTGTACTTGTTGTTCGACTGAATCCCGAAGTCGATCCGACCTTCCATCCGCGTGGCGACGATCGTTGAGCGGTCGATGTGAACTGTGGCAGAACCTCCGTCGTTGGCCTTGCAGGCCACCGCCGAGACGGTCGGATCCTCCGGGGCGATATTCGTTTCGACGATCAGACATCGCCGGATTGTGGTATCGCCGTTGTACAGACTGATCCCCTTGTCTCGGGTGTCGCGGACGAAAAAATCCTCGATCGTGATCGTTGGCCCCAGCAAGTCGATTCCGTCGTCGTCGACCAACGCGGCCACGCCGCCGCGAAGCTTGCACAATTGGCCGTTTTGCTGGGAGTGGATGTAAATTCCGTCGGCGTCGTCGCGGCCGTGCATGTCGGTCAGCCAGCTTTCTTCCAGCAGCAGGGCGGTGCCGGAGATCTCCGGCCCCATCGCCGATCGGCTCAGAAGGCAACGACGAAAAATAAGATTTGATCCGGACTCAGAATGCATGGATTTGCCCGCCGTGTCCGTGATATTGGCGTGATCGAAGACGATCGTCGAATGATTCGCGCGGATGGTGGGACCGGTGGCAGTGTGCCCGACTCCCGGCGAACGGCCGCCTCGATGAATATCCGTGTATTGCAGCAGCGACGGGTCTCCCGAGGAAAAATGCAGCTCGCCGAAGTTTTTCCCGGCCTCCGTCGCGGTGATCGTGACCGGCGAGGAATCGGAGCCGATCGATTGCAGCGAGCCGAGGATATCGAGATCCGCTCCGTCGGTGCCGCTGGCCGTGCCGTCGATCAAAACCATCGTTCCCGGCTCCAGCGTCAATGTTATGCCGGCGGGAATGGTGAAATCTCCGCCGGTGATGCGATGAACGCCGCTCCAGGTTTGCGATGCCGCCAGCGTGCCTGAGACGACCGCGATGGCCTCGGGATCCAGTTGCATCAGTCGCTTGCCGACGGATCGGTTTAAGACTTCGGCCAACAGGGTGAACTCGCCGTTTCCGGTTACGGTTACCAGCGCCGACCCCATCCCATTGATGAGACGAACCTGCTGGGCCGAGAGAGAGATCGACGGATTATCCGCGACGGCAAGGGAGGCGGTCGTATCCCAGATGTCGCGGCGGATATTCCCGTTGTGGTCAAGCAATTCGACGCGTACGAGAAAAGCGACGCCTGGCAAGAAACGATCCCGGGTACGGAGGATCAGATTCAGATCGGATTGCAGCCAATCGGACGATACGATTGCCAGATCCGAGATACCCACGCCGCCTCCGTCGATGTCGGCCGACGCGCCCTCCGGAAACAACCACTCGGAAGCCAGCACAATCAGGTCGTTGAGATTGACCTGTCCATCGTCCGTTAGGTCGCCGGGGATTCCGGCCCAACCCATGGATGTCGCCATCAACAGGGATGCCAGACCCATTCTTGCGATACCAGAAAGACGGTTTAGCACAGGTCCACTCAACAACACGAGGATTGCTTCAATGGCCAGCTGGATGCGACGGTCTGGCTGGCGGCTGTTTCGTCCATGCGGATACTGTCTGGAGTGGGATTGGAAAATGACCAGCGATTGTATTGGTCCACTTTCATCCAGCTTGTCAGGTCCAGGGCCGAATAGACCGAGGGAGACAAACAAAAGAAAATCATTGGGATTGCGATTCTTATTATCATCATCATGATTCCTCCGGAATTGCTTGTATTGACAAAAAAACTCGTTTCCGTTTTCAAGAAGGGTTTCAACCGCAACGAACCACCAATTCCCCCATGATAATCATAAGAATGTGAAAAGTCAAGACCGAATGCCAAGGATCTGAATGCCAAGGGTCTGTCCGGCGGGGCTCATTTTGTTTTGGAGTACTCGTCCAGTTCATCAAGCTTGAGGCGGACCGAGACAATATAGGGCGGCTGGCCTTGAGTCCAATGGCCGTAGGTCGTGATCACGAAAGCGCCGTCGGGCAAGACCTCGACGCCGGGATAGGCGCAGTCCCATGCGTTGTGGTTGTCCATCAGTCGCACGCGATACTGACCTTCTCGGCCGGCTACGATGTCTTCGTAGCGGCCGATCCAGGCGCACCAGTCGCCCTGGGTGGGCGTCTCCAACGCCGTATCGCGGAAGCTGATCAGCAGCCGTCCGTCGGGAGCGTATTTGCCGACATGGCGGTCGCCGGTCAGCGAGCCGGGGACTTGGCGCGGCGTGCTCCATGTTTTACCTTCGTCGTCGGAGAAGATCACGAAGGAATTGAACTTACGGCTATTCTCGCGGAGTAATACCGCAATTTGCCTGCCGTCGGGCGAACGGATCAGGCCCGGCTCGCACAGGTGGGCCGGCGGCTGTGAGGCGATGGGGATCGGCTGGCCCCAGTGCAGGCCGCCGTCGGCCGAGAGGGTCTTATAGACGGTGAAGATCGGGGGATTGGCCGACTTGCCGGCTTCGCGGAGGAAGCGGCCGTCATCATGGAACAGTGCCATATAGCGGCCGTCTTTGAGTCGCTCTACGCTGCTCATCGCGACCACGCCGCCGAAATCGCCGATCGGTTCCAACTCGCTCCAGATTGCGCCGTCATCCTCGGAAAAAGACATTCGGATCGGATACAATCCGGAAAAGACAATCAACCGCTTCTTGCCCGCCGCGTCGATCACCCGATGGATCGTCGGCGTTTCCTTGGAGGTCTCCCAGCTTTTTGGCGTCGGTAATCGCTCCGACCAGGTCAGACCGCCGTCGCCGCTGCGCTTCATCACGATGGCGCCTTTGCCGTGGCCCTTGGGATAGACGATGATCATCGTCTTACCGTCCTCCAGTAGGACCGTCGTCGGGTGGCCGAGGTACTGGTCGGCTTCTCGATCCACGATCACCTGTCGTTGTGTCTGATTGGCCAAGTCGATCAGGGGGATGGAGTACCCTTTTACCGGCTCTGGGTCTGCGGTGGATTGTGCCGAACACGATGATAAAACCCAAACGAACAGGATGAAAACAGGTACGAGATTTCGCATCGAATTCTCCAAAAAATGAAGTCTCTTATCGTATCATGCCGGGATGTCCGGGTTGTCGTGGAAGAATTGTTCCCGCGTGCGGCACAACGATCCGAAGACCAGCAACAGGGCGACATTCAACAGAATCTCGCCGAGGATCGAACCAAGCGTTGCAAGCATATACCCTCCGACTCGGGATTCATTCCCGGGACTTCGGAACAGCGTGGGCAAATACATCATCAGATAAAATCCGTGTGTGCACAAGGAAATGATCAAATTGGCGATGACCAGGATGATTCCAATCTGTGCAGCGTTTCGAACCTTCATGTTGACCTCCTATGGATTTTCCCTGAGAATGTGTATGAAAAGTTCGATTATCCGGGTTTGAGCCGATGAATCATCAAGTT
>CAZXPW010000006.1:0-122789 GCA_964643355.1 uncultured Pirellulales bacterium
GATATTTCCACGCCTGCCGAACCAACCCTCTACGCAGCGGATTCTGCTCGACATAGCGCAAGGCCTGCCAGAAGTGCTCGCGCCCCAGCGGACAGGAGAAGAAGCGATTCTGCCACAGATGGCCGCTGCGGGCGTGCAGGCGGTTGACATATTGCGTGTAGCGATAATGCGTCCGTCCCAACGCCTTGGCCAGCGAGTCGGCGGCGCTGGGACGGGCGATCAGGTGGACATGATTGGTCATCAGGCACCAGCCGAGGATTTCCAGGCCGTGCAGTTCGGAGTGCTCGCGCAGGATTGACAGGTACACGCGGCGGTCGTCATCGACGAAGAAGACATCCTGGCGGTTGTTGCCGCGCTGCGTGATGTGAACCGGCACCGCCGGAATCGCGATTCGGGCTGTTCTGGGCATAACAGATCATTTTAACGATGCCCCGTGAGCCGTCAAGACCAAATAATAGGTGACTGTCCCCTATTTCACTATTTCCACGGCTGATGCGTAGGTTCTCCTCGCGCGAGCGGGTGGTTTTCGTTGCCTTCTCGTACCACAGCTCCACCTGATGGCCGCCAAGACCCGCGCCCAGCTTGAACACGCCATCCAAAAACACTACCTCAGCGGTCAGTGAAAATTTCCCTCAATCCGCGATCAAACAGACACGAAAGCCGCGGCTGTCGCTTCTATTCCGGTAGTCGGGGTAGGCGGTGCCGCGACTTGCAACGCGACAATTGATAGCGCCGCCGTCGTTGGCCCAGGAACCGCCGCGATACATCCGGGTGGTGCCGCTGGCCGGCCCGGCAGGATTTGTTTCGGGGCTGGCACTGTAGTAGTTGAATGCATACCAGTCGTTGCACCATTCGCTGACATTGCCGGCCATATCATAGAGGCCATAGCCATTGGGCGGGAAACAGCCCACAGGCGATGTCATGGGCGAGATTCCATCATCCCACAGGGGATGGTACTGGGTACCCGGCACATGGATGGCGTAGCTGTAGGAACTGGAACTGATGTAGTTCGCCTCGTTGTGGCTGATCGTGTCGCCCCAGGGGAACCGCCGGCCGGACAGTCCACCTCGCGCGGCATACTCCCATTGTGCCTCTGTGGGCAGTCGGTAGCCGTTCTTGCGGAAGTCGCAGGTCCCTGTGGACAGGTCGTAACACGGTTGTCGGCCTTCCTGCTGGCTGCGCCAGTTGCAGTAGGCTATCGCGCCGTACCACATGACATAGACCACAGGGTCATTATTCATGTCCCGCCCGCCTTTGGAGCGAACCCAGAAGGCTCCTGCGTGGTAATCGATGGGAATCAAGTAGTCCGGGCTTGGATTCTCGAGGGGATAGATCAGACAGTAGGCGCCCCCGGTACCGGCGCCTGTCTTACCGGCGACCCGATGCCGGCCGGCCGTTCCGTCCACGACTTCGATGTCTCCCTGCGACAGGGCCGCATTGAGGAACTGGCAGTATTGCCCGTTGGTGATTTCGTATTGGCTCATAGAGAAGGAAGAAAGCGTTACCGTGTGGACCGGCAGCTCCGCGGCCGAGCCGTCCTCCGGAAAGGAGTTGCCCATCAGAAATGTCCCGCCGGGGATGGGAACCATATCCGAAGGGATACGGTTGCCGCTACCCCATTGGTTGAGCCACTGGCAGAGGCCCTCGGTATCCACCCCTCCGGAGCGGAGCACATCGGCCCCCTGACACCAGTGATTGGATTCATCACACGGGGCCAGCCACCAGGCGGCCATCACGGCAAAATCCTCCAGGTCCACATAACAGTCGCCCGTGAGGTCTGCCGAGGGACAGTCGGCCCAAACCGGCACAGCCACCACGATAAGCCCACAGAACAGCCAGGTAATCCGCATACCCATCTCCTTCAAAAACAAACCAGGCTTTGTCATTTCACACCCTACTCTATACTCCTGAGCCACATGCAAAACCTCCCAAAGTTGGCTGGAACTCTCCAGTCGCTGAATGCTTCGGGAGGTCAAATGACTCTCATTGCATTGTATAGCATGCAACACCCATATTGCAAGCAAATCCCCCCCCCCATTTTTTTGGGAAATAGGGGACAGTCACGAATGGCACTGCCGTCCGGTATTCCCGTGTTGCCCGGTGGTTATGTTATTCCTGAGGAATTCCGTAGCGGGTGTCGGGGTTGTTGCATGAGCGGATAACGGTGGCGTCGGCGTTTGAGAACGCGCGCTTCAATTCGGCCGGGGCGGTCGGCCACCTCGTTGGCTGCGATGTGGGCCAGATAATAGGATAATAGTAGGATAATGGATAATAGGGGACAGTCACCTATTTTTCTCCTTCTTGTTGTTGGAAATAGGGGAAATAGGGGACAGTCACCTATTATTTCATGCTACCTTACATCCACTATTGTTTTCCATTCCATTTCACCGCTCTGCTAAGATATTGGTTATTCCGACCCATCCTGTAAATCCCGTAAATCGCGTCTATGATTTCTGCTGCTCGCTGCTTACTGCTAACTTGAGTCCTTTGCCGCCTTTGCGTGAGGTAAATTCAATTTTCCCGGCTCCTTTTCCATTATCCAATCTCAAATATCCAATTTCAAATCGTCCCATCTTGTTAATCCTGTAAATCGCGTCTAAGATATTTTGCCTTGGCGTCTCCGCGTCTTTGCGTGAGTCAATTCGTTTTGAACTTTTGTATTTGTGCTTCTGGATTTGTTTAGAATTTAGGATGTAGTGCTTAGAATTTATCCTATTCTTGGCGTGACCTATGGACTTGTTTGTGAACCGTTTCTCCAACCGCCAACCATTCTCCCATTCCTCCGGCCCGAATCAAGCAATTTCCCCCGCCTTTTCTGTTTATCTCTTGTTCGATTTACTTCATGATTGTGGGTAGAATTCGGATCGGCAAGGTTGACGATAGTCAGCCGTTGGCTGAGGGGGGACCGTTCACAGAAATTGTCGTTCATTTCGAGAACGGGCCCTGCCCGAAGTCATCAGGCGGCTTTAGCCGCCCTCCGGCCGATCCCAATCCCGTGAAATCCGTGGATATTGTTTTCCCTTCGCGTGAGGAACAATCTGCGTCAATCGGTGTAATCTGCGGATATCGTTTACCGGTTTCTACATCCTAAATCCTACATCCTTTATCCTGAACTTATTGTGAAAACCGATCTTGCAGATTCCCTTTTATATCACATAGAGGACAGATTCATTCCAGTATAACAAAAAGTAATAGAGGAACAAAACCCAGCAAGACAGGACAAAACTGCTCCGCAAATACCTGTCAATTAAGCACTTACGATTTTCAGGGCAAGCAAGATCGTATCAATCGCTTGTAAATCCATGATGGACAAGGGTTTAAAAATCCAAAATCGTCGAAAAAGCTGGCAAAGCACGAATTTGATTACCGCGATCTTGCTGATGTTCTAAATATTCCCCACCCCGATTAAGACATATTAACTGGATAATGTATATCATTAATCTACCAAAACGATCGCTCCGGTTGGACAAATTTCTGCCGCTTCTTGTCCGGCCTGTTTCAAACCTTCGGCGATTGTGCTCCCAAACGGTACGGCCACACGAACATCAAATCCCCGGCCGATGAATGTTAATCCCAGTTCCTCTCGATGCTTATGCGCAACCTGAATGCACAGGCCGCAATCGATGCACTTGCCCGATTCGTAAATCACGATTTTTGAGCTGGAATCCTGATGAAATTCTCGATGCGGAGATTCGTAGGCAACCGCTTTTGCATCAAGGACTTGCGCGCATTCGCGCAACCGGCATGCATCGTTCTTCCGACAATCGCAATGCAAACAACGACGCGCTTCGGCGACGGCCTGATCGTCTGTAATTCCTTTCCTTATGCCAACTTGTGAAACTCGACCTGCCGGATCTGCCTGGGCCGTGAATCGCTGGAGTTCTTCAGAACAAAGCATTCCCATTCGGCAATTGAAACGCAGATTAACTCCCGTAACTTCTTTTCCTGTAAGGAATTGTGTGATGGACTCTGCCGCTTCTTTGCCGTCGGCCACCGCCCGCACGGCCAGTTTTCGATTTCCACGAACGACATTACCGCCGGCGAAAATCCCTGGTACATTGGTATGGTATGTAACTTTATTAATGACAATGGTTTGTGGCTTGACTTCAACCCCCAACTCTTCGACATCCTTATCTCCGATACCCCCCATCGCCAAAAACAGCGCATCGTGGTTTCTACGGAGTTCCCCCCAGGAAATGTCAACTCCCGCTCGCACCCCGGTCCTGATCTGAAATCCTGCGGCTGTCAGTTTCGCAACTTCTTTATTGACAATATCTTGTGTCAGCTTGTCTTTCAGTTCATCCACAAGTAATCCGCCGCCGGGATGATCCTTGGCCTCATAGACCGTAACCGTAAACCCTTTCTGTGCAAGATGATACGCTGCAGCCAGTCCCGCAGGCCCGGCCCCGATGACCGCAACCGATTTTCCCATCGGCTTGACACAATCCGCAACGAACACCTCATCCGATTCAAGATCCTTGTCTGCGACATATCTCTTTAGCAGACAAATACTTACAGCATCGTCTTTTTGCCTTCGGCGGCAGACCTTTTCACACGGAGCCGGACAAATTCTGCCCAGTATTGCGGGAATTGCGATATCGCGTTTTACTGTGCAGATCGCATCTTTCAGCTTTCCTGCGGCGATCTGGCGAATCATCAGGGGGATTTCCATCTCGGCCGGACAGCCGATCTGGCATGGTCCCATGCAGTCGCCGGCATGATCGGAGAGCAAAAGTTCGACGGCCGTGCGGCGCGCTGCGATTATAACTTCCGATTGGGACTCGACTTGCATTCCATCGACGGCCTTTGTCGCGCACGATGGAACCAGAGATTGTGAGCCGTTAATTCTGACAACACAGACCATGCAACTGGTCGAAGGCGCAAACTCCTTCGCCCAGCACATCGTCGGAATCTCGATGCCCAGTTTGCGGGCGGCTTCGAGAACCGTCGAGCCGTTTTCGACTTCTACAGGTTTTCCATCGATTGTCAGTCTAATCATTATAGGATACAGGATATAGGATTTAGTCAAGTCGCTTGTATTATACCTCACGCCAAGGCGCGGAGACACAAAGAATATTTCATGGGGACAGGATTTACAGGATTCAAGGAACAAGATTTCGGATTGAGGGGTTAGGATTTGGGGAATGGCAACAGAATATTAACAGGGAAAGACAGGATACACAGGATATATATTTACCACAGATGGCACCGAGGATCACAGAGGTTGGATCGGCTGCGGCGCTGCGCTCCTGTGTTGCCTTCGGGGTCAGCCCCCTCTCGAAATCAACAAACATTTCTGCGAGGGGCTATTCGGGTTGGACACCTTCGGTGTCCTCTGGATTCCCGCCTTTGCGGGAAAGAATGGGCGGTTCGCGAATCGCCCCTGATATGGAACGACCGGGGTCAAGAAGAAATTGTCATTTATTTTTCTACGGTTCCATGCGAATGAATCCTTTCGTTGAACCGAATGCTTATTGGGATTCCCGTTTTGGACATTTCGAACGATGGGTTATTCCTGCCCATACCGGCCCCGACAGAGCGGGGCCCTCCAGAAGAACCTCCGGGATAAAGCCGGGAACTTTCATTCGATGATGACGGCTTTGGAGGGGCAGACTTTCTTGCAGGTTCCGCAGCGGACGCAGAGCGAATCGTCGATCGTGTGTTTTTGATACGGCGTCATCGGGATCGCCTTGGTCGGGCAATGCTGGGCGCAGAGGGTGCAACCGATGCAATCGTCGGTAATAACGAACCGGATCAGGCCGAGGCACTTTCCGGCGGGGCATTTGCCGGCCAGGTGCGCTTCGTATTCGTCGCGGAAATACCGGATCGTCGAGAGGACCGGATTGGGCGCGGTTTTGCCGAGGCCGCACAAGCTGCCCATCTTGATTTGTTTCGACAGTTCTTCGAGTTTTTCGATGTCGCCGGGTTTGCCTTTGCCGGTGCACAGGCGATCGAGGATTTCCAGCATTCGTCGCGTTCCGACGCGACAGAAGGTACATTTGCCGCAGGACTGATTCTGGGTGAACTGGAGAAAATAACGCGCGATATCGACCATGCAGTCGGTCTCGTCGAGAACAACCAGGCCGCCCGAACCCATGATGGCGCCGGCGCCGGTGAGCGATTCGTAATCGACGGGCACATCGCTGAGCCGTTCGGGCACGCAGCCGCCTGACGGTCCGCCGACCTGCACGGCCTTGAATTTCAGGCCTCCGGCGATACCGCCGCCTATTTCCTCGACGATCTGCCGCAGGGTTATGCCCATCGGCACTTCGATCAGGCCGCCGCGGGCGACCTTGCCGGCCAGGGCGAAGACCTTGGTGCCTTTGCTGGTCGCGGTGCCGAGGTCGGCGAAGGCCCGGCCGCCGTGGCGGAGGATCCAAGGGACCATCGCATAGGTTTCGACATTGTTAATCAGGGTCGGTTTGTCCCACAGGCCGCTTTCCGCCGGGAACGGCGGGCGGAGCCGTGGCATGCCGCGGCGGCCCATGATGCTGGCCAGCAGTGCGGTCTCTTCGCCGCAGACGAAGGCGCCGGCGCCTTGGACGATCTGCAGGTCGAGCTTGCGGCCGGAGCGGCAGATGTCGGAGCCGAGAAAGCCGTGGGCGCGGCATTGTTCGATGGCGGCGGCGATCCGTTGGACGGCCAGTGGGTATTCGGCGCGGATGTAGAGGTAGCCGTTTTCGGCGCCGACGGTCAGTCCGGCAATAATCATGCCTTCGAGCACGCGGAAGGGATACGACTCCATCAACATGCGGTCCATAAACGCGCCGGGGTCGCCTTCGTCGCCGTTGCAGACGACGAATTTTTGCGGCGAGGTTTGCGCGCGGACGGCGGCCCACTTGCGGACGGTGGGGAACCCCGCGCCGCCTCGGCCGCGCAGGCCGGATGAACCGATTTCATCCAGGACTTTTTCGGGCGGCGTTCCGTTGAGGCATTTATGCAGGGATTGAAATCCGCCAAACGAACTGTATTCCTCAATATCGACGGGGCTGATGACACCGCAGGATTCGGTGGCGATGCGGTTTTGGCGGCCGAGAAAATCGGCGACATGGCCTTCTCGGACATTGATGGCGAATCGCGAGATCGGCTGCGGCTTGGGGCCTTCGAGCAGCGAATCCAGGCCGGAGGAGACGGCGACCGAGATACGGCGCAGGCCGGAGGGGCGGAAGTGCTTGAGCAGAATGGGTTTAGCGTCTTCCGGCTGAACGCGAGCGTAGAGATGGCAGCTGCCGTCAGGCATCACCACTTCCAGCAGCGGCGTCTGGTAGCACATGCCGACGCAGCCGACATGTTTGACGGCGACGGAGATGCCGGTTTCTTCGAGGGCGGTCTTGATGGCGTCGTTGAGTTTGCCGCTACCGCGGGCCACGCAGCAAGAGCCCAGGCCGATACGGATCTCGGCTTGTTGCGGTTTTTTCGATGCGGCGTGTATTCGATGTTTCCGCTCGGCGTGGCGGGCCTTTTCGCGTGCGAGAAAGTCTTCGAGAACAGCGGCGACGGTGTCGGGCGTGAGGTGGCCGTAGGTGACCTCGCCTATCTGGACGGCCGGGGCCAGCGTGCAGCAGCCGAGACACGCGACTTTTTCGATGGTAAATATTCGATTTGGGTCGGTGTCGTCGCCGGGGGGGATATTGAGGTGGCGGAGGAAGGCGTCGACGACGGCGGCCGAGCCCTTGACATGGCAGGCCGTGCCGACGCAGACGCGGACGATGTGCTTGCCGGCCGGACGGTGGCGGAACTGGTCGTAGAACGAGCCGATGCTCTCGATGTCGGCCGGGCGGATTTCGGACAGCTCGCAGACGCGCTGAAGGGCCGGACGCGGGAGGTAACCGTAGTGGCGCTGCAGGGCCTGGAGGATCGCCAGGACCTTGTGCGGCTCGGCACCAAGCTCCGTCAGGCAGCGATCGACGAAAGAAAAGTCGATCGATTGACTATGGACTATTGATTGATGGCTATTGGTTTCGGATTTCATGCAACGATCTACAGTATCCACATACGGTTCCGTCGCTGGTCGCTGGTACGAACGACAAAGTCGCTGTTCTCTGGTCGCTGTCGCTGGTTAAACACCTAACGGCGAACATAGATTTACGCAGCCCTGGATATTATACGCGAAAGGGGGAAGGGAAATCAAAGACCAAATATATAAGATATAAGATACAGATAGAAGATAAAAGATGGCGGAAGCGTTCCGTGGAAAACCGGGGGTTGGTGGCCTTATGAAGTCGGCATCAAGTTGTGAGCAGCCATCAACAGAAAATATTTGACGCGATAAGCAGGACGGAATGAATGCACATTGGATAATCTTCGGCATGGAGCCGGGGCTTTTTGAGGACGGATCGGCCGAAAGGTTCCTGACATCATTTCGAAAGAAAAACCCCGGCGGGGGGTAAGCCCGTCGGGGTCGCCGGAATCGGCAGAGGGTCTCCGGTTAATGGTTGTCGCGTTTGCAGGCGGGGCTCAACCTCCATGGGCGGGAGTCATCGTCCAGCCACAGGAAGGAACCCGGCGGTCCGAGATGTTTAGTGCATCGCGACGCGAACGAACCGGTCGTCAACTTTTTTGAAGTAGATCTTGTCGCCGCCGATCTCGCTGTAGTAGGTGGGTTCGGCGGTGGTGATCGAGACGCGCTGTTTGGCCACCCAGGAGATGTCCCGGCCAAAACCCTGGACGGCCGAGCCCATGCCATTCATGGTCGAGCACGAGCAGAGAATCGTCGCCATCACCAGCAACAAGATCGCATTTAACGCCTTGCGAATCATACGAAACTCCTGATTCGATTCCCCGACCCGCCAGACGCCCGGCGGGTCTGAATAAAACTTACGAAATAAAAGACAGTTCATCCGACAGCGTCGGCGGATTTTATCGAATAATTTTCGGTGATTCGTCCCATAAAAAACGGCCTCGACGATCGCATCGAGGCCGTTGGGGTCCGGGAGGATGGATCGGCCGAATCGGGCCGACTCCCACGAAAGTCAAATTTGCGAGCCGTCTTCGGGCTTGAGGAAGGTCTGGATAATTTTGGATACGGTGTCGGCGTACTTGGGATCGGCGCTGAGTTTTTTCCATTCGGGATGGGCAATGAACTTTTTCCAGTTGTCGTCATGGGCCTTCATGTCGTCGAAGGCGATCATGTAGGTCAGATTCGGGATATTTTTGCCGACGATCATCTGGCCGAAAAAGACGGGGTTGAGGCCGGTTTGTCGGAACAGGGCGATCTCGCCGCCATTGTTGAACATGTCGATTTTCTTGAGGTTGAAGGTCGCCGAGTGGCTTTCGTAGCAGCGAAGCTCGAAGATCCGCGGCTTGGCCGTATCGGGCGCTTCCAGACGCGGGATCCCCTCGAAGGCAACCAGCAGGGCGCTATCGATCCGTTCGTAGGGTTTGTCCTTGGACGACAGGGCCAGAAAATCCTTGCCGGCGGTCTGGTACTCGGCATCGTCGGCCAGACGGCTGGTCAGCGAGAGGACGGATCGGATGTTGCGATGTACGAGCAGCACATACAACGACAGGTCTTCGGGCTTGTTGAGGACGCTGAAGATCCCGACCGGGCCGACCTGGGCACGCTGCATCGCGGGGAGCTCGATATCTTTGAAGAACTTCAGGAAGCGGGCCTTCTGCTCGGCATTGGCAAAACTGTACACCCGCAGGTCGTAAAGATCCCGGCCGTCGCCGCGCTGGCCCCGCTGGCCGCCGCCCTGCTGGGCCTGGGCCATCGCTTCGCCGCCCGCCAGTACCGCCAGAGCCGCGGCGGTTGTCGATACAAATTCTCGTCTGTCCATACTACCCTCCGCAAATTTGAGGTTATTGGATTGTTTGAACGCCACCACTATACCAAAGTCCACGGATAACGAAACCGAAATCTTTTTCCTTCCTTCACCAAGAGCGAGTGAAGGGTCCGGGTTTATTTCGCCGGTGTCACGATCACGACCCAGTCGCCGGCGGAATCGATCTTGAGTTGGCGTTTGGCTCCGCCTTCAACGGTGTTGCGATTGGTGATTGTCCCGTCAATCGGATTCATCCATTCTACGGTCAATGTTCCCTGGGCCCCGGACAGATCCAGCGTGATCTGGGAGCCGTTGGGCAGATAGGCGATATAGACCTTTCCCGGGTCGGCCAGACAGAAACCGGTAGAGGCCAGGTTGTTGCGCGGCATCATCGCGGCAAGATCAAATCGCCGGGCCAGCCGCGATGTCGCGCCCATCGCCGTGCGGATCGGTTGCCACTTGGGATCCAGGTTGGGTACGCCGCCAAGATGATCGGTCCAGGTGTTTTGAGGTTTTGTGTCGGCCGCCCATGTCTGGGCACGGTTGTACGGATCCATGAACAGCGGATTCATTCCGCGGCAGAAACTCATCCACACCCAATCGACATTGCCGCCGATCCC
The DNA here is from genome assembly GCA_964643355.1 of uncultured Pirellulales bacterium. Classification (GTDB taxonomy): domain Bacteria; phylum Planctomycetota; class Phycisphaerae; order Sedimentisphaerales; family Anaerohalosphaeraceae; genus FEN-1350. Next base: position 10,385 of record CAZXPW010000006.1, read on the forward strand.
CCACAGGTGGTCGGTATCGTTGAGGATGATTTTGCTTCCATCGGCGGCCGGCGGGGCGTCGCGGTAGCCGCCGTCGGGGTTGGGGCTGATCCAGTCGGCGGGGCTGTCGAACAGCGTTTTGTTGCTGCCGCGGACTTTTTCGTCGCGATGGTACTGGAAGGTCATACCGACGGGATGGCGTTTGGGTTTGCCTTTTTCGTAATCGTGGATGAAGCGGATGAAGTGGTATTGCCATTCGGTGGAATAGCCGCCGGATTCGTTGACGATTTCATAGAGGATATTGTCGAGGTCGTTGAGCGTATCGAGGATTTTTCGGACATAGGTTTCCTGGATGGCGGTGATCCCGGGGATTTTGAGCATCTGGGTTTCGACGCCGCGACCGTCGCCGTCGGGATCGCCGTTGATGCCGCTGGTGTTGTTGGCGGCGTGCATGGGGTGGCCGTCCCAGCACCAGGGACCGTCGGAGGCGTGAAGGCCATGGCCCTCAAAAAGCATCACCGACACATAGATCCCGCGCTTCCCGGCCTCGATACAACGCTGGCGCAGGCGCTGGAAGTAGGATTCGTCGAGCTTGGACAGGTCGAACTTCGGCTTGCCGTCCAAGGCCTTGTCCGGCCCGGTTCGCGGCCAGGGAAACGGCTGGGCGTAGGTGGTCTTGCCGTCATAGCCGTAGCGGGACAGTTCCCAGGTCCAGAGGCGGATAAAATTGTGGTTGTGGGCGGTCATGAAATTCAGATAGGCGTCGAAATCAAATTCCGCCGGAGGATCGGCAGGGCCCATGTCCTTGAAGTTGTTCCAAGTGTGGGCCCCGGTCAGGTAAATCGCCCGGCCGCTGTCGTCGGTGAAGTAGCGGCCGTTTTTCGGATGAACGCGCAGCGGGCCGCGGAAATCGTGTTCGGCATTTGCTTTGGATTGATTTCCATTCGCGGGCGCTGCGAATAATTTCTTCGGCAGATCGTCGCGGTTGGCAATCGAAGGATCGTCGAGCATCTCCTTGACGAACTGGTTGCTCGCCAAGCTCCATTTGGCGTTCCACGACATAAAGTAACAGGTCTTCGGAAAGTATTTCTTCACACCATCGAGAAATTTTCGGTAATCGTAATCTCCGGGGGGATTGCTCGATGCGTGCGGGCCGTATTCGGAAAAGCCGAAGGGCTTGTTGATCGCGGCGATTTCGGCGTAGCCGCGGACATGTTCGGGATCGAGAAAATCGGTATAGGCGTCGAGTCCGACAAGATCGACGAAGTCGTCGCCGGCGTAATAGGCGGCGGTCTTGTCTCCGTGGTTGGGGCCATAAACCCACAGGAGATTGTCCAGCCCTTTGACATCGCTGAAGTAGTCGAACATGTGCCGCCAGACGGCGATGAACGATTCGGGCTTTTGAGCTCCCCACCAGAACCAGCCGCCGTTCATCTCGTGAAACGGGCGCCACAGGACGACCACGCCGGCGGCCTTGAGTTCGAGCAAGCCGTCGGCAATCTGGTCGAGCTGCGTCATCCAGCGTTTGTGGGTGTCGGTGCCCTCTTTGAGGACATCGGCGATATCCACTCCCCTGTCGCGGAGGCCGCCGCCTTTGGGGTTGGCGGGGTTGTACATATGAGCCATGACATGCACCAGCCCCCCCTGCCGCCAGTATTCGATCGCGGCGGCGTTGGGGATTTTTGTAGTGATACTTCCGCGCGGAAAATCGGCGTAGTCGGTCCCCATCAGCGCCGGCCACTGGCCGGTGGCGTCGTGAATCTGCCGCATGATCTTCAGGTTCGACCCGTCGCCGAAGTTGGTGAACTGGCCGGACAGGATCCTATTTTCGGTTTTGTCCGACAGGGAGTAGAAATAGTTCAGCACAGTCCGGACCTGCGGATTGGACTTCCTGTTGGCCGGTTCGGCGGCCCATACCGAGGACGCGCTCAGAATCGCAAAAACGCTTTGTATCAGGATCAATCTCATTGTTATCTCCCTATTATGTATTCGGATTAGTCATTTTATGAAACCGATTCGTGACGCTGCATAGCCGCGATTGGGATCATCCAGGACCAGCACCCAGTCGTTACCGACACCCGGCAGTCCCGGCGGCGTAAATTCTCGATCGCCGGATTTGGGGAATTGCCCAATGAGGGTAGTCCTGGCGGTGCGCGGATCGAACCAGCCGGCCTTGACTTCTTTGCCGGTTAGCTTTTCCAGTCGCACCCGGAAGGATTTTCCGGTCGGGGTATAGATCATGGCGTATCCGTCGCCGCGCAGGGCGCAAATGTGGTCAGCCCCCGTGCCGGAGTCGCCGGCAATCAGGGTCTGGTCTGGAGTCTGGGTCAGAAACGGCCGCGATTCGATCAGGCCGCGGAGATAGCCCATCTGTGTCGCACTGGGGGCGTTCAGGGCCTGTTGCCAGGACAGCTTGGCGTTGAGGATCGGCTTTCGTGGCGGCGCGTACATCTGCCAGATGGAGTTGTGCCCATAGGTGTGACCGAAGGCGCCGGAAAATACCGCCCAATAGGCGGCACGCCGGGCGTGATCATCGTTGCCCGGCTGGGTGGAGCGGTGCGCGGCCCGCATCGGCTCGGGCAGCCATGCGGCCGGAATTAGAGCATCGGGATAACTGCTTTCCAAATCGATCACCGGCTTGATCGGTTGACAGTTCCAGTGCTTCTCGATGAACCGCCAATTTTCAACAAGGTCGCCATGGCTGGATTGAGCCGAGGTAAAATCCAGCCACGGCTCATCGTGGTTGTAGTCGGACACATGGCCGGGTCCGGAGGTGTGATAGGTCATCAGGACCGCGTCGTAATCCTCGCGGCCGGCAACACCCATCGCGATCCCCTTGGCCATCGCCCGCCAGATGGCCAGGGCTTCCGGAGTCGATGGCGCTTTGTCGCCGCCGAGAATCCAGATGATGTTGGATCGGTCGCGATAGCGCCGACCGAGAAATTGGCCATAAGTCTGGGCATTGCTTGTGTTGAAGATCCCGTCGACCTTCCCATCGAAGGCCGAGGAAGTGACATACTTTCCCCAAGTCGGCAGAAAGCCCACATACAACCCCTTCCTGGTTGCCAGATCCACGATCTCATCCACGAAGTCCCAGTAATCGTTGCCGGGGCCATCCTTAACCGCCGGTTGTGCGGGGTCCAAGCGCTCCAAGGGCAGATGCCCGTACCGGTTCGGTTCGCCCAAGCCGTTTAATTCGCTGAGGGCGACGGCCTGAATCACCGTAAACCCCCTGGCCGCGCGGTCTTTCAAGTACAACTCCGCTTCGGCCCGATCCAAACGATGAAACAGTTCCCACGCCGTATCGCCGAGCCAGAAAAACGGATCGCCTGTTGAGTCAACCAGGAAACGCCTGTTTTCGCTGACCTTCAGCGGAAATGCGGTTTTCGTTTCCGCAGCAAATAATGCAGATCCGATCGCCACAATCACACAACCATAGACGGCAAATTTCATACGAATCGACCCTTGTTGTTACGGCTTTGTTTGCAGCATCAATACCCAGTCGCCATCACCGGCCCGATTTTTTTCGGGTGGATCGAAACTCCGACGACCTTCATTGGGAAACGGCGAACCCTCGATAGATTGAAATACGCCGTTGGTCGGATCATACCATCGCGCCTCGACCGGCCCGGATACCTTCCTCAGGTCCACCGTAATCGGCCGGCTTGCCGGCAGGTATATTAGGGCCAGCGATCCATCGGAAGTTCGGGCCGCCGTTACACTGTTGTTTGCAACCCCCTGTCCGTGTCCCTCGACCACAATCGCATTCTGTACATCCGGAACCAGAGTCCACCACGGTAAAGACTCGAAGAGCTGGGGGACATATTTCATGCTGTTGGCGCCCGGTTGTTCCATTATTTTCCGCCAATTGTTCGGAAAATTCCAGTTCGGCGATCCGTAGGCATGGCCGAAACCGCCGCCGAGAACGCACCAGTAGGCCTGTTTTCTGGCCTGCAACGCACTTCCCCAATCATCGTGTTCACCTTCGTAGGTGGATTCGCCCAGAAAGAAGGGCCGAATTGGCGATTTGGCGAATTCCGCATGGCTGACTTCATACACATCCGGCTGGTTCTTGTTCCACGCTTTATTAAAGCCGCGAAAATAGGTATAGACCATCGACACATCGAGCCAGGGTTCATCGGCCGGCCAGACATCCGTGCTGGAATGAGACGAAGCGGCGTGAAAGGTGATCAGGTGATGGGAGGCCGTTTCCTTGAGGCCGAGGCCAATTTGACGGATTTCCTCGCGGGCGTTATCCGGATCGTTATCCCCGCCGAGAATCCACAGGATATGATCGAACTGCTTGTAGCGCTGGCCCAGCCAGCGGCCGTATTGGCGGCATTTGGCCGTTCCGTTTTGATTGAGCGGCTTGGGGGAGCCGTTTTTGGCCTTTCCGGCCCAGCCCTCCCCACAACACCCCGACCAGGCCGGCGCAATCGCCAGCAACATGCCCAGGTCCGAGGCCATGCCGATCACCCCGTCGGCGTGAGTGAAAAAGGCCTCATTGGGCCTGGCAAAATCGTGATCCCCCTCGAACGGCAACTGCCCGGCCAGATTCTTCATATCCAGAAATCCGGTCAGCATCATCTGAATGGCATTGAATCCCTTGGCCTTGCGGTTTTTCAAGTATTCCTCGGCCTGGGCCGCGTCGAGTTTGAACAACAACATCCACGCTGTGTCGGCCTGATAGAAAAATGGTTTTCCCGCCGAATCAATCAGATAACGCTTATTCTCGCTGATCGATAAGGGAAAGGCAGTTGTTGTCTCCGGAACGCTTTTGACCGTGACCGCAAAATGCAAATCGCGAAAGGTGCAGACATCCGGAAAACCGATCGTACCCGGAGATTGAGTCAAGCGGGCCTTCCAATCGTTCGGGAATTCGGGCGTTCCTTCACGGCGGATACCATGGCCGACATACTTGTTCTCGGGATTGGGGGTATAGGTACCGTAGTACTCGTTGGCCAAGGTCATCCCGCGATTCGACTCGCGATCCAGAAACATCAGCAAGAAGGCGTATCCCCGATGGGGTTCAAAGACCATTTCGCTTTCGCCCATGAAATCCAGTTTGAGGTAATCGCCTTTGCGCAGGTGGTCCGGGAGTCGGCCCTCGACGACTCGCAACGGTTTGTAGATTTCGCCCTCAAGATAATCGTCCAGTTCCGGAGAGGTCGTTCTGTCATACTTTCCGACGAAACCCGGCGTTCCGTGGTCGTTCAAGGTCGGCCGGCCGAAGACTTCGAACCATTGAACGGCGATTCGGGCCCCCGGTGCGTTTTCCAGCGCCGCCAGATCCGCATGGCCGATCCTCAGATACAATGCGTCAAGACGACATCGTCGATCGTGGGTAAGAAAGGTTTGTCCCAGGTCGCGGTCTCGCTGCGGTTTCCGACGGTCAGCCCGGGCAAACACCGTAACTCCGTCGGGAGGGTATTTGTTTTCGCTGACTGTTCGATTGGCGACAAATCGAAAACTGGTGTTTCCGCCGGAATCGTCACGGGCATGATGGACGAGAATGGAAGGATCGGTCTGGGGCGGGGCCAGCGGCGTTGCCGAAGCGATTATTCGAAGCGAATCGTTGAGGATTTCCGATGAATTTGAGTCAGCGAATGCGAACGAAAGGCCGATACCGGACAGAACAATCATCGGAATACAAGTTAAACATTTCATCCGTTTGATCTTTCTATTGCAAGTACCATTCATTGATCCGAAGAGGAAGAAAGCGGACGACGCTGAACGCCTGAATGGGTGATCGTCACGGGCTTGATGAAACCTTTGTCATCAAATTCCATTCGATCGATGCAGGTGACGCGGTGGTTGGCGTCGGTCTGGCCCAGGGGTCGCCGGTGGTACACGATATATTTGTCGTCGCTATCCGGGATATGGAGAACGGAATGATGTCCGGCGCCGGTGGCGATGGCGGGATCCTGTTGGAGGATTTTGCCGATGCGTTTGAAGGGACCCAGGACCGAGTCGCCGATGGCATAGGCGACGGAATAGTTGGGGCCGGTCCATCCGCCCTCGGACCACATGAAATAATATTTCCCATTTCGGATAAACATGCAGGGCCCCTCGACATACCGTTCGGGCGTGATCTCCTTGAAGGTGGTCCCATCCGGGAAGTCAAGCAGGCCGGTGAAGTCGGGCTTGAGGCGGACGATGTTGCAGTGGGACCAGCCGCCGTAGATCATATAATCCTGGCCGTCCTTGTCCTGAAAGATAAATTGGTCGATCGGCTGGGCGCCGTTGACAATCTGATTGATCAGGGGCTTTCCGAGCAGGTCCCTGAAGGGACCTTCGGGCCGATCGGCGACGGCCACGCCGATGCCCCCGATTTCGCCTTCGTGGACATCGTTGGCGGCGAAGAACAGGAAATACTTGTCGTTTCGCCGGACCGCGGCCGGGGCCCACATCGCGCGTCGGGCCCAGCGGACTTCACGGTTGGTCAGGATTCTTTCGTGTCTGGTCCAGTGAATCAGATCCGGAGAGGAAAACGCGTCGAAATGGAGTTGCTGGTCGTAGGGGGCCGAGTAGGTCGGATATATCCAATATCGATCTCCAAAGACGGTTACTTCCGGATCGGCATACCAGCCCCTGAGGATCGGATTGCCCGATCGAGGCGGTTCCATCGTCGCGTTTTCGATATGATTCCCGGGATCCGCAGCTTTCACGAAGAGGGTTTGACTGAATCCGAGAAACAAGACGAGTCCGCAAAAGAGGAATGCAAGAATCTTCATTGGTCATCCTTTCCATTTCCTGTTCCATTCTTTTTGGGTATTTCCGCGTCGCCGATCAAGATCAGCGCCGCCGATGGGCTCTTCAGCGGCGTTCGCTCGCCGGCATTCAGACGGATACTTCGAAACTCATTGCCCGTCAATAGATCGATCGCGCGCAAATACATCGGCACACGGGTCGTCAGCGTCAATCCTTCCGGCAGAATGCCAACGGGGACACAGACGATTCGATTGTCGCTGATATTGCAGGCCATCGTCAGGCAGCCCTCGGCGCCGACGGGCGAATCCGAATGCCGGCCTTCGAAGCTTTTGCCGTTGGGCAAGTCCGGCGGCAGAATCTTTGCCAGATACCCGTGATATCGGATGGCGGGCGTGTTTTCAAAGCGCGTTTTGCCGAAGACACCGGCCTGACTATGGAAAACATACATGGGTAATTGCGACGCATAAGCATAGGCCGCGGCCAGAACAAGCTTGACCGGATCGGATTCTGAAGCAACTGACGAACCGGGCCCGATGGGTTCGTTGCTGCTGACCGGCGGACAGCCCGGTACCTGGGCCAGGCGGCGGCAGTCGATGACCGGCCGCCAGCCGTTGTCGGCGGAACGATCGCGGCTGAAGTGCCAGGTTGCGATATCGGCGGCACTGTCGCGATAAAGGGTTTCGAACGATCCTTCGTGGTTTGATGTGATGGCAATGGGGACCTCGGTCCGCTCGGCCAGGTATCGTGCAAATTCACGAAGATCGGCCATTCCCTGGTCGCCGGGAAAACCATTTTGCCAGCCCTCGTTGGCGACTTCCAGCAGAATAATCTTGTGTTCCCGACCCGCCACGACATCCTTCAACATCCGCCGCATGTGATCGATGCGGTCGGCCTTACGCGGCATCAGTTGCGCATCGGCGAAGATGGTGATCTGCGTGCGCAACCCAAAGCGATCGTACGACAGATCGATCAGCCCGGCCAGGGATTGCCAATAGTCGGGCCATGCTTTGACCGTTTTGCCTTCGCGGCTGGTGAACGCGATCGGCGCAATCTCTAATCCGTCCCATGCCGCAAACCATCCGACCATCGATAGAATGCGCGTATAGTTGAATCCCTGCTGCGACAGAAACGCCAAATCGCTCTCCAGTCGGGGCCGGTCGTTGTGATACCGCCACAACGCCGTGAAGTACGACACGCCCAGTCCCAGAAACGGCCCATGGTCATCGACCAGCGAATGATCGACGACGCGGACACGGCCGGAGCGGACCGACGGACCGGAATTCGCTAAGGATTCGAAGGCGGAGCGGTTTTCAGATACGGGATCCGAAATGACTTCGACGGTCTTTTCCGCTCGCGCGCCGCGGCCGGCGCCATCCCAGACCACCAGGGTAACGCGATACTTGCCGGGTTTCTCAAAGGTATGCGTTGGATCCGCGGATACTTCGGGAACGCCGTGGTTGAAATCCCACAGTCGCTCGACAATATCGCCTTTTTCCGCTGTCGAGACACATTCGAACCGCGCCGCAACTCCGGCTCGCACCGTCGATGGCAACCGGAAATCGGCTTTTGGCGGCGCATTGGAAAACCCTTCGGTCGGTGGGAAAGCGGCGGCTTTGTCCTCGAAGGAGCAGTCCTTGAACTCGATTGTTCTGTCCGCAGAAAAGCCAACCTGCGAACCGTGCGCATTTTCCTTGAAGACACAGCGGAGGAACGACATCGCATCCACTTTTTGGCCGCAAGATTGTACGCCGAGGCCGCCATTGTCTCTGAAGATACAGTCTTCGAAAACGATTTCGCGGCTATCACCGTTGAAGCGAAACCCATGACCGGAATCGCCTGGGTAGACGGCCTTTGCGTCGCCTCGGATCGTCTTCTCGAAGGTACAGCGATACAAATAGTGCCGGGCGATTCCGCCGGTCTCGCCCTGAAACTGAGCGCCCCACTGGCTGCACTCTTTTACTGTATTGTAGCCCCAGAACACATTGTTCTTGACTGGCTTGTTGGAAACCGACAATCCGATCGAGTTGCCGCGTTCGATCGTATTGTCGGTTACGACGCAATCGCGGGCGATGATCTCAATGCCAATGTACTTGTGCGAGCCGTCGCGGGCGCCGATCACATTGCGCCGCACGGCCGTACGATCGCTGCTATCGACGCTAAGCCAGTGGCCGATGGCGTTGTCTTCGATCAGCGACCGCGGACAGCCGCCCCAGATCTCAATACCCAACCCTTCGCCGCCGGAACCGGAGACGGTGTTGTTGCGGATGATCAGCTCGGGCGAATGATCACCGAAGATACCGCCCCGGCCGGTATCGCGGATGATATTGCGTTCCACGCGGTTGCGAACGCTGCCCCAGGCCATCCGGATTCCGCCGCCGAACTCGGCGCCGAGGCCGATCCGTTCGATCAGGCAATCGTAGATGATACTGTCGGTGACGCCCCGTTCCATCGTCGGATTGTGGCCGGAAAAGATGATCGCATGAACAAAGTTGGACTTGCCCTTGGCCAGATCACGGATGGTTAAATGATGGAGATTCAACCGCCGCGAATTGCCCACCCGGATGCCATCCTGTCCCAGCGGGCGATTGCGCCCATCCAGTGTCAATTCGCTGATCGTCACATCTTCGCAATTGTTGATGAGGATGAACGGATCCGGTCTCTCACCCGAATAAACCAATATCGTCTTGTCCTGTCCCGCCCCGATCAACTGAACCCCGGACTTCATCCGCACCGATTCGCGAAGGTCATAAGTCCCGGCCGGAAGTCGAATCGTATCGCCGGGCCGGCATTGCTCAATCGCCTTGTTGATCGCGGCGGAACTCATGGAATCCGGTCGATCAAACAAGGATGATTGATTCGCGCCGTCGCTGATATTCAGGCAGGCAAAAAGACAGATCAGCAACAGCCGGCACTTTCGCATTTCCGATATTTTCTTCGGGATATCCATTGGGTCATTCCGTCAAGGATTCGATTTCGGCGCAAAGGCCTTCCGTAGTGCATCATATTGGTTGTGGCTGATGGAAATCATCGAGCCGTGGCGGGCCTTGGGCATGACGCTGTATTTGTCCCAATCCGGTCGCTGGTTTCCGGCCGGCTGAAACCACGGACCCTCGAGCGAGGCGGACACGGAAAGGCCGTAGGCGACGCCCGGATACTGTTCATAATAGAGATACCACGCCTTGCCATCCGGCGAGGGGATCAGCGTCGGCGCCTCTCGAAAATTCGGACTGATCGGCGCACCCGGCTGCGAATACGGACCCAGTAAAGCAGGCGCACTGCAAATGCGGATCGTCTTACCCGTCGGCCAATCGAGCGATGGATACCGTTCATCTTTGACGATCGCGTAATACCGATCGCCGACGCGCCGCACGATCGTGTCAATCGTGGCCATATCCCACGGGAACAATTTCCGCGGCGGATCGGAGAAGGTCTTCAGGTCCTTTGAAGTTGCGTAGAGCGTCCGCTGGCCGGCCCAGTACGGCTCGGGCAGATTCGTCGGCCCCAAGTCGTGCGTCGTGTGCCAGGTCAGCAGGTATTGCAGGGTTGCAGCGTCATAAAAAATCTTTGGCGCCCCGATCCTCGGCATCGCCTTGGGGTAATCGGGCACACGCGTCAGATCCGGTCGATAGTCGGAATATTTCGTCCACGCAATCAGATCGTCGCTGACCCAGAAGTTGATATCCGGCCGGTTGTCGCCGCGATTGCCGACAAGATAATACCGCCCGTCGTGGCCCTTGCAGATGTCGGCATGACCGCGATAATCCTCGAAGATCCGCTTGCCTCCATTGAGTAATTCCCAGTGCAGGCCGTCCACGCTGACGCTGTAATACAACCGCCAGTAGTCGTCGGCCATCATGTGGGCAAACAGATACGCCTCATGGACCGGCTTTTCTGCGCCCTTAACCTGCCCCGGCGGATCGGGCATCTGTGCCAGAACCGTTGATGTGATGCAAAATCCCAGAATTATCATCCAACAATTGAACATCTCAATCTCCAGGATTAACGGTTTCTCTCGTTTGGTGTCGCCGAGGACTGGCGGGTCACGATCGGAACATAGCCAACTTCCAATCCTTTTGGCGGCGTGACGATCAGAGCTGCATCAAGCGTGGCCAGCGTTCCCATCTTCGGCGGGGGCATGTACTCCTTGTCCATCGTCCAGTTCCGATGAATCTTTTCGACAACGGCTTGCAGGCGATTTTTTTCCGCCTCGCTCAAATCAGCATCCTGAAGCGACGGCTGATCGATGAACCGGTACCACCAATAGGTCACAATGCTGCCATCGGACAATGTAGTCTGAAACGGTCCGGCTTTTGGTCCCGGTCTTGTCCAGCAACTCTGGCCGCCTTCGGGGGAGGCATAGGATTGATTCGTCTGGGCAGGACGGAAACTTGCTTGTTTCAGTCCCGTTTCGGCCGGAACCTGATCGGTGGTAATCGCTCGCATCTCCTTGCCCTCTTGGCGACAATATTCCGGAAATGCGCCGCGCCGCATCCCGCCAACCCACGGCTCAAGGACCGACTCTTTCCATTGCAGGCCAAAGGTGGTCTGGTCGAAGCTGGCTGTCTGGACCCAGTTTTCACAGCCCCGGATCGGCAAATTCTCCCGACCCTGGCGAAGCGATAACGGCCGTGCTTTGCACGGCGGCGTAATCGCGGCGATTTCGTCAAACTTGCCCGACGGCGCATCGGCTCCCGCCAGCCAGGCCTCGACGGAGCGATACAAAGCGTCCTTCGAGTAGTGCGTCAAGTTATGAATCAGAATCGTACGACCCTGTTCATCCGCCGGGAACTGCAGCCGCGGAATCCGGGTAAATACGGTTCCCGACGAATCTTGCCCGACCAGCTGCGGTACAGTGTTGACCTCGATGGCACCGCCTGTAACCAGGCCGGGTCGGGCGTCGAGTCCCCGTCCCACGGCCGGAGGATGTCGCCGCGAAATCCGGCTCCAGGTCACAGGCGTATAGAAGGCCACAGGCCCCTTGAAATTGGCGGCGTTGATGAACATCGTCCACGACTGATTTCCGGTCGTGACCGGTAATCCGGCCGTTGTGGTCTTGGCCTCCGTCAGCGGCAGTACCATCCACGCATAGCCGAACATCTCGCCGCAGGTCCCCTCGCGAAAAGTCAGGCCGTCCGGCGGCACCAGCAGCCACGGACTGATCTGCGCGATGCCCATCTCGTCGGCCTTCAGGGCCGTGGTGTCACCGAATCCCCACCCGGGCAAGGAGATTTCATGGTTATATCCATTGGCGGTCCCGTTCATGCGGAATTTGGCCGTCGTGGACCCAAAGCGCGTGCTCGCCCAGAAGCCCAGCCCGCCCTCGATCGTCTGAAAGACATCTCGATAGCTCGGTCCGCGCTCGGGCCAGTTGTCGCGCGCCACGGTTCCCGTCGGCAACAGCGGATAGTCGATCTTGCGGTTTTCCGGAACGATCCAGATCGAAGCCAGTCCGATCTGAAAATCGCGCAGCGGCTTTTCCACCAACGGCCAGGCCGTGGAGTACAGACTGATCCCGTACCCGTATTCCTCCGGCGGGGCCGGCACATCCATGCTCACATACCCCGACAATCCCTGCGAGACAAGCCGCGGATTGCGTACAGGTGCCGTTGGCGAATCGGATTTGGCAAGAAGCTTTTTCATCCCTTCGCCCAAGGCGTTTCCAACCAGGAAATAGGTTTCGGCATTTCCAAACTCATGATGGCCGTGGCCGGGGTTGGGGGATTCCTCCGGCGAGCGGACAAAGTCATGCGTCTCGACGAAAAGGACCGTACGATCAAATTCCGGCCGGGCCGCCGCAGCGGCCTGGGCCTTGCGAATCCCGATCCACTGTGCCTCCGTCGGATGTACCCACGGCCCGGTCAGTTCCCCAATCACAACCGGCAATCGGGGAACATTCAGATCTCTCCGCACATCCTGGATAAGATAGACCAGATTTTGCTCGTATTCGGGAACGGCATTCTTCGGGTCGCAGCCGTCGTTCCAGCCATGATACCAGACGAAACCCGCCAGTTCATATCCGCCTCCATCGTATCCGGGAAATTCAGTCTTGAGATTCGCGAGGGCCTCCCGAATATCCGACAGCATCTTCGTATAGTAGGGACCGACGCTGCCGCCTGAACTCGGCGGCCGGAAGTCCTGATACAAACTCTTGCCGCCCCAAGCCGTCTTGATGAGCAGCACCTGGTTGTCGAAGGTGTCGCCTATAACATGGCCAAACTGCAGCTCGGATCCAAAGTGATGTTTCCCATCGTATACGGCGAATCCCATTGTCAGAGGCCCGGCCTTAACCGGTCCGTTCTCCGGTTTGTAGCGGACCCATACATCCCCCCTGACCGTCCACCGTCCCTGATCATCTTTGAGATGCCGGAACAGGTCGGCTTTTGATGGATCGCGCATCAGAACACTCAGTGTGCCCTTGCCATCGTTGTAATCCTTGCCATCCAAGTCCGCGACGGCCTGACCTTCCATGTTGGATTGGCCCGCGAGAATGAAGACTTTCACCGGGCTTTTGCCCGCCTGCTTCATCGGATTGTCTGAAGCGGCTTGAAGGGCAAACGCCGATTGCCCGAGAAAAGCCAGAGCCAGAACCGCAATTACATTCGTATCAGCCGTATTCTTTCTCATTTCCATATCTCCTTCAGGATTTGGTTTGTAAATCCATCCAACCTGTTCGACCTCCTCTTGCGATCGTATGATCCCCGCCGCCTCAAGGTTCGATTCGAATGATCGCCCTTCGATAGGAAACCAGACGGGGCGTGCCGCTGTCCTGAACCTGCAGGATGATATGAATCGTCGCGGGCTTGGGGGTTTTGGGGCCGAATTCGGGCACGATAAGACTTGTGTTTGCGCCGAGACGACGGCTCAATTGAATCTTGCCATCGAAGGTCCCCGCCTCCGGATAGACGAACCATGTTATGCCGACGGCATGGTCATCCGGATCGTTCGATCCGGCCGCCGACAGTGTCACCGTCTGGCCGGGTTTGGCCGATACCTCAAGCACTCGTTTGGTTCTGTCTCCGTTGAGCACGGCAATCGGATTGTGATTGGCCTTGTCAAACGCGTCGGCGACGCACCAGTCCATCCTCGTGGCAAAGTCGTATTGAAAATGCTCGCGCCAGCGCCAGATCGTCGCCGGATCCGTGCATTCGGTCTTGCCGTTGTCGGCGGTCACCGTATCCCGGCTGAACTGGTTGTTGGTCCAGATCTTCCGCGTCTCGCCGTAGGGCTGATACAGCGCATACCGCCCTCCCCAGCCGCCGTAGTCGGGACTGATCGCCCAGCCCAGGCCATTGCGGATCAATCCCAGAAACGACGGCGTATCGCCTTCCATGATATACGCCAGTTTCGGATAGAGCGCCCCCAGCGGGCCGTGATTGACAATCACATTCGCCTCCAGCCAGGGATTGTCCACCAGTTCGAACTTGTGCATCGGCCCGTTTTTATAATGACGATCGCCGCTGATTCCGGTCCAGGTCGCCCGCCAGTATTCCATCCAGTCGGTCGCGCTGGGACTGACGATGTAGAACAGATCCGGAAACTCGCGCCGCAGCCAGACGCCCGAATCATCCTGATCGGAAATGGTATAGACCCGCAGCTTGGCGACGAGTTTCTTGATCTCCTCGGCCGATCGTTCCCGGCGGGCGTCGAACAAGGCCTGCGCCAGCGTGTTGGCCCCGCCCCAGACGCTCACCCAGAGCGGACGCGGATCATCCCTGTCGGTGGCGGCCAGCAGTCGTTTCGATCCCTCCGTGGTTTTTCCTTCGCCGACGGCGGCCATGCCGTATTCGGTCTGTCCGGTCCTGACGACGGCCAGTAGTCCTTCCTTTGTTGGATAATCCGGAGCGTGTTTGGATAGATTTTCGCGGACCTGGCCGAACGCTTCGATCTGGCGGCGGATCAGGTCTTCCCGGGTGTTTTTGCGCAGCCAGGTCGAAGTCGTCGCGACAAGGCCTTCGATGTCGAACTCGTTGGAATAGACCAGCAGCCGCACCATCGACTCTTCGTCGTCCGGCTCGTTGGAGATATCCGTCAGCACCAGCAGCCGCGGCTTGGGATCTTCGATCCACCCGGAACTGGCCGCCTCCGCTGCCAATGCCCGTATTCCCGAAGCAAAAATGAGCCCGAAAATCAGTCGCTGTTTCCATCGCATCGTCGTCACTCCGACCGCTTGTCCCGGTCTTTTTAATTCTCCGCGGACCTGCACCCCTCGAACACATACAGATACAATCCTCCCGGCGGAAGGCCCTTGGCGCCGCCGCCGGTGGCCGCGTTGATCGCGAAATTCCGATTGAACGCCAATACGGGTATATCCGTTGACACAATAGCCACTTTATCCGATTCAAAGTTATTGTCGCGCGGATCGGCGGGCGTTCCGTCGGGTTTGGCCAGCTTGTGCAGCGTGATCTTTTTGGCGGAGGCAAACGGCAACCGAATCGTTACCGGCGTGTAGCCGTCGCCCAAGTCGGCGCCGCTGTGCCTGCCGTCGAGCTTGCGCGACAGAACAATCACGGAATAGTTCCCCGCCGAATCCTTCATCGCGTACGCCCCGACCAGCGGCCAATCCTTGCCCTTCAGCGAAAGCGTCGGTCCCGATTCGACGGTCGCCTCGATCATACGATCGCCTTTGGCGTACCGGTTCCTCATCTTCAGCGCAAGCCATCCGGCGTGTACCCGAAAACCGCCGGCCTCGGGCATCGTGTGGCTCGACCAGCCATAGCCGCTGCCGTAGCCGAGATAACACTGGTGTTGATA
This sequence comes from uncultured Pirellulales bacterium, assembly GCA_964643355.1. Classification (GTDB taxonomy): domain Bacteria; phylum Planctomycetota; class Phycisphaerae; order Sedimentisphaerales; family Anaerohalosphaeraceae; genus FEN-1350. Next base: position 25,826 of record CAZXPW010000006.1, read on the forward strand.
GCCGACCGCGGACGAATGCAGCCAGGCATCCATCGCCGCCACCGCCATCGCCTCCGACTTGCCATAGAGTTCGCTGGTCAGGTTCGTCAGATCACGGTGATCGTATCCGGAGGGCCCGCCCTCATAGGCCAGGAGCCGGTAATCGGCCTTGCCCTGGGAGTTCAACGCGTCGCGTGACTTGGCCGCTCCGTCCACGGTGTCCTTGGCGGTCTCGTTCATCCAGAATCCCAACAGCGTCTTCTGCACGCCGTCATCGGTGAAGGTTTTTTCGGCCGCATCCCCGGTTTCCCACTTGGGTCCGACATAGTTGGCATGGCCCAGGTAGCTCGCCCCCGCTCCCTGAGCCATCGCCACTTCGCCATAGCCCCACTGCAGGTCCGTCGAGTAGTTGGCCCCCAGGGCCCATTTGATCTTCTCGCCCAGCTTCAGGGACTTCCACTCCGGCATCTTCATCACCGTCTCGTCGATAATGAACCGAGCGAACAACCCGTATTCCTTGCCGCCCTGCATGACCGCACCCGTCCAGCCGAATCCGTCCCACTGCGGCAAGGCCTTGTTGTGCCAGGTCTCGTTGCCGATCTCGATGACGATCTCGCGAAACTCCTCGGTCCAGGGCTTGCCGGTGCGACCCCGCTGGAGATACCGCTTGTACGCATAGGGCTTGGACTTGGGCGAGTCCGTTGTCGGATCATACGGAACGCCGAGGAACTCAACCATCGCCTTCCATTCTTCCGGGAAAAAGTCCGGGCTGACCGTCAGCATGGGGACCATCCGCGTTTCGGGGCTGTTGCCGGTCCGCAGGGCATACTCCATCTGCACGGGCAGGGTCATGTGGATCGACTGGTTGACGGCCGTGTACCAATCGGCCGTATAGGTACTGTCGCCATAGAGTTCGGTATTGGCCTCCATCGAAATGTCGCCGAAGCCCATGCCGTACAACCGCAGACAGCCCTTTTTGCCCGATGCCGGCATGCTCGCCAGGATCTCGTCGAACGCAAATTTCACCGGGACATTCGGCCCGGTATGATCGTCGTCCACGCGATAGAGGATAAAGTTATCGACATACAACTTGCCCGGCCCGGTGAACACCAGCCCCGGCCCCGAATGCCCGCCCTTCGTCGGATACTCGGCCGGCGAAGTGAACTCATAGCTGAATTTCTTCCACTGCGTTCCCGTCGTCCACGGGATCTTAGCATTCAACTCCGCATAACAGCCGTTGAGCACAAAGAAAACACGGCCATCATCGCCGAGTTTGCCATCCTGCCGCAGCCACACCTCCGTTCGATACTTCGTGTTGGGGTGAAGCTGGCTGTACCATTTATCTTCGCCGGTATAGCCCTGCCACGGGTAGAAGACCACCGGCCTGGCCGAGCCGCCGGACTTGGCCGCAACCGTCGAGGTGATCTCCAGACATCGCTGCCCACGGTCAACAAACTCCTGCGGCACCGGCGCCGGATGCGGCACGGTCCGGCAGGTCCAGCCGTCACGCGAAAAGGCGTGCGACTTGGCGCTGCCGCTGTTGGCCGTTCGGACACGGAAATGCGAAGCGGTAGCCGGCATCTCATCGGTCCGGATATAAATGAATGCGTGATCGCCGGGTCTGATTTCGATTTTCCGATCCAGATAGATCCGTTCCTGCTGTTGGGCAGCCGGAACATCCGATCGCAGTACCTTGTAATACGCCACATCCGGCGAGGCGCTGGCCGTCCAAGTCAGCGTTACTGAGCCGTTGTTGGCCGTCGTCTTGACATTCGTCGGCGGCTGGGGCGCATCCTTGTTGGCGTCGCTGCGGATATCGGCCGGGGCATTGAACCGAAACAAGCGGCTGTCGGCTCGCCCGGCGGCGTCTTTGACCTGGAGGGTGACCGAAAGATCCTTCGGCGCGGCCGTGACGGTCCCGGAAAGAATCCCGCTTGCGGAGTCCAGCGTAACGCCCTCGGGCAAGGCCCCGGCGATGATGCTGAACTGGTACGGGTTGACCCCGCCGACGGCCGACACGCTGGTCCAGTATCCCGCCCCGGCAACGGCGTTGGGAAGATTGCCCCCGTTGCCGACCAACTTGGGTCCGCCCGCGGATTTCGCCGACGGCGTCGCCGAGACTTCATTGGACGGGGGCGATTCGTTGCCCGACGCGTCCACCGCCTTGATCACATACCAGCCCGTTTCGCCGTCGCCGGCATAATAGCACGGGTCCGTGAATGAGGTGTTGTACCGAATCTCGCCACCGCCGAAACCTGTCGAGCCGTATTTCGTGGCAACCCATCCGCCCATCGGCCGCCGTGCGTCGGGCATGGGTACCTTCGCCTCGCCCAAGTCGATCACATGGTGCGCTCTGCTGACATCCAGTTTGCTGCCCGGATCAAACGGCAGGGGCTTGCTCTGCGCATCCACCAGCCGAAAGAACCGAATCCTCGCCCCATTGCCGAAACCTGTTCCGCGAAGTTCAAACCAGGTCATATTCTCGAACTCGAACCAGTCGGCCCCGGCGGCCGTAACACGCTGGATCTCGCGAATCACGATCGGCTCAAATCCCGGATTGGGAAAAAGCTGATTGGTGGCGTTGTTTGTCCCGCCCGAGAGAATCCCCGCGTTCAATCCCAGCGGCTCGATATCGGAAGCCAGCGTATTGTCGCTGACAACAATCACCGCCGGCGCCACTGGGTCGGCCGCCTGAATCCATGAGGCCAAACCCGCCAACACCCATGCACAAAACCGAAGATCCATCGTGGTTTCCTTTGTTGTTCTTCAGATTGAATACTGTGGGATCTTCATCAATTCGCCGTCCTTGAGGGCCGACCGATGGGCCACGATACCGGCGACGGTCATGTTCAGGGCCATCGCCACATCCACCCGCGGCCGGCGGTTTTGCAGGATCGCCGTGACAAACTCGTTCATCAGGTAGCCATGGGAACCGCCATGGCCTCCGGCATCGACCTTCGGCGGCAGGGACGGGCGGTGGGTATTGGGCAGATTCTTTTCGAGCCCTTCATATTTGCCGTAGAACGACCCCCGCTGACCGCGGATGCGTCCCTTTTCGCCGCTGTCGCCCGGGGTGTCCCAACTGACCGCCATCCGCGAAGAGCCGCCTTCGCTGGTGCGGAACAGGGCGATCTCGGTCCCGAACGGATTCTGATAGCGATTGTTCCGGGGCCGCAGATGACCGATCGTGCTGGGCATTCCCATGCACGATACCTCGGTGAAACTGCCCTCGGTCACACCGATATAATAGGCGTTGGAATGCGTCGGGTACCACTGCGGCGGAAGGCCGACGCGCCAGTCTTTGTACGAGGGGATCGGCTCTTCCATGTAATGATAATATTCCCCCTCTGAATAGACCAGTTTTCCCAAACCGCCGGCCTTGTAGATTTCGCGCATGGCGTGCAAGTCCTCGTGATAACACGAGGTCTCGAACATCATATAGGTCAGGCCGCTTTTTTTAACGGCCTCAAAAACCCGTTCGGCGTCTTCCAGCGATCCGAAGACCGCCGGCACCGCCGTGGCGACATGTTTTCCGTGCTTGAGCGCTTCGATACAGTGCTGCGCGTGGCTCGGGGCGTCGGTCGCCACGAAGACCGCCTCGATCCGGTCGTCCTTGATCATCTCCTCCAACGACGGATAGGTCTTTTCGCATCGACACGCCTTCGATAGACCCTCGCATCGATCCGGGATCAGGTCGCTGACGGCGACAACCTCGACATTGGGATGATCCTGAAACCCGAACGCCGCGCCGAACTGGCATACGCCGTATCCGGCGATACCGACCCGCAGTCGCCGATCGGATACCGGCCTCCAGCCCTTCGACGCATCGGGATCGGTCGGCGCTTTCTCAAATCCCTGGATCACTTTTTCCTGCGCCCGGACGGACTGGGCCAAACCCATCGCGGCGGCGCCAAGGCCGACGGTCTGCAGAAACGCTCGTCGTGTAATCGATTTATGCATGTTCTTTTCCTCTCAAGTGGAAATTCGTGTTGGAAATTATTGGCCCGGGGCCTTGTAGTTTTTGGCCGCATCGTCAAGGACCAGCACCCAGTCCAGATGTTCGCCGGGATCGGGGGGGAGAAATTGTCGCGTGCCGGTATTCGGGAATACGCCGATCTCCGCGGCGGCGCCGTTTCGGGGATTGTACCACCACGCCTTGACCTGCGGGCCGTTGATCACCTCCATGCGGACGGAAAACGCGCGACCGACGGGCACATAGACCATCGCGTAGCTGCCGGAGCTATCGCGCGTGGCGGCGAAGTGATACCGTCCCGTCCCCGGCACGCTGGTGGGGACGCGATCGGTAACGAGGATCGAGCTATCCGGAATCCGCGTCAGGAACGGCCGCGACTCCATCAGCCGCCGCCCGAACTGCATCTGTTTGGCGCCGGGCTGCAGGATCGCGTCGTACCAGGGCATCAGCGGATTGTTGATCGGCCCGCGATCGGGCGTCCACATCTGCCAGACGCTGTGATGACCGTAGGTGTGGCCGAACGCGCCATTGAACAGATCCCAATAGAGGGGACGACGAACATCGGCCGCGATCGAGTGGCCGAGCTTTCCGGCGTCAAACGAAACTGGATGATCTTCGTAGATCGGCTCGCCGTCGAGAACGGGCTTTGTTGGCGTGCGATTGTAGTCTTCGAGGGTTTTGTCGTAGCGGCCGGTGAATTCGGCGACATGGCCGTTCTGCCGCATGTTGAAATCCAGCCAGGGTTCGTCGTGAAGCCACTGAGCCGAACCGGCGCCTCCGGGCGGATGGAAGGTAATCAGGTGAGCGCCACCATCGCCGGCCCTGAGCCCTCTGGCCATCGCGCGGATAATTTCCTTATGCGTGTCATTCTCGATCGGGCGATCGCCGCCGAGGATCCAGATAATCTTTGCCGCTTTATACCGTTGTCCAAGCCATTGGCCGTAGGTCTCGGCGCTTTGCGGGGTAAATCCCTGCGGCCCGGCGCCCCATTTCTTGCTCCACTTGTCGCCCCAGGTTGGGAGCATGCCGATAACGATGCCCTTGCTCTCGGCGGTTTTGACGATGAAATCGACATGCTGAAAATATGGTTCGTTGGGTTTGGTCGGATCGTTATCGATCAGGGGCTTGTCGCCGTTGGCGTTGGGCGTGTTTAGGCCGTCAATCTCGGCCAGCACGACCGCCTGTACGACGGTGAAGCCCTGCTGCCGTCGGGTTTCGAGATACTTTTCGGCATCCTGTCGATTGAGGCGGTGAAAGAGTTCCCAGGCCGTATCGCCCTGCCAAAAGAAGGGAGTCTCATCATTAAAAACCAGGAATCGCTTGTTCTCTGAAACCTTCAACGGCCATCGGGACAAATCGGCGCTGGGCCCCTGCCAGACGGGCTCGGCCGCAGATATTAATCCCACACCTAATACAGCCAGCCATCCTATCATGTACTTCATCAGGATCCCTTTCCATGATCGTTCGTTCCATTCTTGGCATTATCATCTTAAGTACCCGGCTCCATTTTGAAAAACGAAAAAGGGATCGCTGTTATGGCATGAAATCTGAGAACGACAGGATACCGGATTGAACTTCCGCCATATCCATATCCCCTCAAAGAAAAAAATCAAGTCGGACGAGCATGTGGGCGGAACGATATTCAGAAAACGAGGGGATAAAATTGGCGAGGTAATGGGTACCGTCTGGGGGGGAAAACGGAATCCCATGTAGCCTCGCCGAGGTTTAGAAAAAGGCGAAAATCGCCCTCTATTCAGTGATTCTATTATATATCGGCCCTGAATTGTCCTGTCAATACAAAATGTGAAAAAATTACAAAAATTAACAAGTCCGGCGGTTATTATGGAACCTTGGGCCGATTTCGACGCCAAAAACCTTGCAAATTGCCCAGATTTCCGTTAGGATCGGGTCCCAACAGGATTCTATGATGGAGATCACGGATGTCAAAAACCAGGGAAAAAGGCGTTTTGGGCAAGATTGTGGACAATGCCCGGGATGTTTACGATAAGATCGTGGCTTACAAAAAGCCAACCATGTCCACCCCGGTACGGTCACTGGCAAATGTCAAATATTTGCCCAAAAAAGGGCATTTTGAGATGAATGGGCGAACCAAAGAGCGAACATTGACTGTGGGAACGGTCAAGACCTTTGCCCAGACGCTGAAGATGATGGCCTTATCCAAGGAGCTGATCGAAAAGGACGACATGGCCACCAAGCGAGAGGCGTACTATATCTCGAAGAACTGGGGCAAGGCAGGATTCGACGAGCAGCCGGAATCGGACACGATCATGGACGACATCGAGGCGATGTTCGGGGTCAACCGCGAGCAGCTCAAGTTCATCCCGGAAGAAAAAGGCGGCGATGTGGCGGGCAAACTGATCGTGATTGACCATGACGCCTCCGGCAAGAGTCTGAAGATTGACTGCACGAAGTTCGGATCGGGGGCGTATTCGATCCCGATCGATGTGGAGCATCTGAAGTTTCAATCGGACGCCAAGTTCATCCTGGCCATCGAGACGGCCGGGGCCTTTCAACGGCTGGTCAAATACGACTACTGGAAGAAGGTCAATTGTATTCTGATCAGCATGGGGGGCGTGCCGACGCGGGCGTGCCGGCGGTTCATCCGACGGCTCAGCGACGAATTGCGAATCCCCGTCTATGCTTTCGTGGACGGCGACCCGTATGGGTATTTCAACATTTATCGCACGCTGAAAGTCGGTTCCGGGAACGCGGTTCATCTCAACGAGTATTTCTGCGTGCCGCAAGCCAAGTTTCTGGGCGTAACCCCGCAGGACATCAAGGACTACAAACTGCCGACGCACCCGTTGAAGGATGTGGATATCAAGCGAGCCAAGGATGCCCTCAAGAATGATCCATTCGTCAAACACCACAAACCCTGGCAGGAGGCGATCAACCAGATGTTGAACATCGGCCAGCGCGTCGAGCAACAGGCCTTCGCCAAGCACGGGCTGGAATTTGTGGTGACGACCTATCTGCCGGAGAAACTGGCGCACCCGGAGAAATTTTTGCCGTGATTGTGCTGGCAAAGGACTCAACAGACCGATAGGATGATTTTTGTTCGATTTGGAAACGACGGTGGACGCGGGAATCCCGGCACCAACCATGAGTAAAATTGCGGACAGACTCAAGATCGTTCAGGATAACATCGCCGCGGCTTGTGATCGCGCCGGGCGAAAGCCCGATAAGGTCCAATTGGTTGTGGTAACCAAGACCGCCTCGATGGAAGATATCCAGCAAGTCATCCGGTTGGGCTGTACGCACTTGGGGGAAAACCGTGTCCAGCACCTCAAGCAGGTCTCCGAAGAACTGGACGCCTATCTGACGGCTCATCAGGATGAACCGGGAATTCCCCAGAAGATCCACTGGCACATGATCGGTCATCTGCAGCGAAACAAGGCCAAGCTGGCGATCAAGACCGCCACGCTGATCCATTCGGTGGATACGCTTCGGCTGGCGGAGGAACTGAATACCCTGTCGGCACGCCAGGACCTTCGTACGGAGGTCCTGCTTCAGGTCAACTGTTCCGATGAGCCGCAGAAATCCGGGGCCCCCGTGGGAGCGGCGGTCCACCTGGCAGAGCAGATCGCGACGATGCCAAACCTTCGATTGTTGGGATTGATGACGATGGCCCCGTTGACCCTCAACAAGGATTTGGTCCGGGCTTGTTTTGCACGGGCCAGAGAATTGTTCGAAGAAATTCATGGCGAAAAGATCGCCGGCAGCAAGTTCCGCCACCTGTCCATGGGAATGAGCCAGGACTACGAAATCGCCATCGAATACGGAGCGACCCTCCTCCGCATCGGCTCGGCGATCTTCTCGTAACCGGGGCCGGGAGGCAGAGGGAGACGGATATAGGATTTAGTAGATAGGATTTGGAATATTTTTGGGTCGCTTGTTCCTGGTCGCTGGAAGCACCAAAAACGCTTATTTCCCCTGAACGCATATGTGCCCGGTTGCCGTTTTCCGCTATGGGGTCGGGCCTATACAGAAAAGGGTCTTTTCGGATCGGATAAAAAGATTGCCTTGCGAGATTGCCGGGCTGGCGCAGCATTTTTCATTGAGTTCATTTTGTGCGACGAGGACATAAGCGTCGCCGTTTTCAATCACGAAAGTCCTGCCCTGCTCGGACAGCAGATAGATCTTGCCGTCGGCCCAGACCGGCGAGGCGGAATACTTCCCCCCTATCCGCTGCCGATAGATTTCCTTGCCCGTCGCGGCCTCCAGGCACCGTAACACTCCGCTTTCCGTGATCGAATACAGATGGGGTTTGACATAGAGCAGAGATGGAATCCGCGGCACATCGTCCTGGGTCTCCCAAGCGATATGCGTCGCGGTCACATTCCCCCTGCCGTCGGGCCGGACCGCCCGCAGCACGCCATCGACAAATCCCGAGCAGGCAAACACCAGCCCTTCGCCGATGACGGGTGACGGGACGGTACTGTAGCCGGGATTGGCGGCAGTCCAGATTAACTGGCCGGTCTTGGCATCAAATCCCTGGACCACATCCCCGGCCGGGCTGATGAGCTGATCGATCCCACCGACTTTCAGGATCGTCGGCACAGCATATCCGATCCGCGACATCCCGCGCTTGCCCTTCCAGCAGACCCGCCCGGAGGTTTTATCGAGAGCCACGATCACGGCCTTATCCCACGGATCATACAGGCCGGGTTTGTTGTTACTTCCGGGATTGGTGTGATCGAGAGCAACGATCACGATATCCTCATAAAGAATCGGTGACATTCCCAATCCGTGTTCGCTGAAATACTCAAACTCCTGGTACTTCCACAGGATCTTACCCTCGAATGATACGGCCGCAATGGTTCCATCCGCGGCCAACACAAACACCGACGAGCCGTCGGTCACCGGCGTGGCCGTTGCATAGGTATTGTTCGCATGTCCCGCTACGGCTGATGGACGGAGGACTTCATGGTTCCACAGGATCGCGCCCGTCTTTCGATCGATGCTTGCCAGCCGATACGACTTGCCGTCTTCGGTCGCCGTCGTGACAAATACACGGTCGCCCCAGACGATCGGTGACGACCAGCCCTTGCCGTCAATCGCAACCTTCCACGCGATATTCTCTGTCGCGCTCCAGGTGATTGGCAAATTGACTTCCTTGCTGATCCCCTGGCGAGTTGGGCCGCGAAATCCCGGCCAGTTTTCCGCCAGAGAAACCGGCACCAGGAGCAAAATGCATACGATCATTGGTTTGACCATGTTTACGATCATCCTATTACGACAAGAAGGGATTGATATTCTTCAGGGTTTGGGTCCGACACAAAAGAGAGTCTTCTCCGATCGGATGAACAGATTTCCCTGCGATACCGCAATGCTGGCGCAGCATTTTTCGTCCAGTTCATTCTGCGCGATGAGCTTGTATTGCGGAGCGCATTCAGCCACAAAGGTCTTGCCCTGCTCGGAGAGCAGATACAGCTTCCCATCCGCCCACACCGGCGACGCAGAGAACTTGCCGCCGAGGCGCTGACGCCAGACCTCCTTGCCCGTCGCCCCGTCGAGACAACGCAGCACGCCCGTCTCGGTCAACGAATAGAGATTTGGCCTGATATACAGAAGCGATGGGACATGGGGGACATCGTCCATCGTTTCCCAGATGACATGCGTCTCGGTCACCTCGCCCTTGCCATCCGGCCGTACCGCCCGGATCGCCGAATTTCCGAATCCTGAACAGGCGTACACCAGCCCGTCGCCGACGACGATCGACGGCACAACTCCTTCGCCGGCGCTGTGGGCCGTCCAGATTAACTCGCCGTTTTTGAGATTGAAGCCCTGGATGACATCGCCGGCGCCGCTGATGAGCTGGTCAATGTCGCCGACTTTGGCGATATTCGGCACCCCATGCGCGATCCGCGACATCCCGCGCTTGGCCTTCCAGCGGACCTGACCTGTCGCTTTGTCCAGCGCCAGGATAAACGACTGGTCCCACGGCTTTTGCCAGCCGACCAGTTTATCCGGGCCGGTACTGCTGTAGTCGAACGCCGCGATCAGCAGATCGCCATAAAGGATCGGCGAGGTCCCCAGTCCGTGCTGGCTGTAGTATTCGAATTCCTGATGTTTCCACAGGACCTGGCCGTCGAACGATACGGCGGCAAAGGTTCCATCCGCCGAAAGCACAAACACGGTCGAACCGTCCGTTACGGGCGTCGCGGTCGCGTAGGAATTATTTGGTTCCTTGTGGGCCGTCTTCTGCCGGAGAATCTCGTTGTTCCAGAGGACGGAGCCGGTTTTGCGGTCCAGACAGATCAGACGATACGATTGACCTTCTTCGGTTGCGGAGGTAATAAACACGCGGTCGCCCCAGACAACAGGCGACGACCAGCCAAGGCCGTCGATTGCCGTCTTCCATGCGACATTCTCCGTCGCGTTCCAGGTCATCGGCAACGCGGTTTCGGTACTGATCCCCTGGCGGCTTGGCCCGCGAAAGCCCGGCCAATACTCGGCGGTCGTCAACGACAGGCACATCAAAAGAATTGCCGGGACCAGAACCGCCCGACCCGGGAATGCTTGGATTGTCATTCGATTTCGCTCCCAGTCATTTGTGTCTTCGGTCGATTGGAATTGATGAATCGGTCTTGATTCGAATCAAAACCATGATATGCTGAACGACCGGATTTTCAAGCAAAAACAGGTTTGAAACTCAAAACCGGCAAGGAGATGCGAGTATGAAACGGATTTTGATTATGGTCACAGCGGGGTGGGTCGTGGCGGCAACGGGTTGTCGAACCGTTCCGGAAACCTCGGAGGCCAAGGCGGTCAAATCGGCCGAAGTAGCCGAAGCGATTGCGGCATTCAAGGCCAAGGATCCCGGAATCGCGGTGTACTTCAAGGAATCGGCGGGCTATGCGGTTCTACCGAAGGTGTTTAAGGCCGGGCTTTGGGTCGGCGGCGCCGGCGGCACCGGCGAGGTGTATCAGGCCGACAAGCATATCGGGTATTGTCGTTTGTCACAGGCCTCGCTGGGATTTTCCTTCGGTGGGGAGTTTTTCCGGGAAATTATTTTCTTCCAGAGCCCACGGGATCTCGATAAATTCCGTACGGGTGAATTCACCTTTTCCGCTCAGGCCACAGCCGTGGCCCTTGAGGCCGGTGCGGCCGCCAAGGCCGATTATAAAGACGGAATGGCCGTTTTCATTATGACCGACAAAGGTCTGATGGTCGATGCCTCGATCGGCGGCCAGAAGTTTACTTATATTGATAAGCAACCCTAAGATCACGATTTCACCCGGCGACTCGAAGTCGAGACAGGAGTGCGACATGACATTTCGGAAATGGATCTATGCAGCGATTATTCTCTGCATTATTACACCAATGGCTGTCACCGGATGCGGCAAAAAGCAGCCCCCTACGCCACCGCAAAAGGTTACCAGCTCCACCAATCCACAAGCCGATCTTCCGGTCGATTCGGTCGCCACACCCCAGCGGGAATCTCCCTCAGCGGCAAACCTGACGACGCAGGATTCTGTGGCGACGCCGGATCCCGAAAAACCCTCTGTGGTTGTCATTCCAAAGGACACAACCCCCGATGAATCTCAGGTGATTGTTTCCACCGTTACGGCCAAGGAAACCTCAGATCCTTCAACGACGAACGCCAAACCCGACAAACCTCTCCTGATCGCCGATGACGCGTGGACACAGGATTTTGACGGCGCCCTTAAAAAGGCCGCGGCCGAAAAGAAGGATTTATTGATCAACTTCACCGGATCGGATTGGTGCCCCTGGTGTATTCGACTGGAGCAAGAGGTTTTCGGCAAAGATGAATTCAGGAAAGCCGCGGGACAATCGTTTGTTCTGGTCAAGATTGATTTTCCACAAGACGCAGCCAAGGCCGGCCTGACCCAAGCGATGCAGGCCCGTAACCAGAAGCTGCAGGAACGGTATGGTATCCAGGGATATCCAACGATTCTCCTTACCGACAGTCACGGGCGTCCCTATGCGCAGACGGCCTACAAAGAAGGCGGACACGAGAAATACCTTGATCACCTGACGACCCTTCAACAGGCGGGTCGCAAGATTCGCGAGAGTCTTGCCGCCGCCTCGAAGGTTGATCTTGCTCCCGCCGACCGGGCCAAGCTCTTTGATCAGGCGTTGTCCCAACTGCCGACGGAGGTTATGACGGAGTTCTATCGGGAGGAGATGGACAAGATTATTGAATGGGATTCTCAGAATCAGGCGGGCTTGAAAAATAAATATTTGTTGATCCGCGAATTCAAGGATATCCAAGCCGCACTTGACGGCAAAAAATACGCGCAGGCCAAAGAGAGGATTGACGCGGCGATCCAAAACCTCCATGCCACCGGGACGGCCGCCCAGGACCTGTACTTTGCCCGGGCCCATGCGGTTCATTATCTGAATGACCCCGCGGGGGAAAAAGAAAGCTTGCAGAAGGCGCTGGATGCGGCTCCGAATACGGAGTCGGCCGTGCAGATTCGCCGGCTTCTGGAAATCTATTTCCCCAAGCCGCCGGCGCTGGCCCGGGCGGGAACGATCGAAACGAACCTTAAAACCTATCAAAATTTCCAGCCAGAGCGGGCTTTTGACGGAAATCCGGACAGTTTCTTCTGGGCCGCAGGCGATGTTTCGGCGGGCGATCAGGTAACCATCACCCTGGAGCAACCGACGGAATTGCAGGAAATTCGGATTCTGACCGGCTCCGAGCAGGTTCAACAGGGACGATTGTATGAAGGCGCGGTGGAGATTTCCGAGGATGGTCAGACTTTCGATATGGTCGGAGAATTCCGCGACGGGATCGGATACGCCAAGCTCAACGGCCGAACTGTCAAGGCCGTTCGCATCCGCTGCACAAAGAATCAGACCGAATGGCTCGTGGTACGGGAATTCGAGTTGAAATAAGCGCCGAATGGGGCGTTCCCGGATTCTTCCGGATCACGAGTTATCGCTTCCGGGGCCGCGAAGAATGGTATTGTTTGGTTTGGCTTGGCCCCGGTCCCAGGTGAACACGCCTGCCGCCCCGTTTGGTTTGATTCGTACGAAGGTATTCTCCCGGGCGACCCAACACCCCGCATTGTAGTACCAGTCTCCGATCCGTCCGGCCTGATGGGTGTGCCCCACGATCGCGACATCGTAGTTGCGATTCTGTTTGTCCTTCCAATACAACTTCACCATCTCCTCAATCCGGGCCGGGTTTTGCGAAGGCGGCAATTCTTTTTTGGGATCGGGTGATGAGCCCCGGAAGGAGACCACGCGAAACCATTTTACCAGCCAGTTCCACAAACCCATGATCCGCTGGCCGAATTCCTCCAGAGCATTTTCCACCGCCTCGCCGGAGGGTAACATGGGACTGCCGACACGGTCTTCATAGATCCCGGCGAAGATCGCCAGCATTCGTCCCCAGCTCGGTTTGTCCCCGCAGTTAAAAGGATCGACCTCGTGGCCGTGCATGAAACGAAAAGTTCGGCCGCCGAGGGTCCGCTCGAAGGGGCCGGTCATTCGTCCCAACAGCGGCCACTGAATCAGCCCGGTGCCGGCAAATTCCTTCAGATCGACATCGTGATTGCCCAGCACATAGACCGCCTCCAGACGCTCCATCCGTTCCAATAATTTCAGATTCTGAACAACCACTTTGCTCAAGCTGGCCTGCCAAAATTCGAACAGATCGCCCAGCAGGATCAATTCCCCTCGCTGATCCTCCACATACTCCAGAAACGCCGACAACTCCGCCGGCCGATCCCCCTGCGCAAAATTATCCCGCGGCCCGCCGTCGCCGATATGCAGATCGCTGATGACAAAGATGTCCGAGCTCATCGCCGCTGTCCATTTCGAAAACCGTCCCTGACGGTCCTGTTGAACTGCTATTATACCCGAATTTCTTTATTTTCGAGCGGATATTCATTATTTCCGGGCATTTCCCGGATTTTTCTTTGGTTTATTTTCACCCACTGTATATCCTATGTATTTGAGGATTGGAAAAAATATGGCTTTTTGGAGGCAGGTTCTATGCGTTCTTCCTATTTCCTTTCCAAGTTCATCGTGTGCGCCTTGTTGGCATTGCTATCTCCGGAGATTTCGGTCGTCGCCGCAATCTGCCAAGTCAATCCTGGCCGGAGTATTCAAACTTCTCTGCGAGCCGCTGGACTCGCCAATCCCCCCGGCACAACCGTTCTCCACTACAACTTGAATGACGGACTCCCAAATACAGCCATGAACTCCACCGGCTTTACGGAGCAAATCGGTTCTCACGATATCTCGGGCAGCGGCCGCCACCTGTACGCGGGGGATAATAATAATGGTCCCATGTTCTCCAGTCCCGGTCAAACCCCCACAGGCCGCGGTCTTAGCGCCGCCTTCGATGATCACAGGGATGGTTACTGTTTTGATCCCGCCCTGATTGGCAGGGATCCATTGACTTGCCTGACTTGTTGCTCCTGGCACAATCCTGGATGTCGCAGCCCGGCGATATCGCCTGGGACTGGATGCGCGACATCAGCGACCCGAAAGACGAACAAATCGACCTTCGCGACCTGGCTGTCATAGCGGAGAATTGGCACAGAAGGGACACCTATCGTATCTACAGGAACAAACTGGATTCCAACCCCGGATGGACTCCGGAAGGTCAATGGACATTCGGCAAACCCACCGGTGGCGGCGGAAACAGCATGGGCAATCCGGATCCGACTTCGAGAAATACGGGAACGAATGTCTATGGCGTCAACCTCAGCGGCGATTACATGGTTGGCCTGGGCGGGCCGTATTCCCTGACGACCGGCCCGATCGATTGCCGCGGGTATCATGAGGTAAAAGTATCGTTCGCACGCTGGCTCAATACCGACGGACCCGGATATGTGAATTGTACGGTGGACGCGTCAAACAACGGGAACGCATGGACGACGATCGGGCACAATGACTCGGTGATTACAGATAGCCACTGGACTTGCGTGGAGTATGATGTCGGTTTTGTGGCCGACAATCAAGAAACGGTGTATATCCGATGGACCTACGCGGTGGTGGACCGGGCTTATGCATACTCCGGCTGGAATATCGACGATATCGAATTAAAAGGCAAATACTGATTCTCTTTCGGATCAGTACTTCAGATCGGTCAGACCCTGGGCAATGGCGAATTTGGTCAGATCGGCCATGCACGAAAAACCCATCTTGGCCATCAGTTTGCGGCGACGGGCGTCGATGGTTTTAGGACTTTTGCGGAAATACTCGGCGATCTGAGCGATGGATTTGCCTTCGCTGAGCAACTGGATCAATTCTCTCTCCTGAAAATCCATAAGCGGCTCTTGTACGGTTTTGCCCTGAGAGAGAAACGATTTGTAATCTCCGGCCACCTGACTTCGGATTCGGGGACAATAGTATTCCTGGTTTTGATAGACGGTGGTGATCGCCTCGATCAGTTCGCTGAACATGGATTCTTTCAGCATAAATCCCTTGATTCCGGCCTGAACACCCTGGAATAATGCGGCATTGGACAATGCCCCCGCCAGAGCCAATATTCGGATTTTGGGATTTTGCCGAAGGATTTGTCGGGACGCCTCGATACCATCCAGACCAGGCATATGAATATCCATAATCACCACATCCGGATTTACCAAACAAGTCCGGTCAATCGTTTCCATCCCGGTGGCGGCTTCGCCGACAACTTCCATTTCGGGACAATGCCGCAAGAGGGATTTGAGCCCTTCGCGTACAATACCATGGTCGTCCGCTATGAATAACCGCATGGCATCTCTCTGTTTCACAGAACCCTCCGAAATCACCATCGTCACCCTTCCTACAGAAAACCGAAAAGAAAAAACCTACGGAAAAAAATCCAAAAGATCAAGATGATTTTTTCAAATTTATCGGTTCTCGGTTCGCGATCCTTTCTCTGATTCTATGCCGATCATGGCGTTCGCAAAGCATTGGAAAGGGGATCGAGGGGCAAAAAAAGGCCGGGTTTGAAACCCGGCCTTGGAAATACGACGATCGAGCAATCAGAAGCTGAGCTTGTAAGAAATGGTGGTCCAGAACTCATCGTTTTCGTTGACCGAATCATCCATCGAAGTCTGATAGAAGACTCCCGGAGTCACTTTGGCGCCGGTGAAGGGGCACTTGAAGGAAGTGGACAGACCCCATACGATGGCACACCAGTCATGATCGACATTTTCGCCATAGGTGCCATCATTGAAGATCGCATTGGCACTCAAGGTCATGGGCAATTCCATAAAGCAGAAATTGTAATCCAGTCCGGGGATATGGACAAATCCTTCGGATCCGCTGTTCAGCCACCCGGTGGTCGGGCCGGGACGACCGGACCAGCTATAGGCGACCGTGTAATGCGGGACAAAGCTTCCCCAGACCTTCGGCCAGGCAAGCGTGAGAGCAAGGTCCTGATAATCGAAGTCCTCTGAAGAGGTCGTATAGTAATCGGCATAGGTGTAGGTCAACGCATAGTCCGTCTGCATCGCATCACCTTTGTTCAGACTATTGGCATAGGTGATGCTGTACTCGTACTTCTCCGTGGGACCTTCCGCCTCATCGCCATTGGTCGGACCGCCAAGCCATGTTCCCCAGATCTTGGTGCTGAAACCGGTGCCCCACAGATCGAAGTTGACGCTCGGCTGGAATGCGGCCTTGTTGTCGCCGACATCAATTCCGCGCCAAATGAATTTGCTGGCCCATGACAAATCCACTTCCGTACCCAGCTTGCCTTCGGCGGCCCACGCGGCTCCGGTGGCAAGTAACACCAGTGTTACCAACATCAATTTCTTCATTTTTTGTCTCCTTGCTGAATCAGTGTATGGTTGGGATGGTTTCTCCAATCGAAATCCGTTTCTCCCAAAGGTCTGACAGAAAAACAAAGCGTTCGTACTGGCTACATCGTAACCACTACGAACGAGTATTTGGAATTATACGGCTTGAAAACAACCCTGCAAGAAAAATCCACGGATTTTTTCAGGGGGACTGTGGTGGCTACAATTCCGACCGAAAAGGCATAGCTCAAGTGCCTTTTCATTTCGAAGTGAATACAACCTCGGTTCATCCGCGGGTTGAAGAGGTCCGCTGGAACTGCTCTTTGGCCTGGCCGACAAGATAGAAACTGCCGGTGATGCAAATCAGATCCTCGCGGGAAATCGCGCTGCGGGCGATCTGCATCGCCTCGCCCAGCGTCATTGCCGTCTGACACATCTTCCCGCAGATCTCCGTGTACATCTCGGCCAACTCATGGGGAAAAACCGCCTTGGGCGAATGGCTGCGAGTGAAGATCACCTTGTCGGCCCCGAATTGAAGCTGTTCCAGCATTCCCCGAACATCCTTGTCGGCGTTGCAGCCGAAGATGATGACCATGGAATCATAGGGAACATGCTGACCGATGGCCTGAATCAGGGCACGAATGCTGGCGGCATTGTGGGCGGCATCCACCAGAATCCGGGGATCCTCGCTGATGATCTCCATCCGACCGACCATCCGCACCCGGCTGAGGCCCTCGACGGCTTTGGTTTCTTCGATGGAATAGCCCAGGGTCTTGAGCTTGTCGAGCATCGTCAGGGCCAGGCCGCAATTGATCGCCTGGTGTTCTCCGGGGAGGGGAACGCGAAGATGTTCGAAACGGCTGGTGGGAGTCGTAATACAGATTCGGGTGTGAGGTCCATGCTCACGAGAAGATTCGAACCGGTATGAAAAATCGACATCGCGACCGGTTACAACCAGCGGGGCATTTAACTCCGTCGCCTGACGCCGAAGAACCTTCATCGCTCGCTGATCCTGAGGCACCGTGACGACGGGAATGCCTTCTTTGATAATTCCGGCTTTCTCTTTGGCGATGCTGACGATATCATTGCCCAACAGGTTCTGGTGGTCGATGCTGATGCTGGTGATCCCCACCAGAATCGGATCGATCACATTCGTGCTGTCCAACCGTCCGCCCAGCCCGGTTTCGATCACGGCGATATCCACCTTCTGTTCGGCGAAAAACAGAAACGCGGCGGCCGTAAAGATCTCGAAGAAAGTCGGAGAATCCTCGGAGGCAAACTGTTTTTCAATTACTGGATGCAACCGATTGATCAACGCGAGCATTTGTTTTTCGCTGATCATTTCGGAATTGACCACAATGCGCTCATGCAGAGTGGTAACATGCGGAGACGTATACAGCCCGACCCGATATCCGTTGGCCTGAAGCATCTTGGCCAGCATCGTGGCCGTTGAACCCTTGCCCTTGGTTCCGGCAATATGAATCATGCGGGTTTTGTTCTGCGGATTGCCCAGGGCCTTGAGCAATTTATGCATCCGATTGAGATCAAAGGTGGTCACATTGTATCGAAGCTTCTGCTGTTTCTCGTAGTCGGTCTTCTCAAACAGGTACTTCATGGCCTGTGGATAAGTCCGAAATACAGCGGGTCGCTTGACCGCTTCAACATGGGTGTTTTTGCTTCGAGTTTTGTCTTTCAGTTTCTTTGTCGTTGCCATAGCTGGGTACTTTACCACATTCAACTTAGAGAGTCAACCCATAACCTCTGATTATGGGCTCAAAGATTGTTCGTCGCACGGCCGAGAGATCGCAAGTTCTTTTATTAAAAGGATTTGCATCTCAATATATTCAATCGCAGGTTTCTTCATACCCAGCCCTTATTATAAGAATTTCATAATGTTTCATAATTTTGTCTTATCAAAGTAAAACTCTTCGCGATGCTTTTTCCATCCTTTGAAGCTCCGAAAACGCTTTTGATTCCACTTTCCTATTCATTCGACGGTCTCAAGCGGGTATAAGTTGCAGAATTCCCAAATCTTCTCCTTGCAAATCTCCCATAAACCTCGTATTCTTCGGAACTGTTTCTATGCGATCCGGTCGGCGGATAGCAGCGGGAAGGATCGAATCATAACTCTCAATCACAGCAGGAATTATGAATATGGCAGTATCGCTGAGAACCCACGGTGTTTCCGAGGTGGAGGATCTTTGTATCCAAACGATTCGTTTTTTATCAATGGATGGCGTTCAAGCGGCCAAATCCGGTCATCCCGGCATGCCGATGGGCCTGGCCGCACCCGCCTTCACTGTCTGGACTCGGCATCTTCGACACAATCCGGCCAATCCGAAACAAATGAACCGTGACCGATTTGTGCTTTCGGGCGGGCACGGTTCGATGTTGTTGTACTCGCTGCTGCATCTGTGCGGATACGATCTGCCGCTGGATGAGCTCAAACGGTTTCGACAATTCGGGAGCAAAACTCCCGGTCATCCGGAATATGGCCTGACGGCGGGCGTGGAGGTAACCACCGGCCCCCTGGGACAAGGAATTTCAAATGCGGTGGGAATGGCGATTGCGGGAAAGTATCTGGCCCAGCGATTCAACCGTCCGGGATTTGATCTTTTTGATTACACGGTCTATGTGTTCGCAGGCGACGGTGACCTGCAGGAAGGAATTTCGTCTGAGGCCTCCAGTTTAGCGGGCCACCTGGGACTGGATAACATCATCGTGGTTTATGACGATAACCATATTACGATCGACGGACATACGGAATTGTCGTTTACCGAAGATCGCGTCAAGCGATACGAGGCGTATGGCTGGTTCGTCCAAAAGGTCGAGGGAGACGGCAATGATATGGTCGCCTTCGAAAAGGCGCTTGAAAAAGCCAAGGCCGAGAACGAACGGCCGAGCATCATCGCATTACGGACGCATATCGGTTTCGGCAGTCCGAATTTCCAGGATACGCACACGGCTCACGGAGCGCCCCTCGGCGATGAAGAAATCGCGCTGATCAAGAAAAATTTCGGCTGGGATCCGACCCTCAAATTCCATGTTCCTCCGCAAGTCTATGAAAATATGAAGACTGTGGTTGAGAAGGGTCGGCAGTTCCAGAAACACCAGGACGAATTATTCGCTCGCTACGAAAGCCGCTATCCGGCGGAAGCCGCGGAGATACGCAATCTCCTGGACGGCAAGCTCGGAATCGATCTGGCTTCGATCCTTCCGAAGTTTGATCCGGCCAAGCCCGTCGCGACACGGCAGGCCTCCGGCGAGACGCTCAACGCGCTGATGCCGCATTTGCCGCTGGTGATCGGCGGATCAGCGGATCTGACCCCGTCGAACAATACGCGTTTCAAGGGCGTGCAAGACTTCACGAAGTCCAATCGCGGCGGGCGTTATTTACGCTTTGGTATCCGCGAACACGCAATGGGCGCAATCATGAATGGGATGGCGGTCAGTGGAATTCGGCCCTATGGCGGGACTTTCATGGTTTTCAGCGATTACATGCGCGGAGCGGTTCGCGTGGCGGCGATTTCGCACTATCCGACAATTTTCGTGTGGACGCATGACAGTATCGGCGTGGGCGAGGATGGTCCGACCCACCAACCGGTGGAACATTTGGCGGCGCTTCGGTGCATTCCGAATCTGATCGTATTTCGACCGGCCGACGCCAACGAAACGGCGCAGGCATGGAAGTGGACTCTGGAATACACAGAAGGCCCCGTGGCATTGGCCCTGACGCGGCAGAATGTGCCGATACTGGACCAATCCAAGTATCCATCGGCGGCGAATGTCGCCAAGGGCGCATATGTTCTGATTCCGCAGGGCAGGCCGGATGTCCTGTTGCTGGCAACGGGATCCGAGGTTGCTCTTGCGATTCAGGCCTGTGAGACGCTGGCCAAGGAAGGCATCCTCGCACAGGTGGTCAGTATGCCAAGCTGGGAACTTTTTGAGAAACAACCGCAATCGTATAAGGACTCAGTCATTCCGCCGTCGGTCAAGGCACGAGTTGCGGTTGAAGCGGGCGTTGAACAGGGCTGGCACAAGTATATCGGCGACCAGGGCGTCTTTATCGGGATGAAGACCTTTGGGATTTCTGCGCCGCAGAATAAATGCTATGAGCATTTCGGCATCACCTCCGCGGCGGTGGCCGCAGCGGCCCGGAAGGCGATAGGATGACCAGCGGGATATAGGCGATAGGATTTTAGAATCAAGGACGGACACGGGGGGCCGCCCCTACAAAGAAGATGCGTAATCGCCAGAGAATGGGGAAGGGAGTGGGTATGGTTCGGTCGCGAATGGTTCGATCGATCGGTTGGATCGGAATGTTGCTTGCCGGCGTCGGATACAGCCGGGCGGGGTACTCGGTCGAGGTTCGTGCGGTTGAGCGGGTTCAGTTTCCCGGGGTCGTCGGACTGGAGGGGGATCCGAAATTGCCGGGGGATGTGGACTGCAACAGCGCCGCCCACTGGGATGGCGATCAACTCTTCATGTTTTATTCCACCGGTCATCCGTTCCGCCCTGTCGGTTCGGATCTTTTCCGTCTGAGCCGCCCTTCCACCCGCGTACGATTCGACAACGAAGCAACCTGGAAAGAGGGTGGACGATGGATTGAAGCGACCTACAAGGCCCCCGACGGCAGACTCTTCATGTGGTATCACAACGAACCGCCGATTGCGGGAGGCAAGACGGCGCCGCGGATCGGACAAATGGTTTCCACGGATAACGGATTGAATTGGCACGATCAGGGGCTGATTCTGGTGGCACCGGAGGGATCCAACAATCCCGATTCCGCTAATTTTTATTTCATCGGCGGTAACGGCGATTTTTGCGTCAATCCGGATCGGCACAAGGAGGATCTGTACTTTTTCATCAGCACCTACAATCAGGATATCGCGCAACAAGGCATCGCCGTGGCACGAATGAAGGTTTCCGATCTGGGCGATCCTGTCGGCAAAGTGTTCAAATATCACGACGGCACATGGAGTCAGCCGGGGCTGGGTGGGCTGGTCACGCCGATTTTCCGGGTCCAGGTCGATTGGCATCGGGCGGATGTGGACGCATTTTGGGGGCCGTCGGTCCATTGGAATACGCACCTGAAAACCTTTGTTATGCTCCTGAATCGAGCCAAGGACAAGAACTGGGCGCAAGAGGGGATCTATATCAGTTTCAATCCTCGTCCGGATGATCCGGCTGGATGGTCTTGGCCCAAAAAGATTGTCGAGGCAGACGACCTGGAGAAATCCAAATGGTACCCCCAAGTGATGGGTTTGGACGCGGCCGCCGGCGAAACTGACAAACTGGCCGGGAAAACGGCTCGGTTGTTTGTCGCGGGGATTTCAAAGTGGGAACTGGTTTTTTCGATGGATGAAACCGGATCGCACGAACAATCGTTACCGAAGGAGATCCAGCGGACACAAGATCAAGGTGAACGAAAGATTCTCGAAGTCCTGGCAAGTATGGAAACCAATCCGTCTTTGAAAATGATGAATGTCGATCCGGCGGAAGGTCGTCTGTTGCGAATTTTTGCCGAGAGTACCGGTGCGCAGACCATCGTTGAGGTCGGAACCAGCTATGGATATTCGGGACTGTGGTTTTGTCTGGGACTTCGCAAAACCGGCGGAAAGTTAATCACACACGAGATTGACCCGGTTCGGTTCCGCCATGCGGGAGAACACTTCCAGCGAGCCGGCGTGCAACCGTATGTCATTCAGGTTGAAGGGGATGCGCACGACGAAGTCGAGAACCTCAAAGGTCCGATTGATATCGTACTGTTGGATGCGGACAAGGAGGGCAATCTGGACTACCTGATGAAGGTATTGCCGAAGGTTCGGCCGGGTGGACTGATTTTCGCGCACAACGCAGTCAGCCACCAAGCGGCGATGCAACCCTATCTGGACACCGTCACGATGCGGCCCGAGCTTGATACGCAGATCCTCAACCTCACCGGTCAGGGAATGGCCGTCACCCTTAAGAAGCGATGATCCATGACAACCTCTACCAGCGCTCCGAGTCGTCAACTGTCGTTGTTTGATTCGACCAACATCATCGTCGGCATCATCATCGGCGTCGGCATTTATCAAATGGCACCCGACATCGCTTCCGGCGCCGGAACCCTGGGGCAATGGCTGGCTCCATGGTTTCCATTTTTGTCCGAGGAGGCCGTCAATCGGTTGGCCGTATTGTTGTTCTGGGTAATCGGCGGATTGATCTCGCTGTGTGGGGCCCTGGGTTATGCGGAACTGGGATCGGCCTTTCCACGGGCGGGCGGAGACTATGTGTATCTGTCGCGGGCATATGGCAAATGGGCGGGATATCTGTTCGGCTGGGTCCAAATGTCCATCGTCAAGCCCGGAGATATCGCCGTCATGGCGTTTGCGTTCGCCACCTATGCGATTCGCGCGGGGAACCCTTCGGCGGGGGACGCCCAGGCATCCCAAACCGGGAAAGCCCTGGCGGCCGGTGCGGTTTTGTTTTTTACGGCCTTAAATTGCATCGGGGTTCGTCAGGGGAAATGGACACAAAACCTCTTGACCCTCGTAAAAGCCGCCGGATTGTTGATCATCGCTATCGTGGCCTTTTCCGCGAATCAACGCCCCGCCGTTCCGGCCCCCAAAGAACATTTCCCGCTGGTAACGGCAATGGTACTGGTGTTGTTCACTTACGGGGGGTGGAACGAGATGGCGTATGTCGCCGCCGAGGTCAAGAATCCCCGTCAAAATATCGTTCGGGCTCTTGTGCTGGGGACGCTTGCGGTCACCGCATTCTATCTGCTCCTGAACGCGGCTTTTTTGCACATATTGGGGTACAACGGTGTGGCGACTTCCGGGGCCGTCGCAACGGATGTCGTGGCCAAGGTGTTTCCCCGGTACGCCGGGCAGGTGATTTCGTTGTTGATTTGTATTTCCGCCCTGGGTGTGGTCAACGGTCTGATCTTCACGGGGGCGAGGATTTCGTACGCCCTTGGACAGGAACATCCGACTTTTCGGCCGTTGGGGTCGTGGAATCCCAGGACCGGAACGCCAATCTGGGCCTTGCTGCTGCAGGGAGCGATCGCGGTGACGATGATCCTACTGACGGATTATATCGGGGCGTTGATCTATGTCTCCGTTGCCGTCTATTTGTTCTATCTGGCGACCAGCGCCGCGGTGATCGTTCTTCGATTCCGCGAACCGCAGGCGGAACGGCCGTACACAGTAACGGGATTCCCGATTCCCACGCTGATTTTTTGCGGAGTGTGTGGGTACCTGATCTACAGTTGTATCCAGTATGCTTTGTGGAAATTCCCGAATGCGCTGCTGGTGATGGGAGGAACCTTTCTTGTCGGTATAGCGTTGCTGATCGCGGATGTCGCAATCCGTCGCGTCCGTCAGAAACTCGCAGGAACTCTATAACATGCATCCGGAATATCATACAATTACGGAGTGGACCTGGGCCTATCGCGCTTCACGGATTTTGCAGGTCGCCTGTGACTTGGACTTGTTTACCCACCTTTCCGATCGTTCCCTGACAAGCAGCCAACTGGCCGCGGCCTGTTCGGCAAAACCGGATATGCTGGAAAAAGTTCTGATCGCCTGTGCGGCGATGGGGCTGTTGTTCAAATCCGGGGATCAGTATCGCAACAGCCCCCTTGCGGTAACCTATCTGGTTAAAGGCAATGCTCTGTATCAGGGAGACATCATCAACCACGCCGCCGGGGTCTGGAATTTCTGGAACGATTTGCCAAACTCGATTCGTACCGCTCCGTCCGCAAAACCCGCCGATCCGCATCGGAATTTCATCCTCGGCATGCACAACCTGACGATGACCGGCCGAGGGCAATTGTTTCTTGACCATATCGACTTGTCCGGCCGCAAGCGGCTTTTTGATGTTGGAGGCGGGCCGGGGACTTATAGCATTCTGGCCTGCCGAAAATATCCCGATCTCCGCGCCATCGTCTTTGACCTGCCGGAAACCATCGCAATCGCCCGCGAAGTGATCAACCGGGAAGGAATGGCGGATCGTATCGGAGTTTGTGAAGGAAGCTGGGAAACGCATCATTTCAGCCAAGGAAACGATATCGTCCTGATGTCCAATATCCTTCACGGACCCGCCAGCCAGGCCCCGATGAAACTTCGCAAGGCCTACGACTCGATGGTTCCAGACGGGTTGCTGGTCATACAGGAATTCCTGCTCAACGAAAACAAGACCGGCCCCCTGCTGCCAGCCCTGTTTAATGTGATGGTCGGGGCCTATTCCAAACCCGAATTGTTTGATTTGATCCTCTCGGCCGGATTTGTCCAGCCGCATTTGGCCGCCGCGAATGAGGATTTGGGCAGTACCTGGATCACCGCGACCAAACCGAAGCCCTGATCCGGTTTTGTCGGGGAAAATTAATTTGCCGAATTCGTCAAACTCTTCCCCGCTTTGCCTGAACCAAACGATTGTCCTGCTGTATAATAGGATATCCCGATTGGCCTGGTTGCCATGGGATTTCTGAAAATCGATTGAGTCGTGAGGTTCATTATGAAAAGGATAAGTTCTATCATGTTTGCCGGTATCGTGACCCTTTTGGGCGCCTGTTCCTCTGCAGTCGAGCAGGTCCAATATTCCGTTTTAGAAAAAGATGGAGCCATTGAATTACGGGAGTACAAATCGCATGTGGTGGCGCAGACACGGGTTGAAGGAACCTTCGACAGCGCGGGCAATGACGCATTCGGCCGGTTGTTCCAATACATCTCGGGCAACAACCGCCGTAAACAGTCCATCGCGATGACGGCCCCGGTGAATCAGCAAGCGGCGTCGCAAAAAATCGCCATGACGGCTCCGGTTAATCAACAAAAGGCGGGAGATGCATATCTTGTGTCGTTTGTGATGCCGGCGGAATTCACCCTGGGAACGCTGCCGGAACCGCTGGACCCGAAGGTCGAACTCAAGCAAGTCCCCGGCCATATAGCCGCGGCAATTATGTACTCGGGTTCGTGGGACCAGAAAAACTACCAGACCCACAAAACCAAACTTGAGGCGTACCTGGTCGAGAAGGGATGGAAGGCGGCCGGGGAACCCGTGTATGCCCGGTACAATTCGCCGTTTTCGTTATCCTTTCTGCGGCGCAATGAGGTCGTGATACCGCTGGCCAGCGTGTACTCGTTTACTCTGCCGGATATCGACGGCAAACCCATAACGCTGGGGGAGTACCGTGGCAAGGTCCTGCTGATGGTCAATGTGGCCAGCCAGTGCGGGTATACGCCACAGTACGCCGGATTGCAGAAGCTTTATGAACAATACATGGACCGGGGATTGGTAATTCTGGCCTTTCCGGCCAACAATTTCGGCGGACAGGAACCGGGCTCCGACGGGGAGATCAAAAGTTTTTGCGCTTCCAAATACAATGTGTCCTTTCCCATTTTCTCCAAAATCTCGGTTGGCGGAAACGATATTCATCCCCTGTATGCGTATCTGACTTCGCCGGAAACAAATCCGCAATTTGGGGGCAAGATCACCTGGAATTTCAATAAATTTCTGATCGACAAAAAAGGCCGGATCGTCAATCGGTTCGATTCGAAAGTCAAGCCCGAAGATTTGGAGTTGATTCGAGCGGTCGAAGAGGCATTGAAGTAATGATCGCAGGAGATCGCCGTGCGAGCCGTGGTTCAGCGAGTGCAGTCCGCCCATGTGGTCGTTGATGGACAAACGACCGGAAAGATCCAGCGCGGGTGTCTGGTTTTTCTGGGCATCGGAAAGGGCGATACAGAGGCCGACGCCGAGTGGATGGTCCGTAAAATCGTCAATTTGCGAATCTTTCCGGATGCGGACGGGAAGATGAATCGATCCGTTCTCGATATCCGGGGCGGGATTCTGTGGATCAGCCAATTCACGCTCTATGGGAATTGTCGCAAGGGCACACGACCCAGTTTTGATGATGCGGCCGATCCGAAAACCGCCAACCATTTGTATGCGGTCGCGATGCAATTGGCCGCCAGAGAAAACATCGCCGTCGCCGCAGGCATTTTCGCGGCTCACATGGATATCGCAGCCGAACACGACGGTCCGGTCACGCTTTGCCTGGACAGTCGAAACTCCTCTCCTTAAGAGGGGAAAGTCTCAGAATTCCGGCAGATCGGGCTCGTCCAGGGGAATAATCGCCTGCCCTTCCATCTCGACCAGCCATTGGGGGCGGCACACGGGGGCATGTAGCAGAAGATAGGGTACTTTTTCCGGAAGGGAATCGAGATAATCCCCAACGGCGTGGGCGTCGCTGAAATCCCGGACATATACGATCCAATACATCATGTCGTCGAGTTTGGCTCCACCGTCGTCCAGAAGCGCCCGTACATTGTCCAGAGTCCTCTCGGTCTGCTTGAGGACATCCCCTTCGTGGACGACCTGGCCATCCTTGTCGATGCTGGCGGTCCCCGAGATGTACAGGTGAGCGCGATCTCGATACGACACCATGGTTCCCCGCTCGAAAGTCACATTGTATCGGATCGTATTGCAAAGGTTCTGCGGAGCGTGGAGAAAACGAATCTGTTTCGATTGTACACCCAACAGCGACAGAGCATCCATCGTCACCAGCGTATGCGGGCTGGCCGTACAACCCTCGATCCCCGTGCTGGAAATGAAATGCGTTTGGGAAGTCATCCCCTGTTCGGCAAACAGCTCCCGGCGTCGATCCACCATGCCTTTATAGTTTCGATCGACATCCCGAACATAGACCCAGGTTCGAACGGTGTTGTCTTTCAATGTCGCCTTGTGGACAGCCAATTGTTCGATCAAGGATTGAAACAGAGAATCGGTCTGACGGTAAGAGGATCGAGCGAATTCTTCGGTCATTTCCGATTCCTGCATATTGGTAAACCACAACTGGCTGGTTCCATTTCGTTTAATCAGCAGCGAATGCGGACCTGTCGGGATCTTTTCCATTCCTTTCGCCGAATCAATATGATACGCCATCATGGCCACTTTTGAGGATCGAACCGGCGGCTGCTGAATAATAGAGATCGCCGCACGAAGCTGGCCATTTGAATCGTTCAAGAGGTGGGACTTTTTCAAAACCTCAATTTGATTGGCGGCATCGCTCAAAAAGAAACGCCGATAAACGATACTATCTGAAGAAAGATGCAGTCGGGATAACGCCGATTCATATTCGGCCTCCATGTGATCCAGTTGTTTCTCAAAGGTCTGATTCGGATGAGCATCCACAAGGAAGAAATGCTCATTCTCCCGGCCGGGCGATTTGAATTCCCGATGCCGAACATAAGACCTTCGAACATGTGACCCAGACTGCATATATCGTCTCATCCCTTCACTTCAAGACTGATGGAAGATTTTATCGGAAGATTTGAAAGATGGATTCAGTAAATCCCTCATGGGGCAATATTCATCTATCGGGATACAAGCCCTTTTCCGAAACTCTATCCCAAAGACAGGTCTGCCTTCTTTCCGGTACTTTTGTTCGTAATTGGTCCCCACAATTTGCCCAAACGGGGTTCCCGGCAGAGGAAATAAATCCGAGAATTCCCAATAAAAACCGCTATTTTGAAACAAATAGCAGGAAGATTCAAAGTAATTTGCGTCGTCTGTCACAAAACGAACAGAACCACCTGTGATCAGACATTTATATAGGGCAGGAATATTGCTTTCAGATAAAAACCTTCTCTTATGGTGGCGAGTTTTTGGCCAAGGATCCGGAAAATAGACATGGAAACAACTGATGCTTGAATCCGGAATACGATTGGAGATAAAATCTTTTGCATCCGCTCGGACCATTCGGATATTGTTTATTGCCCTCCTACCAAATCGGTCTATACAAAAACGATAATATTTTTTTGCCCATTCGACACCAATATAGTTAATATGGGGGTTTTGTAAGGCCTGTGAAAGAAGAAAAGAGCCCTTTCCACTCCCGATTTCTATATGGACAACTCCCGGGCGTCCGAAAATAACATTAAAATCTATCTTCCCATCCAGTCTATCCGGATCCACTGGTATCGTTGGATATATTTCCTCGGGTTGTTTTGCCGTTGTTTTCAACTTGAATCCAATTCCGAAGGATAGAACGATTCACTAACCATCATTATTCCTTGATTTGAATAAGGAAATAGAGTTAGAGAATCGGTCCAATCCGTCACTCTACTAAGGACATCGAAGGTAAGCTTATTACGCATTCAAAAACTGTTTTATACGACATGAAGCTCATAAAGTCAAGACCGCTTTGGATCGATAGGGAATCTGGAGAACCGTCGTTCCGGAAGATCGTACCAGAAACAACGGAAAACCAGGAAGAAAGTGAGAGGCCAACCATGATCCGGCCGATTCTTACACTTCGACGCAAGCGGATATTGATAGATATCGACACACAGAATGACCTGTTCGTGAGTTCAGGAAAGGCATGCGTGCCCAACCATCGGCGTATTCTGGCCAATATTCGCCGGGTCATTGCCTGGTCCCGGTTAAAAAATGTCCGGATGATTTCAACCATCCGGAATTGTCCGGTTGGAAATCCGGATTCATGCGCGTGCGTTCCTGGGACCGAGGGCCATAAAAAGATCCGCTATACGCTCCGTCACCGAAATATCGCATTCCCCGCTGATGGGTGTACCGATTTGCCTCGCGATTTGCTCCGCCAGTACGACCAGGTAATCGTCGCCAAGCGGTGCATCGATCCCTTCGACGAACCCCGAGCGGATCGGATCCTCAGCGAAGTAAAGGCCACCGAATTTATCCTCTTCGGCGCTACCGTTGAAGAAGCCATCAAAGCGACGGCTCTTGGGTTATTGGCCCGGAGAAAGTTTGTCACGGTTTTGATTGATGCGGTGGGTTATCACGACCGCGGCGCGGCGGAAGTGGCCCTTCGTCAAATCGAAGCCAAAGGCGCGATGCTCGCCGAGACCCGGTCTCTCCTGGGCAGTTCCCATCTGCATCAGATCGGCGTATGCAATTGCAAATTGTGCCGAGCAGACCTTCCCATAGCCCCGCTGGAACTGAGCATTTAGCTTTTGTCGTTTTCGGATTCCGTTATTGGCGAAGGCCGGCTTCCATGATTGCCCCGGCGCGTAAACAGATCATAAAGAATCGGCATCGCCAGCAGCGTCAGAATCCCGGAGATCAGAATTCCGCCCACGGAGGCAATACCGACATCGTTTCTCAGTTCGGCACCGATTCCTTTGCCCACGGCCAACGGCCACATCCCAAAAATCGCCGCCAGGGTGATCATTACAATCGGCCGGAATTCATCCACGGCGGCCTCGATCATCGCCTGATGCGGAGAAACGCCCTGAGCCACCAGGACATTTCTCTGGTCGGTGATCAGAATCGCGTTGTTCACGACGATTCCCGTCATCATAATCAGCGCCATTAACACAAATAATGAAATACTGAAACCGGTCAGATACAAGGCCCACATCACACCAATCAACGCCAGCGGGACCGTGAGCAGAATCAACCAGGGTTGGCGGAATGATTCCAGCAATGCCGCCAGCATCAGATAGACCAGAAGGATCGCGATCATTCCCGCTTCGCCGAACGCGATCTGGGCCTCCGCCATAACTTCGTACGCCCCAAGGAATTGATAACGATACCCGGGGGGCAGATTGGCTTTGCGATCAATGGCCTGGCTCAATTGATCCACCGCCTTGCCCAGCGGCAGCGAACTTTCGATATTGGCCAGCAATTTCGAGATTCTCTGTTTATCCATTCGCGTGATTTGAACCGGAGCCAGCCGATGTTCGATGGTTCCCAAGCCCGACAGCAGCATGGGCTTACCGGGCAAACCCGGAAACAGGAACTGTTCGACCTGGTCTTTTCCCGGCCGTTCTTCTAGTTCGACGACAATATCATAATTCCTGGCCCCCATCTTGAATGTCCCGGCATCCAGTCCTTCCAGATTTCCACGAAGCGTCAGACCGATCGCCATTGCCGGAACCCCCAGATCCGCCAGAACCGGACGCTGCGGCGTCACGCGGATCTCCGGTTTTCCGACGCGGACGGTGGTATCCCAGTCCCGCAATCCGGGAATTTCCGAGGCCAGCGTCTGACCGGTCAGAGCCAAACGATCCAATTGGCCAAGATCATCCCCCGATATGGCCATTTCGATATCGGAACCCTGCCCCCCGATGAAATCGGGCAATGCAACCGTGACAATGCATTCCGGAAGATGGCTGACCCGATCGCGGACCTCGGTCATCAGTTCGTCAATCGTCAGGGCCCGCTGGTCTCGATCGGAAAACCGCAGCAGTATCTGCGACAGATACACGCCTTCGGAAGATTGACCGATGATGCCTTCCACTTTTCCGATAGTCGATAGAATGTGTTTGAGTTCGGGCAGATCCCGTAATCGGTTTTCGACCTGCCGGACTCGCCCGACCGTATTGTCCAGATCGTATCGAGTGGGATACTCGAGTTTAACCAGAATCTGGCCGCTGTCGGTGTTGTTGAAAAACCCAAAGCCCACTTTGGACCCCAGGGACATCGAATACATAAACAGCAGGACGGTCCCGACAATCACCAACATCGCCGCCCATCGTCGCCGTTCGTTAAATTCCAGGACCGCCCTGAGGCCGGCGCAGACTTGTGCAAACATCCGGTTCCAAGTGCGCTCCAGCCACGGCAGGATTCCCCTGGCATTCGGATTTCGGGGTTTCAGGAGCCATGAACACATCATCGGAGTCAATGTAAACGAAATAAACAGCGACACCGCCGTCATCAAGACCATTGTCCAGGCAAGAGGACTCAGGAATTTCCCGATGATGCTGCCCATATTGGCCAACGGAAACAACACCACGATGTTCGTTCCGGCGCTGCCGACGACCGCAATAACCGACTCGGTGGCGCCCAGGCGAGCGGCCTTTTTGGGATCGCCGGTCTCGTTAAGCCGTTTGACAATGGCTTCCATGACCACGATGGAGTTTGTCACCAACACTCCGATCGACAATCCGATTGACAGAAGCGTTGAGGTATTCAGGGTATACCCGCACAATTGCATCAGGAACAGGCCAATCACAATCGTCAGGGGCATCGTCACACAGACCACCAGCGTCGCCCGAACATTGTACAAAAACAGAAAGAGAATCAGGGCCGTCAACAGAACCCCTTGACGGATATCTTTCCAGGCGCTGGACACGGTCGACTCGATATATCGGCCGTCATCATAGATCCAGGTCAGGTCCATCCCTCCGGGCAATTGCTCGCGAATCTTGTCCATGGCAGTCCGGACCCGTCGAACGACTTCAACGGCATTGGCCTCGGCTTTTTTAACAACCCGAATGGAGATACAGGGCTTTCCGTCGATAAAGGCCTTTTGGCGAATTTCCTTGGTGGTCATCTCCACACGGCCGATATCCCGGAGATAACAGCGGCTGCCATTGTCATTGGCCACTTCCAAACCGTTCATCTCGGCGACGGCAGCAAAGTCCGCATCGAACTTGACGGAATACTCGATACCCTGTTGCCGCACACGGCCGGACGGGATGATCCGGATATTCTGCTGCACGGCTCGAACGACATCGGTACTGGACAGGCTCCGCTCGGCCAGCTTGTCGCGGTCGAGCAAGATATGAACCTCTCGTTCCGCCCCGCCGATCAGCTCGACATCCGCCACGCCGCCGATCACCGTCAGTCGATCGCGAAGGGTATTGTTGGCATAGTCGTACAGCTCGTCCAGCGGCAGATCTCCGCCCAGCGCCAGATAAACAATGGGCTTTGCGTTGAGATCAAATTTCATAATAACCGGATCTTCGGCATCCTCGGGCAGGTCGGCTTTGATCATATCCAGTTTTTCGCGGACATCCGTGGCGGCGATATCCACATTGACATCTAAATGAAATTCAAGAAAGGTCTGACAGACATTTTCCATGCAGGCGGAATTGACATGCTTTAGGCCGTCAATGGTAACGATCTTGTCCTCGATCCGCTTGGCGATATCCGTCTCGATCTGTTCGGGACTGGCGCCGGGATACACGGTCACCACCGTGATAAACGGAACATCCATGCGGGGCATCAGTTCCAATCCCATTTTACGATATGCGTTGATCCCCAACAGGGCCAGTCCGATCAACAGACAACTCATCGCAATCGGTCGGCGAATGGCGGCGTCCGACAAAAACATCAGAGACCCTCCGTCTGCACAATCACGGGGGTCCCGTCATTCAGCAAATATTGACCCATCGTCACCACCGGCGTTTTGTCGTGTACATCGCCCCGTTTGATTTCGGTCCATCCCTCGGTCTCGATCCCCGGCTCGACTTCCACCATCCGCGCCCGATTCTCCTGAATGACAAAGACAACGCTTGTGTCTCCGCGCTTTTGGAGAGCCAGTGTCGGAACGCCAATCGTTTTCCGGCTTTCCAGCACAACCGAGATCCCGGCCATGGCCCCCGGAACCACCTCGGACGGGGGATCTTTGAGAAGGGCCTTGATTTCGAAGGTTCGCAGCTTGGGTTGGATTGTCGGGCTCTTATACGAAATGGGAATCAAACC
The DNA here is from genome assembly GCA_964643355.1 of uncultured Pirellulales bacterium. Lineage (GTDB taxonomy): Bacteria > Planctomycetota > Phycisphaerae > Sedimentisphaerales > Anaerohalosphaeraceae > FEN-1350. The sequence goes on from CAZXPW010000006.1 coordinate 58,964, forward strand.
TACATCGGCAGACGAAACCGTGATCTTCATGGGTGTCTGCCCAAGAACAATCCGCGGATAGTAATGGGATGGGATCATCGCCGAGACTTCGACCAGCGAGGGATCTTCAATCCGGAAGACCGGTTGGCCGGGAGACCCCATCTCTCCGGGTTCGAGCATTTTCATGCTGATACGCCCGCTGATCGGGGCATAGATCACCGAATCGGCGAGGTCTTTTTGGGAGATCGCCAAGGCAACCTCTGCCTGTTTTTGCCGTTCGTTCATCAGATCCACTTGCGCTTCGGCCACTCGAAGCATGGCCTGCGTTTGCCGGAAGCGCGATTGCTGTTGTTCGAAAGCATCCGGAGTAACGGCCTTCTGTTCGAGCAGCCGTTCAAACCGGCGATAGTCCAATTCGGCCTTTTCAAAGTCGGCCCTACTTCGCTCCAGGCCGGCCACCGCTTCCCGCTGAGCACACCGCGCAACGGCCAGGTCCAGCGTCTGGAGTTGTACGGCTTTTTCGATCTTCAGGGAATCGGTTGCGAAAAGCCGGGTTTGACCGGCAACCACCGTATCGCCTTCATCGACGAACAGAGATTCGACGACTCCGGGGATTCGGGGGGAGACCATCGCCGTGTTTTTCGCTTCGACCGTGCCCTGAACCTCGATTCGTTGTTCAAACAGCCGAATTTGGGCGCTCGTGGTCGCCACGGGGACTTTGGATCGCGATTGTCCCGACGGCGACGAAGTTGCCTGGTTTTCCGAGACGGAACCGGAAGCCAAAACCGCCGAAGAGGGCCGAAATTTCCAGGCCGTCCCCGCGGCCACCACGGCCAACAGGGCAACCGCCGCAATTCCAATGGTTTTCCATTTGTGTTGTTTGTTCTTCGGTTTGGTATTCATAACGAACTCGTTTCTGGATTTTCGGTATGATCGACCGGCGAAAGTCCCATTGTCTGCCGCAATGCGGCTACGCCGACTTGATATTGGTATTCCGCCATTAAAAGCCCCATTTGCGCCTGATCCAATCGGGATTGGATTGACAGCAATTCGCTTGCATGAACCAGTCCTTCCTTCCATCGGGACTGCGTTTCCTCAAACTGACCGCGAACAGCGGCCAGATTCTTTTCCGCCAACACCCGATTGTTTTGCGTCGATTGCAGGTTGGTCTGGGCCTTGAGCACTTCGACCATCATCGACAGAGTCTGCTGCTCCCGTTGGAGGAAGGCCTTTTCCCGGCCTTTTTTCGCCGCTTCGTAGTCACTGATATTGGCAAATCCATTGAAAACGGAAATCGCTCCTGAAATCCCCGCCGTCCAATATCGCGGGGTATCCAACATCGAATCCGAAGTCGTGGTCTGCGTGGCAAATCCGAACAGCCGCGGCAGGAATGCCGAGATTGCGAGTTTGACCTTCTCTTCCTCGATCGCAACCGCGCGATCGGCAATCGCCAGTTGAGGATGGAGCAGGAGGGCCTGATAGATCAAATCCTCAACGGAACCCTGAGGGGCCGGATTGGAAGCGGCCGATCCCAGAGTGATTTCCGCCACCGGCGACAGCCCCATGGCCAACAATAGATCCGCTTTGGCCTGTCGCAGGGTAATGCGAGTTTCGTCCAGGTCGTTTCGACGCGCCTGGACCAGAACCGCGGCTTCATCGGCCTGCCAGGGACTCAGTATTCCCTCCCGTGAAAATTCCCGAAGATTTTGTTCCAGCGATTCGGCCGCGGAAAGCTGGCTTTCCAGGGCTTTCTCCGATTCCTGAAGGGACAGACAATAATAGTATTGCCCGGTCACCTGCAACAGGATCATCTGGCGCGTATAGTCGCGAACGAGATCGGCGATTTCTTCGCCTCGTGCATACATTGAATATAAAAACCAGGTGGAAGGATCAAAGATCGCGGCCTGGATGTTCCAAGTCATTTCGCGGACGCGTTTGTCGTGCATGGCCAGCGACATGTTTCCGAACTTCATCAAGGGGTTGGGATCCCATGCCACATAATTATACTTGAATTGAACAGATGGCAGAAAGTACGAGAAACTGACCTGACGATTCAACTGCGCGATTCTCCGGTCGATCTCGGCGGCTTTCAAGTCCAGATTATTCCGCAGGGCATAACGAATACAATCCTCAAGAGAGAACACTGGCGTTTCGGTCTTGGCCGCTTCCGTTCGTTGATCCAATTGCCGTCTGAACTCCTCGGCTTGTTGAAGGCGAACCGTACCTCCTTCAAAGTCCGCACATCCGAACAGCCACACCATCCAGAAGATGCCCGTCCACAGGCGGATTTTATTGCACATGTTCGTGCCCCCCCCACCCCATGCCGTTGAAAAAGAGCGATTCGATTGCGGGCAATCCATGATCCATGGAGATCAATTGCGGATAACTAACCGCGGAAAAGGCCATCGATTCCAGCATGCCGCTTAAAGCCACCGCCACCGAAACGGCGTGACAGGGACGGAAAATTTTTCGCTCAACCCCGGACTGAATCAGCGCCGTGAGCCGATCCTGGATATCCAGCCGCATCCGTTCGATTGTCTGATCCAACGAGGGAGCCAAAACCATGGACAGACGGTTAACCTCGGCCAGGTATAAACGAACGACTTCCTTATGCTGGACAAAAAGTTGCTGATGGGCTTGGATGAATCGGCGAATAATCTGATCTTCCGTTTCCGGACTTTCGAGAATTGGAACCAGAAAATCCATAATTTTGCGGCTGCAATCCAAGATCATCTCGGCATAAAGGGCTTCTTTGCTGGGAAAGAAATTGTATAGAGTCCCCGTGGCAAACTCCGTCGTTTCCGCAATTTCCTGCATGGAAACATTATGAAACCCCTTTTCGGCAAATAATTTCTTTGCACCGGCCACAATTTCTTCTTTGTGCCGAAGCCGTTCGCGCTCTTTTCGAGATAATGAACCTGGGTCCATGAATTCTCAATCCTAAAAATGAAGAACAAGTCATCATATGAACGAAAATTCATTATATGAATGCGAAATCTTGATATCAACATAAATTTCTGGAGGTCTCAATAAAGGGAAAAGTATTATGCAATCGGAAATTATGAACCGATTTCTGCGTCCTGTGACGAAACCCTCGCGGAAGCTTTGGAAGCATCCACGGACGCATCGGGACGAACAATCAGGTTTTTCGCTTTTGGAAAAGTGAAACCATCCCGGCCTTCAACCAGCGCAGCCCCAAACTGAAGCATTGCATCATTGCCATCACGATCTACGGACACGGGGGGGATGAATAGATTGGCCAACGCGCCTTTGAGATTGCCCCAGAAACCTTCCTTTTCCTCCGCACCGATGACCGAAGCCACTTCGACGAGCATAGTCGGTTTGTCCTGAGGATCTGTTTTGCGAAAAACCAGGGTATTGACCCGCGCGACAAGTTGATCCGAACGATTGGCGTAATCGTATTGACCGTCTTTGGGTTTGATATTGTAAAGGCCGATCGTGACGGGACTTTTATTGCCTCCTCGATTAAAATGGACTCGCACGGTCGAGACCTCGTTGCATCCTTTGACAATCCGGCCGGTCACCTCCACCGAACCATACCCGCGGCCTTCCAGCTTGATATAATCCAGCATATTGGTCATCGGCTTTCCGGCTTTGGTTGATGATCGCCAGAATTCGATCAGGGCATTGGGCTCATAGGTGCTGGTGTGGCTGCCGTCTCCCTGAAGATCGAATTCGCACACAACCCGGAAATCCTTGCGATTCATATCCCGCCGAAACGACAAAATTCTCGCACTTTGTTGATTATCCGGGCTGCTGACGCTATCGACCAGCGTAGGTGAAACCAGCGGGACAAAATACATCAGGGTCTCGGCGTTATTCGGGCTGGAAGCGGGGTCCGTCGCCAGATTGATGGTCGGTCCGACTGTTTCGGGGGTGGCAAATACCCACCCTCCACACCCGAGGGACACAATCCAAGCCGTCATTAAAAAACCGCATTTCACTCGATCATTCCTCTAACCATCAGGCATCCTAACCCCCCGAACTTTCAGTCCCGAATGTTCCATCGGTACCAAAGGCGGTATTCTATCCAAGAATGGTGGTTCTACCAACAGAAATCCAAATTGTTCGGAAGATTTTCCTTTCTACACTATCGGCCTACGATTTGAAATTGACTGAATATTCGTTTAAATTTTGCAAAAAAGGGAATTTTGATACCGAGAACGGGTTTTTTGATCTGGGACTTGAAAAAACGCGGGATCTTGTACAATAGCGGCATGGAAACTATACGACCGATAAAAGAAGTTCGTATCCTCCGAGACCGCGTGGAACGGGAATTTTTGCCGAAGGTCCGACACCCCTCGCGATACATCGGCGGCGAGATCAACCAGATCCGCAAGGATCTGACCGCCTGTGATGTGCGGATTGCGCTGTGCTTTCCAGATATCTACGAGGTCGCGATGAGTTATACGGGATTGGCGATTCTGTACGAAGCCCTCAATGACATGGAAGGCGTTGCGGCGGAGCGAGTCTTCGCCCCCTGGATCGACGCCGAACCGATTTTGCGTCAGCAGCAGATACCGTTGTTCACGCTGGAGTCGATGGCGGCGGTGCGCGATTTTGACCTGGTCGGATATAGCTTGACGAACGAACTGTGTTACACCAACCTGCTGAATACGCTCGATTTGGCCGGAGTCCCAATCCGTGCGAAAGACCGTACGGAGTACGATCCGATTGTGGTGGTCGGAGGCCAAGCGGCCAACTGTGCCGAGCCGATCGCCGAGTTTGTTGACCTATTTGTATTGGGTGATGGGGAACAGGCGGCTGTCCATTTGGTTCGCTGCTTTCGAGATTGCCGAGAGCGGGGGACGGGGCGAAACAACTTTTTGTTGACCGCCGCCAAAACTCTTCCTTTCGTCTATGTGCCCTCGCTCTATCGAGTGGAATACACGGGTCCATCCATCCGATCGGTCGAACCCCTTATTCCGGATCTGATTGTACGACGAACGAACGCCGTTGTGGAGGATCTAAATGCCTGTCCGGCCCCCCGACGGCCCCTTGTGCCGTTTGTCGAGGCGATCCATGATCGGATCGCCATTGAAGTCATGCGAGGTTGTCCTGGTCGGTGTCGTTTCTGTCAGGCGAGTTTTTGTCGAAGACCCATACGCTGTCGCAGTCCGCAGACGATCGTCGAACTGGCAAAATCTCAATACGCCGCGACGGCCTTCGATACCATCGGCCTGTTGAGTTTATCCACGGCTGATTATCCGCAGTTGGAAGAATTGGTCCTGCGCCTGAACGAATACTTTGCCCCGTTGCATGTGGGTCTTTCGCTTCCAAGCTTGAAAGTTCAACAGCAGTTGCGTCTTTTACCGAAACTGATGACTTCGGTTCGCAAAGGCGGCCTGACAATCGCCATTGAGGCCGCCAGCGAACGATTGCGCAATATTCTCAACAAGCCCATTTCCAACGAGGACATGTTCGCGGCGGTTGACGCGGCTTATCACGCCGGATTTCAGCAGGTGAAACTCTACTTCATGGTCGGTCTTCCGGGAGAGACTCAGGACGACATCGTCCAGATCGTGGACCTGTCGTACGCGATTGCCAAACGACGAAAGCCGATTTCCGGCCGGAACGCCGATATTCATGCAGCCGTCAGTTGGCTGGTTCCCAAACCCCACACTCCTTTCGGCCGGCTGGGGCAAAAATCCCGCGACTACTTCGTCGCAGCGCGGCAGGCCCTTCTGGACCGTAAGAAAGAGCTGGCCGCCCGATGCGTCGCCCTGAAATTTCATACCCTCGACCTGAGCATCTTGGAAACGGTTCTGGGGCGAGGCGATCGTCGTTTGGCCGATGTGATCGAAACCGCATGGCACAACGGCGCAAAGTTCGATTTGTGGAATGAGTGTTTCCAACTGGAACGATGGCGACAGGCCTTCGCACAACACGGGATGGAGCTGGATGCGGCGGCTCAGCGTTCCTTTGGGCCCGAAGAGATTTTGCCATGGGACCATCTGGGGGGACCCGAAAAAGAGACCCTTTTGAATCACTACCTGCAAGCCATGCGGCAGGTCGAAAGGCGGAACGGGCCCGATCCTTCTATCGCTAATCCGGATAGGTAATTGTCTTTTTGAGGCCCGTCGGCTCCGAAAGGCCCGAACGACCGTGGGTTTTGTAAAAATCCGTCAGGATCCGGACGACATCCTGGGGATCGTCGACCACCGTAAAGACATCCAAATCCTGACGGTCGATATAGAGATGTTTTTGATGCAGGGATTCGGAGAGCCAATCGATCAACCCCTGCCAGAATTCGCTGCCCATCAAGATCACGGGGAAGTAGGCCTGCTTGAGGGTCTGGATCAGAACCATCGCCTCGAACATTTCGTCCAATGTCCCATATCCGCCGGGCATGACGACAAAACCGTTGGCGTACTTGAGAAACATCACCTTGCGGCAGAAGAAATACCGGAAGTGGAGAGAGAGATTCTGATAGACATTCGGGATTTGTTCATGCGGCAATTCGATATTCAGTCCGACGCTTTTTCCGCCGGCTTCCCGGGCGCCTCGGTTGGCGGCCTCCATGATTCCGCCGCCACCGCCGGTGATGATCGCAAATCCGTCCTTGGACAGTTTAAAAGCGGTCTCGCGAGCCAGTTCATAATATTTGGTTCCCGGTTTGGTCCGGGCCGATCCGAAAATCGACACCGCCGGCCCGATCGTCGAAAGTTCTTCAAACCCTTCCACGAACTCGGCCATGATTCGAAAGATCCGCCATGGCTCTTCTGTCGGCATTCGATTGTCGGTCATAGACACCTCGCGCAATATCACCGTCTTTAGTACGAACGATATCGGACAAAATCCGCCGTGGAATAACCGGGATTACCCTTGTTCCGGCCGATGGGCGCTGGGACAGTGCTTGACGATAGAACAGGAATCACAATCCGGTTTCCGGGCTTTACAGGTATAACGGCCGTGAAAAATCAGCACATTACTAAACAGAGTCCATCCGCCGAATTTCTCGCGGGGGACGACTTCCATCAGATCAAACTCGAGCTTGACAGGGTCGTTTTGGTCCGATAACTCTAGTCGGCGAGACAATCGGATGACATGCGTGTCACAGGTAATGGCCGGCTGGCCATAACAGTTCCCGAGAATACAATTGGCGGTTTTGCGGCCCACGCCAGGCAAGGTAATCAGTTCGTCCAGAATGTTCGGAACCCGGCCATTGAATTTCTCCAACAGGACACGACAGGCCCCCTGGATATTTTTGGCCTTGTTGCGGAAAAAACCGGTGCTTCGGATGGCGTCTTCGATATCGCGAATGTCGGCGTCGGCGAAATCCTTTGGCCCCGGATACCGCCGAAATAACTCCGGAGTCACCTGATTCACCCGGTCGTCGGTACATTGAGCCGAAAGGATTGTCGCGATCAGAAGCTGAAAGGCGTCGGCGTGGATCAGTTCGGTTTTCGCCCCGGGATAAGTTTTTACCAGAATCGGGAAGATGTTCAGGACACGCTCTTTGGCGGCTTGGAAGTCAAATCCTTTTTTTGTTTTGGCCATTATCGGCTTGCCTCCGGTAGCGGTTGGAGAATTCTGATCAACTCCTGTTTGTCGAAGATTCCGAGCAGTTTGTGCTGGGTTCCATCCGGAGTCAGGACAACCGTGGCCGGGACGGTACCGGGGATTTTGTAGATTTCTCGGAGATCGACCGTGGCGGGATACTGTTTCTGGGTCGTATCTCCAAGAACCGGCAAAACACCTTTTTTTTGGATCAGGCCGACAACTTCGGAATCGTGATAGACAGACCTGTCCACTACCTTACAGTTGGTGCACCAGTCGGCGGTAAACTTGATCAGGACGGGTTGTTTCTCGGCGACGGAACGATTGATTGAGCCCGAATCATAGCTTGTCCAAGCCACTCGGGAACCGGCTTGCGCGGATTCCGAGGGCAAAAGCCACAAGCCCGCCACCACGGCTACCGCTGCGGCCAATCCGCGAATGATCCACTTTTTGATCGCCGGCGTCGAGAAAGACACCCATCCACCCCACATCCACAGGGCAAAACTCAGAATTACGGCATATTGAATCACATTCAACAATCGCTGGCCCGACAAGGCCGGCAAAGCCAATTTGATCGCCACATAAAAGAGCACAAACGCCATCGCTTTGCGAAAGATATCCATCCAGGCACCGGGACGGGGGACTTTTTGCAGGAGTTTGGGAAATCCGACCAGGATCGCATATGGCAGGGCCATTCCAACGCCCATTGTAACAATGGCGGCAGCGCCAACGACCCACGGTTGCGTCTGCGCCCAGATCAGAACCATTCCAAAATACGCACCGCTGCAGGGCGTACTCAGAATCGCGGCAAAAAAGCCCATCCCCATTGAACCGGCAATCCCGTGTCCGGATCCCTGTGCCGCCGAAATCGTACCGGGCAACTGGATCGAAAACACATCCAGCAAAAACAATCCCATAACCACAATCAACAGGAATAAGGCCGTCGCCACGGCTGGGTATCGAAGGTGATCCCCCCAGTCGATGACGATGCCGGTCCTCCATTTGATCACCGCGGCAATAGCGGCAAATACGATGAAGAACAAAATGATTCCACCACTGAAAGCCAACCCCAATCCGATCCGGCGTCCTGAAGATTGCCGGGATTGTTCGACCAATCGCATAACCACCAACGGGAGGATGGGCAAAACGCAGGGCATGATGTTAATCGACAAACCGGCCAGAAGAGCCAGAGCCATCGCCACAGGGACGCCAAAATTTTGTTGATCGACTTTGGCTACAATCGAAATGCGTGAAGGTGTCTGGATCGCGTCGCGAACCGGAGAAGAGGTTGGCGCCAACGGCCCCGACGACCCCCATTCGATTGTGGGCCAGGAGAGCTTGTCGGCAAAATTCAACCTCGTCCTCAGGGTTTGTTCAAACGGCGGCAGGCACAACTTGCTGGTACAGGCAATCCCCTTGATGGTGACCGTCGCCTCGCCGGTTCCGGTCTCGGGGGCCGACTGAATCGGCACAAACACCGTGAAATCGCCGACATAGACTTCTACCTCTTTTTCAAAGGCCTTATCGTAAAAAAGACTGTGACGCGGAAATTCAACAGGACCAAACTCGACGCCTTTGGCGGTTGCCTCGATTGCAAGGGCAAAACCACCGGGGGCGGTTTCTTTGCTTGCGTAATAATGCAGGTCGCTGGTTCCCTGAAAACGAACGGCCAAACCAGGACGGTCGGCTGCCTTTACACCCTGCAGACTCGCGCTGGATCGTTCCGATCCGCTTTCAACGATCCTTTCTCCGCGGCTGACCGCAACTCCGACCAGCAGGACCACGACACCAGGCACTATCCATCGACTTCGCATACAATCTGATTCCTTCCAGAACTTTGAGATTCAAGGGATACCCTCCTTTTACGAACTGGAACCCAAGAGGTTCACATCGCCGATGGAGAGGATTTCCCGCCGAAACAGTGTAGGAAGTGGTTTCAGCATTGGCAAACGAAATTCCAACCTCGACCGGATCCTCCGTTCGGATGAACGGATTAGCGTTTTCCTTCGGCCGGATAGGACGCCGCTCCGACGGGCTTTTCATCGGGATTTTCCGTCTGGACAACAGGTTTGGGTTCGTCGGGGATCTTGAGGGCTTTTTCGATTCGACTCAGGCGAACGGAAATGGCCTCCAGTTTCTTATCGATGACCTCAAGCTTTTGCCCGCCCTGCTGAATGTCATCGGCGGTCCGATTGAGCTGATTCTGGACCAGGTTCAGATATTGATCGGCAAGTCGCTCATAAGCCGCGATTATCCGGTCGGAATTACCGTAATACGATTCCACAACCGCATCGGCGTCGATTTCGTAGGTTTTCGTGGCCGCCGAATCGGCCGTGGCCAGCCAAATCAATCCAACGCCGACACCCATCAGAATTGTCAGGATCCGGGCGAGTGATTTCGCGGGTTGCATACTTGAACCTCCCTATCAGGCGACAGCGTTAACCTGCGGCTGATATAAATCCGCCCGCCATTGTTCCAGTCGTTGCCGCTCCATCGCACGGTATTGTTCGATATACAGATTGTCTCCGGCGGATTGCGGATGCAGTCGGCCGGCGGCGTTTGGCTCAGAAAGGGTCATCCGTAGATTCGCCAATTCGACCGCAAAGGCCGCTCGCAGGGTGTTCGGTGGAATCGGAGAATCCGTCAAGGCATCTTCGACATTGAAAATCGGTTCGGCTTCCCCCTCTTTTGATGAATCAGGGTCCGTTTGAAGCGAGCGGTTGAGTCGCTCAAAGGCATCCTCGATCCGTTCGATCAATTCATCGGATCGGGTCTTACGCGAATCGAAAGATTGAGCCGCCTGCCGTACATCGCCGCGGAATTGCTGGATGGTCTCGGCCAAGACAGCCATCTGCCGACTCGTCCAAAGCGGCGAGGAAACCATTGCTTTTGCCCGCTCGGACACGACATCCACCAATCGGCTGGTCGGATCCTGCCTCAATCCATCTTCGGATGCTCCTTCCGTCTCCGGCCGATTCCGGACACGCAAACGCGCGGCATTTTCAACAGATTGACGGGGAGATTCCGGATCGGAGCCGAATTGAGATTGCATGGCCTCACGAGCCAAAAGGATTGACAATCGCTGCATTACGGCTCCGGAGGAAAACATCGAGGTGGTCTGCGTCCAGTCGATTTCGTTCGTCTGGTCTTGAGGAGATTCAACCGGATCAATCGCTTCGACCGGCGGAGTTTCTCCATCACGGAGAGAGGTCCGTGTCAGGATATAACTTGAAATCCCAATTCCGCCAATGGATCCGATCATCGTTCACCTTTGACAGACCGATCCAATTATCGGTCTTCCGTAGGTTCATCGACCATTTGAAGGTGGGGACTTTACGCGAAACGGAACGGATCATCTGACCCTTTCGATCCTACCCAGCGGAATCCCGCCGGGGGCGATAATATCGCGTGTTACGCTGCTGTCTCCGCGGTTTTTTTGGCCGGTCTGGGTTCCGGGGCGCCCCTGCCGCGGAGGACAATAGCCCCCGTTGGGCATTTCTGCATTGCCATATCACATCCCGGGTCTGGAACATAGGCGGAATAATTCAACACGGCCAGATTGTTCTCGACGACAAACAGGGGGCTTTGCTTGGAACACAACCCGCACCCGATGCATCCCACCGCGCAAACAGCACGGGTGGTTTTCCCATTCTCGCGGCTGTTACACGCGACGATCATCATCTGAGGATGGGGAAAGGGTACAAGTCGAATGAGAAACCGCGGGCAGGCCTTGGCACAAGCCCCGCATCCGGTACATCGGTCGTAATCCACCGTCGCAAGACCCTCCACCACATGCAATGCGTCGAACTTACATGCCCGCGTGCAGTCGCCAAAACCCAGACAACCGAATTTGCACGCTTGTACCAGCGGCAGCGCATTGGCGGCGGTGCATCTGGGGATGCCCTCATAGGTTGCGAAATGCCGGCGGTCTTCGTCGTGAGCACGACAATGGACGATCGGTCGAAGCGAAGCTCCCCCGCCGCTGATCTGCAAATTTAGAATTGCGGCAATGGCTTCGGCGGTCTTTTGCCCGCCGGGCGCGCATCGGCCGAGCAGTTCCGGATCGGCCACGACGGCCTTGGCGTACTGGCCACATCCGGGATAGCCACAGGACCCGCAATCGACCTTCGGTAAAACCGCGTGTATCTGCTCGATCTTCGGATCGACCGCTACCCGAAGTTTGATGCTGGCCACCAGCAGCGCGATTGAAAACAGCAGGCCCAATCCCATCATGACCACGCCGGCCGGCCAGGCGCTGTTCCACAACTCAACAATCGAAGCAAGAAAAATGTCATCCATCGCTTTGATTCCAATCGCTCGCGGGTATAGATTACTTGATCATTCCGGCGAATCCCATAAATGCCAAAGTCAGAAGACCCGCCGTAATCAGCGTGATCGGCGCTCCCTGCAGACACGACGGGACATCGGCCAGGATCAGATTTTCACGAATGCCAGCCATAATACAGATCGCCAGAGTAAACCCGATTCCAGCGCCGAAACTGAGGACAACGGCCTGCAGAAAGTTGGTGATCTGCCATTGATCCAGAAATAGGCAAATACCAAGGATCACGCAATTGGTCGTGATCAGGGGTAGAAAGATTCCAAAGCTTTCGTACAATGGCGGAAAGAATTTTCGCAGGTACATCTCAACAAGCTGAACCGCCCCGGCGATTACGAGGATATAACAAACATAGCGGGTCACCTCCAGGTCCAGGGGGGTCAGCACAAACTGGTCAATCAGAAAGGTGATCGATCCGCTGAGGGTTGTCACAAAAGTGACGGCCAGTCCCATTCCAAAGGCCATATCCAGACGGCCAGATACCCCGATATAGGGACAAATGCCCAGGAACTTGGTGAAGACAAAGTTGTTGACGATCACGATGGATAAAAATCCCAGAACCAGCATTTCGATCGTATGCATGGTTTATCCTTTGGCTTTCCGGGTTAGACGAACCACCAGGCCCAAAAGCAAGCCCAGCGTAACAAACGCGCCAACGGGGAATCCCAGCCCAGCCCACGGCACAAACCAGCCCCCGTTTTCGGCCAGGGGCAGAACCGTCCTTCCCAGCAGTTTGCCTGATGCCAAAATCTCGCGGATGCCCGCCAGAAGCGACAATGACAAAGTAAAACCGACCCCCATCGCCAGTCCATCGATGGCGCTGATCCAGAGCCCCTGTTTGCTGGCGCAGGCCTCTGCCCGGCAAATGATCAGGCAATTGACAATGATTAAAGGGATATACGCGCCGAGATATTCGCTCATTTCGGGTTGATAGGCCTTGAGAAACTGGTCGGCGATGGTAACAAAGACCGCGATGGTTAGCGTGAACATCAGAATTCTCAGATGGGGTTTCAGTTGGCGGCGCAAGATGCTGATGATCAGGTTTGAGCAGATCAACACGAATATTACACAACCGCCCATCGTCAGGGCGGCCTGTAAAGTTGTCGTTACCGCCAGCGTCGGGCACATTCCCAACATCAGGCCAAAGATGGGGTTTTCTTTAAACAACCCATTCCAGACAACTGTGGCGGAACGAATCGTGGGTGCGTCATTGGCCATGGGATAACAGCCCTTTTGACTTCAATTGCGTTTGGATCGCGACGGCATACCGATTGAAGATCGCCACGACGGCATCACTGGTAACCGTCGCCCCGGTTATCGCGACGATGGTCGAGTCGATGGCCGTCGGATCGCCGGCCTTGGTTAAAGTCAGCGGTCCGACCGGGGCTCCTTGATATTGCTTTTCATAAAAGCCGTCGCGAATCTTGATCTTGTCGCCGAAACCCGGAGTTTCGTTGCAGACCAGCGTCCCAAAACCGAGAATCTTTTCAAATCCCGTATCAGCGGCAACGACCAGCCGGATCGGACCAGCAAATCCGGTTCCTTCGGCCACAAACGCCCAGCCGATACATTGGCCACCTTGAACGGCTTTGCGGATATCAACTGAAATCGGCTGTCCTTGTCCGGATTCCAGAGAGATTCCTTCGATCGGTTCGAAGGTTGTGTCTTCCTTACCGAAAAGAGCCGCGGCCAGATTGTTAAACTTGTTGAGTTCGTTTTGTGCAATCCGCGGCGACCAGGCAGCGTCTGTTACGGCCAGCAACAGACCAAAGAGAAATGATGCGACAATCAGCAGCCAACTTTCGCGGAGAAATAATCGAATCTTATCCACGGACGATCCCTCCGGCCGGAATCTGTTTGCAGAATCGATCGATCAGCGGCGTAAAAGCGTTCATGATCAAGACCGCATACATCACGCCTTCCGGGTATTCGCCGATCATGCGAATCAGCATCGTCAGAGTTCCAACTCCCACCCCGAAAATCAGCATCCCCCGTCCGGTCAACGGGGCCGTCACCGGATCGGTTGCGATAAAAAACACCCCCATCAGCATTCCGCCGGTCAGAAGATGCACCTCCGGCGAAACGAATCGAGCGGGATTAACCAGCCATCCGACCATCGCACAAATCGTGGCCGCCAGGAGGATCGAAAAGGGGATATGCCAACTGATGGTGCCCCGGATGAGCAGATACGCCCCGCCGATCAACATCGCCAGGGCACTGGTCTCGCCGAGGCAACCGCCCACTCGGCCGATAAACGCATCCCTGCGCTGGGCAACCACGACTGACGGTTCCGCTTTGCCCTTGATGGCCTCCTTGCTCCAGGCCAGCGGCGTGGCTTGGGTGACCGCAATGGCCGAATCCGGACGCAGTTTAGGCATCTGAACATCGAAAGTCGCCGGAACGGTCCAAGTCGTCATCAGCGTACCAAAGGATGCGGTCAGAAACGCCCGGCCGATCATGGCGGGATTGAAGATATTGGACCCCAGCCCGCCAAAGACCATCTTGCCGACGGCGATGGCGAAAACCCCGCCGATGATTCCCGCCCAGAACGGCAGCGCCGGCGGTAGAGACATCGCCAGAAGGATGCCGGTAACGATCGCGCTGAAATCGTCGAGCGTATTCGATCTTCGGCGAATCCAGTTGCAGGCCCACTCCGTTAACATGCACGAGCCGATACAGGCAACCAGCAAGACCACGGCATAATGGCGGAAGAACCATATCGCCGCCAGCATCGCCGGACATAGCGCCAGGATCACATCGAGCATGACGCTCTGCGTCGAATAGGATCGGGCAATATGCGGAGCGTGGGATACGGTTATTTTACTGAGCATGAATACGCCTTTTGATTGTCAGTCGATCCATACAGTATCACGACGGAATTTTCTTCTTTTGCCGGGCCAGCAGGATTTTGCCGGTTTTGATATAGCCAGTCAGTTCGATTTTGGCCGGACAGACATAGCTGCAACACCCGCACTCGATACAGGCGGTCAGAAAATAGTCCTGCGCAATATCCAATCGAGCGGCCTTTACGGCATGGGCAATCCGGGTCGGATTCAGGTGCTCCGGACAAACCTCCAGGCATCGACCGCAGCGGATGCACGCCGTTTGCCTCTGTTGGTATTTGGCCTCGGTAACCTCTTTTCGCGTCAGAAAAGTCAGAGCCCCGCCGGTCTTGGTGATGGGGGTTGAGAGGTCGGCGACGGCCATCCCCATCATCGGCCCGCCCAGAATCACGCGGGCAGCCGGATCGGTCAGGCCTCCACAATACTGAACCAGATCGCCGACAGCCATGCCGACGGGAACATAGTAATTGCCGGGTTTGGCGATTGCCCGACCGGTGACGGTCACCACACGATGGGTCAAAGGCCTCTGCAGAACCACTGCTTCGGCGATTGCCGCGCAGGTCTGAACATTCAGCACACACACTCCAATCATCGGCGGGATTCCGCCGGTCGGCACCACGCGGCCCAGCAACGACCGGATGAGTTGCCGTTCGCCGCCCTGCGGATATTTGGTTTTGACGACCGCAATCTGAATTCCACCGTCGGCCCCAATCGCCTGCCGCAAGGCCTCTATCGCGCGGGGTTTGTTGTCTTCGATGCCGATCATGACGCGGCGACATTCGGACGCTTTCTGCGCTAGTCGGATCCCCGCAACGACCTGATGGGTCCATTCGACCATCACGCGATAATCGCAAGTGATGAATGGCTCGCACTCGCAAGCATTGATCAGCAGAAATTCCTTGGGCATCTTGGGATTGGGTTCGATTTTTACGGGGGTGGGGAATCCCGCCCCGCCCATTCCCACAATACCGGCGTTACGAACGGCCGTGCAAATCTGCTCGGTTGAGAAGACCGAGGCGTCAAAATTCGCGTGAAACCGATCGGATACCGGGAGGATCGGGGGATCGGTTTCGGCATCGGTTTCGATGACCACGGCCATTTCGCGACCCAGTACCGCGTGCGCCTGCAGTGCAACTTCTTTAACCGTTCCCGTTACGGACGAATGCACGGGTGCCGAGATGAACGCTTCGGCCTTGCCGATCATTTGGCCCGTCATGACTCGGTCGCGTTTAGTAACCAGCGGCTTACAGATCGCACCGGTATGCTGGCTGAGAAGGATCGACACCGATTGTGGATGGGGGACAACTTCAATCGGTCGATCTTCGGTCAGCTCTTTGTATTCCGGGGGGTGGATCCCGCCGGGAAAAGTACCTATTCGTTGGGTCTCGATAATGGCACTCCTTGCCTCTGTACTGCGGACCGGGAAAACAAGATCCGACGCACGATTCCAACACCAATCACACTTATCATCAATGACGGAAGGATCCCAACCAACATCCGCAAATCCGAATTTTCAATCCGGCCGCGAAGCATCCGCTCCATCGCGGCCAACGACAACACAAACAGCACAATCGGAAGGACAAAGGCGATCAAAGATCGACCCAGGACCGATGGCCCCCGTGTGGCCCCAAGTTTCTGATAGACGCTGCCGCAAGCGGTTCTCTGGCCACAACCCACACAGGCGTCATCCCATTGCTCATCCTTCGCAGGATATCCGCATCCCGTCTGATTGTCATTTGTCACCGAATTCACAACCGAATACTATAAACAGAATCGCGGAAATGTCTATAGGAAATTGGAACGGATCAGCATTCTATCGGCTTGGATTCAGGGGACCACCCAGGCCAGGGTTTGGGAAGATATGGTTTCGTACAACGAGGGAATAATCCCCATCAAGACCAGAGCGGCGGAAAGAACAGCCAGCGTAACGGCCAGTGTTGGCGTGATCGGCAACCGACATGCGCCCTGATCCGGAACTTCGATATACATCTGCCGGACGATTCTTAGATAATAATAGAGGGAGATTGTCGAGTTAACGGCAGCGACGGCGACCAACCAATGAAATCCGGCTTTCGAGGCGACGCTGAACAAGAAAAATTTTCCGACAAAACCGGATAGCGGCGGGATACCCGCCAAGCTGAACAGGCCCAGCATCATTACCAGAGCGATCAGCGGATTGGTCCGCGACAGGCCGCGATAGTCTTCGATCTGTTCCTTGCCGGTTTGGTTGCTGAACCACACAATGCAGCCAAAGACCGCCAGGTTCGTAACCGCATAGACCATCAGATAGAACACCATAGCCGGCACACCCTCGGGAAGACCTCCGACAAATCCCATAATCAGATACCCGGCCTGTGAGATTGCGCTAAAGGCCATAAACCGTTTGATGTTGTGCTGGACAATCGCGACGGTGTTTCCGAGGGTCATCGTCACGGCCGCAAAGATCGCCACGCCCGCGGCGGCATCGGCGATCCAGCCATCCATCAAGCGGTAGAGAATCTGAAAAGCGAACGCCAGTCCCGCTCCCTTGGATGCCACGGACAAATAGGCAGTGACGGGGACCGGAGCGCCCTGATAAACATCCGCCGCCCAGAAATGAAATGGCACAATCGTCAGTTTAAATCCGATTCCGGCCACGAGCATCGCCGCCGCCAGCCAAAAGGCCGGCATATGCACAAGCTGCCGATCCATGGCCGTCAAAGCCGTACTGCCCGTCAAACCGTAAAGCAATCCCAAACCGTACAACATGCATGCAGAAGCCATTGCTCCGAAGATCACATACTTCATCCCCCCTTCGCCGGACTGGGCATCATCCCGCCGCCAGGCCGTCAGCACGAATAAGGGTATCGTCGCCAGTTCCAAGCTGACATACAAGGTAATCAGGTCCCGTGCCGAGATCAGGACCATCATCCCGAGGATCGTCGCCAGCAGGACGGTGTAGTATTCGCCACGGAAGCCGATGCCGCGCATTCGAATGCCGGTTCGTCCGTCGAGAAGGTCCAGCGATAGCAATATAGTCACCAGACCGGACAGCAGAAAGAAAACCTTAAACCACCAGCCGACCGGATCGGTAGAGAACCTTCCGCCCAGCGCCGATCCACCTTGGGGTACGGCAATCAACATTGCAACCATCGCGATCGCAAGCCCTCCCGCAGCCATCGGCGCAAGGATCACGCGCCGCCGTTCATCAAGCCACAGATCGACCAGCAGGATCGCAATCGCACAAACCGCCACAATCAGTTCCGGGAGAAATACCATAATATATCCAAATCCTTTAGAATCCCGTCAGTGCAACCGATTCGTTGAGCCGATTGAGGATCGGCATCAACGCCCCTTCGATCATCTCGACCAGATAGCCGGGGGCGACCCCGACAATTATCAACACAGCCGCCAGCATACCCGTCGAAATCCGTTCGGGCAGCGTGGCGTCATCCAGGTGTTCGAAGTGGCTGTCGCGGATGGGGCCGTAGAAGACGTGCGACAAGCCACGAAGCACATAAACGGCCGTGACAACAATCGACATCGTCGCCAGGATCGTTAAAAACCTCATTCCGACCCCATTTGTCCATTCATTCCCGAAAAATCCGCCGAGGAACACGTGCGTCTCGGCGATAAACCCCGACAAACCCGGCAATCCCAAGCTGGCCAAACCCGCGATGTAGAACATCACCGCCAGCCAGGGCATCCGTCGCGCCAGACCTCCCATCTCGTCGATGTTCCGCGTGTGGGTCCGGCCATAGACCATCCCGATCAGCGCAAAAAACAAACCCGTCATGATTCCATGGCTGAACATCTGCAACACGGCACCCTTGAGGGCAATCAGGTTCAGCGCCGCCACTCCAAAAAGCACAAAACCGCAATGGCTGACGGACGAGTACGCCGTAAAATATTTCAGATCCCGCTGCATA
Source organism: uncultured Pirellulales bacterium (assembly GCA_964643355.1). GTDB lineage: Bacteria > Planctomycetota > Phycisphaerae > Sedimentisphaerales > Anaerohalosphaeraceae > FEN-1350. The sequence goes on from CAZXPW010000006.1 coordinate 77,554, forward strand.
ATCGCACCAAAGGAACCATACAGGATATTGATTGTCGTCAGGATCATGAAAAACAACCCCCACTCCTTGGCTCCTTCCGGAAGCAGATAGACCGCGATTCGCAACGCGCCATATCCGCCCAACTTCATCAACACTCCTGCGTGGAGCATCGAGACGGCCGTCGGGGCCGAGCTGTGGCCGTCCGGCGACCAGGTATGCAGCGGGTACAAAGCCCCGATCACGCCAAAACCCACGAAGATCATCGGGAAGACCCACCGCTGAAATTCGCCGGAAAAATTCGCCTCGGCCAGTTGGAGCAGGTTGAAGGAATGCAAGCCGGCGGCGTGATAGAGGGCCAGGAAACCGACCAGAATCAACGCGCTGCCGACCAGCAACATCAGCGTCAGCTTCATCGCCGAATATTCCTTGGGACCGGTGCCCCAGATCCCGATCAGCAGGTACATCGGCAACACGGCCAGTTCATAGAACATCAAGAACAGGAACAGATCAAAGCTGACGAACACGCCGAAAACGCCGGTGACCAGCGTCAATAACAGCACGAAGAATTCCTTGGTTCGTTCCTGGACATACCAGCTGGCCAGCACACCGGTGAAAATGATGATCGAGGTCAGGATCACCATCGCCATCGAGAGGCCGTCGATGCCGACGAAATATTCGATCCCCAGCGAACGGAACCAATCGACCTGTTCAACCATGTAGAGCCTGGTCAAGAGGGCCGACTTCATCCTTGGGATATCGACCGAGGCCTGATGCATGAACAAGACCGCAACGACGGCCGTGAGAACCAGATGAATTCCACAACCGGTCACCGCGATCCAGCGGATCGCGCGCCAACGCGCAGCCGGGACGCCGAGAACCGCCAGGGTCGTCAGAAACGGAATCGCGATCAACCAGCTTACCAAACCCATCGGAACCTTACTCCACGATCAGAACCTTCCAGCCCACAAGATCAGCAGAACCAGCAGTGCCCCGCCGACAAACCACGCGCCATAGACCTGAATCTGCCCGGTTTGCAGGAGCCGCAGGACGGCGCCGGTTGACCGGGTGATCCAGCCGCTGAGATTGACGCCGCCATCGACGATGTGACGATCAAACCAGGCGATCGGACGGGCGACGAACCGAAACAAAACGCGACGGGTGATGAACAGATACACCTCATCGATATAAAACTTTTGTTTGACGACCGCATAAATCGTTCCCAGAGCGGCCGCATATCTCGCGGCTCGCCGCCCGTCGGCCGAGTACAAAATCCAGGCCAATCCGATCCCGACCAGGGCCGCAATGCTCGCCGGAATCGCTATAAGAGGGTTAACCCCGGCGTGATGCTGCTCGCCGATCCGGACATAGTGGCTCATTGGGACAAAACCGGCGACAACGCTGGCCACGGCCAGAATCACCAGGGGGATTAGCATGACCGTTGGCGCTTCGTGGGCATGATCGGCATTGACGCCGCGATAACGACCCCAGAAGGTTACAAAATATATACGAAACATATATAAAGCCGTCAATCCTGCCACCGCCAGTCCAACGGCAAAAATCACGAGATGTCCGCTGTCCAGAGCGGCCGCCAGAATTTCGTCCTTGGAGAAAAACCCCGACAAAGGCCAGATCCCCGCGATGGCCAGTGTGGCCGTTACGAATGTCGCGTGGGTAATCGGCAACTTCCGCGCAAGCCCGCCCATCTCCCAGATGTTGTTGGAATGCACAGCGTGAATCACGGCCCCGGCTGAGAGGAACAACAGCGATTTAAAGAAGGCGTGCGTAAACAGATGGAACATGCCGGCGGTATAACCCAACGGATGCGACAGGGTCGCCACTCCGAGGGCAAACATCATGTAACCAAGCTGGCTGAGCGTTGAGAAGGCCAGCACCCGTTTGATGTCATCCTGAGTCAGGCCGATGACGGCCGCAAACAGGCAGGTGAACGCTCCGACATAAGCCACCACCATCAAAGCGGTCCCGCTGGCGGCAAATGCCGCAAACAGCCGTGCCACCAGATACACGCCCGCGACGACCATTGTGGCCGCGTGAATCAGGGCGGAAACCGGCGTCGGGCCTTCCATCGCATCGGGCAACCAGATGTGCAGCGGAAACATCGCGCTTTTTCCGGCAGCCCCCATAAACACCAGAACCATGGATAGCGTCAAAATGCTAAGATCGGATGCACCCCAATGCGTCGCGGCCAACCGCTCCAATACCGCCGGACTGGTCAGATAGGCGAAATCAAACGGCTGCACGCCGGCGGCTCCGACTTCGCTGAACAATCGAAACCCATAAAAACCCAGGATCAGGACGCCGACCAAGAATCCCAAATCGGCAAATCGCGTAACGATAAAGGCCTTATTGGAAGCCGCGACCGCCGACGGTTTCTCATAATAGTAACCGATCAGCAAAAAGCTGCTGACGCCCACCAGTTCCCAGAATACATACATCTGGACGATATTGGGAGCAACGACCAGCCCCAACATGCTGAAGGTAAACAGGTTCATCCAGGTGAAAAAACGGCCGGAGCTCCGGTCATTGTGCATATACCCGATGCTATACAAATGCACCAAAGCGCTGACGGTCGTCACCACCCCCATCAGCAGTACCGACAATGGATCAACCAGGACACCGAGATTGACAGTCAGTCCGGTTTGGTATCGCAGCCACTCAAAAGACCACGGAATCACGGCCATCGGTTCGCCATGCGAAAAAGCGGAGAAATAATCCCACGCCAGAATCCACGACAGAACCGCCGATAGGAAAATGACCGTGGTGGCGATGATCCCCGCCAGTCGTCGCGACAACGGACGAACCACCAGCCCCACCAGCGCAAAAGCCGCCAGCGGCAAGCCGGGGATCAGCCAGGCGTTCTTCAGGACGATTCCGGTCGGTTCGGTCATACCCGCGTATTACCCTTTCATGCTATCCATGCGATTGACATCGATACTCGAACGATTGTGAAAGAGCGACACAAAGATCGCCAGCGCCACCACTGCTTCGGCCGCGGCGACAGCAATCACAAACAACGCCAGGATCTCGCCATCCACGGCCCGAGGTGTTAGAAACCGGTTGAACACGACGGCATTCATCGCCGCCGAGTTGAGCATCAACTCCACGGCCATCAGGATCCCGATGGCGTTCCGGCGGCTGAGCAACCCATAGATTCCGATCGCGAAAAGCACATTCGACAGAATCAGCCAATGGATCAGTCCCGGCCCATGCGCGGCAAGATACGAAATCATCGCGGCCCCCTCTTGTCGTTGGAGGGACTCTGGTTTTTCGGCAAAACCATATCCGCCTCACCCGGTTTGTCTCCGCCGGTCGTAAACGGCTGGCTCGGAGGCGGGGTTTTTCGCGCAATGACCATCCCTCCAATCAGAGCCACCAACAACAGAGCGGAAACCACTTCAAAGGGCAGCACATATCCCGAACCGCCCGTATCCAGCAGGGCCAGACCGATCAATCTGGTTGAATCCGGATGGACGGACCTTGGCGAGGGTCGATGCAGGGTTGAGACCCATAAGGAAGCGATGCTGATAACCGCAAATCCAATTGCGATGATCATCGCAACCCCCTTCCGCCGAAGCGAGGGGCAATCCATCCGCAATTGTCCCGATTGCGTCAGGGTGATGACAAAGGCAATCACCACCACGACCCCTCCAACATAAACCAACACTTGAACACCCGCGAGGAAATCGGCCGCCAGCATCAGATAAAAAGCCGCCTGGATTATCAATACTCCCATCAGACACACCGCCGCCCGAAGCAGGTTACGGCTGATGGTAACCGCCAGAGCCAGGAGAATCGCCGCGGCTGCAAAACCGTAGAACAGGATGGTGACCATGGCCTGTTCGATCATGAGGACGGCTCCTGATTTGGATCCCCTGAAATCTGTTGGATTTTCTCATTCAGCGGAAGAATCCCTTCATATCGTCCTCGCGGTTCCATCATCTGGCCGCGTTTGGCCGTATCCGGTTCGGCTGCCAAAATCTTGGCCGGCGGGCCGGCATATCGGTTCAGATTAAAGACCAGAAGCCGACGATCATAAACGGCGTTCTCAAACGAATGGGTCATCTTTAACGCCCCAAACGGACAGGCCTGAACGCAGGCATTGCACAGCAGGCAGGAATCCATCCGCCAGATATACTGATCCAGCTTATTGACCCCCTCCAATAGTCCCTTCTGGGTCATGACGCGAATGCTCCCGTTGGGACAAGCCCGTTCGCAGAGCTTACAGGCCGTACACCGATGAAATCCCTGAGAATCGTGGACCATCGTCAACATCGCCCGATACCGCAAAGGAAACCGAAGGGTCTGACGATTTTCGGGATATTGTCGAGTAACGACTTTCCAAGGGCGCAGGAAATATCCGAGCGTCAGACGCATCCCCCGCGCCAATCCCGCCAATACCGACGGCACCCGGGGCGCATGGTTCAGCGGATGCACCACCGCCACGGAGATCGGTTTGCCCCCGAAAGTCATCTGTTTTCGTTCGATTGGATAAAATTCGGCCACAAGAACCCCTTACACGGGAAAGAAATACCACTTGCCTAAAATGACCGCCGCCGCAACGAATAGATTGAGAAAACCGATCGGCAACAGAAATTTCCACTCCAGACGCATGAGCTGATCGACCCGAAGCCGCGGAAAAGTCCAGCGAAACCACATCAACATAAAAACCATGACCACCGCCTTGCCCAGAAACCACAGACTGGGAGGGATCAGTCCCATCAGGTTATTAAAGCTTTCCCAGTGGCCGATGCGAAACGGCATCCAGCCGCCCAGAAAAAGCGTCACCGTGATCGCCGCCACCACGAACATGTTGATGAATTCGGCCAGGAAAAAGAACGCAAAACGAAGCCCGGAATACTCCGTGTGAAATCCACCGGTCAGTTCCGATTCACCTTCGGGAATATCAAAGGGCGTACGGTTAATCTCCGCCGTCGCGGCGACCAGAAAAAGACACATCGACAACACGCCGACGCCGTGGGCCCGCCAGATCCACCATCCCTGGGCCTGACTCTGGACAATCCCCGAGAGAGTCAGGGTCCCGGCAAACATCGTTACCACCAGCAACGCCAGCGTCGCAGTAATCTCATAGGAGATTACCTGTGCGGCGGCCCGCATTCCCCCGAGCAACGACCATTTGTTGTTGGAACTCCACCCTCCCAACAACAGACCAAGAACACTCAACCCGCTCAAGGCCGTCAAATACAATACGCCCAAGCTCACATCCGCCAGTTGCAGTAACGGGCTGTAGGGAATCACCCCGAGAATCAGAATGGTGACCACCAAAGTCAAAAAGGGACCGAGCAAATGCAACACCCTGTCCGCCCGTTCGGGAACGATATCTTCCTTCAGCAACAGCTTGATCGTGTCCGCCACCGACTGCAGAATCCCATGGTATCCCACCCGCATCGGACCCATCCGGCATTGGAAATGAGCGGCGATTTTGCGTTCCCCGTAAATCAACCCCATCCCCAGAGCGACAACCATGGCCGCAACCGCGACCAACGCCAAGAGCATATAGGCGACGGCAAAATACCAGCGGGATTCCAGCCAGGCCGCCGCACGGTCGGCCACCGTTACCACTTCCCAGGCGGGTTGCCCGACCCTTGTCATGATGTCAAACCACACGCCCATCATATATTCAACGATCAATGTCCGGTATTACCAAATCCAAGCTCGACTGAATCGCGATATAATCCGCAATCCGCCACCCCGGAGCGATGTGGGTGATTGCCCAGAGATTATTGAAATTCGGTGAACGAAAATGCAACCGGTACGGCGCATCGCCGTTCCCATCCGAATAGAGAAATACGCCCAGCGCGCCTCGCGCCGTCTCGACCTGGCCGTAATATCGGCCTTGCGGCAGCTTCAAACGAGAATTGTATTTGATCACCATGTGCGGGCCTTCGGGGATGCCGTCGATCAGTTGTTCGATGATCCGAATCGACTGTCGCATTTCCTCCATCCGAACATAGTAACGATCCCAGCAATCCCCTTTGGTCCCGATGACGACATCGAAATCAACCTTGTCATACGCGCCATAGGTCTCGACCTTTCGCAGATCGTAGGGGATGCCGCTCGCCCGCAACACGGGGCCCGTACAACCAAAGGCAATCGCATCTTTCCCATCCAGAATCCCGATATTTCGCAATCGCTCCTGAAGGATCGGATTGCCCGATAGAAGAGCGTCGTACTCGTCGATCAGCGGGCGCAGATACCCCAACAGTTTTTTCACTTTTAAGGCAAAATCCGGCAGGATATCGAACATCAGGCCGCCGGGTTGAATGTAATTCATCGTCAACCGTGCGCCAATCGTCTCTTCGAAGATCTCGCCGATGATTTCACGATCCCGGAACGAGTACAAAAACGCCGTGAAGGCGCCCAAATCCATTCCCAGCACGCCCCACCACAGCACATGACTTTGAAGCCGCTGCAATTCGGCCATCACGGTTCGGATGGTCTCGATGCGGGCATTGGTCTCAATGCCTGCGGCCTTTTCCACCGTCCGGGCGACCGCCCAGTTGTTCATCAGGGCGGACAGATAATCCAGTCGATCCGTCAGCGGAATGATCTTGCGATAGTTCAAATGTTCGCACATCTTTTCGATGCCGCGATGCACATAGCCCGGAACCGGAATTACTTTTCGGATCGTCTCCCCATCCAGCAGCAGAACGATCCGCAGCGAGCCGTGCGCGATCGGGTGTTGTGGCCCCATATTCACGAAGTATTCCTGCGTGGACAGGGGGCTATCGGCGGACCCGGGGGGCGTAAGCACTTCGTCGAGGGTTCGAACCGTCACGCTCATCAGGACGGCTCCAACATATCCGGATCGACATAATCCTTTCGGAGGGGATGACCGGGCCATCCATCCTCCAGGAATACGCGCCGCAGATCCGGATGGCCGTCGTATTCGATCCCGAAAAGGTCGAACGCTTCCCGCTCCTGCCAGTGGGCAATCGGCCAGACCTCGCTGACCGTCGGAACCACCGGCCGGGCTCGATCCAGATTACAGGTTACCATCAAATGGTGACCATGCCGGGTGGAATACAACAGATAGACCAGTTCATAACGGCTTTCCTGGATATGGTCGATAACCGTATGATCCAGCAACAAATCAAATGACAGAAGATGCTCATCACGGAGCTTGCGCATCAGCGAATCCAACCCGGGAACCGGCGCGATGACCGCGGCGCGATCGGCGGACGGGCGTTTGCGGCATTGTGGCTCCAGCGCCATCACGAGCTGTTCGAGTTCCTGGGTATCCATTGCTCCAGTTTTGCTGCCCATCGTTTGTTCGCCGCGGCTTTCGCCAGGTCAACAGTATTGTCTCTTTCGAGTCTCTCTCGCTGTTCCAAACGAAGATCGTCCATCGTTATTCCCTGAGGCAACGCCGCCAAAACGGGCTTTCTCCGGATCCCGGGTTTGCGAATGGTCTCCCCCTGCCGGATCATGTTCTGCAGCATGAGAAGTCCATAAAAAAAGGCCTCGGGCCGCGGGGGACAACCGGGGACATAGACATCCACGGGGACAATCTGGTCGGCGCCTCGAACGATCGAGTAGGAATGGTACATAAAAGGCCCTCCCGAAATCGCGCAGGAGCCCGTGGCGATGACATACCGCGGTTCGGCCATCTGGTCATACAACAATCGCATGCGAAGAGCCATCTTCTTGACGATCGCACCCGCGATGACCATCAGGTCGGCCTGTCGCGGTGTTTGGCGGGCCACCTCGGCGCCAAACCGCGCCAAATCCTGATGGGGAGCGCCCGTGGCCATGAGCATTTCGATGGCGCAACACTTGGTACCGAAGGCCAGCGGCCACAAACTGTTGGATCGCGCCCAATTAATGATCGCGTCAATCGAGGTAATCAGAACCGATCCGCCGGGAAGAATCTCCAGAATTCCGGGCAATCGATCCAGAATTAAACCCATTCCAGTACCCCCTTCTTCCAGGCATAGACCAAACCAAGAATCAGAACCAACAGGAAGATACTCACTTCAATCAGTCCCGGAAAGCCGACTATCCGAAGAATCACCGCCCAGGGATAAAGAAAAGCCGCTTCGACATCGAAGATTAAAAACAACAAGGCAAACAAATAATAACCCACATGGAACTGGATCCAAGCAGACCCTAAAGGAATTTCGCCGCATTCATAGGGAGTATTTTTAATCCGGTTCGGCTTGTGAGGAGCAATCAGGTAGGACAAAACAATCCCACCGAGAACAAACAGGACCGCAAGACCTGAAAACAACAAAACAAAAAAATAATTCACGACTGCGCGACTCCGGCTATTTATCCTGATTCTGATCGATTAATCGAAATCCATTCGTCCCTGAATGTAGAGGGTAAATGGGGAACTTATCGAAATCATTCTAACTCTTTTTATAAAAAAGAGTTAAAATACATTTCCATCGAGTAAAGTCTTTGAAATATTCATCCGAAAAACCCGGAAATCTATTGGGCAGTACTTTATTATTTAATCGTTCCAAATTCAAACAAAAATATACCACAAGAACACATCCAAACACACAGTCTTCAAATACGATGCGATATGAATCACAATACAATCACCATGTCTGTGCCGGAAAATGGGAACACACTTTTCCAATAACCGGCAAGATATACCGTACCATTCCATAATGGTCACAGTCATACCAGACGGAGTCCACTTTCGACGCGCAAGCTGCCATGAACTTTTCCGCACAAGTCGGGGGAACGATTGGATCCGTTCGGCCATTGATCATCAGGATCTTTGTGGAGCCCAGACGGTCGGCAAAATTCAGCGGTTCAATCGGTTCGACAAGTTGGCTCAGGGCCTGTCCGGTTATCCCTCTTGTCTCCAGTTCGCGCCGGATTGTGCGGACTTCGCGGGCTTCGGTTGTCAACACCGTGGCCAGATCACCTCCGGCCAAAACCAAAGCCGCCCGAGGAAACCGGCCATCGACCCCGGCCGTCAAAGCCGCAATGAAACCACCCAAGCTGGTTCCACACAGACCAATCCGAGACGCATCAACTTCTTCTCGCGAGGCCAGAAATCGGGCGGTTTGTCGGACATCTTTTACGGCCTGTTGAACCGAGTGCACCCAGAAATCCAACTGGGCGGCGGGATTCTCATAGCGATCTCCCTCTTTTGCTCGGCGAGAACCATAATGCGGCAGGGTCATGATGGCCGCATCTACGCCTCCCGAAGCCAGGGAATGGGAGACGATCCTGGATACAGCCATTGATCCCTCCAAAATATCCAATACAATGACGGCCGGTCGTTTGTTTTTTCCCGCAGACACAAAATACTCACAATAGATGGTATTGTTTTCCGGGACATCGGTCGTATCCGGCGAGGGAAACGATACACGATACACCGAATACAGATCATTCCGCGAGACAAATTCCATCCGATACACAAATTCGGCCTGCGGAAAATCATACGCCTTCAGCAGTTCATTCTGCCGCGCCGATCGACCCAGGGAAATGGACTTGGCGGGCCCTGCAGGAACCGAACCGGTGATATCCGGCATCGTTTGCGTCCCAGCCGCGGTCACAGCCAGCGTCATCTGCTCCAGCGGTTTCGATGGAGCCGGGACTTTCTCAACCCCGACGGGGACGGCGTCCGGAATCATCGCCAACAAGGCGCGGAAATCAAACTCCACATAGGGTTGATAACAAGCCGCGAACTTGGGGGTCTTCTCCGGGGAGACGGCGTTGGCCACCCACAATTTCTGTTCCTTGGACCCAAACAGGACTCGATGCAGACAACTTTCCATCGCCACCGGCCGATTCATCAGATCGAGGGCATCCTTCAAGTCGATCCTGCCGTGTCGTGCTTTGACCAGCTCGGCCAGTTTTTCATACCGCTGATCGGCGCTCATCAGTACGGCATCTTCAATCGCATGAGGCAACCTCGGGTGGGCCTGATTGGGCATAACAATCTCGAATGTTTCCGGGGTACATGCCAATCCTCGAGCATCCGGAATTTTTGCATCCGATATCACATAGTAATATTCGCAGGTTCTCGGCGTATCGCGGAACAACGCGACGGCTTCATCCAGCGTCGAGGTCTCTTCGAAACCCTTGCGCATTAAAAACGACATCGGCATCCCGTCCCAGTTGCCTTCGCCGCGGCCGCCCATCTCGCCGAAGGCCACCTGCTGATCATTCATGCCGGTCACCGAACCGAGAAAACCCACATATCCCACGGTCACAAAAGCGTGGTATCCCTGCGGTTTGGCGACTGTCAGCAGGGCATAATCCTGCAAGCCGACTTCGGTCATGTAATCCAGGATCCGACCGTGATAGAGAACGCCGCTTTGGGTCGCCTTTCCAAACAGGGCAAAACCGCTGCAATGAAATAATTCCGGAAAGATATTGGCCAGTTGAACATCCTTGACATCGATCCCCGCCGCATCGGCCAGACCCTGCATCTCTTCAAAATATCGTTTGTCGATGAACTTGCCAGCCCGCTGCAGGGCCGCTTCAAGCGAACCATTGAAACCTCCGCTCCCTTTGAGAGTCTCGGCGGCCTGCGCGACGAAGAGAATGTGTTTGATGAATTTCCGGACTTGCTCTTGAAACAGGATTCCCTGCTGATACCCCATTTCATAGGGGCTCCCCGCCAGCAACAAGATCTGTAAACCGTTCTGTTCCAGAACCGCAGCGCGGTCAAACTGACGCACGACCTTTGGTTTTTCGATCGGTCGAATTTCCGCGGCAACGCCGGCCACAGGAAAACCGGAGATCACCCAGACCAGCAGAATCAGAACCAACGCCGGACCTTTGCCAATCGACCGCCTCAGGGGAATGTTACCGTTCATCATCTCCTCCTTTCCAGAATTAAGGATTGGTCTTTCGATTTTTGCATTTGGTATTTCCGTTCTCCCAACGATCGCTTCAGACCAGCTTGGCTGCGGTGGTGGACCACAGAGTCGTCGGCTCGGTCTTGATCATGTTGAGAATCTTGGCGGGCGTTTCCGGATTGGCCGTTTTGGCCGACAGATACGCCGATTCGATCACCGCCATGGTGTTCAGATCCGCATCCCGGTCCTGAAACAAGGGGTATTCCTGTGGTTCGAGAATGTTCAACGCGACATTTTTGAACAGTTTGTTGATTCGTTCCGTCTCCGATGGCGGGTAGGTCTTTTCAGACAGGACCTTGCCATCGTTGTCGCATACGACAAAGCGATTGTCGGAGGCGGTGGCAATCGACCGATCGCCATGGAGTCGGATATGCCTCTGCCAGGGTCCAAACATGCGGCTGGAAGCAAGGGTACCGATGAGGGTGTCGGAATACCGCAGAGTCAACAACACGGTATCTTCGGTAATCGACAGCCGCTGTTGCTTGTCGGGAGCACGATTGGTGTTGAGCGAATACACCTGCTGGGGAACGCCGAAAATGGAAATCACCTGGTCAATCAGGTCATAATTGTTATGGAGCAGCACTCCCCCGCCGGCAACCTGAGGATCGCTGAGCCATCGTTGGTTGGGAGCATCAAAGGGCGGCGGCACATGACAGACGATGGAAATCAAGTGGAAGGACTCCGGCCCTTCGGCGGCGATAAAATCTTTGAGATCACGAAAGGCCGGATCGAATCGCGTCGTGTCGGCCACAACAAAACGAACGGATTCCTTCTTGGCCAGCAAAGTCAATTCCGCCGTCAGTTCAAAATTCATCGCCGGCGGCATCAGTTTGATGATGTGGCACTTGCGCTTCATCGCCGTTCGGACCTGTTCGGCGCACAACAACAGCGGTGCCGCAACGATTAAGCATTCCAGTTCGTTTTGCACGACCAGAACGCGATAATCCTCATAGGACTGACATTGGAATTTGGCCGCGATCCCCTTGTTCATCTCCGGATCGCCGCCGCCGACGGCGACAATCTGATACAGGCCGGTTCGGTCGGCGATATCAAGGATCTCTCGGCCGAATTCATTCAACCCCAGAATTCCGGTTTTGAGTTTTTTGTCCGACATACCCGGTCCGTGGGAAAGATTCGGGTCACAGGGCAATGTTTTTGTTATCGTCCTCGGTCTTGGCGCTCATGGCGTAATTGGAATCCTGCCGAGCGTGATTGACGCGGAGTTTCTGCATATACAAATGAAATGCGTCGTCGGCATCGAGGCCGACACACTGGGCCAAGCTGATCCAGAAAAACAGCATGTCGATAACTTCGACGCGGGCGTTTTGCAAATCGTTCAGTTCGAAACGACGACCGTCTTTGGCCTCCTTGCACCAGTGTTTCCAGAAGGTGCAATTCCGCAATTCCTCCAACTCATTGCTCATCGCGGCAATATAGTTGTTGATCCATACACCGGCCACTTTGGGGTCAAAATTCGCCCGAAGGGCTTTAGCGTCAAATCCGGTTCGTTGATTCAGTTCGGCTTGTTTTTCAAACAATTCCTTGAACATGGCTGGCCTTCCTTGGGCTTAGACAATCGGCCGGACAAAGGTGTCGGGCAAGGGAAATGCACGGCAAAATTCCAAGACCTCTTGGCGTACTTTCTGAATCATCGCCTCATCTTCGACATGATTGGTGACGCGGTTGATAAACTCTGCGATCTGGTCCATCTGGGGCTCCTTCATTCCCCGCGTGGTCACGGCCGGAGTTCCGATCCGAAGACCGCTGGGATTGAAGGGCTTGGCCGGGTCATTTGGAATGGTATTGTAGTTAGTGACCAGGCCGGCCCGATCCAAGGCCTGAGAGAGTTTCTTGCCAAGCATGTTTTTATTGCGAAGGTCGATCAGGATCAGATGATTCTCGGTCCCGCCCGAAACGAGCGTAAACCCATATTCCAAAAGCTTTTGCGCCAGTCGTTTGGCGTTTTTGACAATCTGTTTGGCATATTCGGCAAACTCCGGAGTCGATGCCTCGGCCAGGGCGACCGCAATACCGCTGATGGTATGCATGTGGGGTCCGCCCTGCATCCCCGGAAAAACCGCCTTGTCAATCGCGGCGGCATGTTGTTGACGACACAGAATCATGGATCCGCGCGGCCCGCGAAGACTTTTGTGCGTGGTCGTCGTCACGGCATCGGCATGGGGGATCGGGTTAGGGTGGGCCCCGCCGGCAATCAGGCCGGCGATATGGGCCATATCGCAAATATGAATCGCGCCGACTTTTTTGGCGATTTCGGAGAAGGCCTGAAAGTCGATGATTCTCGGGTAGGCCGTCGCTCCGGAAACAATAATCCGGGGCTTGTTCTGTTTGGCCAGATCCTCGATCCGATTGTAATCGAGCCGACCCGTGACCGGATCCAATTCATACTGAACCGAACGGAAAAATCGTCCCGTAACGGAAACCTTCCAGCCATGGGTCAAGTGTCCACCATAGGGCAACGACAACCCCATGATCGTATCGCCAGGTTCGACAAAAGCGGTATAAGCCGCAAAGTTGGCAACTGAACCGGAATACGGCTGGACATTGGCGTGATCGGCGCCAAAGACTTGTTTGGCCGTTTCAATCGCCAGCGTCTCAATCTGATCGGTCACCTGCTGGCCCTCATAATAGCGTTTCCCCGGATATCCTTCCGAATACTTGTTGGTCATCCAACTTCCGGTGGCTTCCATAACCGCCCGGGAAGCATAATTTTCGGAAGGAATCAGACGGATGGACTCGCTCTGAAGCTGTCGTTCCTGCATTAACAATTGATAGATTTTCGGATTACTTTGCCGCAAAGTTGAAAGCATATTCACAATCTCCCGGTTAGGCCATTTGTTCAAGGGACTCTTCATACCACATTCGGAAGAGGTTTACAAGTAAATCTTGTTGACAAAAACGGGGCGAAACCGGTATCTTGTTGTGTTTTCTGGAAGCAAAAGGAGCAGAGTTACCCGGAATGCCAGAACAAGACAGAGACGAAAGCTTGGAAAAGGCCGTGGCCTTCTTCCAGCGTGCCGAACAGGTTGCGGATACGGATAATTTCGATTACGCCATAGACCTGTATCTGGAAGGGTTGCGCCTGTCTCCGGACGCTCTGGAGGCCGGACATGCGCCGCTCCGAAAGCTTTCTCTGATCCGCCAGGGGAAAGGGGGGAAAAAACCCTCGATCAAGGACCGCATGACTCGCATGGGCGGGAAAACTCCTCTGGACGAAATGCTCAACGCCGAGTATCTGCTGGCCAAAGATCCCGACAATTTGTCATATGCGGAATCCATGCTCAAGGCCGCCGTCGCCGGAGATTACCGCCGAACGGGGGCCTGGATAGCGGATCTGGTCTTTCAAGCAACCAATGCCAGTCCGAAACCTTCGCCGGCGACCTATCTGCTGCTTAAAGATTCATATTCAAAACTGGAATTATTCGATAAAGCCGTCGCGGCCTGCCAAAAGGCGGTGGATCTCAAACCCGGCGACGGACCCTTGGCGGACGAATTGCGCAATCTGTCGGCACAACTGACCATGCAGCGCGGCCGATACGACAAGGAAGGAGACTTCCGCAAGGCCATTTTGGATAAAGACAAGCAGGATCATCTCCACTCACAGGAATCGCTTGTCAAAACAATCGACTATCGGGCCCGAGCCGTGGAAGAAGCTCGTCGTGCCGTAGCGAAAGTCCCTTCGGAAGCCAATGTCATTCGTTTGGCCGATGTTTTGGCTGACTTGGAAACGGACAAAGGATACGAGGAGGCCAACCAGATTCTTCAAGATGCCTACGACCAGAGCCATAATTTCAGTTTCCGGCGGCATCAGGGCGAGTTAAAAATGCGCCGGCTCCGGGCGATTATCAAGATGATCCACGACGGGCTTAAGCAGGATCCGGAAAACGAAACCCTTCGCGCCAAATTGGCTCTGGCCAACGACAAGCTCCTCGAGTTGGGAACCGATCATTATCGCCTGTGCGTAGAGAATTACCCAACCGATCTGAAGATGCGATACGAATACGGTATGCGTCTGATTCAGAACAAGAAATATGATGAGGCCATCCCGATGTTTCAGGAAGCCCGAAAAGATCCCCGATATCGGGTTCTGGCCTTGGACAAGGTAGGCGTATGTTTTTTCCAGAAGGGTTGGTTCACCGACGCCATCGATATTTTCAATCAGGGGCTGGAAGCATGCGAGATCAAGGACAGTCCCGTCGCCAAAGAACTGCGATACAATCTGGCGCGCAGTCACGAAGCCCATGGACAAATTGAAACGGCCATGGAATTGTATCGAAAGCTGGCCCAATTGGATTTCGGGTACCGGGATGTCCGGGACCGGATCGAAAAACTGAGAAACGCAAACAAGTAGGTTTGAAGTTCCCATTCCCATTATCAGGAGACACAAGTGGCACATTCGTTATCGGCAAAAAAGCGGGTTCGACAAAATGAACGGCAAAAAATGGTCAATCGGACGCGTCGCAGCAAGGTCAAATCCGAGATCAAGAAGCTGGAAGAACTGCTGTTGGCGGGCAACGCCGAGGCGGCCCAGGCGCAATTCAAAATCGTGACGCGCAAGCTCGATCAGGTCTCTTCCACCTGTACCATGCATAAAAAGACCGCATCCCGAAAGAAGTCCAGGCTGGCCAAACGCGTCAACGCCCTCAAGGGCAAAACCGCCTGACGGGTTTTCGGCGCAGCGCCGTTACCCGTATCCATGGAGAATCTTCGGCGTCGGGTCGATGATAGATTCATCGGTCGGACGCCTTTTGTTTATCCCAATCGAATTCCGACAGGTTCGGAAGCATGGATTGCGATGGAAACGCTCAAGCAGAAAATCCTCCAGACCCTTCGAAGGCGGGACTATACCCCCCTGAAACGATCCGCTTTGGCGCAAAATCTGGGAATAAAGGATGACAATTTCCATGAATTCGCCGCCGCGCTCAAGGAACTTCAGGCCCAGGGCAAGATCTCGATCGGACCCAAAAATCTGATTCTCTTACCGGCCATGTCCAACCGGGTTACCGGAACCTTTCGGGCCAATCCCCGGGGGTTCGGATTCGTCGTCCCTCTCGACAAAACCAGCGATGGGGATTTATTCATCGGCCCGTATGACACGGCCGACGCAATGGACGGCGACATTGTCGTGGCCAAAATCGTCCGCAAGGGTCATCAGGGAGGACGACTGCGAATTGCGGGGGTTGTCACGGAGATCCTCGAACGCGGACACGACCGATTCGTCGGAACCCTGCAACGAAAAGGTCGCGAGTGGATCGTTCAGCCCGAAGGTAAAGGGTACTTTGAGCCGGTGATCGTCGATGATGTAACGGCCAAAGGCGCGCGCGTCGGCGATAAAGTGATTCTCGAAATTTTGAGCTTTCCGGCTCATGATTTTCCGGCACGAGGGGTCATCCTGGAGGTTCTGGGCCGGGCTGGTCAGTATGACGCCGAAATCCGGGCGATCATCGCGCAATACAATCTTCGGACGGAGTTTGACCGAGACTGTCTCGACCAGGCGCGAAAGGCCGCGGCCGGATTTGACCCCGAAAATCTGGAAGGACGATATGACGCAACGGATGAAATCACCCTTACCATCGATCCGCCCGACGCCAAGGATTTTGACGATGCCATCAGTTTGCGCCGAAATCGCGACGGGAACTGGGTGCTGGGAGTGCATATCGCGGATGTCTGCGCGTTTATCCCGATGAACTCGCCGTTGGACCTCGAGGCCAGACAGCGCGGCAACAGTGTTTATCTGCCGGGGCGGGTAATCCCGATGTTGCCGGAAGCTCTGAGCAACGGTATTTGCAGCTTGCAGCCAAACCAGCGTCGATTCACAAAGACCGTCTATATCACATACGATACGAAGGGAAAAGTCCTGGGGACGGAGTTCGCCAACAGCGTCATCGAATCGAATGCGCGACTGACATACGAGCAGGCCAACGATATTCTCGAAGGGCGCACCAAAGGATTCTCCGGAGAGGTGGTCGGTCTGGTCAAGGACATGGAAACACTGGCACGGGAAATCGAACAGCGACGAACGAAAAATGGAATGCTCCATTTGGACCTTCCGGAGACCGATCTGGAATATGACGCCGAGGGTCATGTGGTGGATGCGCATCCGGCCGACGACAGTTTCCCCCACACCATCATCGAAATGTTCATGGTCGAAGCCAACGAGGCCGTGGCGGCCCTGCTCGATCGGTTCCGATTGCCTTTTATCCGGAGGATTCATCCGGACCCCAGCCCCGGCGGACGAAAGGACATGGGCCGGTTTGTGCGCTTATGCGGAATGAAAATTCCGCGAGAGTTGAATCGCACAATCATTCAGGATCTGCTGGCCTCTGTGAAGGGAACCCCTTCTTCCTTCGCCGTCAATACCTTTATCCTGCGAAGCTTGCAGAAAGCCGAATATTCTCCGTTGCACATCGGCCACTTTGCGCTGGCATCCACCCACTATTGCCATTTCACCAGCCCCATCCGGCGATATGCGGATCTGACGATCCATCGCTTGTTGCATTGTTATCTGGAGCGTCGGATTCGTCTAATCGGCCTGGAAGAAGTCTTGCCCGAAGCAGAATTGATCGAAATCGGTAAGCATATCAGTTGGACCGAGCAACAGGCCGCCGATGCCGAACGAGAACTGAAAACCATTCTGATTCTTCAGATGCTCACCCGGCATATCGGGGACACCCTTCAGGGCGTTGTCAGCGGACTGACCAATTTTGGCGTATTCGTTCAATGCCTCAAATACGGCATCGAGGGCATGATCGAACCCGGCGATCTGGGCCTGGACGAGTGGAAATACGACGAACGAAACCAGGCCGTCGTCGGCCAATATTCGCGCCAATCCGTCCACCTCGGCCAATCCATGCCGGTTCGGATCGTGGCCGTTAATGTCGCCGCTCGACAGCTCAGTCTGGCTCCGGTGGAATCTCTGACGGCGACTCGCGACAACGCACCGAAAAAGAATCGACGCAACCGGTAATTCTCCGCAACTCCAATCCAGTTGTACCGTATTGATATTTCCGGAATTGGATTGTATAATTTGTTGATCCAGATATTTTGCAGGGGGAGAAAAAGAAAACATCAAGCAACCGAAGCTGCCCGATGTTTTCCGGAGGGGAGAAAACTATTGCATTCTTCATTTCGGCAAACCGTCGGTCAAACATGAAAAAATAGCCGCTTACCACATTAATTTTTACGCTCCGGCTCTCACTGGAGTTCACGAAACCGGCTGGAATGCCAATTTGGATGCGTATTATAGGACGAATCAAATGGCATGCAACAGCATTTTTGGAATAAAATAAAAAAATTATAACCTCTTACCAACAAAGAAGTTGTGGATAGACCAGCGGCGGTCCTGTTTATCAGGGAATTCACAACGAATCGTGAAATGAGACTTGAGGAATTCTACAACTATCGAAATTTCAACCATTTACGACGCAGCCGATTCCGAAGCGAGTCGGGGAAAAACAGACCCATCCGCTGGGAACTGGAAGAATATTCCATTTTTCCGGCCGAGTGGGCCTTGGAACGCCTTAGACGACCCCAATACAGCAATAAGCTCCCCGCTATTAACCCCTTTAATGAACTGGGTTTGTGATCTGTTTTAAGCATGAATCCTCAGCATAATGCCCCGGGCTCATCGGATGAGCACACGGTGGGTCGCTTCCAGGAGCTCCTGGCCGGTCAAACATTCAAGTGCCGTTGAATTCCACAACTGATGTCGACGAAGAATCCGGGGATTGTGCCGATAATATCGCTGGCATACTTCAATCCCTCCTTCCATCGGGCCGGCGGTTCGGAAATCGCCGTCCAGCAACCACCGTCCGAATTCCTCGTTGTACTCGGCGGGGAAGATCAGCGCCGTGACGAAACGGCCATCGGAAAAACACGCCGACTGTACTTTTGCCCGCGACGGCGGAGCGCATCGAACCGCCAGGTCCACCAGTCGCCCATAGTCCGTTTCGGCAACCTCGGGATCATCCGCGTAAAACAACATCGCCATTTCCAGTTCAAACAACTCTCGGGGTCTGCCGACCAGTTCCATCCGGCCATCGGGAAATACATTGTGGATTTTATAGACTCGTACATCCCTGAAATTTTCGCTCTCGACAATCTCGGCGACTTCCTCGGCGGCGAATCCAACGCCGCAATGATCGCCGAAATCAATCACATACAGCCCCGTGTATCGGATCGGATCGTGAAGAGTCGGAAGTTTCATCGTTAACCGCGCACAATCAATTTGGCAAATTTTCGTTTGCCCACGCGAAGGATCATTCCATCGGCGGGAGTGATCATCTCGTTGGCATCGGCAATCCGGCGATCGTCGATTTCGACGCCCCCCTGCTGGATCATCCGCTTGGCCTGACCGCCGGATTCGACAAGACCGGATTGAAAAATCAGTTTGCCAGCGGGAATCGGATCGGCGGAGATCGGAATCTGGGGCATGTCATCCGGCAGTTTCCTTTGCGCAAAGACGCGTTCGAATTCCTCCGCCGCGGCCTGCGCAGCTTCTTCGCCGTGGAACTGCTCGACGATGATTTTGCCCAGCAGGACCTTGGCTTCTTTGGGATGCGTCTTGGCGGGATCCAGCAATTCGCGAATCTTGGTCTGCGGAATGTCCGTCAGGAGAGTATAATAGTTTTCCATCATGACATCGGAAATGCTCATGCACTTGCCGAACATGTCCTTGGAAGCGTCGGTCACGCCGATGTAATTGCCCTTGGATTTGCTCATCTTGTCCTTGCCGTCCAGACCCACCAGAATCGGCATGGTGATGACGATCTGAGGAAGCTGATTGACGATCCGTTGCAGGTCGCGGCCAATCAGGTTGTTGAAGGTCTGGTCGGTGCCACCCAGCTCGACATCGCTCTGGATCATCACCGAATCGTACCCCTGCATCAGCGGATATAAAAATTCATGCAGACCGATGGCGTCGCCTTTCTTGTAGCGGATCTCGAAGGTATCGCGTTCGAGCATTCGGGCGACGGTGATGGAGGCCATCAGACGAATGATTTCCGCAAGCTTCAGGCCCGCGAGCCACTCGCTGTTGTAGCGAATCTCCAGTTTGTCGGGCGATGTATCGAGGATTTTTCCAGCCTGCTGAAAATAGGTTTTGGCGTTGGCTTCGATTTTCTCCGGATCGAGAATCGGGCGGGTGGCATTCTGGCCCGTGGGATCGCCGATCCGCGCGGTATAATCGCCGATGATTAGCACGGCCTTGTGGCCGAGATCCTGAAACTGTCGCAGCTTCCGCAATACGACCGTATGCCCCAGATGGATATCCGGGGCCGTTGGATCCATGCCGAGCTTGACTCGAAGCGGCCGACCGAGCTTCTTGGCCAACTCCAGCCGTTCGGCCAGATCTTCCTCCCGATAGACCTCCACGGTCCCCCGTTTCAACAACTGCAACTGTTCCGAAATCGATACCGCCATTCGTCTGCCTCATCTGATAACTGTGCTCTCGTCCACTCTGCGAAGAAAACCCGGGCTGCCAATCAAACGGAATATTATATCAGATGACCGAATCAAAACAAGGGTAGTTTGAGGCGAATTTCCGCGGAGGGCCCCGCTCCGTCGGGGCCGTCATTCGGCCGCAACGGAGTGCGGCCCTCCACATGGCAAGCCGGGCATCAGAACTGGAGGGACTCGCTCCGTCGAGTCCGAATCCGCTCATAAGTTGTCGGTTCGGATCGATCGCGGATCGTCGAGGGGGCCGGGGCCGTTGGTGAGTTTGCCGTCCAGGGCCGCCTGTCGGAATTCGGCCATGGGATCATAGAACGACTGCGACAGATCGACGGCGTTGACCATCATCTGATCGAGGTGATCCTCCAGTTGACGGACGATCCGGCCGTCGGGCTGGATGAAACAGGAGGGATACGGGCTGAACCATCCGGATGCGTTGGACATACTGATCCAGAAATGATTCGTGGCCGCGTGCGCCTGCATCGTTTGCCGCATGATCTCGGTATGGACGCTGGGACCGTTTTGCCGGGCGTTATAAAACGACTGTAGGACGCATTGAACGCCGCGCCCCCAAAGCTGACGATACAGCTCCGGAAATCGCAGATCAAAACAGATCAGCAACGCACAAGTCACCCCGTTGATGGCAAACGACACAAATCGATCGCCGGGCGTGTAATGCTGCAGGTCAAGCGGCGTGCCGAACCGTTTGTCGTAGCGATCAACGATCCGGCCGTCGGGCCCGATCAGATACAGGCAATTGTGGGGCTGATTGGGTTCGGTCAGGCGGTGCATACTTCCCAGCACAACCCAGACCTTCAGCCGCCCGGCCAGGTCCATAATCGTTCGCATTTCCCCGACGAGCTGGCCCCAGTCAAAATCCTTCAGATGGGGCCAGTCCACGCCGGCATAGCCGGACAGGGCACATTCGGGAAAATGAACGATCTCGGCGCCTTCGCCGGCGGCCTGGGAAAGAAATTCGCGAATTTGTTTGGCGTTGCGGCCAATATCGGCCCCGACGGCGAACTGGCAGGTCGCGATTCGCAGAGTCCCCTGGGCCATGGGTCACCGTCAGATCAGGGCCAGCGTCTCATCGAGACCGTACAGCAGGTTGAGGTTCTGGATCGCCTGGCCTGCTGCGCCTTTAACCAGATTGTCGATCGCCGAGAAGCATACGATGCGCCCCTTCGCGATCGCGGGATAGACATGGCAATAATTCGTATGCGCGACATACTTGACCGCCGGCGGCGTGGTCAAAATCCGCACAAATGGCTCGCTTCGATAAAAACTCTGGTACAGTTCGATCAATTGATTGGCGGGAAGCTGCGTCGTCGGCGTGCAATAGACCGACGACAGGATTCCCCGATCAAAGGGCCCCACATGCGGTTGAAACAGGATCGTTACGGGTTTGCCGGCGACGGCCGAGGCCACTTGTTCCATTTCGGGGGTGTGTCGATGAGAGCCGACGGCATACGGCAAAACATTTTCGTTCATATTGGGAAAGTGGAAAGTGTGCGAGGGATTCTTCCCGCCGCCGGAAACTCCCGTAACCGAATTGACAATGATATCCTCCGTGCGGATCATGCCGTTTTTCAGCAGCGGAGCAATCGCCAGGATTGCTCCGGTCGGAAAACAACCCGGATTGGCGACGAGGCGGGAGCCCTGAATCTTTCGACGGAACAATTCCGGAAGGCCGAATTCAGCATGGGCCAGATTTTCCGGGTCGATATGCTTCTGGTAATGTTTTTCGTAAATCGCGATATCCTTCAACCGGTAGTCGGCGCTGAAATCGATGACCTTGACGCCGAGGGACAACAGCTTGGGCACAATGCTCATCGAGACCTTATGAGGCAAGCAACATAACGCGATCTCCGCCAGACTGGCAAGCTTGGCCAGATCGATTGGCTCGATCATCAAATCGCAACGGCCCCGCAGCCGGGGAAAGACCACCTCGGCGGGTCCGCATTCTTCGGGCAAAGCCGTCAGATAAGTAACCTTCGCTTCCGGATGCCGCAGCAAAATCTCGATCGATTCCAAGCCGGTATATCCGCTGGCGCCAATGATCGCTACCCGAATCATCGTCATTCCTTTCGTAAAACCAAATCCGGTTCTTCGATAAAAAAACCGCCGGGCAATCAAACCCGGCGGCCATTGTATCGGGGGAAATTTCAAAATGCAATTAACGCTTGGAGAACTGGAACCTCCGACGGGCGCCGGCCTTGCCGGGTTTCTTGCGTTCGACCATTCGGCTGTCGCGGGTCAGATACCCGCCGTCGCGAAGAACGGAAATCCAGGCCGGTTCGTAACGGAGCAACGCCCGGGCAATACCCAGCATGGCCGCTCCGGCCTGGCCGGTCGTTCCGCCGCCTTTGACATTGACGAACACATCAAAGCTGGACGACACATTGAGGGCCTTCAACGGCGCCTGCACGGACTTTCGATCCTGCGGCTGCGTGAAGTACTCCTCCAGCTTGCGGTCGTTGATTTTCAGTTCGCCGTTTCCGGCCTTGATGCGAACCCGAGCGACGCTGGTTTTGCGGCGACCGGTTCCCCATACAAAACCGCCCTTGTCCGGCGAAGTGGAGGGTTTTGAAGGCATCTTGGCGATCGCCGGGGCCTCGGCCGTCGCCACGACTTCTTTGGGCTTGTTGAGAATATTCGGATCGATCAACGGGGTGTTTTCCATGTCCGCCATCTGTGACTAATCTCCTGCGCTGGTGCTTAGAGTTTGTAGGGTTCGGGTTGCTGGGCCGTGTGGGTGTGCTCCGGTCCGGAGAACATCCGCAGTTTCTTGAGGGCATGTCGGCTCATCTGATTTCTCGGAAGCATCCGCTTGACCGCCAGTTGCAGCACCCGTTCGGGCCGACGCGACATCATATCCTTATAGGGCACCAGTTTCAAACCGCTGGGGTATCGCGAATATTGCTTATACAGCTTCTGTTCGGCCTTGCGCCCGGTGACTCGAAGCTTATCGACATTGACGACGACCACATAGTTGCCGATATCGACATGCGGGGTGTACATTGGATCGTTCTTGCCCATCAGGATCGTCGCGATCGTGGAGGCCAGACGCCCCAGGACCTGGTCCTGAGCATCGATCAGATACCACCGCTTTTCAACATCTTCTTTTTTAACCAGATAGGATTTCATTACTGCTGCTCCTGTTTCTATAATCAGTGAAAGTCCAGTATTATATCCCAGCCGGGAAATCTGTCAACCAAAAGATGCAAAAAAACCCCGATTCAGAGATGAAATAACGGCCTTACCAGGGTTTTGCTTTTCCTGGAAACCGGAGAATCGCCATTGAATCTTGAATGTCGGGCTCTAACTCTTTATGAAACAAGGAGTTACGAGCACCCCATTGAATTTCCACAATTAAAGCAACGATAACATGTGCCGTTGCGAACGCAGATGGATCCGCAAATATCGCAGGCCGGTGCGTCATCCTGGAAATGCTGAAATTGCGCGTTGAACTGGTTCATTACGGCCGCCTCTCCGGAAGGCCCTTCCACATAGATTCCGGCGGGAACTGTCGCAACGACCCCGTCGGATGGCCGCTCGATGCCTCGGTCGGATTTGACCGAAATTCCCGGCCGGCGGATCGAATCCTGAGGTTTATCGGATTTGTCGGCGGGTTTTTTCTGAAGGGCTTTGGCCTCGTCAATCTTTTTGGCCAGATCCTTCGTTTTTTCGACAAGTTGCTTGGCGGTCGTATCGGTCTTGGGCGCCGGCGGGGCCGAGTGTCCGCCGTTGGGCGTGTTCTTCTCGGCATATCCCGGTATGAACTGACAGCCCATCCAGCAGAAAATGTAATCAATCAAGCTCTTGGCGAACGGGATATTCTTGTTGCTCGTCATGCCGGCCGGCTCGAACCTGGCATGGCGGAATTTATCGACCAAGGTAATCAGCGGCACGCCGTATTGCAGAGCCATGGACACGCAGGTTCCGACGACATCCATCAGACCGCCGACGGTACTGCCTTCCTTGGCCATGGTGATAAACAACTCTCCCGGCTGACCGTCTTCATAGAGACCGACGGTCAAGTATCCTTCGTGACCGGCGACGGAAAACTTGTGCGTAATGCTGTTGCGGGTCTCGGCCAGACGGCGACGGAACGGCTTGGGAGCGGGAGCTTCCTCCGCCATGGAGGATTTCTTGGATTTGTCGCCCTGCTTTTCCACATTGACCGGCTGAATCCGTTTGGAGCCGTCGCGGTAGATCGCCACGGCCTTCAACCCCAGCTTCCAACCCTCCATATAGGCCGATGCGATCTCCTCCGTCGTCGCCTCTTTGGGCATATTGATCGTCTTGCTGATTGCGCCGGAGATAAACGGCTGCACCGCCGCCATCATCCGGATGTGGGCCATGTAATGAATGTGCCGCTTTCCCCCGACGGCCTTGAAGGCGCAGTCGAACACCGGCAGATGTTCCGGGCGGATCTTGCGAGCCGTCTCGATGGTGTCATTGCGATCGATATCGTCGCAGATTTCCCGGATGTCTTCGGGGCTGTAACCGAGCCGTTCCAAGGCCATGGGGACGGTTTTGTTGACGATCTTGAGCATGCCGCCGCCGGCCAACAGCTTATATTTGACCAGCGCGATATCCGGTTCGATTCCCGTCGTATCGCAGTCCATCATAAATCCGATCGTGCCGGTCGGAGCGATGACGGTCACCTGCGCATTGCGGTAACCAAACTTGCTGCCGGCATCGAAGGCCTGGTCCCAGGCGTTCTTGGCCGCGTTGATCATATAATCCGGACAATGGACTTCGGAAATATGGTACGCATGCTCGCGGTGCATGCCGATGACCTTGAGCATATCGTCTTTGTTTAGCGCATAACCGTCGAACGGGGCCTTTTTCGACGCGACCTCCGCGCTGACCGCGTAAGCGGTCCCGGTCATGATCGCCGAGATCGCCGAGGCCCAGGCGCGGGCCTGAACCGAATCGTACGGCAAAGCCAAACTCATCATCAGCGAACCGAGGTTGGCAAAGCCCAGGCCCAGCGGACGGAAACGATGGCTGTTTTCCGCGATCCGGGCTTCCGGATAACTTCCGTTATCCACCAGGATCTCTTGAGCGATGATCAGGATCCGCACGGCCTTCTTGAAGTTTTCGACATGAAATGACCCGTCTTCATTGCGGAACTTCATCAGGTTCAGCGACGCCAGATTGCAGGCCGAATTGTCCAAGAACATGTATTCGCTGCACGGATTGGATGCGTTGATTGAACCGGATTTCGGGCAGGTGTGCCATTTGTTGATCGTGGAATGGAATTGCATGCCTGGATCGCCGCAAATCCGGGTCGAGTCGGCGATCAGCGTCATCAGTTCCCGCGCGGAATAGTCCTCCAGGGGTTTTCCGGTCGTGACCGAACGGGTGGTCCACTTGCCGTCTTTTTCCACCGCTTCCAGAAACTCGTCTGTCGCCCGGACGGACAGGTTGCTGTTCTGGAACATGACGCTGTTATAGGCCTCGTTGTTCAGATCGCCGCCGTAGCCCTCTTCAATCAGAGCCCAGGCCTTTTTTTCTTCGTCCGCCTTGCAGGTGATAAACTCGCGGATGTCCGGATGATCGATCCGCAACGACTGCATCTTGGCCGCACGGCGGGTCTTGCCGCCGGACTTGACGACCGCGGCGATCTGGTCAAAAACCCGCATGAAACTCAATGGACCCGATGGCTTTCCACCACCGGAGAGTTTCTCGCGACTGCTGCGAAGCGTCGAAAGATCCGTTCCGGTTCCTGACCCATGCTTAAACAGCATGGCTTCACTGCGGGCCAGCCGCATGATATCTTCCATCGTGTCGGCAACCGATTGAATAAAGCAGGCCGAGGCCTGGGGATATTCATAACTGTTCGTACAGGGCACGGCCTGGTCTTGTCGGGAATCCCAATAGAAATTGTGCGGGCTGCCGGCAATGCCGTACACATCGTAGAGCCCCACATTGAACCACACCGGCGAATTGAAAGAGCCATATTGATTCACGCAAAGCCAGACCAGTTCGTGATAGAAATTCTCGGCGTCTTCCTCCGTCGCAAAATACCCATCCCGTCGGCCGCGATCGGCGATCGTTCGCGCCACACGATGGATCAGTTGCTTGACGGAAGTTTCACGCTCGCCCAGCTCCGCATCGCCATAAAAATACTTGCTCACGACCACTTTTGTCGCCAACTGGCTCCAGAAAGCCGGAACCTCAGCGTCTTTTTGCTCAAAAATCGCCTTTCCGCTTTCATCGGAAATTTTCGCCTCCCGGCTCTCCCAGCCAATCTCATCGAAAGGATGGATGTTCGGCTTGGAAAAATGCCGTTGGATGGTCAATCCGTTCAAAGAGCGCACCGAGGGTGCCTTCCACGGGGGCAAGTGGGACGATGTCATTTTTTCATTAAATTTGGGGATCCTATCCTCGGCCATTGTAACCTCCATGCTATCAATTGCCTGAATCCGAAACCACTATATCTTGTGATAACGAATTCGCCAAGACTATATATTGTTATAAATCCACAGATTTGATCTTATTCGGATCCCCCGGAATTGGCAATCAAAATCCTTTCAGTTTTCCTGAACATTACGGTAAGTACTGGTAAATCAATGATCTACGAAACGAAAATTTTTTGTCGATTGAGGTTTGATTAAAACAGGCATCCGTAACTCCGATATCCGTAGATTTTTCGGGTCGCAAAATGGCCGGGATTGTAACTCATGTGTTCTCAAAGAGTAACAAGCCATGAATCTTTCTTTGACATTTTTTGGTACTTTTCCGTGACATTGAAGTACAATGCGCGTCTGAAATAGAAACAGCCGGGACGGACCGGTTGTACAAGACCCTAATGATTATTGGAGATAAACATGAAACGGTTCGGCGGTTGGCGAGTTCAAGTCGTTTGGATGAGTATGATTGTATCCCTGGGAGCCGGCATGTGTCCGGCGGGGGATGTCTTTTTTGAAACGATGCCGGCGGATTGCCTGTTCGCGGTCCGGGTGAATAATTTCGAGTCGTCGTTGGGCTTGATGGATCAGTATCTTGCGGAAATTTCCCCCATTCCCATGAGTTTGGCAGTATTGGCCAAAACTCAATTAGGAGGCCTCTTCAGTGATCCGTCTTTGGCCAATATAAAAGTCGATGGAACATTCGGCGGCTTTGGAATCAAAACGGCGGATGACGATGTCATGTTTGTTCTTCTAATTCCGGTCGTGGATTTCGACAAGTTCGTCTCGGGCAACGCCAATATCAGCAAACCCAATCCCCAGGGCATATACTCGATCACTCAAGGTCAAGGCCAAACAGATGCCTCGGCTGTATTCGTTCGATCCGGTTCCTATCTTGCGATTACCGAACCGGATATGGGCGAAACCCTTGCGGGATTGATGGCGAAAAAATCGTCGAATCTGGCCGGGGTTCTCGATGCTCAGATCCAGGGATTTGCGGGAAAAGAACCTCTTTGGGCCTATCTGAATGTCAAACAGGTCAATGCGGCCTTTGGCGAGGATATTCAGAACGGACTTGAAGAAATGAGCGAGGGCATGGCGGGTACGGGAATGATGGATGCAACCGCGGCCAAAGCCGTGAAGATGATGATGCAGATGCTCAAATCGGCCATGGAACAAAGTGACTGGATATCCCTGTCGCTGCGACCGTCCAAGGATATTTTGACGGCCTCGCTCAAGATTCAGGCCGTGCCCGGCAGCGAGATGGCCGGTTTCTTTGTATCGGGGCCCGAGGGCAAGCTTCCGTTGGAACTCATCGAAGACGGGGCCTTGATGAGCGCGGCCGCCAAGATCAACAAAGACGCCTGGTCCAAGGCCAACAACTGGATGATCGATGTGCTGGCATCCATGGGCGATGAAGCACTGAACGCCGATGTTGCCAAGCTCAAGGCCCTGATCGCCAAAAGTACCGGGTCCATGGGCGATACCGGAGGATTCACAGCCAAGATCACCGGTAACGCTCCGTCATTCAGCGGCAAGATGGTCTTTGCGGTCAAGGATGAGGCGGCGTTCCGCCAGGTGATGAAGGACAGCGCCGAACTGGCCCAAGCCGGGATTTTCAAGCGACTCTATGGTACTTTGGGATTGAAGGCGGACTTTTCCCTGAAACCGGAAGCCGCCGAATATGCCGGGGTCAAAATCGATCAGGCAAAATTGACCATGGAAGGGATGGGCGACGAACAGGCCGATAAGATGATCAAAGCCATGTACGGCGACGGCTTCGATTATCGGTTTGCCGTAATCAAAGGCCAGTGTCTGGCTACCTTTGGGGACAACTCCGAGGCCGGCATCAAGGCGATGATCGACGATGCCAAGGCCGGTAAAGCCAGGACGATTGGTTCCGAGGCCAAGACCGCAATGGCGATGTTGCCCGGAGCGGAGAAGATGGACTTTCTGATGACTTACAACTATGTACGGGCTTTGGCGGTTGCCGGACCCGCCATGCAGGCGATGATGCCCGGCGCAACAGCCCCGAAGATCAATGTCGAGACCAAGAGCAACCTGGTCATCGGCGGAACGGCCGCCAAAGGCGGAGTATGGGTGGATATTGTCGTGCCGAAGGCCCATGTGCTCGAAATCAAAACCGCTCTTGAACAGATGATGCAACAGATGCAGATGCAATCCGGACAAGGAACCTAAGAGCAAACTATTACAAAGTCGACAATCGAAAACTATCGATCCGAAGTTTAAAAGAAAGGGCGGCCAATCACCGCCCTTTTATGTTGCGCCGTACGAACTGTTGGTCACGAAATCGGCGGATTCTTGCGACGAAAAAAAGAACTCAACCAGTTTTTCGAGTGGTTGTGAAGATTCTGCCCGACATTCAAGACCGAGCCCCCCGCCGTTACGGCGGCCTGAAGGGGGACCTTGACGAAATCGGAAACCATGGAGCCGGTCTCGTTAATGGCCGATACGATCTTTTCCATCGTCTCGCGGGAGCTGTCGCCGATGCGTCTGAGCACGGCCGGCAGGATGTCCTGCTGGAAGGTATCGCGAACATCGGAATAGAAGGCCGCCGCCTGCATCCCAAGAGCGGAAGTGGCCGCACGACGGTCCCATCGACGGATGCTACGACAACGATCCAGGGCGGCATGACCGGCAACGGCGGTCAGGAATCCGGCTCCCATTCCCTGTGCGATATCATCGAGGAAACGCCCCACGCCGGGAACCTTGGCACAAAGTCCTTCGAGCAGGTTCTTGCCCATGCTCAAAAAATTCACCGCCGCGACGATCGCCAGGATGTCGCGATAGATCGCCAGTTGTTCCCGCAAACGAGGCCGATGGTTATAGGTTCGAATGATTTCGGTGACCATCACGATATTGCGATAAAACACCATCCACAGATCCACGGCCCTCCAGGGGCTCAGTGTCACGCCGATCATGACATCGCGCATGGCCGTGCGGACATGGCGACGGGCAAGCCCATCCAGATGATCCACAATCGGGCGCAAGGTTTCCGACTCGGCTGCGCAAATCGCGGCGAGAATCTCTTCCTTGCCGCCAGCCGAATGAAGAGAGTTCTCCAACTTGTCTTTTCCCACTTTTGCCGCCGTCTTGTGGTCGATGGATAACACTGGATTGGTCGAAAGCCGAACCAGGTACTTTTGCAGATATCGTCCATAAACGGCAAGCTCGTTCGCCGAGGCCTCCGGCAACTCCGGCACATCAGGAGGAAGCAACAGGGTCGGCCGGCAGAGAAGAATCCATACCAGTCGTCCCACAATCCACAACCCCAGTACCGCCAAAACAAGGCCAAAGGCCCAGCCGGCAATCGGATGAAGATCGTACAGCGTTTGCCCGGCCCGGATGACTTCGAGCAAAAAGAACAAACCCGCAAAGGCCAGGATAAGCAGTGCTGTCCTTCGTATGATACGAATTGTCGAAGACCACATCTTCACCTCCCGATCGAATACGATTGAAAGCCGTGTCTGCATTGTACGGCCAATCCATCCGCCAGACAAGGACAGGAAAACGCTATTTGATAGTCGCATGATTGACGAATGGGTTTCGGCCTTCTACACTATCTCTGGAATTTGAAAAGGGGCTTGCGAAACCAAAGGACCATAAACCCTTGAATGACATAGAGATACGCGATTGCGGATTGATGCCCTATCGGCAGGCGCTAACCCTTCAGCAGCAATTGTGCCGTCAGCGACAAGCCGACCAGATCGATAATGTAGCCCTGCTGGTTGAGCATCCGGCCGTGATCACGCTGGGTGTGCGTCAGAAAGATAATCGACTTCTGATGGATGAATCTCATTTAATCCGCCGCGGGATTGAGGTGGTCTCCATTCGTCGCGGCGGCGCCGCTACCGCGCATAATCCCGGCCAGATTGTCTGTTATCCTATCATCAAATTAAAAAGCATTGGACTCGGTGTGACCGACTATGTCCACCGGCTCGAAGACGCCGGGATCGAGCTTCTGCGGAAGTTTGGCCTGGAATGTGGAACACGAAAAGGTTTTCCCGGGATCTGGGTCGAGGATCGAAAAATCGCCTCGATTGGCGTACAGGTACAGAGATGGGTCACGCTTCACGGCATCGCGATCAACATCCGCAATGACCTGAGTATTTTTGACGCCATCGTCCCTTGCGGTTTGGATGGAGTTACAATGACCTCGTTCGAGAAAGAAACCGGACACCCTGAGGATATGCAAAAGATGAAGAAAGAACTGGGCCGAATCTGTACCGACTTTTTCGGGGAGACATCATGAATCCTCAACGGCGACTCCCACCCTGGCTGAAACGACGGCTCGGCAGCGGCCAGACCTTTCAGGAAACCGCCTCCACCCTGGAGGGATTGGGGCTGGAAACCATCTGCACCAATGCCAACTGTCCCAATCGCGGCGACTGCTGGTCCCGGGGTACAGCCACGGTCCTTATCCTCGGCAACATTTGTACGCGCAAGTGCCGCTTCTGTTCCGTGGGCCACGGCAAACCGCAGCCGCCCGACCCGGAGGAACCGGGGCGAGTGGCGGAAATGGCGCGTCGGATGAATCTCCAATATCTGGTCATCACCAGCGTCGATCGTGACGATCTGCCCGACGGGGGCGCGAAGCATTTTCGGGATGTGGTTCTCGAGTGCCGCCGTCAGATCCCGGGGTTGCAGTTCGAATTGCTCACGCCCGATTTTCGGGACTGCCCGGATCGAGCCATTGACATCCTGACCGGAGCAATTCCTTTTGTCTTTGGCCACAATGTCGAAACGGTTCCGTCGCTCTACGGGATCGCCCGGCCCGGTGGAGAGTATCGAAGATCGCTGGAACTGTTGCGAAAAGCCAAACTCGCCTGGCCGGGGTTGGACACCAAATCGTCCCTGATGCTCGGACTGGGCGAAAGGGATGACGAAGTCCGGGCCGTATTGAAGGATCTTCGGGCCGTTGGATGCGATCGCGTGGCAATCGGGCAGTATCTCCGGCCGTCTAAGGAGAGCCTTGAAGTTGTAGAATATATCCCCCCGGAAAAGTTCGATCAGTGGGCCGGCGTCGCCCGCGATCTGGGCTTTCGCTGGGTTATGGCCTCGCCCTTCACCCGCAGTTCCTTTCATGCCGAACTCCGAAACACCGATCCGGAACCGTAAGATATCCGGCCTATATCGGCTCTGATGGCTTCTTTCCCCGTAGGATTCAAAAATCTTTCAAAGGATCAAAAACGCCGTTATGGGACTCGGCCTGGGATTCACAATCCGATGCTATGAGTAACTCTGACCGCCCATTATCAGACCCTGAATTCCGATATCCGGATTTTCCGGGATGACCAACGAAGGATTTACTCCATCCTCCATTTCGGTTATACTATACATACGCATCGCATCCTTTGATGCGGGGGAATCTATGTTAAATGTTCAATTCATCCTTGCCCATGGCAGGGCATTGCATCGGGAAATGACCCGATGGGATAAGACCGGATTGGATTGGTCTGCCCAGACCGGTCGTTCGTTCGAAGATCCTGCCAGGGGCGTATTGACTCGACTCGATATCCCCAACCGTTCCTTCATTCTACCTCTTCGCTCCTCCAACGAGCAATTCTCCCTCCTGGCCGGTTTTGGCCCGATTTGCGGCTGAATTATCGGTCGTTGGTGTTCGCTGATTCTGATTTGTCAGCGTCGCCAATCATTTCGTAAACTTTAGTACATTGTACCATCAGTCTGTGTCTTGTCCTGAAGGTGCAATCTTTGGAAGGGAGAAAACGATGAAACGCTTAATGCTATTCTGTTGTCTTTCGGCCGGGTGGCTTGTCACCCAGGGCCTCGCCGACACGATTCAAGTGCCTGCGGATTATCCCTTGATCCAGGATGCGATCAATGCTTCCTCGGACGGAGACGAAATCGTGATTGCCCCCGGAACCTACTATGAGGGCAATATCAATCTTTCCGGAAAAGCGATAACGATCCGGAGCGAGGAACCCTCCAATCCCGCCGTGACGACGATCCATTGTATGGATTTCTTCAGCGGTTTTATGTTTGTCACCGGGGAAACGCCTTTAACGACCATCGAAGGGTTGACGGTCGTTCATGCCACATTCTTCTATGGCGGCGCTTTTGTCTGCATGCCTAACGACGAGAGCTTCCAGGGAAGCAGCCCCACGATTCGGAACTGTGTCATTACCACAAACAATGCCTGGTCCGACGGCGCAGGTCTTTATTCGGACTCTGATTGTTCGCCTATTATCGAAAACTGTACCTTTACGATGAATATCTCCGGATTGTCGGGCGGAGCCGTCTCCATCGCCTATGGCAATCCCGTCTTTACCAACTGCCAGTTTGTGAACAACTCGTCCGGATATTTCGGCGGCGCAATATCCATCAATTACGGCAATCCCATCTTTATGAATTGCCAAATCATGGAAAACTCCGCCGGACTTTGGGGAGGGGCCGTTTATGCGTATGGCGGCAGTCCCGAATTCCGAAATTGCGTGATTGCCGGAAACTATGCCGACAAGGGAGGCGCCTTCTATTTTGATTCAACCGATCACCCCCAGGTTGTGAATTGTACGGTGATCGACAACCTGGCCGGTTCGAATGAACCCGGATCGGGAGCATCCGCTATTTTTGCCGATAGCTCTATGAACCTGACGATCGAAAGCTCTCTGTTCTGGGGGAATGCCGTCGTAGCGGAAGCGTCAAACACCGATACGATCTTTATTACCGGCCAAATTGATGGATCCAACGCCCGTATCGCGTATTGCAATATCGAGGACTACGCCAATTCCCTCAGCTACGATCCTGCCTTCACAACGGTGGAAGACTTGATGGATCTCGATCCCAAGTTCGTCCCCGATGATTGGCATCTGCAGAAGGGTTCACCCTGTATCAACGCGGGTAATCCCGCCTATATGCCCGACGAAACGGATATCGACGGCGAAGAGCGTGTCATGAACGGCCGTATCGACATCGGAGCCGACGAAGTCGAAGGCGCTATCGCCGCCAGGATCAATATCGTACCCGGCAAGCTCGTAGTTCCCTGCAAGGGATTTGTGCTGGCGATGATCCGTCTGCCCGAGGGGTATTCGGTCAAGAATATCCATGCCAAGACGGTTCTCTGGGCCGACAAGGTTGCCGCAATCTGCGTGGAAAAGTGCCGGTATAGCGCCGTCGCCGTCTTCGATCTGAGCAAAGTATCCCAGACCCTTGAAGATCTCGAAGGCGCCGTCGAAGTTACGATCACCGGCCAACTGGCCGACGGAACCGTCTTTGTCGGTAGCGACACCATCCTGGTCAAACAGGTCCATTGGAAGCCCTGGTTCAAGTGGCTGTGTCACTCAGCGTGGAAGAAATAATCCGAGTGCGGCCCGGGCGTCTTGTCCCGCCCGGGCCCTTTTGCGCTCGGAGGGATTTGCCGATACACCGATTGGGTAACAGGCAAATGATTTCGTATGTTATGGAATAAAAGAACCCTTGGGGGGGTCGAAACCATGAAAACGAAAATGATTCGATCGGGATCTTTGCGAAAAGGCATTGCCCTGATGATGTGTCTGATCTTCATGGCCGTCTTTTCCGCACTGACGGTTGGATTGATGGCCACCAGTTCCACCAACGCGCAGGTTGCCGACAATCACCGCAAGACCAACACGGCGATGAACAGCGCCTTGTCCGGCCTGGAGTGCGCCAAATCCATCATTGCCCATACGCCCACTTTCAGTACCAGCCAGAATACCGTTACTGCAGCCCAGGCCAATCAGATGTGGTCCAATTTGTGTTCGACTCTGCAGGCCACGGCCCTGGGCGGGCTGGCGGTCAATCCCGCTTCGACTTTCACCGACGGGAACGGGACTGGAACTCAAATTATGACCGCTCCCATCAATTTTGGAAGCACCGGTCAGAATTTCACCATTCGTTTTTATCGATACGACGCCAATCCCGCGCGGATCCTGCTGGATTGTACAGGCAGCGAAGGTTCCATTTCCCGCAAAGTCCATCTGGAAATGGATATCAAGAAACAGGCCGATGTCCTCAACTACGCCATCGCCAGCCGCGGTCGTATGTGGGTAACCCAGAACTCGGTCATTCACGGACCCATTTACAGCTCCTGGAACAAACCCTCGATTGGTACGGGAATCGAAACCACGGCCGATACGGTGGTCGAAGGCACCATTAGCACCGCTATCACGCTGGCCGATCTGCGCGCGTACAATCTGCAGATGGAAACACTCGACGCGGATGATCAACCCATGTTTGACGCCGAAGGCAACCGAATCTACAGCACCGAAGACAAGATTCAGGGCGCCCACCAGGGAATCTTCTATGGGGTCCAGAACGCTTCCATGCCCGGAATGAATCCCGGCGACTACAATACCAGCTTGTATAAAAATCTTTGCACCACCATTGCCTCCTCCTCGACCATTCAGACCGAGTATTTTCCCCATGCCGCGTCAGGATATACCCTGCCCAAATCCAGCTCGAGTAAGCGGTTTGATCGCAAGGTGTACAATGGCATGACCTTCAGCAATGTCAAGGTTCCCAAAGGCACGCATGCCCTGTTCAAGAACTGCACTTTTAATGATGTCTTGTTCATCGAAGCCAACGCCACATACTCGGACAGCGCCAGTTATACCAACAACATCCGCTTTGAAAACTGCACTTTCAACGGGGCCATCGTTTCGGATGTGCCCGCCACCAGCACCACCAGCAGCACCTGGTGGATGCGCAACTGCCTGTATTTCACGGGCACGGCGACTTTTAACAACCAATCGCAATTCCGCGAGACGACTATTTTGGCGCCCAACTTCAATGTCAACCTCGGAAACACCGGATCCTTCGAGTCCGGCAGCGAAAATGTTCTGACCGGGGCCGTCGTGGGAGGGATCGTGGATGTCCGCGGAAACGCCCGAATCTACGGTACGATTATCTCGATGTTTGACACCTCCAATTACAGCAGCGGATATGTCACCAACATCGGAGCGGCCGATGATGGAGGTGACGAAAGCGTCGGGTACACCGGAGGCACCATCGAGATCACGCCCGATACGGAGAATCTGTTGCCCAGCGGCATCACGACGCCCATTATCATTGCGCCCGTAAATAATACCTACAGTGAAATTTGCAGTTAACCTGAATCCATTGAATTCATTCTGAATTTTTCATAAGGAGAAAACCCATGAAAAAGTACCTGATAATGCTCATGCTGATGCTCTTCATCGCGGCGCCTGTGGTTTTGGCCGAGGGGGATGACCCCACGGAACCCACGGAAGTCACGCTGCTGTCCGGCGATGAAGGCGGTTCCGATGAACCCACGGAATTCACGCTTCTGGCTGACGATGAGGGTGGTTCGGATGAACCCACGGAGTAACCACTTCGTGCAGTACAACAAAAGCCGTCCGGGATTTACCGCCCCGGACGGCTCGTTTGTTTATGAATGGGTCAAAGCGGCTGGCTTTGTCAACTCTTCCTTTCCCTCAATCCATTTCTCACCCGATCCCCTTAACGGACCAGCCCTCTCGGTAAGTCTTCCGAAGATATTTTTCCGCTTCGGGCATGTTGGGAATCTTCATCTTAACTGGATCCCACTGAAGCGTCTTTCCGGCAAAATGGATGCCGACATTGCCCAGCAGCACCGCTTCGGTCATGGGGCCGGAGAAATCGAAGTTGGCCTCGGGCTTTCCCTTGCCCAGACAGGCATCGACCCATTGCTGATAGTGGTCCAGTGATTTGACTTTCGGCCTCTGGTATCCTTTGAATTTTTCCAGGGGATACAGTTGCGGTCCGGCCCAGTGTGGTAGAACCATCACGCCTTCTTCGCCGACGATGATCGATCCGGCATGCGGTAACTTGTATTCGGTCGGCATCGGCACCAGCTCTCGAGGGGGGATCTTTTCGCCGTTGTACCAGGTTCCCTTGACGGTTTTGCCCGCGGTAAATTCCGTCCCGGGGAATTCATATTCCACGACCTGCCATACCGGATAGGTCTCGGTATTGTAGTTGGACACCTCGGTCTTAACCGACAACGGCGCTTCAAGCTTCAGGGCCGTAAACACCGGATCGAAGATGTGACAGGCAAAATCGCCCATGACCCCGCCGCCGAAGGCCTGCCAGCCCCGCCACTTGGCGGGGTGATAAACATCGGCCTTATACGGCCTCATCGGGGCAACGCCGATCCAGTGGTCCCAGTTTAGACTGGACGGAACCGGATCCTC
This sequence comes from uncultured Pirellulales bacterium, assembly GCA_964643355.1. Classification (GTDB taxonomy): domain Bacteria; phylum Planctomycetota; class Phycisphaerae; order Sedimentisphaerales; family Anaerohalosphaeraceae; genus FEN-1350. Next base: position 114,478 of record CAZXPW010000006.1, read on the forward strand.
GCCCTCCGGCCGAGCCGTTGCCGTTGTCCACACGGCTGAGCCGCTCTGCCAACTGTGGAACTGCGTAACCTTGCCGATTCCGCCGGATTGAATAATCGCCACTCCCATCCGATAGGCGATATCGGCATGAATCTGAATGCCCATCTGCGTCATGACGCCCATATTGCGGGCCGCCAAAGTCAGGATTCGGGCCTCGTTGACCGTGTGGGTCAGGGGTTTCTGGCAATATACATGCTTGCCTTTTTGAATTGCGCTATAGGCAATCGGGGCATGCATATGATCCGGCGTTGAAACATTCACCGAATCGATCTTGTCGCCTTCTTTCTCGAGCAACTCCCGCCAATCCCGGTATTGCCGGACGGACTCGATTTTGTGTTCGGTTTTCAGATACTCGACCGCTTTGGCCAGATTTCCCGCATCCACATCGCACAACGCCACAATATCCGTCGTTCCCCCGGACAGGATGGATTGCAGATCGCCGAATCCCATCCCTCCCACGCCGATGCACGCGTGCTGCAATTTGCCGTTGGCGGATTTTGCCAGCGACAATTTCGGTAAAAACAGGAGAGAACCCAGCGCAGCGGAACTCCGCAGAAATTGGCGACGACTCACGCGATACTTCATAAATCACCTCCAATGAAATCGGGTTGTTTTCCCACAGTGTACCCCCCGGATGGTTCTCCTGTCAATTCCGATTTGTGGAATTGGGGATTTCCGTGTCAGCGCAATAAAAAAGGGCGAATCCGAAGACTCGCCCTGTTTCGATCGGAACCCGGCGGAAATTCACTGCAGAATTCCCAACCTCCGCAGCGTCGCCTGCGACCATCGTCGACTTCGGATCTGGGCGCTGAACAGCAACACCACCACCAGCAACCACAAACCTCCGAATCGCAGGAAATACAGAATTTCCGAGAACGGCGTCGTTCCCGCGCAACCGCTCGAACACAACAGCTCGGCCGGCATATACATCGCTCCCAACAGTACTCCCGGGAAGAAAGTCTGCCACGGCACCAGAAAGGCCAGTGCCAGCAGCGACCGGAAAAATCCGCGGACAATATGATTCAATCCGCCCAGTCGCCCCGCCAGAGAAATCTTCAGGATCACCAGAAGACAAAGACAATACAGGATCGTCAGCAACAAGACAAAGAAATTGGCCACGCGAACGGCCCACACCACTTGCAGGCACTTGGGCAGATACTTGTCATATTTCCCCAACGGCCATTTGGGTGTGTTACCGGCGGCGGGCTTTTGTACGATTTCGGTTGGTTTTTCGATTGTCGCCCCAACCGCTTTTTCGGCCTCGGCCATCATCGTCGTCGCGGTTTCTTTCATTTCGGGCGTGACTGCGGCCTCGACGGGTTTTGCCGTGGGTTCGCTGGCGGGATTGACCGGTTCCCGAGTGGAGGGGGCATCGGTAGCCGCCAGCGGTCCCAACCATGCGCCGCGGGCGTCGCAGACCATTGCGCAGGGCTTGCAGGGCATGGGACATTCCGATTTGTCGATATACCCAAAATAGTTTAGCCAGAAGATCCCCTGCAACAGGAATAATCCCAGCAAGATCAATGTAAACAGACAGTTCTTCATCGATTTAAGAACACTGATCGCCTCCAGACAATCGGTGGTATCGACGATATCGCCTCTTTTTTCAAATTCGCTCATGGCACATCTCCCAAATCGATTCTGAATATTCTGACCTGAGTATTATCGTCGTATATTTTCGAAGACCTTGCGAATAATTTCGATCGTTTCATCAATATCTTCGGACCTGTGGGCCAGTGAAACAAACAGAGCCTCATACGCGCTGGGGGCAATATACACCCCGTTTCGCAGCAGGCCCGAGAAAAACCGCTTGAACATCGCTATATCCGTCGATTTGACATCCGCCAGATTCCGAATGGTTCGTTCCGTAAAATAACAACTCAGGATCGAACCCGCCCGGAGGATCCGAACCGCGATCCCCGTCTGGCGGGCCGCATTCTCAATTCCGGCGTGCAATCTCGCCGCCGTTTGTTCCAATTGACCGTACGGATCTCCCTGGCTCAGAAGGTCCAGAGTCGCAATCGCGGCCGCCATCGCAAGCGGATTGCCGCTAAGAGTTCCGGCCTGATACACCGGCCCCCGGGGAGAAAGTAAATCCATGATGACCGCTCTGCCACCCACCGCAGCCGCAGGCAATCCGCCGCCGATGATCTTGCCCAGACAGGTCAGGTCGGGCATGATTCCATACAGTTCCTGTGCGCCGCCATACGCGACTCGAAAACCGGTTATGACTTCGTCGAAAATCAGAACCGCACCGTGGTAGTCGCAAAGCTGCCGGAGAGATTTCAGATAACCGGGATCGGGAAGAACAACGCCCATATTGGCGGCGATTGGCTCGATAATCAAACCAGCCACACGACCGTGATACTCCTCAAACGCCTTCTCAACGGCCGCACAATCATTGTACTCAACCACGATCGTCTTTTCGGTTACGCTCCGGGGAATTCCGCCGCTGGACGGGGTCGAATGCTCCGCCAGACCCGATCCGGCCGCCACAAGAAGTCCGTCCGAGTGGCCGTGATAACAGCCGTTCATCTTGATAATAAAATCCCGTCCCGTATGGGCCCGGGCCAAACGCAGGGCCGTCATCACCGCCTCGGTACCCGAAGAGACCATCCGAACCTTCTGAATTGACGGCATGGCCTTCACAATTCTCTCCGCCAGTGCCGTTTCCGCCATAGTCGGCGCTCCGAAGGTCGTTCCCAGCCCCGCTGCCGCCTGAATCGCCGCTACCACCTTCGGATGAGCATGCCCCAGTATCAGCGGTCCCCAGGAACCGACATAATCAATATATTCATTGCCATCGATGTCGCGTACCCTGCACCCCCGTCCCGAGGCGATAAACACCGGCTTTTCATCTACGCCGCCATAGGCCCGGACAGGGGAATTTACCCCGCCGGGGATAACCCGACAAGCCCGTTCCCCTTCACGAATCGATCCTGAAAAATCATATCCCTGCGCCATGTTTGTAGTCCTTCCGCTTGGAAGCGATGATTATAATCCGGTCCGGGTCCGAACGGAAGAATTCCTTCCTTGCTCTTGTCCAATTCCTTTTCCCGCCAAACTCCCATCTTTTCGCTTGCAATTCCCCGTTCGAACCCCTATATAGTTATGGTTTATCGTTCCTGGATCGATTCAAGACAATCGAGGGAAAAAAGGAAATCGTATGAACATTGTCAAATGGATGCGTAAAAACAACCGGAAGTTGATGGCGGGAGTCGTGATCGTCATTATGATCTCCTTCGTCGGCGGAACCGCCCTGCAGCAGATTCTCAGCCGGTGGGGATCCGGCGCCGGCACGACCGTGGCGACTTACCGCAACAAAGGGGTTATTACGCCCAACGATCTGCGAATCGCCGAAAACGAATTGAAGATCCTGCGGGAACTCAGGATGCCGATGTTCCTACAGTACAAACCCTCGCTGAACCAAACGGGAGACATTCGGGCCCGCTTGCTTGGGCAACTGCTCTTCCCCGACTCCCAGGCCGCGGCCATGATTCAGGATGAAATCCGTCAGGCCATGTTCCGGGGCGGGTCCATAACGGTGGAACATCTCAACGCATTTTTTGATAAATCCTCCGGAAGTCCAACAGAGAACTGGTTGCTCCTCAAGGCCGAGGCCCGACAAGCCGGGTGTGTCGTCGATCCCGGTACGGCCCGTGATATCCTCAAACAGTTGATCCCGCAGCTAACGCAAAATCGAGCCGATGCGGCCGCTGTCGTATCTTCCATCATCAACACTCTTCGCGTCCCCCAGGAACGAATCTACGGAACCTTCGCCGACCTTTTGTCGATTTTGAATTATTCCGATATGGTGACCCGCAACCAGGCCGTAACCACGGCCGAAATTCGATCTCGGATCGGACGAAGCGGACAACGGATTTCGGGGGAATTTGTCAAGTTTACAGCCGACGACTTCCTGACCGAAGTCGCCGAACCGACCCAACAGGAACTGCAGGACCAGTTCACGGCCCATCGCAGCGTTTTTCCCGGCACCGTCACCGAGGATAATCCCTACGGTTTCGGCTACAAAATCCATCCCCGAGTCCAACTGGAATACCTGGTCGTGCGGTATATGGATATCCAGAAAAACCTTCCGGACCCCACGGACGAGGAAATGGAAGAGTATTATCGCCGCAACCTCAAGGAATTTCAAAAGGAAGAACCAACGGATCCGGCCAAACCCGATGGTCCCTCAACCATCAAGACCCAATCCTACGCCGAAGTCGCCCAGAGGATCCGAGGTACAATTCTCCGTAATAAGGCCATGCGTCAGGGGGATATGATTCTCGCCGAAGCCAAATCCATAGTCGACGCCGGATTTGCATCTCTGGATATCGAAAAGACTTCCAGCGCCGTGTTGGAAAAGGCCGCGGGGAACTTCACGCAGACCGCTGAAACCCTCCGCAACAAATACAATATCGACCTGTACTCGGGATTGACCGGATTGCTGACCTCCGACGATATTTCCTCCAGCCGCGTCCTGGGCCAATTGTCGATTGAAGGACAAAACCAGAACCCCATTCCTCTGAGCCGACTGGCCTTCGCCGTGGACGAACTGGCCGCCGTCAAGCTCAGCCGATTCGAAACCGCCAAGCCCAGAATGTGGATGACGCTGGGACCCATGAAGGATCGTTTTGACCAATACGGATCTTCGTCTGCCCTGGTCCGGGTCGTCAAAGTCGAAACGGAATTCGAACCGCAGGATCTGGCTTACACCTACAACAAAACGGACGCTTCTTTGGACAAGACCCCCCCGGCCGAACAGCTCTTTATCCTCAAAGAAGAAGTGTCGCGCGATGTCAAACGACTTAAGGCCCTGGCTCTGGCCAAGGCCCGAGCCGAAGAATTCGCCGCGTCCATCGGCGATCAGGCCTGGGAAAAAGCCATTGAAGATTACAACACCAAGTATATCAAGCCCGACGATCCGGGCGCCTTTACGAAGCGGTTGCGGATGGATCGACTCAACGAGCGGGCTCGAAGCACCGATTCCGATATTCGTCGCATGGCGGCCATGGTTCAGGGAGATCCTTCCATTCAACGCATTTACAAGGATATGGTCCAGACCAATCAGCAGCTCAACCTGTTTCATTCGCTGTTGCCCGAAGAAAAAATCGAGGCCGACAATCTCAAAACCGTCGTCGAATTCAAACCCGCCTCGCAGTGGCTGGTCATCAAGAAGATTGCACGCACTCAGCCGACCAAGGAAGAATATCGCAAGAGCAAGGCCCTGGCCGCCTATCAGATCGACGCCATGCAGTCCGACGGATTGGCCCTGATTCACTTTGATCCCGACAATCTCCGTCAGCGCATGCAGTTTCATCGATCCAAAGAGGATATCTACCTTCCACCGGCTCCTACCCTCGACGATATCCCGGGGGATTTCTGATGGCTGATCGTCCGCGGATCGAACATACGCTGTTTCTCCTGGCCGTGGGGGTTCTCGGCTGGATCATCCCCGGCGGCGGACATTTTCTGATCCGCGAACGACGCCGTGCCATCATTATTTTTGTAACGATCACATTGACCTTCGCTGTGGGTCTATATGTCGGCTCGATCGCCGTGGTCAATTCCGTCGATTCCCGGCCTTGGTTCTTCGCCCAGATCTGCGCTTCGCCGGTGGTCGGAGCCATTGACTCCTGGTGCCGCAGCGGCAACTTCAAGTCCTACGGCCGGCCTTTCGATGTCGGCCAGATCTATACCAGCATCGCCGGGCTGCTGAACCTGCTGAGTATTCTCAGCGCCGTCTATATGGCCTATACCGGTCGCGGCGAGATGATCGGAACCGAGGAGGAATAATCGCATGCCTGATCTTATGTCCCTGCTGGCCTCCTTCACACGCCCCATCGAAATCGGCACGACTCCGGCCTCGGTGTTGTGGATGTTTCCCCTGTTGGCCTCGATTTCGATCGTCTATAAAGCCACCAAGATGCGCGTGTTGTTCTGGAACCGGTTTCTGCGAGAGGTGGCGATTCTGTTTCTTACCGTCAGCTTGTTTATGATAATTACCGCCGTCGCCCTCAATATCATCGTATGGTGGTTCACCTGATCGTGCGATCCGGCACAATTTCTTCAACCAAGTAAGGTTCGGACATGGCCAAGATTACCAAACTCGACGACATTGTGGCGCTGTGCAAGCGGCGCGGCTTTATCTTTCAATCCAGCGAAATCTACGGCGGCCTGGCAAGCTGCTACGACTATGGTCCTCTCGGCTCCGAGCTGAAACGCAATGTCCGCCAGGCCTGGTGGAAGGCCGTGGTTCAGATGCGCGACGATGTGGTCGGCCTGGACTGCTCGATCCTGATGCACCCGATGGCCTGGAAGGCCTCCGGCCACGCCGACAAATTCGCGGATATGGTTACCGTTTGTAAAAAGTGCAATACGCGGACCCGCGTCGATCACCTCGCCGATGCAGGAAAAGACCCGCGTGACGAACACACCACGCACAGCGCGACAGCGCCGAATGATCTTTCGAAAAAAGTCTGCCCCGCTTGCGGCGCCGTCGGCCAGTTCGGCGAACCGATGGCCTTTCGCCTGATGTTCGAGACGCGGATGGGCGCCAATGTCGATGACACGATGACCTTGTTCCTCCGGCCGGAAACGGCGCAGGGAATTTTCGTGAACTTCCGCAATGTCCTCGACAGCACGCGCGTCAAGGTCCCCTTCGGCATCGCCCAGATCGGCAAGAGCTTTCGCAACGAAGTCACCACCAAGGCCTTTATCTTCCGCACCCGCGAGTTCGAACAGGCCGAGTTGGAATTCTTCTGCGCCCCCGGCACCGACGAGCAGTGGTACGAACACTGGAAGCAACAGCGCTTTCAGTGGTACCTGGACCTGGGGATCAAGAAAGAAAATCTCCGCTTCCGCGAGCACGAAAAAGACGAGCTGGCCCACTACGCCAAGGGCTGCGTCGATGTCGAATACCGCTTCCCCTTCGGCTCCGGCGACTGGCAGGAACTCGAGGGCATCGCCAACCGCACCGACTACGACCTCCGCCAGCACCAGCGCGGCATGCGGACGATGAACGACTGGTTCGAAAAGGGCAAGGACCTCTTTGCCATCACCCTCAAGGAGGAGGACCCCGACTATCTCAGCGGCCCGCTGTCGTTCTTCGACGAGGCCAGCAAGAGCCGCTACATCCCCTTCGTCATCGAACCCTCGGCCGGGATCGACCGCAGCACGCTGGCCTTTCTGGTTGATGCCTACGACGAGGATGAGGCCAACGGCGAGGTCCGCAGCGTCCTGCGCTTTTCCCCCGCGCTGGCCCCGATCAAGGCCGGCATCTTCCCGCTGGTCAAGAAGGAAGGCATGCCCGACATCGCCCGCAAACTCTACGACGACCTCAAGCGAAACTGGGCCGTCTTCTACGACGAAAAAGGCGCGGTCGGCCGCCGGTACCGCAGACAGGATGAGGCCGGCACCCCGTGGTGTATCACCATCGACGGCCAGACGCTCGCCGATCAGACCGTCACCGTCCGCCAGCGCGACGACATGTCCCAGATCCGCATCAACCTCGACGCTGTCAAGGCCTGGCTCCGCGAAAAACTGGAGGCGTAGTTCAAAGAGATTGAAGGCCCGTATTTGCGTGGCCTTAGTATAAATCGTTCAGAATCGCATTTGAGAAAACGCGGGAGGTTCTCTATGGACAAGTTGATTCAGACGATTGAAAGAATCCGGCAAAAATTACCGGCCCTCCGCCGGCATTCTTTGAAAGAAACCCCGACACGAACTATAGTGATTGACCCCCTCCTTGAAGCGTTGGGCTGGGACATTCGAGACCCGGATGAAGTACAACTGGAATATCCAACTATAGATGGCAAATCTGTTGATTATGCATTGAAACTCAACAAGAAACCGGTTCTTCTTGTCGAAGCAAAAGCCCTTGAAGATTCACTTGACGATGTCAAGGCAATCACTCAAGTTGTTGGTTATGCGGCAAACGATGGTATTGTCTGGTGTATACTTACAAATGGGATTATATGGCGTATATATCGGAGCATGGAGAAGTGTGCCGCACCTGACAAGCTCATGTATGAAGTCAGCATTGAACCGGATGATTCCGGCGGATTGACTCTCGAACAAATCGCCAGACAATTATGGCGGTTTTCTTCCGAAGAAATGGTCAAAGGTACACTCGATTCACTCGGAGAAGAAACATTTACGGATGGTAAAGTCCGAAAAGCAATGGGGAACTTGCTGACTGATCCTCCAAGGGTACTATTAAGGAGCTCTAACAAAACCTTATGATTCGTCGCCAGCAAATTAACAGGCAA
>CAZXPW010000007.1:0-111854 GCA_964643355.1 uncultured Pirellulales bacterium
ACACCACATGTCCCGAACAGCCAGGTCAGAAGGGACGGTGAAATATCCGGGCTAAAGGGGCCGCCAGAGGGATTATGAATCAGGGGCAGATCGATGTAGTCGTCAAGACCGTCGAACAGGCAAGCGCCGTTGATCCGGCCTTTCAGCGGTTGCCAGACGACGGAACCGTTGACCGTGCCTGTATTGCCCGAGGCCAGATCGTGGGCGAGGGTACCGGCGGATTCATCGAGGGGCCAGTGGCCGATCCGCGAGGGATTGGCCATCCAGTCTTCGGAGGTGATCGTCTGACCGACCGTGAGGATTCGGGTCGGACAGGGGGCTTGGGAGGCGAAGGTCTGTGGGTTGGCGCTGCGAATGTGATAGGGAACAGCCAAATCGGGCTGGATGTCGCCGGCACAGAGGGCCGCCTCGGAGGGGCCCATGTTGTATTGACCGTCGATGGGTAAAAAGGCGACGGAAATATCGCCCAGAGTTTTCATTTCGTCGATCCGGTTGGTATCACCGGCGATGTAAATCCGAATGAGGCCGACCTCCAGGACAAAACCGAGCCAGTTCTTGCTCAGCGGGTGATTGGTATTGTTGGTCGGGACGCCGGTGATGGACAGATTCCCCACCGTCATTGTTTGTTTGGGGAAAAGTTTGTAAGTTGCATCGACGATATCGTGTGGACCGATCACCTTTGTGCCCGTTTGCAAAACTTTCGCGATGTCCGTCAGGGAGTAATGATCGCTGTGGGTGTGAGTAATCAAAATCAAATCGGCGTCATGGGGGGAACTTGTCAGTTGGTACGGATCAACATAGAGGGTGTATTCGTTGATCCAGATTTTGAGCGAAGCGTGGCCGAGCCATTTGATCCCGACGGGACGATTGTTGTCGTCAAGCCACTGGGCGGCGAATGCCAAAAGGTCGGGCACGGATACCGTCTGATCGCCGGTTAAATCAGCAAAACAGGAGGGCTTTTGGCAATTATCAGCAAGCCAGACGGAACTGAACTTGGCCAGATCGGCCAAGTCCACGCGACAATCGCCGTCAAGATCGGCCGGCGAGCAAGCGGCCGAAAGCGCGGCCGGCCACGCGAGAAATGCCGCCGTGATCACGATGAAATGCAACCGGTATATTCGATTCATACAACACCTCCCGATTTCCTCGAATCGGGAAAAACGACAGGGCTCCGGAATCGCTTCCGGGCCCTGTCGCGGGTTTTCATTCCGATCCGATTCTCTTGAGATTATCCGATGATCTGTTCCCCGGTTAGTACGGCCAGGTCTGATCGCCCAGCCAGTATTCGGCCAGAACGGCAAAGTCGCTCAGATTGATGGACTTTTGTCCGGCCGGTTCGTCGCTGGAAACATCGGCGGGGGAAGCAATCGGCACGCTCAACTGGCCGTCGCCCGGCGTCAGGTCGGCAAGATACGCCACCTCCAGGGCCGACAAAGTCCGCTTATAGATCTGGACTTCGTCGATATCGCCGATGAAGGTTTCGCCGGAGCCGCCGCCGTGGGTGTTTCCGATTCCCATGTTGGCTGTGGGCATGTCGGCCAGCACAAACGGACCGGAAGCAATTTCGGCGCCATTGAGATAGATCCGGGCCGTTGTCCCGTCAAAGGTGACGGCGACATGGACCCAGTGGCCGACGAAGGGATCCAACACCCCATTGGCCGAATAAAGATCGACGCCCGCTTGCCAGTACTGTCGGAAACCCAGCCGACCGAGCGGATCGGTTTCCAGGAACCATCGCATGGCATTGGTCGAATCCCATGCGCTGCGCTTTCCGAGAATCCCCTGGTGTTCCACAGAGCGATTCCCCGACCAGCGGATCCACAGCGATAAAGTCAACTGTCCCGTGTCTTCGGACGGATCCCATGTGCCGATGGAAACGCGGCTGTTGCCCGTGCCGTTGAATCGGATCGCGCTTCCGGAACCATTGTAGCCGGGAGAAATCCAGGATGCGCCGCCGACAAGCGTTCCATCGTCACGAAGGCGAGTATCGTTGGCCGCGCTGGTTCCGGTTCCTTCATCGAACAGGTATCGAGCCAGGAGGCCTCCGGCGGAATTGGGATCGGTTGTTCCGGCCGGCAGCACGGAATCCTTCATGAGCCAATCGGCCGCCATTTGGATCAATTCGGCGGCGTTGACCTGACAATCTCCGGCAATCATGCCCAGAGGCATAAAGTCAATCCGTGCGAAGTCCGCCGTTCTCTTGTTGAGCAGACATTCGCCCTGGTAGAGGCGAATGTCGTCGAAATAGACGGTGCCATTGAATCCGCCGGGCGCTGGATTGAGCGGATTGCCGAAACCAAAGGCGACACGGACGATCTCTTTTCGATTGACTTGATTGAATCTGGCCAGGGGAATATCCCATATTTGCCATTCGGGCTTGCTCAGATTGGCCAAATCTCCTTCGTAAAAGACGACGCCGGACTGACCCTGTGCGTCCAGGAGCCGCGCATACATCGGTTCGGCGGGCGTGTTGGGGTCCCCATAGAAAGACACCATCATCCGTCGGACATCCGCCTGTGTCAAATCTTGCAATTCGGCGGGCAACGCATAGCCGATCTCGGTGAAATACGGCGCCTTCCTGTTGTCAAAGACGGTTTTCATCGCCTTTTTTCCGGCATAGACGGGATTGGTCACCAGGTCATTGGCGTCCGTCCATTTGGCGCGGAGATCCGGCCAGTTGATATAGGATTCGAAGTCCTCGACCAGAATGTTATTGGAAACCGTAAAGCTCCAGGTATCTCCCTTTGTGATCGTCACTTCGTTGGAATCGGAAACGGCGTACTCATCGACGCGCCAGTAATAGGTCGTGCTCAGGTTCAGATTGCCCGGAGTGAAGGTTGTGTCCGTCGTGTTCTGGTACATCACCTGGGGATACTCAGCCAGGTTGTCGCGATTCACTCCGCTGAGGGCTGACGCGTCGGCGGTGAAATACACATCATGCGAAACCGCATCGACTCCGGCGGTCCAGCTCAAAGAGGATTGACGGTCCACGCCCGTCGCGTTCTTGCCCGGAACGGGATCGTGTGCCTTGTACAGGACAGGGAAATTGAAGTTATCAAAGTACAGGGCCTTGGTTCCGGTGTAGTCTTTGCTGATCTGCGCGACGATCCATATTTCGAGCCACCAGAAGCCCAGATCCGACCGGATATTCGGCATGACATTCGAGTAATCCCATTCGAGCGTCCAAGTGGCGTCGCCGTTGGCGGGTGTCCACCAGCCCAGGCCGGGTGATTGCGCCCAGACCGACCAGTCAGGACCGCCGGCGTTGATGATCATGAGGATCTGGCTGTGCGTATCGGCGCCGGCAATCCATTCGGATGCCAGACGGGTCAGATCGACTTTCATGCTTCGACTTTGCAGAAAGGCCTGCTCCATACCCGCGATATCCCGGGGATAAACCCGCATGACCGGTTGCCACCAGGTGTTGCCCTGGTAAATTTGTTCGGGGATCGTGACTTTGAGACTATTCTGGTTCAGGGTTGCGCCCACCGTGCTGTATTCCATAACCGGTGTATAATCGACGGCGTTGATTTGCGTGGCGATCGGTACCCATCCGTCGCTTTTGTTTTCCCAGTCGCCGAAAACCTGGGAGGCCTCCTTTGCCGGCGCCGGTCCGATCCGGATATTGTCCACATAATACTTTGTTACGGAGGAATTATTGTTGGAAACGAAGAGGATTTCCAGCCAGGCGATCGTATCATCGGTCAACGCAATCTTGGCGATTAGATCGGCGGGCAGTTCCCATACCAGCGTGTGGGGCTGGCCGTCGCTGGCTACATCCCGGCCGCCGAGTTCGACCCAGCCGATATTGTTGTTGGCGCCGTTGTCGTTGTTGTTTTGTCCGTTGATTACCATCCCGACATTGAACCAGCCGCCGCTCATATCCGCCGCGAATGCGGTCACATCCATTTTGATGACCGCGCCCGGAGAGCCGAACAGGGTCCGATAGGGTTTGATATTGAAAATCGCGCCCGGGTGCCACCCGCCGGCCGCGTTTTCGACCATCATGGCGTGGGTGCCGACGGTCGCTCCGGCGCTCGTCACCTGGGTGAGCGTGGCGGCGTCCCAATTAACTGGCGCCCATGTGTCCAGGCCCTTTTCAAAGTCGCCGATCGAAAAAGTCTTGGTCGGCTCATTGATCTGAATATTGTCAATGTTGACTTTTACCAAGTTGGCGTCGGAAAGATCGTTATTGATTACGATGACCAGCTCAAACCAGGCGATCGAGTTGTCGGCGCCGGCGATATCGTTGGCCAGATCCGCATCCAGCGTCCACTTGTAGTTGTGGGGCGATCCGTCCCGTACCAGGTCCAGAGAGGAAAGTTGTCTCCAGCCGATGTTGTTATTGGCCCCGTTGTTGTCATTATTCTGGGCGTTGATGACGATCTGGCTGTTCATCCAGGTTTCGCCCTGAGGCGAGACGGTGATGTCCGCCGAGATCGAAGTCCCTGTGACGCCAAGCGCTTTCATGTGGGGTTTTGCGTCGAGTTGTGCCGCCATTTTCCATCCGCCCTTCATATCCACCTGGAGGGCTTTGGTTCCGGTTGTGGCGCCCGTCTCGCTTTGCGAAAGGGTGCCGCCGCTGGTGGTCCACCATCCGTCCAGGCCGGATTCAAAATCGCCAACCACCGTTCCGTACGATGCCGGCACGGCGGCAAGCAACAGTCCCGTGAACCAAATGATTTGCCTTTTCATACCTTTTCCTTTCCACTGTATTTTTTTCACTTGATGTATTGTGAGCGATCGGTTCGTATTACGGACGAACAGACACGGAGTCTATTTCATCGAAAAGGATAATGATTGGATTGGAGAGGGGGGGCAACAGGTTCTCCTGCGGAGTTCTCCCCGACGGGTCTGGATCGAATTGGTTTCTGTTGGCTCTTGGGCAACCGACGATCTTTTCTCTTGCTGACGGGACCGCTCGAAAACGCGAAGTCCCGGATCGAGTGGCAAACGGGAAATCCGTAAGATCGAAGAAAACAGGGAAAACAACGCTCCTCCGCCGACAATCGCTTTGCCGCACAGACAACGATTCCAAGCTGATGCAATCAACTCTCACTCCGGCGCCTTATCGTACAAACAAAGAAGGTTCCTGATTCCGCCCGTACGATTTATTCCAATCCTATCAGAATGACCGATGGGAGTCAAGAAGAATGCAAAGTCGGTCCCGCGACTCAAAGACAAATTACAAGAGAATGCATACCTGATTCCGGAGGTACAAACCCATCCCAAAACCCTGTTCATTCCTGCAAAAAAGGCGACAAAACCCGGCAAACGAAGCCGCGGTTCTGTCGCTTTGTCATTTGACCCGTACAAGGAATGGCGATGGATGGGTTTTCTGCATCATGGGCATTCGAAACTGGTACAGGCCAACCAATGAGCCGCCAATTCCGTCAGATCTTCCAGATTGACCCGGCAATCGGCATTCAGGTCTCCGATCGCAAGCGGAATACCCGCCGCCTGAGCGGCCTGGCAGGCGTTCTCGAAAACCCGGACCGTAACCGTATCGGATCCGGTTAATTGGCTGTCGTTTGCCAGCAGTTGGAGCATGTAAGTTCCCACCGCGGTTATCGTGACTTCAGGATCTTCCGTATTCTCGCCAAGAAAAGTCATATTCTGGGGCTGGCCCTGGATTACCGACCACTGAAGGGAGCAGGTTCCCGGAGGATTTGGCCGTCCGTCATCGGTAACCGTGGCGTTCAGATTCACATGGACCGTACCACCCGTCAGCCAGGCGAATATGTCGGGACCGGCGTTCACCTGAGGCGCCGTATTGTCGGCGGTGAACTTCCAGATGCGACCGACGGTCGTAATGCCCGTTGAGGGATCCGTACTGTCGATCCGCCAAAAGTAATCATGTCCGAAGATCAGAGGCGCCGCAAGAGCCGCCGAATGGCCGGTGAATCCGGGTGTTGGCGTGATATCAACGGCGTATTTCAGAAAATTCGGATCGCCCGGATTCTGGCCGTATTCGGGATAGCCGTCGCTGAACCACACGGTCGAGACAATCGGTTTTTGCGGATTGTTCGGATCCGGATTGTTCCAGGAAAGCTCCGTCAGGGTCACCGGGACCTTGGCTCCGTCGGCCGGATTCGGCGAGTCGGCCTGATTCCAATTTCGCGCATAAGTGTTGATCCAGATGGAATCAAACCAGTTGATTTGTCCCGCTCCGCCCGTGGCCAGAGTTGTGGTGATGTAATTCGTTCCGCTCGGAGCCACCGCTTCGACGGTGTATTCCCGCCATTGATCGGTAACCGTCGGATAGGAAGAAAATGTCCCTTTGGGGTCCGCTTTGTCCAGTCCCCCGTAGAATTCAAACTTCAGTTCCGCCGAAGCCGTCGCGGCTGTCGAAGTTGGCGCCTTTCGGATCATGGCGCTGAAATAGTATCGGGTTCCGGCCTTGACCGGAATATTGTGATAATAGGCCACCGCCCACGATACATCCTGTAACTGGACATACGAATCCCCCTGGAAAGCGTTGGCCGGATTATTCTGCCACGGAAAGATTCCCCCGACACTGGCCCAGGCCCCCCATCCTGTGGGAACTCCATTGCCCCCTCGTTCTTCAAAACCTCCATTGTTCAGAAGGTTGGCGTTAACCGCCGCCGTAGCCAACACGATTGCGGACACTGCGATTACGATTGGACGCTGATTCATGCCGATCTCCTTTCCAGAATAGAATTGTGAACGGGCATTCCGGAACGATTGGGTATGCCCCGGAATTCCGATAACCCGCGATGTCCGAAGATTTGTAGGGCGTGGGGAACGAATCGAGGTTTCCCACTCGTATCCGAATGGTCGAAGGGAACAATCACATTCTGTGGCCAATCACCCATGTCTCTCCCGTCCTGAGAATCGGATGGATATAGACAGTATCGTTTTCGATAAGGTCAGTCAACAAATTTTTTCAAAACCGGCGGACTTTTGCGAAAATCGGAAAGAAACTTGTCGCTGCCGGAAAAGAACCTATAATACACATTCATCAATACAATCGCAAGAACCGTAAAACGGACGGCTATGGATAAAAAACCATCGTGTTCTCTGGGAGAAGAAACCATGAATCCGAATCGATTCAATCGTCGCCAGTTCCTGATCAAGACAGCCGCGGCGGGGACCGCCGCAACGGTAATCGCATCTCTGGGCCAGGCCGCCCAGCGGCCGGCCTCAAAACCCGCCGGCAAACCCTCCGGACGAACCGGAGGCGGAATGGTGGGATTGAAAGAATCCCCGAAAATCCGAACCAGCACGCCCATTGCCGAAAAACTCGGTTGGCGGATTTCCGTTCAACAGTACACATTTCGGGACCGCAGTTTTTATGAGATGCTTGAGGTTCTGGTCAAGCTGGGTGTCCGGAATGTTGAGCCGGCGTTCTTTCTGCCGTTGAGCAAAGACAAGCCGGACCTCAAGAGCGGAGATTCGCTGTCGGCAGAGAATCGCAAAGAGATGAAGAAGCGGCTGGACGATCTGGGGATCAAGATGCCGACTTACTATGGACCGCTGGAGGCCGACAAAGCGAAATATCGCGGCGTTTTCGATTTCGCCAAAGAGATGGGGGTCGAGACGATCGTGGCTGAGCCGCCGATCGAGGCGCTGGAAGAGATCGACAAGCTGTGCGAGGAGTACAAGATCAATCTGGCGATCCATAATCATCCGGAGGGATCGGGTTCGCTGTATTGGAATCCGGATGTGTTCGTGAAGGCCTGCGAGGGTCGCAGTCCGCGGATCGGGGGATGCCCGGATACGGGGCACTGGGTGCGAACGGGGCTGGACACGCTGGAGAGTCTGAAGAAGTACCAGAAACGGATGATCGTCGTGCACCTCAAGGACGCCGAAGTCTCGGGCAAACGGGATAGCCGGGATGTTCCGCTGGGAATGGGCAAGGCCAACTATATGGCGATTCTCCAGCAGATTTATGACTGGAAATGGCGCGGCGTAATGACCATTGAATATGAGCACCTGTCGCCGCAATTGGAACAGGATGTCGCCGCATGCGTCAAGTTTGTCAACGATTGTGCGGGTGTCCTTTCGGCAGGATCGAGATTATCCCACCAAACCTCATGATTTTCGGAGACTCCTATGAGTCAATCCATTTATTCCAACCGTCGCGATTTTTTGAAAGCCGGAGGGACGCTGGCGGCGGTATCGGCTTTGGCGCCGGGTCTGTCGTCGGGTTTGTTTGCCGCCGAGAACAACACGATCCAGGTGGCGCTGGTGGGTTGCGGAGGCCGGGGTACCGGTGCCGCCGGTCAGGCCATGTCGGTTAAAAACGGACCGATCAAATTGGTGGCGATGGCGGATGTCTTTCCGGCCAGACTCGGCCGCAGCGTCTCCGAACTGAAGGAGGATTTCGGCGACAGGATGAATGTCCCGGAGGACCGGCGGTTTTGCGGGCTGGATTCATACAAGAAGGCGATGGATTGCCTTCGCCCCGGAGATGTGGTGATCCTGGCCACGCCCCCGGCGTTTCGCTGGGTACACTTTACCTATGCGATCGAGAAAAACCTGAATGTGTTTATGGAAAAACCCGTCACGGTGGACGGACCCACCACCCGCCGGATGATCAAGCTGGCCGAAGAGTCGGTGAAAAAGAACCTCAAATGCGGCGTTGGCCTGATGGTCCGGCACTGCCGGGGACGCCAGCAACTGAAAGCCAGGATCGACTCCGGAGAGATCGGCGAGATCGTCTCCATGCGGGCGTACCGAATGGGCGGGATCGCCGCGGCGTGCGGCCCCAGGCCCTCCGACATCAGCGAAACGATGTATCAGATCCAGAAATTTCACAGCTTTCTCTGGGCCAGCGGGGGGATGTACAGCGATTATTACATCCATCAGATCGACGAGTGCTCGTGGATGAAGGGAAGCTGGCCGATCAAGGCCCACGCCCTCGGCGGCAGACATTTTCGGGGCAAGGCCGTCGATCAGAACTTTGACAATTATTCCGTCGAATATACCTATCCCGACGGAGCCAAATTATTCTATTACGGTCGTAACATGCGCGGCTGCGAAAGCGGTTTTGCCAGCTTTGTCCATGGCGCCAAGGGATGTGCGATCGTTTCGACCTCCGGGCACGCGCCCGGCCGGGTGCGGACATTCAAGGGACAGGATTTCGACGAGAAAAATCTGATCTGGAAATTTCCCCAGCCGGAACCGAGTCCTTATCAGCTCGAATGGGACGACCTGATTGACGCCATCCGGGCCGACAACCCGTACAACGAAGTCCGGCGCGGGGCCGAGGCCAGCTTGGTTTCGTCGATGGGTCGCATGGCGGCGCATGTCGGCAGGACCGTGACCTTCGACGAGGTGCTCAACTGCAAACATGAGTTTGCGCCGAATGTCGACAAGCTGACCGCCGACGGGCCGGCTCCGGTGGTCCCGGGTTCGGACGGATTGTATCCGCAGCCGCAGCCCGGCGTGCTGAAGGACCGAGAATACGAATAAACTGTATATTTAATATTGACTATTCAAGACGCCGACTCTCTGAGTCCTTCGAGGATCAGAAGGGGCGGCGTTTGTTTTTGTTGAATCGCTTTTTGCCGAAGAACCCCCGTTTCTTGTGCCCGGAAAATCCCTGTCGATTTTCGTGACCGGAGGTTGAAACCCGCGCATGTTCCGTATGCGGTGCGTACGACGGGATAGGATCGGACGCGTTTTCATTGCTCACGGCCGGTGCGGGTTTTGGCCTTTGTCCCGCGTGGGGGACATGTGCTTGTTGTTTCCCGGCATGGCCGGGGTGAGACTTTTGCCCGTGCTTGTGAATATGCCCGGATTGCGGGGTGTAGTGCTGTTTTTGCGGCGTCGGTCCGGCTTGCGATTTCTGTTTATGCTGGTCGGCGGACGGGCGGGGACGGCTGTAGTCAAAGTCGTCGCATCGTTCGGGGGTAAAGGTCCGGCCGATGAATCGCTGGATCTTGTGGAGGTATTTTTCCTCGTCGTGGCTGACGAAGGTGATCGCGTCGCCGAGGGCCGTGGCCCGGCCGGTGCGACCGATGCGATGAATGTAGTCCTCGGCGAACGCGGGCACGTCGAAGTTGATCACATGCGAGATCCCCTCGACATCGATCCCGCGGGCGGCGATGTCCGTGGCAACCAGGACCGGATATTTTCCGCTCTTAAAGCCGTCTAAGGCCCGCTGCCGCTGGTTCTGGTTGCGTCCGGAATGCAGCGCGATCGACGCGATGCCGGCGCGTTCGAGACGGTGATGAATCTTGTCGGCGCCGTGCTTGGTCCGCGAGAAGACCAGCACGCACTCCATCTCTTGCGTCCGCAATAGATGAATCAGCAGGTCGATCTTTCGTTCCCGTAAAACCGGATAGACATGCTGGGTAATCGTTTCGATGGGATTGTGCTGCCGGCCGATTTGAATCATTTTGGGAGATTTCTGGATCTGTGCTGCCAGGGCCTTAATCTCGGCGGGCATCGTCGCCGAGAAGAGCATCGTTTGCCGTTTTTCAGGCGTCAGAGCGACGATCTTTCGCACATCGTGGATGAATCCCATGTCCAGCATCCGGTCGGCCTCGTCCAACACGAGAATCTCGATCTGATGGAGCCGAACCGTGCCTCGCTGGATATGGTCGAGCAGGCGGCCGGGCGTGGCGACGAGGATATCAACGCCGCGACGGAGGGCCTTGAACTGAGTGTCGATGCTGACGCCGCCATACACCGCCAGCGATCGCAGGTGGCAATACCGGCCGTACTCGACGATCGCCGCATCGACCTGCACGGCCAACTCGCGGGTCGGGACCAGGATCAGCGAGAGGATCCCCTTGCCCCACTGGGGGTGCCGGTGGCTGAGGAGGTGAAGAATCGGCAGGACGAACGCGGCGGTTTTACCAGTACCCGTCTGGGCGCAGCCAAGGATGTCCCGGCCTTCTAAGGCCGCCGGGATGGCCTGAGACTGAATTTCGGTCGGCGCGGTGTACCCGGTCGCCAGGATTCCCCGCACCAGCGGGTCACTCAGTCCAATCGAAGCAAATGGCATACATTTTTCCCTTATAGAACTATCGAAAGCCGGATCAACGCCGATTGGAGAGCAGACTCAAAGACGGCTTTCGGAAATGTCCTGAATCCGCGATACAATCCCCAATCGCATTCATACGAGCGGATTCAGAAAAGCCAACGGACAATGGAGTTGGTTCACCGCCTCCATCATGGAGCAGGACGAATACGCAAGGCCATCTTATACCATGCAAGGACGGTCGGCACAAGAAAAATATCCAAAACGAATCAGGGTTTCGACTGCAGAAAGTTCCGCAGGATACAAAAATCAGATTTCCTTGGTCAGTCCCGGTACCGGCGCCGCATAACCGCCGTCGGGCATCGGCTTGACCGGTGCCGGCGAATCAAAGGTCAGATGATCAATGTCGGCCACATACTGGAAATTCGAATTCATCGCCTGGTCCCAGCTAATCATCTGGCCGGTGTTGGCCGCCGCCCGGCCCATGATCCCCGCGATCTGCGATTCGCAGGCACGATGGGCCTCGTTGTGTTTCTTGTCGTTACGAACGGCATCCAGCAGGACATCCCACTCGGCCACATACGGATTGTAGTCCGGCTTGCCATAGTCCCAGACCAGATCACCAGGGACCATGTTGTGGCTCTTGTAGAGTTTCGGCTTGGCATCGCCCAGATCGGTCATGATCATTGCCGAGCCCTTCGTGCCGTGGGCGATATCTGAATAGGTCTCCCAGCAGCCCGGCATGTGGCGCGCAAACTCCATCAGCTTGGTCCCGTCGCCAAAGGTGAACTCGACGGTGTAGTGGTCGAACTGCTCGCCCGCCGCGGCGTGCGTTCGTCCGCCGAAGCCCTGCGCGGTAATCGGCCAGGCGCCCTTGGCCCAACAAGCCACATCGATGTTGTGGCAGTGCCAGTCGATCAGGAATCCCGACGACGCCCACGAAAAACAAGTTGCGCTGCGGATCTGGAATTCGATCTCGTTCATCCCGGCCGGTTTCTTCGGGCAATGGTTGGGCCCATGCACCCGATAGATCCGTAGCAGGTTCACATCGCCAATCGCTCCGTCGTGGATCCGTTTGATGACTTCCTGACGGGCCTTGGAGTGCCGCCACATAAAACCCACGGAAACCTTGAGGTTCTTCTTGTCGGCCTCCTGTGCCGACTTCATCATCCGCCGTACGGCCGGCGAATCGACCGCGAAGGATTTTTCCATGAAGACATTCACGCCCTTGGCGACGGCATACTCAAAATGCATCGGCCGAAACACGGCGTGCGTCGTCAGCAGCGCAATATCGCCGGGCTTGAGACAATCGATCGCCTTCTTGTAAGCGTCCCAACCCGCAAACTGCCGGTCCTTCGGCACATCGATCCTGTCGCCGAAGGCCTCGGACAGATTCTTGTGGCTTGATGTGAGCCGATCGGCAAACAGATCCGCCATCGTTACCAGCTTAACCGGCCCGGGGGCGACCATCCCCTCTGAAGCGGCAATCGCGTCGCCGATCGCGCCGCTGCCGCGTCCCCCGCAGCCGATCAAAGCCAGCCGAATCGTGTTGTCGCTTGCCGCGTGAATGGCCGGCGCCATCCGGGCCGCCGCCGCGGCCGTGGCCAAAACCCCCGCGCTCTTCAAGAAATCCCGCCGCGTCGTGGATGCGTTCATGTCCGTCTCCTCATAAAAACTTGGGTACGATTCTTGGAATTATTCTCCCGCCCGCAGCAGCGACCAATTCTGCCATTCCTTCTGTCCCTGCCGGTAATCCTTTCCGTTGAGCGTCGCCTCCACGGTCGTCTTCCACCATGATCCGCCGAAGTTGACCTCGCGATAGCCCGCCACGGACATCGCCGCATCGACTACGCGGAAAAAAGGCATGTCATCCTTGGCGCCGTCGGTATTGTAGTTGTGCACGCCGAGAATCTCCGTACGACCGCCGTCGGTAGTTTCCACCTTGATGCTGGTCGCTTCGGTTTTCATACCGAGGATCCATAATTGCCCGCCGCGGTTTCGCGTGTTGACCTTGACGGTTTCGGGTCCCCGTTCGGTATTCCACTGCCGTGCCCAGATGGTCGAGCCCTTTTCCTGGTAGCAATGACCAACGCAGTTGGACATAAAGACGGTGCTGTTCGGCCGTGCGATCACCGTTCCCCCCGTCGTCTCGCATATAACGGTACGATGGGTGCTATTGACTTCGATACCAAAGCTCGGTTCCGGCGCAAAGACCTGCAGGTGCTGGAAGATCACCGTTTGTGGGCCTGAAGGATCGTCGGCGACGATGAACTTGGCCAGGTTCTCCGGGTAACTTGCGTCCCGGCTGGAACCGCCGAGGATTCGCACGAATCCAAAACCCATCACCCGCTGCACGCTGCCGTGGATCATGACATCGCGCTTCAGCAAATACCAGTTCGGATCGCCGCGCCGTCCTCCGCGCAGATACACGCAGCAAGCCCCGCGTTTGGCCGCCTCATCAACGGCCTTCTGGATGGCCTCGGCATCGTCCTTGTCGTCGCCGTCGATGGCCCCGAAGTCGTTGGCACAGACCCAATCCTCTGCCCGTTTGGGCCAGCCGACCGTCGGCTCGCGTGCCGGCTGCAGCATCAGCCCCCTCTTGGGCGTTTTGTCGCCCAGTGTCACCGCGTCCGGCGAATAAAATTCGCGAACAAATGCCTTGGTTTCGGCATTTTCCGAGGCGGAAGCTCCGATTCCCGATCCCGGCCCCATCGTGAATCGTGCCGCGTACACAACCGAACCCGCCTCCTGGAGCTTGATGGCCTGGCCGGATTGCCCGCCGGTACCATCGAGTCGGCAATCTACCATCGCCAACACGCCGTCGGTATCCACCGGCAGGGGAGTCCCGCTCACATCCAACCCCTCGACCGCCAGCACCTGACCGCGATGCAGCAACCCCACCTTGGAAGCCCCCCGAACCGTCACCCGCGACAGCGTCTGACTGTTGAGAATATGGCCGGTTTGAATTCCCGTGGCAAATCCATCGATCTGGACATCCTGAATCAACAGCGGCCCGTTCTGGTCGTTGAATCCCAGATTCAACCCGCAAACGCCTTTGCCGCGGACGAGTATGTCTTTCATCAATCCTGTATTGTTGCTGTAGAATTTGACCCCGACAGCCCCGGAATTGTTGCCGGTGTCGATCGTCAGATTCACAATCGTCCGATCGAAAAAGTCCGCGTTCATCCTTGCCCCGTCGGCTCGCGAAACACCGCGGATCATCTCCCTCGGCTGGGCCGGATCGCCGAAACCCTCGGCGCCGTCAACCAGCCGCAGAATCGTCTTGTCCCGGTCCTGACCGTACAGCCACGGCCCTACCATCGACCCTTCCGTACCGTCGCCCGGCGGTTTGAAAATGATCGTCCGGCTGATCGTATAAATGCCGTTCGGGATATAGATGAACCGGCTTCGTTCCCCTCCTCGGGATTGTTCGATCGCCGACTGGATCGCGGCCGTATCGTCGGCAACCCCGTCGCCTTTGGCACCATATTCCTTTTGAAGGTCAATCACCGCTTCCGGATCGGCGGGAAAGAGGATTTCGCCTGCATGAACTCCATTTGCGGCAAGTACCGCCACTACGATGGCAATCCATCGAATCATACCGTCTTCCTTTCCATCGGTCGGTTGCTGCTGGGATCGGTGATCCATTATCCCCGCCCGTCCCAAAAGTACAAGCCGACAGTTTGCGGATTTTGTCGGAATTGCTTTGATCGGGCCTAATATATATAATGATGTTGTTCTACCAATACGCATATCGGGTTCCTTCGGTAAGAAACGGAGAAAGGAGATTGTAACAGGGGGTATCCCCCTGTTTTTTAGATCAAGTCAATCCTGGTTTTATGTAGGAGAATGGAGATGAAAACGACAAATATATGCTTCGGATTGATCTCAAGTTGCCTGTTCGCATCCTCCGTGGTAGCGTCCATTGTGGGGGGGACTGTAACGATCATTGCTCCCCCTATAAACACCGGTAATGACAACCGGCAGATCGACCAGATTCTGGCCTTCGATGAACAACAAAATGTCGTCCTGACCACGGATCTGGTGGTCGATCGGCCGGCCGGAATCATTCCCGCGGGTACTGTCATCAGCAGCCATTATGTCATCTACGATCCGCCCGTCACGGCGTCCAGAACGGCGACTGTGATCGTCGATCAGAATGTGCTGGGCGTGATTTACAATGCCGCGACGCTGAATAACAGCGATTTTCTGGGCTTACCGACGACCAACTATCTGAACTCTTCCTTACGGGGATTTGAAACCAGCGAAGGAGATTCAGCAACGATAGTCGATCCCCATACGGTGTCGTTTAACCTTCGGGCCGGCAGTCCGGGGGACTATGCTCGGATCATTACCGCATCAATCGCGACAGTCCCGGGTCCCCAATTTCTGATGCGGTCTCCCTCGGTCACGGCGGGTTCCGTTCATACCCATCCGGACGGTATCGGTTCCGTTCGCCTGTTATTCGATCAGCCGATCAATTTCGACGGCGATGATGTCTCGGTTCAGAACCAGGCCGGCCACAATGTGGTTGCCAATGCCACCGGCAGCGGAAGTCCGTTTATGATTATTACATTCAGTCAGATACTGGTGGCGGACCTATACACCATCACCGTCCGCGATACGGTAGTCAGTTCCGAAACTGGTATTTCGATAGATGGCGACCATGACGGCAATGCCGGCGGAAATCTGGTCTTCACTATGGAACATCGCAGGAGAATGGATGGCAACAATGATAACCGCATCGATCTGGAGGATTTGGCCGAACTGGCTGAAGAATGGTTATGGGCAAAATAGCCCGTTCGATACCGTAAACGATGGGTATCGGGATGTCCTTCGGAATCAGAAAATGGAATAGTCCACCTTCCGGTCGCATAGCATCGAATACAATCGATTGGACATGAGGGGAAAATTCATTCCGCGGAGCAATCGTGTATCGGGTTTGTTATAGTGCCTTCCGGAACCCCGGCAACTGTCGCAATCCGTGTGCCAATGCGAAGGTTACCGGCACGCAGATCGCCATCAGAACAACAAACTTGACCAGAGGATATAGGGACAAGCCCCGCAGCAGCACTGCGATCAGTATGATCACCGGAGTATGGATCACATACGCCCCATAGGCGCTGTCCGACGCGGCCATAGCCAGCCGACTCTGTCGGTTCAGATGTTGTCGGAACCAGACCAGTATCCCAACGGTCAGCGCGACTCCGGAGAATTGCTCCCAGGTCGAATAAAAGGCCGATTGCCAGGTCCAGCCGCCTCGGAAGTCATTCGGATCCAGGTTCAATACCCCCACTGAGATAAACATCCCCGCCATCAGTACAATCAATCCGATTGCAATCCGAAGCCACGCGCCCCCCAGATCGTCGTCAAGTCCCTGCAGCCATCCTCGCCAATAGGCCGCCGTTCCCAGGAAAAAAGCCGCGATATACTGCGGGAAAAACGGAAATTGAAGGTTCATCGGCGCAAAGCACCAACCGACCGGTTTCCAGGTCCGAACCAGAAAACTGACAATGCTCAAGATCGCCGCCAGGATCAGCAACTGCCGATGGGTGACCTTGCCTTGAACGGGCACAGTCGCAAGCGATGCCGTTCCCGTCGCCTTTCGCCAGACCAGGAAAATCAGACTGAAGAGCAGGACCGTTTCGACGAACCACAAGGGCCCGGTCCCGATCCGAAATGACGAATAATATCCGGTGATCTTGTCTGAGATTGACCTGCCCGTCATATTCGGTTGAATCAACAGCAGCGGCAGATTTGCCAGTGGATTGAGGATCCAGTCGAAAACCAGCAGCGGAATACCCAGCCGTATCAGGCGGTCGGTCAGGAATTTTCGCAATCCTTTCCGTTCGTACGATCCGGCCGTAAAATATCCCGACACGAAAAAGAACAACCCCATCGAAAACGCCTGCCCGACGGCATTGTGTAGCGCAAGAATCAGAAACGACAACAAGTCCGGTTCATGGACCTCTTTGTAATACCAGCTCCCCGGACCTCCATAGGTGATCGACAAGTGAATCCCGATGACCAGGGAAATCAAAAGAATTCGCAGGTTGTCGATATATAGAATTCGTTGTTTTTGCATGTTCCGGCCTTTGCTTCTTTCGCAAACCAGGGGAATATCCGTTCGGGATATTTTGATTTTATCACGCAAGTTCGGTTCTGTCCTATACAAAATCGTTTTGAGAAAGCCGGCGGGATTTCACAATTTGTTTGACGGCCGTTTTCCTTGACGATCATAATAGCGGAGCCGGTTATCATGAATCGAAGGAATGGGAAAAAATCGCCATGAATCGTCGCGAATTTCTTCAGACAGCGGGTGTGGCACTTGGGGCCTCAGCCCTGTGTGGTTGTCAGACCAATGATGGGGTACAGGCGCATTATCGAAAACCCAATGTCGTCATTCTCTTGGCCGATCAATGGCGCGCCCAGGCGGCGGGTTTCGCCAAAGACCCCAACGCCTTGACTCCCAATCTGGACCGTCTGGCCTCCCAGAGCGTTCGCTTCACCACGGCGGTCTCCTGTTGTCCGGTCTGCTCGCCATACCGTGCCAGTTTGATGACAGGCCGATATCCGCTTTCACATGGCGTCTTTCTCAATGATGTCACCCTCGGCAACGACGCCGTTTCCATGGCCCAGGCCTTTGCCTGCGTCGGTTACGATACCGCCTATATCGGCAAGTGGCACCTTGACGGCCACGGCCGCAGCGCCTATATTCCTCCCGATCGGAGGCAGGGTTTTGATTACTGGAAGGTCCTCGAATGCACCCACGACTACAACCGTTCGTTGTACTATGGCCGCTCGCCCGAAATACTCCAGTGGCCAGGCTATGATGCCATCGCCCAGACGCAGGATGCCTGCGACTATATTCGGACCCACGACGGCGAAAAACCCTTCTTGCTGATCCTCTCGTGGGGCCCCCCGCATGATCCCTATGGGACGGCCCCAAAACCGTATCGAGATCGATTTGACCCCCAACGAATCCAGCTTCGCCCCAATGTCCCCCCCGATACGGCCGACTGGGCCCGAACGAATCTGGCCGGATATTATGCGCATTGCCTGGCCCTTGACGATTGCGTCGGCCGGATTCTGAGGTCCCTCGATCAATCCGCCCGCTCCAGCGAGACAATTCTGGTCTTCACCAGCGATCATGGCGATATGCTTGGCTCCCACGGAATGACCCACAAACAAAAACCCTTCGATGAATCGATCCTGGTTCCCCTGTTGATGCGATTGCCAAATAGCGGTTCGGCGCAGCCGCGGACGATCGAGAATCCGATCAGCGCCCCCGACCTCATGCCGACGGTGCTGGGCCTGTGCGGGATTGCAACCCCCGAAACTGCGGAGGGAACAGACTATTCAAGGGCGATATTAGAAGGAAAATCGCTCGACAGCCGGGCCGCTCTCATCGAATGCCCCTCGCCCTTCGGCCAGTGGGATCGCCGCCACGGCGGCAGGGAATACCGCGGCGTCCGAACCGGTCGATGGACCTATGTTCGCGACTTGACCGGCCCCTGGCTGTTGTTCGACAACCATAACGATCCATACCAGATGGAGAATCTTGTCAATCGGCCGGAAGTCTCCGATTGGCAACGCCAACTGGACGGATGGCTGACGGAAAAACTGCGACAAACCCGCGATGAATTTCTCCCCGGCCCCGAGTATGTCCGACGCTGGAACTGGACCGTCGATGAAGACGGAACCGTCCCCTATTGGCTCAAAGATCCCCCTCCGGCGTCCTGAATGCCCTCCACTCTCCCTTCATCCGCCAGGCACGAAGGGCCAGACCGATTTTGTGTGTTTCCGGATATTATATATTGTGTTACCACTTTAGACGGATCCCTTTTTCCCGCGCGTCGGCCGCCAGAAATTTCAGTTGCTCCAGCGCCGCTTGCAGTTCCTGGCTGCTGTCCAGAAGATTTTCGTACAACCGACCGTCGTTGATCAGTTGTGCCGCCGTGCCGTTCCCTTCTCGCGCCTTGACCAGTACTTGCTGTAACTCGCGCAGCGACACGCTGACATTTTCCGCAATCTCTTCCACCGCGACACTTCCCTTATCCGACAATTTGCGGATCGATGCCAGCGTATCCTTCGCTTGCAGGGTGGCGTCTCGAACATTGGCGACGGCGGATTTGAGACTGACTTTGGTCTCGGGATCGCCGACGACATCGTTGGCATTCTGGGCAAGCTGGGTAATGGAGTCCATCAAATTTTCCATTTTCAGACGAGTTTCTTTTGGAAAAAATTCGCTGTTTACGCCGGTGATTCCTTTGCAGACGGGCATATTATCGTAGAGGTAGGCCGAGGCGGGATTGGCAGGATCCAGGGGCTGCAAGGGTCGATCTTCGTCCACCTGAAGATCGATGTAGCTACTGCCCATGCTCCGTTTGACGACAACAATATCGACATTGGAGGGGATCGTTTTATATGTTCTTTGGATGGCAAGAGTTACCTTGACCTGGTGATGAGGGTCTCCGGGTTTTCGATCCATAACAGGTTCAGGAGCCATGACATTGACCACTCGTCCGACCTGATAACCACAATAATACACGGGCGTGTTTTGTTGAATCCCGGGGGCTTCGGGGAAGCTGACCACCACCCGAAAGGAGCGAAGCTCGGTAACGGCGATCGGGAGTTCGCCGAAGATGAAAATCAACCACAGAAAAGCGGCAAAGCCAATGATAACAAAGCTTCCGACAATCATATTCAATCGTTTTTGGCCGGATGCGTAATCACTCATGGGAAGATCCTTTGCATTCGTGGCCGGAAATGAACAGTTCCCGGATCGCTCGGAGGGTATACCCGGATTCGTTTAACTTCTTTACCAATTTGATTTTATTGATGGTTGCCTCATCGAAACGACGACGGCCTGTGGGTGTCGATTGCGTTGGATCGATCAGGCCGAGCATGATGTAATACTGCAGAGTTTGTCGGCTGACGCCTGCCTGTTTGGCCGCCTGGCCGATCGGGACCAGTTTGGAACTGTCTGACACCCGTTTTACTCCCAATCATAAACCTTTTCAATATCAATCCTTGCGCGATTGTATCTGCGTTATCTTGTCGTGAAGACGACCCAGGAGGGTCATCAGCATCGGTTGCAGATTCGCAAAGCGCAAGTTTTTATACAATATCAAGTTATCGCCTTTTTTCTTCGGCGATACCGGCGTGAAGATTAACAAATAGTCTATTCCTGGTTTGAGGTCGGATTGATGGAGTCGCAAGGCCTCACGGGCAAGGCGTTTGAGGCGGTTTCGAAGGACGGCCGGGCCGCAGGTTTTTGAGGCGGCAACGGCCAGACGAAAATGCGGGTGTTTGGATGGATTGGCCATGATACGAAGTAAGTTGTTGTAAATACTATATTTATAGCGAGTTCGGCCCTTCGATTTGGGAGGGCTTGGAATGTGGCGCGATCTTGGAAGGCCGAATCGTTTCAATCGTAAGGTCCTGATAAAACTATGGTTAAAGTACAATCCTATATGTCGGCGAATCAACCTGGCGCGATTGAAGATTATTCTTGCAGATCAAGCAGGGGGAACGGCTTTTCAGTTTTCCGATAGCGTTCGTCGGGATAAAACAAAAACATGGTAGAAAATGCAGGTAAAAATCTCGTCGTATTTTAACTGCAAAACCGGGATAAACCGAAAAGCCCTATCGTGGTTTTTAAGCGAATTGTGGAGGGTCCATTGGGACGAAAATCGGTTTTTTGGAGTTAGTAAATCATTACAATCTAAGAGGTTACAATCGTTTTCCGACATTTCACTTTTACAGATTTTCACAAGTCCATGCAAAGTCTACGGTTACAAACAATTTCTCTGATCTTGCATAGCATTTTGACTAATCTTATTGTCATGTTGACATGTCGTGTATTTGATCAGATATCAGGATATATGATATAGTCTTTTGGAGTCAGATGGAGATGAAATATATTACTATAGTCAAATCATAGGAATAGCAGGAATGGCATGAGGCAAGTTGTGAACAGCAAGGAGCGAACCGTGAACAGCCAGCAGCAGAAAACTATTGAATTATTCACAATTGGCAGGAGCCAGCCAATTTTCAACAAATACAAGCAAGTCTTGGAGGTCGATCCAGCCGTCACCATTCGGCTGGGGATAGAGGTCGGCGGATCGGTAATCCGCGCTATTCGGGTTGGATCGCTTCTGTGTCCGGGTGGGGTTGTACACCTTCGGTGCGCATCGGATACCGGCCTTCGTCGGTATGACAGAGCGATTCGCAAATTGTCCATTGCGGACCCGACGGAGCGGGGCTCTCCACATGGACGGACGGGGTCGGCCCTACCGATGCGTGAATGCTGTGGGGATGCCGGAACGGAGTTCGTTTATCTCCATGGCGGGTCCTATTGTCCGCTTTTTGTGAGTTTCCGGAATCGTTCGATCAGCAGTTTTGTCCATTCCCCCACTCGTCCGGATCCGACTTTCGAGCCGTCAAACCGGACCACCGGCAGGATATCCTTGGTCGTTACGGCCAGAAACATCTCGCTGCACTGTTTGGCCTGGTCGGGGCTTATGGCTTTTTCAACCGTTCGTAATCCCGACCCTTCCACGATCTGCAAGACATGTTTACGGGTGATTGAGGGCAGGATCTCGTTGCCCAAGGGTCGGGTGATCAGTTCCCTTTTTTCCGCGTCAACGGCAAAATATGCGCTTCCGGCCCCTTCGGTAATTTCCCGATTTTCATTGACGAAAATCGCCTCATAACAACCCTTTTTTTCCGCGTCCATTCTGGCCATAATATTCGGCAAAAGATTAAGCGATTTGATATCGCATCGCTTCCATCTCCAGTCCGGATAAGTACTTACGGAAACCCCGTTTTCCTTGTCCTCCGGGTGATCGACCAGTTCATTAAGCGTCAACAGAAAGTTCGGCCGTAAACCCTTGTCCGGCAAATGGTTGCGCGGCTCCGACCCGCGGGTCACATGAAAATAAATCCGCACATTCGCCAATTGCGATTTCTCGAATGCCTTCAGAACACGATCGCGAATCTGCTCGATGGATATGCCAGTAAGTCCAATCTGTTCCATACTATAGGAAAAGCGGCGAAGGTGGTCTTCAAACGCAAAGAGTTTTCCGTTGTAACTTCGGATGACCTCGTAGACGCCGTCTCCGAACCACAGGCCGCGATCCTGATAGGCCGGTTCTAAGTCCTTTAATGCTAATATTCTATCGTCGATCATCGCCAGTTGCATACAGACTCCCGTCAAACCTTGGAGGGTTTGATTCATGAACTTTTATCTTTCGATCCGTACAAAGCAAGCACCGGTCCGGCCGGATGGGGGCCCTTGTCGAAAAAAGGCCGGTCCGCACAATCGCTATTTGTTTATCGAACCTTGCGGCCGGTTTGCTAAAAATTCCTCGGATTTGTAATTTTGCGGATTTTTTTCTTTACACACAGTTTTTTCGGCATAAAATTAAAACTTTTCGGGTGAGCGTGGAGATGATCCCGGGAAGATTTCTTGTCTGAATTCGGAGGCGTCGAATCAGACGGTTGTAAACGACGACAAAACAAAGAGTTATATACGGGAGTTTTGAATGTACGCAGTTATTGAACAAGGCGGAAAACAGTACAAAGTCTCGCAGGGCGATGTGATCAATATCGAGCTGACCGAAGTTGCCCCCGATGCGAAAACCATTCAACTGGATAAAGTGTTGTTCGTTAGCGACGGCCAGAATGTCAAGATTGGCATGCCGTATCTGGACGGGGCCAAAGTGATCGCCAGCTTCAAGATCACGGCCGAAGATGCCGTGATTAAAGGGCCCAAACTGTATCCGATGTATTTTCGTCGCCGCAAGGTGAGCAGCAAGAGGATCGGCCATCGGCAGAAATATCTGCAGGTGATCATCGACGCGATTGAAGCGTAATCCGAGGGATCCATTCACAATCACAAGCCCGGCGAGTTGTCCGGGCTTTTTTTTTCGTCATCATTGGGAGTTTGCGATCGACACATTGGAAGAGGTGCAGCCAGCGCGAGGGCGGCGGGAGAATTGGGGGCGGCTGTAACATTATATACATACCCGTATTATCCTGAATAGAGAGACGATTTACACAAACCAGAAGGGTGTGTTACAATCCGATTACGGTGTCGTTGGCGGCAGTCATGCCAAGACTGGCATGGAGAAAGGAAAGGGTAAACGATCATGATGAACAGCCGGCTTGCACAAACGGTTTTGTTGGGTTTTTGCATTTTTGGAGCGGGGTCGAGCGCGCTATTGGCGGCGGTATGGGATCCGATGGCGATCGATTATTCGGGCCGCAAGGGGGTAACGATTTATGTTTCCAAGTCGGGCGATAATTCCGACGGGAGCAGTTGGGCCAGGGCATTTCACACGATCCAGACGGGGCTGTCGGCGGTTCCGGACGACAAGGGCGGGCATCGAGTCCTTGTTCGGCCGGATCGATACCTGGAAGCCAACCTGGCGCCGGCGCATCCGGGCGCCGCGGGGGCGTACAATGTGCTGATCGGCGATTTTGACGGCGCGCTCGGATCAGGCGGCGCGGGATGGGTCCTGATTGACAGCGGCGATCCGGAGAAGGGATTCAAGAGCTGGGACTGGTGGGGGCCGATCCGCGCGACGGACAAAAACTGGCCGACGGGGAACAAGACCGGCGAAACCTTTTCGGCGATCATCTGCGACCGCTGGATCTTCCGTAATCTGTACACGGCCGGGGGCGATGGCGGATTGTTCTGGGATCTGACCGACAAGAGCGGACAGGGATTTACGGTGATCGTCGAGGATTGCGTGGGATCAGGTCGGGCGTTCGGCGGCGGGGTTTGTTATCCGATCGTGCGGCCGGGCGAGCCGAGCGCGTTTCGGCGATGCTATTTTTTGTCGCTGGATTTTGTCGGCGATACGGCGGCGGTCCTGGTCGGCGGATGGGAAAAGACCATGCCCGACGAGCCGCATGTGGTCTTCGAGGATTGCACGATGGTCAATCCGGACAACGCCGTGGCCATTTCGTACGCGGCACATTGTACGCGGGCCAAGTTCGTGAATTGCCGCTTGATCGCGCTGAATTTCACGCAGCCGGAGATGGGCGGCAAATCGACGGGGATCATTTGCACGCAGGGTCATAGTCCGACAGGCAAGCTGCATGTGGATCTGGAGGATTGTATTTTGGCCGGCTACTCGGTGCAGACGCCGGGCAAAGACGCCGAGGCCCTCAGCTTCACGACGCGCGGCAGGGTTCAGGCGTATGTGCAGTTCAAACAGCCGATGCCGGATGGGTTCGAGCGATTGGGCCTTTGGCCGACGGAGCTTTTTGAACAGATGGCTCCGCCGAAGACCCCGGAGGATCTCAAGGGGACGGTGCGCAAGTCGCCGCTGACGAAGATTCCGGTGAATTTCGGGCAGGCGATGGAGAATACGCCGGTGATCTATCGCGGAAAGCCGCTGCTGGTGTATAACTTCCGCGACGATTCGAAAAACAAGACCGGCGATCATTTGAAAGATATGGATCTGCGGATTCAGGATTTGTGCACCGGCGAGATCCTCGCGACATTCGGCCAGGGACATTCGTTCGCCAACGCGATCGTGAATGGCGAGACGATGCATGTCTTCGCCAGCGAAGGCACGGATAACGACTGGTTCAAGAGCATTTATCATTTTGCCTCGACCAATCTGAAAAACTGGACGCGCGAGTTGGCGGTTCCGCTGGAAGGCGACGAGCATTTGTTCAACTGTTCGGTGTGCCGCGACGAGCAGGGGTATGTCATGGCGTACGAATCGAATCGGCCGGTGCAGTTTTGTTTTCGATTCGCGCGATCGAAGGACCTTTCGAAATGGGAAACGATTCCGAATCTCGTCTTCACCGGGGAAAAGAAGGAATACAGCGCCTGCCCGGTCATTCGGTATTTTGCGCCGTATTATTATGTAATGTATCTGCACGCGGCCATTCCGGGGCACAACGGATGGGTGACCTTTATGGCCCGTTCGAAGGACCTTGCGGCGTGGCAGTTGAGTCCGCTTAATCCGATTCTCGAAGCCGGCGCGGGCGAGGGATGCAACAATTCGGATGTGGATCTGTTCGAGTGGGAGGGCAACACTTATGTGTTTTACGCGACCGGCGATCAGCAAACCTGGGGCAGCGTGCGGGTGGCGATGTTTCCGGGCTCGATGAAGAGCTTCTATGAAAGATGTTTTCCGGCCGGCGTCCCAATGGTTGAGGTCAGCGCCAAGAACCCGTAGCGGCCAAAAAAAGACATCGGTACTTTTTCGGGTTCTGGTTAAAAAAGGTTCCTGACACCTTTTTATTGTCGGAGGAAACGGGTGTAGATGATTTTGTCGTCGCCGGGGGCGTAGAAGTCTTTGGACCGGGCCGAGAGGGCAAAGCCGCGTTTTTCGTAGAACGCGCGAGTCGGATCATACCGTTCTCTGCCGGAAGTCTCGACAATGACCAGGCGGCCTTCGCGGTCGGCGATGCGGCGGAGAGAATCGTCCAACAGCAGCGTGCCCAGGCCGCGGCCCTGCGTGGATTGATCGACGGCCAGCCAGTAGATGTCGAAGGTTCCCAGCGTGCAAGGCGTGGGGCCAAAGCAGATCCAGCCGAGGATACGGCCGTTTTCCTCCAGAACCAGCGACTGGTAATGGCCGGTCGGGCCGTGCGCGATGGCTTCGACGAGGACTTCGCGGGCGATCTCGACTTCAACCGGGTAGAAAAAGTGCGTGCTTTCCAGCATGGCGATTGTCGGTTCCAGATCTCCGGCTTTGGTGTGGCGGATATTGGCGCCGGTCGTTCCGTTGGGGGCCGGGGTCGAGGGAACCGAATGGCGACGGAGCCGATCTTCGGCGCGATCGATACAGGAGGCGACGAACTGCGAAAACGCGATGCCCTCGGCCTGCAGCGCGGCGGCAAAGCCGGCGTCGGGGGAGATATCGGGATTGGCGTTGACCTCGAGGATGTAGGGGCGAAGCTGGTCGTCGAGGCGGAAATCCACGCGGCAGTAATCGTCGCAGCCGACGGCGCGGCAGGCGGCGATGGACAGTTCGCGGACCTGGCGGGCGACTTCGTCGGGCAGAGGGGCGGGGATGACGCGCGGGGTGTTCTGGTATTCGAAACTGTCCTGTCGCCACTTGGCCTCGTAGCCGACGATCTTGACGCGGGAGGCGTCGAAGGCGGAAAAGTCAATCTCGGCCAGGGGGAGAACTTTTGCGGCATTGTCTTTCCACAATACCGAGACATTCAGTTCGCGGCCCTCGATATACTGCTCGATCATGGCCGAATGCCCAAATTGATCATGGATCCGCTGGACGGCATCATACAGCTTGTCGTCGCGCGAAGCCACGACGCTGCGGCTGTCGATGCCTTCGCTGGCGTCGGCGCGGAGGGGCTTGACGATGTACGGGCCGGGAAAGAGTTCGCCGCGGATTTTCGAGGCGTCGTCGATGATCAGGGCCTGCGGCGTGGGCAAGCCGTTTTGCCGAAGCGCCGCCTTGGTCTGCCACTTGTCGAGTGTCAGGATCTGGGCGGCGGTATCGTTGCCGGTCCAGCCGCGATGCCAGGCCCGGCACAGCGAGGGGACCATCATCGCGTCGGCGGGATTTTCGGCGAAGCCCTCGACGAGGTTGAAGACGATGCGTTCGGCGGATGTGGCGAGAATTCCGGCGACTTCGCGGAGATTTTTGACGCCGACGGAACGATGCGGGATGCCGAGTTCCTGAAGGGCCTTACAGACGGCGTTGACTTCGTCGAGTACGCCGAGTTCGCTTTCGGCGAAGGCGCGGGGCATGTCCGGCGGATTGGTATTGTACAGGACGAGAACGGATAGTCCTTCGGTCATTTGCCGGACTCCTTGCGCTTCAGGGCGCTGTTGACGATGCGGCCGATCAGCTCGACATAGGGCATACCCTGTTGTGTGGCGATCATGGGCAGATCCGAATGCGAGGGGTGCAGGCCGGGCAGGGGGTTGACTTCGAGGAAGGCGGGCCTGCCTTTGGCGTCGAGCCGCGTATCCACGCGCGAGGTGTCGCGGCATTCGAGGGCGCGATAGGCGGCCAGCGCGAGCTTTTCGACCTCACTGCGGAGACGGCCTTTGGGCATCTCGAAATAATGGACAAACTTTTCGCACATTTCCTTGACTTCGAAGGAATAGTCCTTCGCGGGGGCGCCCTCGAGAATGGTCATTTCCATCGTGCCCAAGACACGGGCATCGGGACCGGTACCGAGGATGGCGGTGGTGAACTCGCGGCCGGGCAGGTACTCCTCGACCAGGACCGGCTGGCTGTACCGCCTGAGCAGACGCCTGCAGACGACGGCGAGTTGTTTGGCATTGTCAATCCGCGAGGCGGAGTCCACGCCCTTGCCGGTGCCTTCGGCGATGGGCTTGGCGAAAACCGGATAGGCCAGCTTGACTTTCGCCAGGTCGGCCGGTCGTTCGATGACGGCAAAACGGGGCGTATAAATTCCGGCGGCGGCAACCAGCCGCTTGGTGACGGCCTTGTCCAGCGTGACGGCGCAGGTCAGCGGGTCGGAGAAGGTGTACGGCTGATTGTACAGCTCCAGCAGGGCGGGCACCTGCGCCTCGCGGCTGCGGCCGTATAGCCCTTCGGCGATGGTGAAGACCAGATCCCAGCGGCGCCCGGCCACCAGCAGCTCGGCGAGGCGGCGGCCATGGCCGATCCGCTCGACGCGGTAGCCCAGTGAAGTCAGCGCCTTGTCCAGTTCGTTGATTGTCGAGATGCTGTCGAACTCGCCGACCTCTTCGGGGCCGTAGCCCATGGCCAGATAGTCGTCCCGCAGGTCATAGACCAGACCGATGCACAGCCGTTTGCTTGTCCGTTTCGTTGTCGTTTGTCGTGCCATTGCCTGTCCTGTTTTCGTTTTGTCAGAGGGGGAATATTGTACGGCGTTTGGCGGCCAAAGCAAGGAAGGATTTTTCGATTTCATCCTCACGCAACGACGCAAAGCCGCAAAGAAAACAACCGCGGATTTCGCGGATTACACCGATTCAAAATTCCTCACGCCAAGGTGCAGAGGCGCGGAGAAATAGTTTAGACGCGATGAACAAGATTTACAGGATTTTGGATTTGCCACAGAGAAACGCAGAGGGTACAGAGGGATCGGCCGCCGGGCTAAAGCCCTTGTGTTGGATTCGGTCCGACCGATTCTCGAAATGAACTGATTTCTGCGATCAGTCCTGGCCTCATCCAAAGCGACTGGCGTCGCGACGGCCGATCCAAAGGAAACCGCCTTTACAGAGCCCCGTGGGGCGTTCTGGATTCCGGCCTTCGCCGGAATGACACAGATTGGGGCGTGGGATTTTTTGCTTGCTAATTCACGATTGGCATGGTATAATATTATCGAAAATCGGGTTGGTGGTCGGGTTTTTGGAGCATTTTCCGGGTTCAGGAAGGAGCGGTAATCATGTTTCATTCACACAAAAGCGGTTTTCTTCCCGCAGGACTCATTTTTTACACACTTTTTACATTCACGGCGATGGCCTGCGCCGGTACCTACTCCGGCGGCTCCGGCACCGCCGAAGACCCCTACAAAATTTCCACCGTCGCCGACTGGCAGGAGTTGATCGCCACCTCGGCCGAGTGGGACAAGAATTATATTCTCCTCAATGACATCGACTTTGGCGGAGCGAATCTGGCGCCCATTGGAAATGGGCTGAAGCCATTTACCGGTGTTATTGAAGGAAATAGACATGTTCTTCGAGATGTGAAGATCTCATTACCAACAACCTTCGATGTCGGCCTGATAGGTTTTCTCAAAGGCGGCGAGATCCGAAATCTGGGTGCGGAAGGAATCTCTGTGACCGGACAATATAATGTCGGAGGTCTAGTGGGGGTAAGTTCCGGCACAATCACGGCCTGCTATGCCACCGGGACCGTAAGCTGTACTGGTACTGGGCCTGTCGGCGGTCTGGTGGGGCACAACTCTGGTTTAATCCAAGCATGTTGCGCCTCAAGTGTGGTCGAGGGAAATGGCTTTGTCGGAGGGCTTGTGGGGGGAAATCAAGGAACAATCAGTGCATCCTATGCATCAGGGCCCGTTACTTGTCCGGATAATTATGTTGGTGGCCTTGTGGGATATTGTCATGAAGGGTATCAATGCATAATTCACAACTGTTATTCAACGGGCTTTGTAACCGGGAAAGATGGATATGCCGGAGGGCTTGTCGGAGGCATGTATGGCTCCACGATAACATCAAGCTTCTGGGATATCGAGACCTCCGGCCCAAATGGCAGCGGTCCTGGAAGAGGGCTGACAACAAAACAGATGAAATCGCTTATTATCTTCCAGAATGCTGATTGGGCAGATACAAGCTGGATCATGAACGATGGGGAGGATTATCCAAGACTTGCGTGGGAAGGAATCCCGGGTCTGCCCATTCCAATTGCAGAACCGATTCCTTTGTCGGGCAGTGGGACTGTAGAGGATCCCTATCGGATAGGAACGGCAGAGGAGTTTGCGTTATTGAGTTGGTATGCAGCAGCATTCGATCGATGTTTCATATTGACGGCCGATCTGGACTTATCTGGATTCCACCTATATCCGATCGGTGAATTTCGATCTTATATTGGAAAATTCGACGGAATGGGTCATGTTCTTCAAAATGTCGCGATAGACTTGCCGAAAAGTCATAATGTTGGGGTCTTCAGTCAACTTGAATCCGGTGGCGAAATCCGGAATCTGGGACTCGAAAATGCGACCGTAATCGGACGCTCCTTTGTAGGCGGAATAGTAGGTAATAATTTCGGCATTATTCACAACTGTTTTACCTCGGGCAAAGTAAGTGGTTCCGGCGAGAATATCGGAGGAGTAGTTGGGAGAACTCATGGTACCCTATACAACTGTTATGCCACTGGCTCGGTTTCCAGACGAAACGGAGTTACAAGTGGAAATTCGTATGTCGGGGGGATCTGTGGTACAAATGGGGATAATATGGAACCCGTTGGAACTGTCAGGAATTGTTGGGTAACAAGTGATGTGAATGATATCACAGGTCGATGCACTGGTGGACTTATAGGGGTAAATTATGGTGCAATGAGTTGTTGTTCCGCCACCGGGACGGTTTGGGGAGGCGATCTGGTTGGTGGATTGGTTGGAAGTAATTGCACTGCTACTATGGAACGCTGCTTCGCTTCCGGTTCAGTTAGCGGATTCTGGGCGGTTGGGGGATTGACAGGAGTGAACGAAAAAGCAACCATCAGAAGTAGTTATTCTACTGGCTCCCCGATAGGACAATCGTTTATCGGAGGGCTGGTTGGTTATAGTGAATTTGGAACTGTAATAAACAGTTATTCAACTGGAAAGCCGACTGGTACAAAGCATGTTGGGGGACTATGTGGGTATGTAAGCACTTGGAGTTTGCCAAGTATAGATAAGAATAATTTCTGGGATGCTCAGACCTCAGAAATGGCCACAAGTGAAATGGGAACAGGTAAGACAACGGGGGAGATGAAGACGCTGGCGACATTTATGGGAGCAGGGTGGGATTTTGTGGGGGAGCAGACAAGTGGGACGGAAGATGTCTGGCGGATGTGTGCGGATGGGGTTGATTATCCGAGATTGAGTTGGGAGTTTTCCGGCAACGGAGATTTTGATTGTCCGGATGGGGTCGAGTTGGAAGATATGTTGTATCTGGTCGAACGGTGGATGATGGGGACACCG
Source organism: uncultured Pirellulales bacterium (assembly GCA_964643355.1). Lineage (GTDB taxonomy): Bacteria > Planctomycetota > Phycisphaerae > Sedimentisphaerales > Anaerohalosphaeraceae > FEN-1350. Next base: position 30,590 of record CAZXPW010000007.1, read on the forward strand.
GAAATAATCGGTGCGGCGGATGCCAATGGGGATGGCCGAGTGGGGATCGAGGATTTTGCGGTGCTGGCGGAAAACTGGGTACAAAAATAAATGTAGGGGCACACGGCGTGTGACCCATGGGGTGGGCGGACGCCGTCCGCCCCTACAAATCCGGATTCTCGCCTTCGCGGGAATGATAGGGGGAAAGGGTCAGACTTCTTTTGTGCACCTTCTCCCTTTGGTCGAAGTCGCAAAAAGGCGTCAGACCCTGGGGCCATGACGGCATGGCCCTCCAAAGGGCGGATGCCATCCGCCCCTACATCTATATCCTATCGCCTATGTCCTATATTCTCTCGGAGAGGAGGTTGAGGATTGAGCGGGAGAGGATCGACAGGTCGATTTCGCAGCGGAGGTCGGCCAGGTGGTCGAGTCGTGTGGGGCCGAGGTTGGCGATGACGACCTTGGCGCCGGATTGTTTGGCGATGTGGGTCAGGCCCGCCGCGGGGTTGACTTCCAGCGATGAACCCAGCGCAATAAACAAATCGCACTGCTGGGCCAGTGTCTGCGATTCCAGCAGGGCCTGCATGGGGATCATGTCGCCAAAGAAGACGATGCCCGGCCGGATGAGGCCCTTGCAGTCGCAGTAGGGGACCGTCTCGGCGGCGATCTTGGCCTCGACGGCGGCGCGATCCCAGGGTTTTTCGCATTCGCAACAGTAAAACGACACGACATCGCCGTGGAACTCGATGACATTTTCGCTGCCGGCCTTGTGGTGCAGCCGGTCGATGTTCTGGGTGATGACGGCGTTGAGCAGGTTCTGCCGTTCGAGCTCGGCCAACATGCGGTGGGTGTCGTTGGGGATCTTGTCGGCCAGAGGATGAATGTGTTCGACGGCGATGCGGTAATACTCGGCCGGATGTTCGCGGAAAAAATCGATCTCGAAGGTTCGCTGGGAGATTTTGGAGTACAAGCCCGACGGGCCGCGGAAGTCGGCGATGCCGGATGCGGTGGAGACACCCGCGCCGGTCAGCGCGACGGCACAGTCGGCCTTTCGGAGCCAGTCGAGGATCTGGCGGGCGTATTCGTCGGCGGCGGATTGAGTCATGGCGGTCTCCGGGATTCGATGGTTCGGACAATCTGTAACGATTGTACCATCGCCAAAAAGAATCGCAACTCGTTTTGCGAAAACGACTAACGGAAAATCTTCCGGCAGCATTGACACCGGCGGCATGGCGTCATAAGATATCGGGGCAGTGGATTTACGAATGAAGTGTCTTACGAACACGGTAAGGATGATTCGGTGAACGCTGCGGTCGTTATCCCCGCTCGATACGGATCGACGCGATTCGGGGCCAAAGTTCTCGCCAAAGATACCGGCAAATTTCTCGTTCAGCACACCTGGGAACGGGCGTGTTGTTGCCGCAAGGCGGGGAAGGTGCTGATCGCCACCGACCACGAAGAAGTTCTTACGGCCTGCCGGAGTTTCGGGGCCGAATGCGTGATGACGCGGGTCGATCATCAGAGCGGGACCGACCGGATCGCGGAAGCCGTCAAGCGAATGGCCGTGGAGATCGTGGTGAATGTTCAGGCCGACGAACCGGAAATCGATCCCAAGCAGATTGACCTGCTGATCGAGTTGCTGGAAGATCATCCGGAGGCCGACATGGCGACGCTGGTTACGCCGATCACCGATGCGGCGATGATCGCCGATCCGAATGTGGTCAAGGCGGTCGTGGATGGCAAGGGATGGGCGATGTATTTTTCACGGTCGGTGATTCCGTTCGACCGGCAGGCGGGGGGCGTGGGGGCGGGGCCGTATCTGCGGCACCTGGGGATTTACGGATACCGGAAGCAATTTTTGCTGAAGTATTCGACGCTGCCGCAATCGCGGCTGGAACAAGTGGAAAAGCTTGAGCAGTTGCGCGTTTTGGAAAACGGGTATTCGATTTTGACGGCCAGCGTGGATCATGTGGCCGAGGGGATTGACACGCCGCAGCAGTATGAGGCGTTTGTACAACGGTATCGCAAACAGATGGAGAGCAGACGATGATGCATCGGATTTTGGCGGTTGGGTTGGCGGTGATGGTGTTTTCTGCGGGGGCTGTTGCGGCCGAATCGACGGCGGTGACGCCGGTGCCGTTTACGGCCGTAAAGGTCGATTCGGCTTTCTGGTCGCCCCGGATGGAAATCAACCGGACGGTGACGATTCCGTATTGTTTCAAGAAATGCGAAGAGACGGGGCGGATCAGTAATTTTACCAAGGCCGGAAAAGGCGAGGGGAAGTTCGAGGGGATTTATTTTAATGATTCGGATTTGTACAAGGTCATCGAGGGCGCGGCGTATTCTTTGCAGATCCATCCGGACCCGGAGCTGGAAAACTATGTCGATGGCGTGATCGAACAGATCGCTTCGGCGCAGTGGGATGACGGGTATCTGTACACTTTCTATTCGTTGCCGCACGATACCGAGACGCGGTATCATCAGCCGGAAAAGAGATGGACCCGGGTATGGGAGATGCACGAGTTGTATTGCGCGGGGCATTTCTTCGAGGCGGCGGTGGCGTATTCGCAGGCGACGGGGAAACAGCGAATCCTGGAAGTGGCCCTGCGACTGGCGGACCATATCGACGGCGTGTTTGGGCCGGGCAAGAAATATGACACGCCGGGCCATGAAGAAATTGAGATCGGCCTGGTGAAGCTCTATCGAGCGACGGGGAACGAGCGGTATTTGAAGCTTGCGGAATTTTTTATCGATCAGCGAGGCAACAGCGAACATCGCAAGCTGTATGGCGAGTATTGCCAGGACCACATGCCGATCGCCCAGCAATCGGAGGCGTGCGGCCATGCCGTGCGGGCGGGGTATCTCTATACCGGGATGGCGGATGTGTCGGCGCTTTTGGGTCGGCCTGACCTGCGGGCGGCGCTGGGGCGAATCTGGGAGGATGTGGCGGGGCAGAAAATGTATCTGACCGGCGGGATCGGTTCGAGCCACAGCGGGGAGGCGTTCGGCAAAGATTACGAGCTGCCGAACAAGAGCGCGTACAACGAGACCTGTGCGGCAATCGCCAACGCCCTGTGGAACCATCGAATGTATCTCATAGACGGTGACGCACGATACATGAATATCCTGGAGCGGGTGATCTACAACGGATTTTTGTCGGGCGTATCGATGAGCGGCGATCGATTCTTTTATCCGAACCCGCTGGCCTCGGACGCGGGGTATCAGCGGAGCGAATGGTTCGGTTGCTCGTGCTGTCCGGTGAATGTGGTGCGGTTTATTCCGTCGATTCTCGGATACATCTATGGCGTTCGTGATGATTCTGTGTTTGTGAATCTGTATATCGGCGGATCGGCGGCGATTAAGACGAAGTCTCAAACGGTATGGGTGACTCAGACGACCCATTACCCCTGGAATGGCCGGGTTGAGTTGATCGTGGAACCCCAAACCCAGGCCGAGTTTTCGTTGTATCTGCGGATTCCGGGTTGGGCGGTGAACCGGCCGGTGCCGAGCGATCTGTATCGCTATATGAACAGAGAGTTGTCGGAGATTGGATTGCTGGTCAACGGCAAGAAGGTTGACCTGAAGATGGAGAAGGGTTTTGCGGTGATCCGACGGGATTGGAGGGAGGGAGACCGCGTGGTTCTGGAGTTGCCGATGCCGATCCGGCGGGTGATTGCCCATGAGAAGGTGGAAGAGGACAAAGACCGGGTGGCGCTGGAGCGGGGGCCGGTGGTATTCTGCCTGGAGGGGGTGGACAACGGCGGTGCGGAAGGATTCGATGGGTTTTTGCTCGACGATGACGCAGAACTGAAGACCGAATTCCGAAAAGATTTGCTTGGCGGCGTGCAGGTGATCACCGGACAGGCGCAGACCCTCCACCGTACGAAGGATGATTCGGTTGAGACCAAGTCGCGAGCGTTTACGGCGATTCCGTATTATGCATGGGCGCATCGGGGACCATCGGCGATGGCGGTGTGGCTGCCGCGGACGAAGGAAGCGGCTGAAGTGGAACCGTCTCCAACAATCGCTTCGCGCAGCAAGGTGAGCGTATCCTTTCAGCCGAATATGGAAAACGCCCAACCGAACTCGGTGAAAGACCAGCGGCTGCCGAAACATTCCGGCGATAACTCGTTTGCGCATTTTCACTGGTGGTCGCATAAAGGAACAACCGAATGGATTCAGTATGATCTGGCCGAGCGGACGAAGGTGTCGAGTTGTCGGGTTTATTGGTTTGACGATACGGGGCAGGGTGAATGCCGTGTGCCGAAAAGCTGGCGGATCTTGTCCCGGGAGGGCAACGAGTGGAAACCGGTTTCCGGGGCCTCGGCGTACGGCGTGGCCAAGGATGCGGTGAATGCGGTGTCGTTTGCCGCGGTGGAGACTGATGGGCTACGACTGGAAGTGCAACTGCAGGACGGTTTTTCCGGCGGCGTATACGAGTGGTCGGTTGAATAGGACCGGCGCATATCAGGGATGATCGAACATTCAGACTGGTTTGGGATCTATGACGGATAGCAAGGAATTACTGGCGCAGGTGCGGGACATTTCGACGGACAGCGAATATTTTTCGCCGATTCCGAAGGGATATCGCAAGGGCAAGACCAAGTATGTGATCGTAATGGGAACGGTGATGAGCGGGCTGGGCAAGGGGATCTTTTCCTCGTGTCTGGCCAAGCTGTTGCAGGACAAGGGGCTGAAGGTATCGCCGGTGAAGTTCGAGGGGTACCTCAATGTCGATTCGGGGACGCTGAATCCCTTCCGGCACGGGGAAGTGTTTGTTCTGGACGACGGGATGGAATGCGACATGGATTTGGGGACCTACGAGCGGATGCTCGACCAAAACCTGACGCGAGCCAATTTCTGCACGAGCGGCCAGATCTATTCGTCGGTCCTCCACAAAGAACGGCACGGCGATTACCTTGGACGGGATGTGCAGATGATTCCGCATGTGACCGGCGAGGTCAAGCTCAAACTGCGACGGCTGGCGATGGATTCGGACGCCGACGTGGTTTTCGTCGAGATCGGCGGGACGGTGGGGGATTTGGAAAACGCATTTTACATCGAGGCGATGCGCGAACTGGCATACGAAGAAGGGCCGCACAGTTGCTGCTTTGTCGCATTAACCTACATCCTGGAACCCAAGACGCTCGGCGAACAGAAATCCAAGGCGGCACAACTCGGCATCAAGCAAATCCTGCAGCTCGGCATTCAGCCGGATATTCTGGCGTGCCGATGCGAAAATCCGGTCAGCGAGCAAGCGCGGCAGAAGATCAGCGTGTTCGGCAACGTGCCGTTCGAGCGGGTGTTCAGTATGCACGACTCGGCGAGCATCTATTCGATCCCCTCAATGCTGCGCGACTGCGGTCTGGACTTTGAAGTACTCAAGCTGTTGCACATCGAGGACCGGATCAACCTGCGTCATGAACGGCGGGAATGGGCACGATGGTGTGACTTCACCGACAAGATCGGCAAAGAGACGCATACGGTTACGATCGGGATCACGGGCAAGTATACTTCCGTTCGGGACAGCTACGCTTCGATTCTCAACGCGCTGGAACATTCCGGCGTGCAGTTGCAGTGTAAGGTTAACATCAAGTGGATCGAGACGACGGATATCACCGTTGCCCATGCGTCCAGGCACCTCCAGGATGTCGATGGGATTATCGTCCCGGGAGGATTCGGGACGCGAGGAACCGAAGGCAAGATCGCCTGCGTGCGATACGCCCGCGAAAACAACCTGCCGTATCTGGGGTTGTGTCTGGGGTTTCAAATGGCGGTGATTGAGTTTGCGCGACATATATGCGGGCTGACGAAGGCCAATTCGACGGAGATCGAACCGGCGTGTCCCGAACCGGTCATCGACATGTTGCCAGAACAGAAAAAGATCGAAGGTCTGGGCGGGAATATGCGACTGGGAGGACGGGATATTGAAGTCAAACCCGAGACGCTGGCATGGCGGTTGTTCGGGTATGCCGAATCGGTGCGCATGCGGTTCCGGCATCGGTATGAGGTGGATCCGCGATTTATCGAGACGCTGGAAAAGCATGGGCTTGTGTTTTCGGGGAAAGCGCCGGACCATCCGATCATGCAAATTTTGGAACTGCCGGGGCATCCCTATTTCATCGGGACCCAGGCGCATCCGTGTCTGAGTTCGCGGCCGTTGCGGCCGCATCCGATGTTTGTGGGACTCATCGCCGCGGCGCGACAACGGCGATATCCGGAGCAACGACTGGACGACCCGGTCGGCGCGGTGCGGAAGATATGCGAATCCGATTCGTCCCGGCAGGAGACCCTGCAGCGCTGACGATGCTCCGACGGATCAGGGTTTCGGAATTTTGGATTCCAGTTCCTGGATCCGGGACTTGAGGATCTCGTTCTGGGCGCGAAGATCTTCGGCTTCCGTCGCGGCTTTGCTGGCGATTTCCAGCATCTTGGCGTTGGTGTCGGTGGCTTCCTCCTGCCCTTTGACCAGATCCCGGTTGCATTCGGCCAGCAATTTTTTCTGGTTTTGGATTTCCCGGTCTTTTTCTTTGATGAGTTTTTTGAGTTCGATATTTTCCTGACCCGTCAAGCGGGCTTTTTTGACGATATCCGTTTCGTTCTGCTCCTGGCAGCCGAGGAGAACGCCCAAGCCGAAAATCAACGGGACGATCATCCCGTACCCGATGCACTTTTTCATCGATTTCTTTCCTTTCAAGGCAATGATCAGGATCTACCGCTGATCCTACTGTATCGTAGAAGCCATTCGGCTGTCAAGGATTTCCGGCGGGGACGAATCGAAGAGAGAGCCGGCGAAGAGCAGGGCCTTTTCGTTTGAGATTGGACAGGGATTTCGAGCAACCGGCAAGAAAAAAGGAAGGTCCGCCGTGGCGGGAGAACCTTCCTTTTTGCGAAGATCGCCTACGCCGTTACCGTATAACCGTCACGGATCGGCGAAGCATGTCAGGAATTTATTTCCTTTTTTTCTTGGCTACTTTTTTCTTCGCAACTTTCTTTTTGGTTTTCTTTACCGTTTTCTTCTTAGCCGCTTTCTTTTTTGCCATGGTCTTGTTCACCTCCTTTCATCTCTATGAATTTGTGAAGAAGATCTTTGGCTTTCGAACAATTATAGTGTTGTATCGTCAAACTTCGCAAGAAGTCTTGAAGCATTTTATGGGGCCAAGCGATGAAAACGAAGTGCATCGACGAATCAAAGACCGTATCGGAATGAAGCGTTGATTTGGCTTTGGTTGATTTCGGCGGCGGACGAGTGTTGCGTTGAAACGCGAATTTGCCGCATGTTTTTGCGTGGATTCGTTCTTGCAGCCGCCGGGACACATTCGTCAAGGGCAGACCGGAATCGAACCACGGGCAGAAATCCAAACGAATTGGAAATGGTTTTGACGACAGGATATAGAAAAAAAATTGAAATGCGGTATGATCGGAGAGAATCCAACAGGCAATTGTGAGATTCTGAGGATGAACGAGCGCAGGATTATCTTATTCGGCGGCAGTTTTGATCCGGTCCACAAGGGACACATCCAAGTGGCCGAGTATGCGCGCCATCATCTTGCGGCCGAGCGCGTGATTCTGATTGCGGCGGGCCGTTCTCCGCACAAACAACAGAATCCGAGGGCAAGCGGCGTTCATCGAATCACGATGTTGCGGCTGGCGGTCGAGGGTCATGCAGGGCTGGACATTAGCGATTTTGAACTGAATCGTCCGCAACCCAGCTATACTTACGACACTGTGGCCCATTTTCGAAAGGTATTTGGGGATGGGGCGGCGCTGTACTGGTTGTTGGGGGCGGATCTGGTAGGGGATTTGGGAAGTTGGTATCGGGTGGACGATCTGATCGACACTTGCCGAATTGCGGTGATGGTCCGGGGGGGGTATCAAGGGCCGGACTTTTCGGCATTGGAAGAGCAGATTGGGACAGCCCGTGTGAATATTCTCCGGCAATGGGTGATCCCTACGCCGGCAATCGAGGCGTCGAGTACGGAGATTCGGCGGCGCATCTCCGAAGGGAAATCGGTCCTGGACTTTCTGTGCCCCAAAGTGGCCGCGTACATCGCCGAACATCGCTTGTATGTCGGGGTATCCATGGAAAAGCCGGGCACCTGAGTTTTTCGTTGACAGGTTGAGGGGGGGGTCTATAATGGTCAACACAACGCGGCGGATTCGACAGGGAAATGGATGAAAACCGCCGCGAGTCGAATGGATTGGCTACCATCAATCGGGAGATTGTGAATGGCTGCGAAACAGGTGCGGATGTTGCTGGTCGTACTGGTGCTGGGCTTCGGATCATTTGCCTGGGGCGCGGAGCTGGAGGATCTGTGGGGCGATTTTCTTCATACCACCGCCATCGGCCGGTTTGATCTGGCCAAGGGCTATGCTCAGAAGTTGATTGAGAGCAATCCGGATCCCAAAGAGGTTCTGAGGTTGAGCGAAGAGAACCTGGAAGGGTATCGGTTGTTATTAAAGATGAACGCCGACAGCGAGGAACTCAAGGAAGTCAGCGGCAAGATTCTGGATCTGATCGAACGCGGCCGGTTTGAACGAAGCACGGAACCGGCGATCATCAATCAGGAAATCAAACGACTGAGCACCACTATCCGAGGTCGTCTGGCGGCGGAGGAACATCTCAAGAACGCCGGGGAGTACGCGATCCCGTTTATGCTGGACGCACTGGCAGACGAAAGTCGCAAGGACGAGTTTGCGAACATTACCGCGGCGATTCCGAAGATCGGCCGCAGCGCGGTGCGACCTCTGGTGGTCGCGCTGCAGACGGACAATATCGCGGTCAAATCGGAGATCGTACGAGCGCTGGGCCTTTTGGGATATCCCGACGCGCTGGGGTATCTGAAGTTCGTGGTGGATCAGGATCGTTCGGATGCGATGCGGCAGTTGGCGGCGCAGGCGATCGAAAAGATTGATCCTTCGGCGATGAAGATTCCGGCGGCGGAATTGTTGTTTGGGCTGGGGGAGGCCTATTACAACCACGCTGAATCGGTGGCTCCGTCGGCGGAATACAGCTTTGCGAACATCTGGTTCTGGGACACCAAACAGGCGCGGCTGGTTCGCGAAGAAGTGGATCTGAGGTATTTTCACGAGCTGATGGCGATGCGTTGTTGCGAATGGGCGATAAAGGCCGATCCGGATCTGGGCAAGGCGATCGCATTATGGATCGCTTCGTTCTTCAAGGCCGAGGCGCCGGGAATTCAGCAGCCGGAGTATTTCGGGACGAATCACGCCGACGCGATGACCTACGCGACGACGGCGGGTCCGGAATATCTGCATCCGGCGCTGGATCGGGCGCTGAAAGAAGGCAACGCGTTTGTGGCGCTGGGGATCGTCGAGGCCCTTGCGGCCAACGCCGGCGAGGCGTCTTTGTTGTATCGGTTCGGAATCGAGCAACCCCTGGTAACGGCGCTGCAATTTCAGGATCGTGCGGTGCGTTACAGCGCGGCAATCGCGCTGGGGCAAGCCGGTCCCAACAACGAATTCGTCGGCAGCAAAAAGATCGTCGAGAATCTGGCCGAGGCGATCACGGATGTGGGGTTGTCGGACCTGGGTCGGGAATTGACCGATTCCTATGCGACGCGGGCGATTCAGGTGTTGTTGTCGCTGGCCGAGACGCGAAACAAGATCGTTGATCTGTCGGCGGCTCAGGAATCGCTGATTGCGGCGACGAACGATTCACGAGTCCATATGCAGGTTTTTGCCGGACAGGTTTTGGCGCATCTTCCGAGTCCGGACGCTCAGCGAGCGGTGGCGGCAATGGGGCTTTTGGAATCCAATCAACCCGAGGTTCGAATTGCGGCGTTTCATTCGCTGGCGGCGTCGGCCAAGTTGAACGCCAATCTTCTGACCCCTGAACAGGTTGACGGGTTGTATTCTCTGGTGGAATCGGGGCAGGTGGAGGCCAAGTTGCGGCTGGCGGCGGCCAGCGCTTATGGGGCGTTGAATCTGCCAAGCCGAAAAGTGAAAGAGTTGATCCTCGGTCAGGCCAAAAGTTAGACATCGGCCCATTCCCGAGGGAAACAGGAGCGATTTTTTGCCGGGTACAAAGAAAGATCGCAAGATATGGATCGACGATTGGCGTCAGGACAGCCTTCGGTGGATGGGAGTTGGTATCGAGTTTTGTGTGGTGGCCGGGGGGGCGGCCTGGCTGGGAAACTGTCTGGATAAGCTCAGCGATACCAGTCCGGGTTTTATGATCATGGGTTTTTTTGCCGGATTTGGGTACATGCTCTACACGATGATCAAACGAGCCGGCGGAATCAAATTCAAGTGAGACCTTCGCGGATATATTCTCCGCGATGTTATCAGGGACAGGATAGACGCGGGATTGAACCGTGAAAGGGGGGTGGGGAAGTGGGCGAAAGGGCGGTTTTTTAACGAAAATCGGGTATTTTCGTCGAAAACTGGAAAGGTAGAGTACGAAGACGGCTTTGTGGGTTTTGTGTGTCCGTCATTTCCAGTTGATACAGTGGAATCTGCTTGGCTGATCTGAAACCTATCGGACTGATCGGATCGGGCAGGGATGTGTCGCGTGTCCGGATGGATCGGACAGATCGAGTTTTACGGAATGGAATGATATGGTTTGGATGTTGGCCAAGGTATCGCCGCTGGATGAGGTGACGACCAAGATCATTTTTCAGCGGCCGTTTCTTTTTACCAGCCACATGTTCATGATCACCCTTGCCACGATTTTGCTGTTGATCGCGATGCCGTTGGCGTTGCGCCGCAAAGGAATGGTCCTGGGGGGATTCGGCAATGCGATCGAGGCGATCTGTCTGTATCTGCGCGAAGAGGTGGTCCGGCCGTTTCTGCACGACAAGACCGACAAGTACATCGGATATCTGTGGACGATGTTCTTTTTCATCCTGACGCTCAATCTGCTGGGGATGATCCCGTTGGATAAAATTCTGTGGGCGGTTTCGGCGGGGACCCGCAATCACTTTGGGGGAGCCGCGACGGCCAATATTTATGTTACGGGAACGCTGGCGCTGGTGGCGTTTTTCCTGTTTCATGTCGCCGGGATCGTGGAGAATGGGCTGCTTCATTATATCAAATCCTTTTGTCCCAAGGTTCCCTGGCCGATGATGCCCTTCATGTTCTTCATGGAGATCGTCAGTTCGTTCGTGCGGATGTTTTCGCTGGCGATTCGTCTGTTCGCCAACATCCTGGCCGGGCATGTTCTGCTGGGTACCCTGATTCTGTTGATCATCATTTACAAAAACGCGTTCGTGGCGACGGCCTCGACGCTGTTTGTGGTGGCGATGAGTTTGATGGAATTGTTTGTCGCCTTTTTGCAAGCGTACATCTTCACTTTTTTGACGACCATCTTTATCGGGCTTGCGGTCAATCCCGATCATTGACGAATCGTCGGAGACAAAAACCTTTATCGATAGGGAGGTTTGAACACGATGTTTGAGATGCTGACAATGGTATCAACGGCGATGCTGGCGGAGGTCACCATCAACCTGACCGACAAGTGCATGGGCCTGCTGGGCGGACTCCTGGGTTGCGGGATGATCGTGATCGGGGCGGCCACGGGTATCGGGAATGTGGCCGGGCACGCGACCGAGGCAATCGCGCGGCAGCCCGAGGCCGGCGGAAGGATTTTCACGACGATGATCATCGCCGCGGCGCTAATCGAAGGCGTGACGCTGTTTTCGCTGATTATCTGCCTGATGGCGATTCTGTAGAACCGGATGGAACGGATTTGACGATGCGAAATCCCATACTATTGGGTTTGTTGCTGGTCTTGTGCCTGTTCGGGACGGCGCTGGCATCCGACGAGGCGGCCGGCGGCGAAGGGCATTCGCCGCAAGGTTCCGGCCAATCGGGGTCTCCGGTCTTCCAGGGTTATATGGGCGAGTCGATCTGGACGCTGGTGTCGTTTTGCCTGTTGCTTGTGGCGTTGTGGAAGATCGCGTGGAAACCGCTGCTGGCCCGGTTGCAGGAACGGGAAGGGTACATCGGCAAACAGATCAGCGACGCCGAAAAGATCCGCAAAGACGCCGAGAGCGTTCTGAACGAATACCGGGCGAAACTGGCGGCGGCGGAAAAGGAGGGCGGAACGATCGTGGCCCGCTATGTCCGTCAGGCCGAAGAACAGGCGCGGGAAGTGACGGCCAAGGCCCAGAAGGAACTGGAGCAGATGCGTCAGCGGATGGAATCGGACCTGGAACGCGCGCGAGTCCAGGCCGAGAAAGATCTGCTGGCCGAATCGGGTCGGATCATCCTGACGCTCGGCCGCGAAATCCTGGGCAGAACGATCACCACCGACGACAATCAGCGGATGGTGGACGAGGCCGTAGGGCGATTGAAACTCGAAAGCCAGACGCGGAATCGAAACTGACAGTCGGAGCCGAAACGGAAACCCATGGCAAGTCAATGGTCGCGACAAGTCGCTGAGGAGTTGTATACCGAGGTTCTTTATGAACTGGCGGAGCAGGCCGGTTCGGTGGACGCGATCCATGCGGATTTGCAAAAGGCCGTCGCGGTGATCGAGGCCGAGCCCGATTATGCGGCGGTTCTCAATTCCCTGACGCTGCAAGGCAAGGTCAAATGCGAATCGGTTCGTAAAGTATTTCAGGGAGGGGTATCGGATCTGGCATTGGATTTTCTGAGCGTTCTGGCGCGACGCAACCGGTTCGGGTTGCTGCGAGGGGTTGTTCGACGGTATGAAACGATGGTCGATCTGTTCCACAAGCGGTATCCGCTGGAGGTTACGGTGGCGTCGGATTTATCGGCCGAACAGGTTGAACGGATGCGGCAAGGATTAAAGGCCGCAATCCAGAGCGATATTAAACTGACGGTGAAGGTCGATCGAAGCTTGATCGGCGGGATCGTCATTCGAAAAGATGACATGATCATCGACAGCTCGGTGCGGACGGCTCTGGAGCGGGCCGCACGAACGGTGTCGGATCCGACCCAGCTTCGGCCGAAGGGGCCGGAGCGGAAAGGAATCGGCGTCGGTTCGGCATCGTCCCAGCGAGAGTCCCGATGACAATTGGGAACCAACGATTATGGCAGTAGAAATTCGTGAAATCAGCAGTCTGATCAAACAGGAGATCAGCCGATTCCGCAGCGAGATCGATGTCGCGCGGGTGGGCAAGGTCCTGGAAGTCGGCGACGGTATCGCTCGGATCTACGGGCTGGACAGCGCCATGTCGGGCGAGATGCTGGAGTTCGAAGGCGGGATCATCGGAGAGGTATTCAACCTCGAAGAGGACAGCGTCGGCGCGGTGATCTACGGCGATTACCAGAAAGTCCGCGAGGGTTCGCAGGTCCGATCGACGGGCAAAGTGCTAAGCGTTCCGTCGGGACCGGAGTTGATCGGACGGGTCCTGGACGCGCTGTGTCGTCCGATTGACGGCGGAGCGCCGATTTCGTGTTCGGCCAGCCGGCTGGTGGAGTTTCCGGCTCCTGGCATCGCCGGCAGAGAGCCGGTGAAAGTACCGCTGGCGACGGGTCTGAAGAGCATCGACTCGATGACGCCGATCGGCCGCGGGCAACGGGAATTGATCATCGGCGACCGCAAAACCGGCAAGACGGCGATTGCGCTGGATACGATCATCAACCAAAAGGGCAAGGGGGTGATCTGCGTGTATGTGGCCATCGGTCAGAAGGAGTCGACGGTGGCCGAGGTTGTGCGGACGCTTCGCGAGCACGGGGCGATGGAGCACACGATCGTGATGTCGGCGTCGGCCTCGGAGAGCGCGGCGATGCAGTTTATCGCGCCCTATGCGGGGACGGCGGCGGCCGAATATTTCATGTACGAAAAGGGAATGGATACGCTGTGCGTGTATGACGATCTGAGCAAGCACGCCATCGCGTATCGGGAGTTGTCGCTGTTGCTGCGGCGGCCTCCGGGGCGCGAGGCGTTCCCGGGCGATATTTTCTATCTGCACAGTCGGCTTCTGGAACGAAGCTCCAAACTCTCCAAGGACAAGGGCGGCGGATCGTTGACGGCGCTGCCGATCGTCGAGACGCTGGAGGGGCAGGTTTCCGCCTATATTCCGACGAATATCATTTCGATCACCGACGGGCAGATCTATCTGCAGCGGGATTTGTTCCTGGCGGGCGTTCGGCCGGCCGTGGATGTGGGGATCAGCGTCAGTCGCGTGGGCGGCGACGCCCAGACCAAGGCGATGAAAAAGGTTGCGCCCAAGTTGCGAATCGACCTTGCGGCGTTCCGCGAATTGCAGGCGTTCGCGCGGCTGGGGACGGAGCTGGACGAATCGGCCCAGGCGCAACTGGATCTGGGATATCGAATGGTCGAGATCCTCAAGCAAAAGCAATTTTCTCCCCTGAGCGTGGGCGAGCAGGTCCTGAGCATTCTGGCCGGATCGTCGGGGCGTCTGGACGAGGTTCCGGTCGCTTTGGTGACGGCGTTCATCAGCGAGATGCTGGAGTGGTTCAAACTCGAGGCGCCGGAGTATATCGAACGGATCAACAAGGAAGGACAGCTTCCGGACGATTTTCGCGAGGAGATCGTGGCGGCGATCGACGCGTTTGCGGTGATGCATAAGTTTTCGGCCGGGCGATAATCGGACACCATGGCGGGCATACGACAAATCTTGCAGCGGCGCCTGGCGGCGCAGAACATCAGCAAGGTCACCCATACGATGGAGACCATCAGTTCGGTGCGCTACCGCCAGTACTACCGGATGTGGCTGGAGGGATTGGAGTATTTCAACGCGATGGCCCAGCTTTCGTATATCATCGCGTCGGCTCACCCCCCGATCCTGCACCCGTTGCTCCATACCAATCCCTCGACCTGTCATGCGATTCTGGTAACCGGAAGCAACCGGGGCCTGTGCGGGTCGTATAACAGCAATATCTGCCGGATGCTGGATATTCACCTGAAGATGGCGGCGCGGTTCAAGCATTCGTTGAAGATCTATGCCCATGGCAAACGGATCGTAAGTTTTTTGAACCAGAGGGGAATCAAGCCCGAACGGGTGTACGATCAGTTCGACGAGATTCCCACGCCGGATCAGGTGACGGAAATCTGCGACGAGATGACCGACGACTTTCTGAAGGGCAACATCGGGCGATTCGGGGTGGTCTATACGCGGTTCTTCTCTCCGGCCAGCCAGCAGGCGCAAACGCTGACAATTTTGCCGATGCTGGACCTGATCGACGACCTGACGACGCGGGCGACGGTGATCTGGCCGTGGGAGATGGCGTTTGAGGATTTTCTGCTGTCGCCGTCGGCGGACGATATCTTTGACGGGTTGTCGCCGCTGATGATTCGCACCGCGATCGCCGGTTGTTTTGTCGAGGCGGCGGCCAGCGAACATCTGGCGCGGGTGACGGCGATGCGGAACGCCACGGACAACGCCGAGGAGATGATCGAAGATTTGACGCGAGAATATAACCGGGCCCGTCAGTCGCAGATTACCAACGAAATGCTGGATATCATCGGCGGGGTACAGGCCTCGGTCCGCAAGTGAACGGTTGAAGGAAACAATCATGAATGTCGGCAAGATCATTCAGGTTATCGGCAGCGTGTTCGATGTGGAGTTTTCTCCGGAGAATATGCCCCCGATTTACAATGCGGTGGAGATCAAAGGCCAATACGAAGGCGGAACGATCAACCTGATCGGCGAGGTGCAGCAGCACCTGGGGGCCGGGCGGGTTCGCGTGATCGCGCTGGGCAGCACGCAGGGATTGCGTCGGGGGATGCCGGTGACGGATACCGGAGGTCCGCTGCGGGTTCCGGTGGGCAAAGAGACGCTGGGTCGGGTCTTTAACCTGCTGGGCCAGCCGGTGGACAACAAGGGACCGGTGGAGGCCAAAGACACGCGACCGATCCATCGATCGGCGCCGGAGTTCACGGACCTGTCGGCCAAGTCGGAGATGTTCGAAACGGGCATCAAAGTCGTCGATCTGCTGTGTCCGTTCGTCAAGGGAGGAAAGACCGGGCTGTTCGGCGGTGCGGGCGTCGGCAAGACGGTGATGATCCAGGAACTGATCGCGCGAATCGCCACTGAGCACGGCGGGTATTCGGTGTTCGCGGGCGTGGGGGAGCGCACGCGCGAAGGCAACGACCTGTGGCTGGAAATGCAACGCACGCAGATCGGCAACACGGGCATGAAGGTAATCGAAAACACCTGTCTGGTATTCGGGCAGATGAACGAGCCGCCGGGAGCGCGGCTTCGCGTGGCCCTGACGGGTCTGACGATGGCCGAGTACCTGTGCGAGATGAGCAAAAGCGAAACGCTGCTATTTATCGACAACATTTTCCGGTTCAGCCAGGCCGGTTCGGAAGTGTCGGCCTTGCTGGGTCGTATTCCTTCGGCGGTCGGTTATCAGCCGACGCTGGCGACGGAAATGGGTACCCTGCAGGAACGGATCGCTTCAACGGCATCGGGAGCCATCACTTCGGTGCAGGCGGTCTATGTTCCGGCTGACGACTTGACGGACCCGGCTCCGGCCACGACCTTTACGCATCTGGACTCGTCGGTGGTTCTGTCGCGAAAGATCGCCGAAAAGGGAATTTATCCGGCGATTGATCCGCTGGCCAGTTCGTCGCGAATTCTGGACCCCAATGTCGTCGGACAGGAACATTACGATGTTGCCCAGCAGGTTCTCGAATACCTTCAGCGGTATCGCGACCTTGCGGATATCGTGGCGATCCTGGGCGTGGAGGAATTGAGCCGAGCGGACCAGTTGGCGGTTGCCCGGGCCCGGAAGCTGGAGCGGTTTTTCTCGCAACCGTTCACCGTGACCATGCAGTTTACCAGCATGGAAGGCAAATATGTACCGGTGGAAGAAACCGTGCGAAGCTGCAAAGAGATTTGTCAGGGCAAGTGGGATCATCTGCCGGAAATGGCGTTTATGTACATTGGCGTGGTCGATGAGGCCAAGGACAAGGTCGTGAGGAAGTAAACCCACCATGGTCAGTCCAACCGGCGGCGTATTTCATGTTGCGTTTTATACCCCTCAGGGCAAGTTATACGACGGCCCCGCGGGATTGCTGATCATTCCCGGCCATGATGGGCAGTGGGGATTGCTACGGAATCACTGCGCGATGATGTGCGTGTTGGGAAGCGGCATTGTTCGGGTCGAGCAGATCGCCAATCGGCCGAATGCCTATTTTCTGATCAACGGGGGATTTGCCCGGTTCAACGAGAATACCGCCACAATTCTGGCCTATGATGTGACGACCTTCGAGGGGATGGATCCCCAGAAGGCCAAGAGGATGGTGGCCCATGCCCGCAGCATCGTGGACGGGACCGAGCCGGCCGAATCGCAGGAAGACCTGCCGCCGCTGGATCCACGAAAGGCGGCGATGATTATCCGGATGTCCCAGTACGCCCGGATCGAGTCTTGAGCGAAACCGCGGCCGAACCGGCCGATTTTTCATTGCATCCGAGGTCCGGCGCGGGTACACTGTCGGCTGAAACGAGGTGTGCAATGGCTCTGCCCGATCCATCCGAAAATCGAGCGTCTTATTCCGTCGCGTCGGCGGTCAGCGATTTTGTTCGGGGCCTGGACGAAGAACACAAGATGCTGATCGTGTTGAAATCCCAGCTGTACGGGGGAAGCTGGGATCCGATGCTGGAGGACCTGAAGAACCGCTTGGCGGGAAAGCCCTATATTTTCAAACTGGCCACGCGGATCAAGGATGATGTAGAGCGGATCGAGCGAATGCGATCGTTTGAACAGGAGCACCGGATCGATCTGGCGGATTTCGTGGATCTGACCTGACCGGCCGGCGATGGACAACAAGCGAACGGTAGGAACAAACTGATGATGAGCAGATGGACGATGGCGGCGTGGTTGGGGGTTTTGGCGACGATGGCGGGGGCCGCCGGGGATCCGAGTCCAGCGGCATCAACGGGTGGACAGTCGATTCTGTCGGAAGCCCTTCTGGAACACGCGGGATTGCGTCTGGCCTGGCAGGTGAACCTGCCGCTGAAATCCGGCGAGGGTGTGGATCGAATGCTGGTGCAGGATGCTTATCTTTATATTCTGACGACCTACAATCATTTGTTCTGCATCGAGCGAGGAAATGGATCCCTTCGATTTGGACTTTCGCTGGCGGGAAGGGGACTGCCTGTCCAGAATCCGTCGTTTTACGACGGAAAGGCCTGGTTTATGGTCGGCAACCGGTTGAAAGTGGTCGATCCGCGATTGGGCATTATCTCGCAAACCGCGAGTTTGGGCACGATCGGTTCTGGCTCCATTTTTGGCGTTCTCCGAAACAAGCAATCCCTTTATGTATCGGACGCATCCGGCCGTTTGCGGGTGATAATGCCGGATGAATATTATCAGAAGTTTTCGGTGACGGCCGACGATAATTCCCCGATTACCACGGCGGTGGTGGATGACGAGTTTGTGTTGTTCGCGACCCGTTCGGGCCATGTGGTTCGGATTCTTGCCGATACACCGACCAAACAATGGCAATTCGACCTTTCCGGCGGGGTTGGAGCGGCTATGGCTCGGGATAGAGATTGGGTTTATGTCGGGGGACTCGATACCAAACTCTACAAGCTGAATGTCTTGACGGGGGCCAGCGGCTGGAACAAGCCTTTTCAGACGGGCGAGGAAATCCGATCGGCGCCGATTCCCGGAGCCAGGGTGGTCTACCAACCCATGGAGAGAAAAGGATTGTTCTCGGTGGACAAGGAAAGCGGCGACCAACGATGGCATCTGCCGCAGGGAGTGATGCCGATAACCGAGAAAGACGATACGGCGTATGTGTACGCTCGTCCGGCGACTTTGGTGGCGATTCGGAACTCGACTGGGAAGATTGATTATACCCTGAATTTTACGCCCATATGCCATACCGCGATCAATCTGGCGGATTCGATCCTGTACGGAGCGGATGAGGCGGGTCGGGTCGGCGCCATCGAAATCGTCTCGAATCGATAACGGCACAGGTCGAGATCCGAAGTGATTCCGGGCGAAATCATTTGTTTTAAATCCCCAAAACGGTCCTAAGGCCGGCGGGAGAGGGAACGCGCATGGATGTGAAAATCAAAACGGCGTTAATCAGCGTATCGGACAAATCGGGCGTTGTGGATTTTGCCCGCAAGCTGGCGGGAATGGGCATCAAAATCATCAGTACGGGGGGTACGGCCAAGACCCTGCAGCAGGCCGGAATCAAGGTGGTTTCGATCGATTCGGTGACCGGATTTCCAGAGATGATGGATGGACGGCTCAAGACTCTGCATCCGAAAATTCACGGGGGACTTTTGGCCCTGCGGGACAAAGAAGACCATGTCTCGGCGATGAAGCGACATGGGATAGAGCCGATCGACCTGGTGTGCGTGAATCTGTATCCCTTTGAAAAAACCGTAGCGGCTCCGGATTGCACCTGGGAAACGGCCATCGAGAATATCGATATCGGCGGCCCGAGTATGGTGCGTTCGGCGGCCAAGAATCACGCGTATGTAACGGTGGTAACCAGCCCCGAGCAATACGATTGCGTATTGGAGGAGATGCACGCCAACGACGGAGCGGTCAATCCGGATTTGCGGCGGGACTTGGCCCGGTCGGCCTTTGCGATGACGGCGGCCTACGATTCGGCCATCGCGGCGTATCTCAACCAGCAGGCGGATATTCCGTATCCGGATCAAATAACCCTGTCCCTGTCTCGAGATCGGGAGCTTCGGTACGGTGAAAATCCGCATCAGACGGCCGCCTTTTATACCTATCCCGACAGCGGGGAATGCTGCGTTGGTCACGCGCGATTGCTGACCGGGGGAACGCCGATCAGTTTCAACAACCTGATGGATTCCAACGCCGCTTTTGAACTGGTCAAGGAATTCGAGGAACCGGCCGTCGTCGTAGTCAAACACATGAATCCGTGCGGTTGCGCCGTGGATTGCGATATTCGCGTGGCCTATGAGAAGGCCTACCTGGGGGATGTCGTCAGCGCTTTCGGAGGGATTGTCGCACTCAATCGGGATGTCGATCAGGAACTGGCGACGGTTATTATGGAATCCTACGATCGCTTCGGCAAGGACAAGGGAGCCAGCGGCTTTTTCGCGGAGGTTATCATTGCGCCCAACTATACGCCCGAGGCCCTGCATGTGATCCGTAATGCCAAGGCCTGGGGTCAGCGGGTCCGTCTTCTGGAGACCGGGCCAATCGCACGGCGATCGATTCATCGGGAGGAGTTTGATGTTCGCTGCATTGTCGGTGGTTTGCTGTTGCAGCAACGCGACCTGGCAGGGTGGGAGCCGGCCGAGTTGACCTACCCGACGAAGAAAAAACCCACGGACAGCCAACTCGAAGATCTTCGAATTGCCTGGATCACCGCCAAGCATGTCAAGAGTAACACCATTACGCTGGTACGCGATCGTCGACTGGTGGGTGTGGGGGCCGGGCAGATGAACCGTGTGGAATCCGGCAAGATCGCCATTGAACACGCCGGCGAACTGGCCAAGGGATCGGCGATGGGTTCGGACGCCTTTTTCCCGTTTCCGGACAATGTCGAAAACGCTGCCAAGGCGGGGATCGCCTGTGTCATCCAGCCCGGCGGATCGAAAAAGGACGACGAGGTCATCAAAGCCGCCGACGATCTGGGGATCGCCATGGTGTTCACGGGCAAACGGCACTTTAAGCATTGATCCGAATCATCCGGGATCGCTGCAAGGATCAGGGCGCTCAGGAGTCCCAGGCCGGTGGGGGGTGAGGCGCATTCCCTGGATCGTGTATCAAAATTTCTCAAATTGCTACGGAATTCATGGGGGAAAATGAGTATAATCAGGAGTGTACGGCGTTTATTCCGAGAGGTGGTCGATGAAAAAACATGGTTTTCTGTCGGGTATGTTCTTTTTTCTGATCTCGGTTCAAGCCCATGCTACCGCCCTGGATGATTATCTGGCGGCGCCGGATTCGCAGTTCAGCTATGCCCAGGTCGGCAATCCCAGTTATGATCCATTCACGTCAACGAGGGCTTATACGCTGAAACTGACTT
Source organism: uncultured Pirellulales bacterium (assembly GCA_964643355.1). Lineage (GTDB taxonomy): Bacteria > Planctomycetota > Phycisphaerae > Sedimentisphaerales > Anaerohalosphaeraceae > FEN-1350. The sequence continues at coordinate 51,501 of CAZXPW010000007.1, forward strand.
CTCAGGCATGGAGGACTTCTGACGAAGTCCAACCGGCGGTTTGGACCCACTGGGTCATGGTTGTGGTGCCGCAATCCGGTACGGTATTCGATACGGCCCTGATTCTCATTAATGGCGGTGACTATTCGGATCCGGCTCTCGCAGTGGATTTTCAATTCCGTTATCTGGCTTGGGGGACCAAGACGGTTGTCGTGGTACTTTCAGCGGTTCCGAATCAGCCGTTGCGATTTGCCGATGAATCCTTTAATCGCAGCGAAGACCAGATTATCGCATACTCCTGGGACAAGTTTCTCCGGGGTGGGGACTCTTTCTGGCCGGTTCAACTTCCGATGGTTAAGTCGGTTGTCCGGTGTATGGATGCTGTTCAGAGTTTTGTATTTTCGGTTGAGAACAAAACCATCGATCATTTTGTGCTGACAGGGGGCTCCAAGCGGGGCTGGACAAGTTGGCTGACGGCGGCCGTGGATTCGCGCGTGACGGCCATCGCCCCGATTGTCAGCGACTTGCTCAACATGCGACGATCGTTCGCCCATCACTGGGGAGCATACGGCTTTTGGGCGGAGGTTCTCGATCCCTATGCCGATCTGGGAATTTTCGACTGGTTTAACACCGCCGAGATGGACGAGTTGCTTGCGATCGTGGATCCCTATGAATATCGGGACCGGCTGGCGATTCCGAAGTTCATTATCAATGCCGCCGGGGATGATTTCTTCGTTATGGATTCCATTCAGTTTTACATCGACGGAATTCCCGGCGAGACCTATCTTCGGCATGTACCGAATACCGACCACTATCTGACCGGCGCGGAGATGGATGTCTTTACCAGTATGGCACCGTTTTACGACGCTTTTTTGAACAATCAGCCCCGGCCGCGGTTTGAATGGTCTCTGGAATCGGACGGTTCCATTCGCGTTACGGCTCAGGATGCGCCCAAGGCGGTGAAACTTTGGCAAGCGAGCAATCCGCTGGCCCGCGATTTCCGCAAGATTACCATCGGGACATCCTGGACGAGCAGTCCCCTGTCCGATCAGGGAGGCGGAGTGTATGTCGGGGGCATTTCTCTTCCGCAACAGGGATGGACGGCTTTTTTCGTCGAGCTGGTTTTTCCGGGCCGTTCTCTGGGGGGCAGCGTGTACGATTACCATTTCACCACGGAGCTGAGGGTAATTCCCGAATCGTGTCCTTTCGAGACGGATTATACCCGGGATCGGATCACGGATCTTTCGGACCTGATGGCGCTGTGCGGCGTTTGGCTCCAGGATTCGCCTTACTATGATTTGCTCCCTCGGAGGACGGGAGATTCCATCATCAACCTCCGCGATTTCTCCCTGTTCGGAGAACATTGGATGAAATTGTATCCGTGATCCCGAATGAGGATCGACGGTGGAGAGCAGTCGAATTGGGGTTCAAACGAAAAAGGGCCCGGCGAACTTCCCGAGCCCTTGTTGATGCTTGAAATATCCGTTCGGGAGATTATTTAAATCCGAATGCCTTTCGCAGCTTGGTGACCATGTCGGTTTTTTCCCAGGTGAACTCGCTGTGACTTCGGCCGAAATGGCCATTTCGGGCGGTTTCCGTAAAGATTGGACGCAGCAGATCCAAATGACGAATCATGCCCTTGGGGGTGAGCGGGAAAAGGTCGCGAACGACATGTTCCAGCGTTCGTTCGTTTACCTTTGCGGTGCCTTCGGTATTGATCAGTACGGAGATCGGCTGCGCCACGCCGATGGCATAGGACAGTTGGATCTCGCACGAATCGGCCAGACCGGCGGCGACGATGTTCTTGGCGATGTAGCGGGCCATGTAGCTTGCGGTCCGGTCCACCTTGGACGGGTCCTTGCCGCTGAAGGCGCCGCCGCCGTGACTGCCGCGGCCGCCGTAGGTATCGACGATAATTTTCCGGCCGGTCAACCCGCTGTCGCCCTTGGGGCCGCCGATAACGAAGCGGCCGGTGGGATTGACATGGATGATTAGGTCGCGATCGACCAGCCGTTTGGGCAAGACCGGCAAAATGACTTGTCGGATGACTTCCTTTCGAAGCTTGGCGTGGGAGATATCCGGGGTATGTTGCGTGGACACGACCACGGTGTGGATACGAACGGGTTTGCCTTTGTCATTGTATTCGACGGTGACCTGGGATTTGCCGTCGGGACGGAGCCACTTGGCCCGGCCGCTCTGGCGGAGCTTGGTCAGCCGGCCGGTCAGCTCATGAGCCAGATAGATCGGCAGGGGCATCATGGCCGGCGTTTCCCGGCAGGCATAACCGAACATCAGGCCCTGATCACCGGCTCCCTGTTCATGTCCGGAGGTTTCATTGACGCCCATGGCGATATCGGGGCTTTGTTTTCCCACCGCGACAACGACGGCGCAATTTTCCGAATCAAAACCGATCGTCGGATCCGTATAACCGATTTCGCGGATCGTCCGGCGAACGACGGAGGGGATATCGACGACGGCGCGGGTGGTGATCTCTCCGGCGACGACAACCAACCCGGTCGTACAAAGCGTTTCACAGGCCACGCGACTGCGCGGATCCTGTTCGAGCATGGCGTCCAGGATCGAATCGGAAATCTGGTCGGCCACCTTATCCGGATGGCCTTGCGTCACCGATTCGCTGGTGAACAAATAATTGCGGCGACGCTCGCCGCCAACGGCATTCCCTTTTCTCATTCGAAATTCTCCTGATTCGAGTCTGATTTCAAAACCATTAGTATAACCCATCCTCTGGACGGCGTCAAAGGGCGAAACAAAAAATCGGACCCTCGACCCTCGGCAATTCGGGATCGAATCAGGGGAATTACTTTTCGTTCAGTTGCCAGTCGTATCGGATGAATTTTACGGCGGGAGAAATCGTTTCAAGGAAGCGGGCGTCCTCCGGTTTGAGGTAGAGGAGGATGCAGTTCAAGTAACTGCGAATGTCGTCGGGACGGTCGCGGAATTTCTTGATTTGCCCGTATTTGGCGATCAAGATGTCGCGATACCAGACAAATATATCCGACAAATAGAGGATTCCGTTGGCGCGATCGAGAACGACGCCGCGGGGACTCTGAAGAAACCGCTGGGCCTGTTCGTCCAGTTGAGAATCCAGCCGATGGGGGTAATACGGTTCCCTTCGCAAAAACGCCCCGCCCATACTGGCATAGGACAGGGCAAAACAGATTCGAGGATCTTCAAAGCGTTTCAGCAGGATGTCGCGCTCGATCTCGCGCAGGGTATATTCCAGCCCCATCATTTTAAAATAGGTTTTATCGCGGGCGCCGGAGATCTGCATGATGCTGTTGGGGGGATACCACATTCCCCAAACGCTGGTCTTGATGGGATAATTGTCCACGATCAGTTTGATGGTGAAGAGATTGTGAGCGTTGAGCCAGAGCGCAATTTTTTCCTCCTGGGTCCAGAAAAGCACCTCTTGGGGATCGAGTTCGTCGAGCATACGGGTGGTTTCGAGAAGGTCTCCCCGTTTTCGGCGGAGGGTGCCATAATCGACATTTCCGTTGTCGTCGACATACAATTTGAGCAGATCGGCGTAACGGGCGTAAAAGGGATGCAGCTTGGCGATCGCCTCTTCGTCGGCCTTGCGTGCAAGTTCTTCCAGCTCGGCCAGGTCCGAGGGTTTGGGCTCGGGAACGGGCGTTTCCGTCGGAGGGGAAGGCGGCCGCGAAGAGGGAGAATCGGATGGGGCAGGGTTGGTAGATTTCTCCGCGGGTGACCTGGACGGTTCATTCGGGGTTTGCGTGGATTCGGCCGGTTTGGAAGATTCCGTCGAGATAGACGGGGGGGCGGTTTCGGGAGAATCGATTGGTTTAGCGGAGGGGATTGGATCCGTTTGAGCGGGGGGTTGGTCCGGACTTCGATTGACCGAATTGTCAGCGAGGGGTTCCGACAAATCGGGGCTTAGGGTCGGGGCTGAGGCCGGAGTCGGAACGGATACGACGGGTTGTGTAGCCGGACCATCAGAAGTTTCCATGAGGGCGGGCGATGAGACTTGGGGCTCCGATTCCGTTTGCATAACGGAGGGACGATCCGGGGGGGGCACCGGTGGCGATGATAATCCACACCCGACGATCCCCATAATTCCGATGATGCACCCGATACTCGTTTTCATCAATCCCATGCGTTTGGCAACATCCAACAGACCTCAAAACCTCTAATTATACGATCATTAACATCAAATGGACATACAATTCCAGCCCTCTCCGGACGAAAGAGAAAAGAGAACCCGGTCGATTCGATCATCCCGTTGTATCGGCCAACCAAAGGTCGAAGTTCATCGCCAACAACGGGTCCGCGGGACCGGGATTGTGTTATCGGACTGCTTTGGCGGGAATAAAAGACTCGCCCGGATCCGGGGAATATGATACATTTGAGAAAGGAATCGGGACAACGACATCCGATGGATCGTTTCGTTCGAGAATCAGGAAGTGGAATGATTGATCCGGAAAAAATAGATATTGATCAGAAAGAAATATCGGAGGCGCGCCCGACGGATCCGCGTCCGGTTCCGAATGTGATGTTGCTGATCGAGACCAGTCGCGAATTCGGGAGAGGGTTGCTGCACGGAATCGCTCGCTATACCAAGTTGCATGGTCCCTGGCGGTGTTTTCGGCAGGCGGGGGGGTTGGATTCGGCGTTGCCCCAGTGGAAGGACTGGTCGGTCGATGGGGCGATCATGCGGGATGTGATCAAGTCCCGACCGCGGTATTTGCAGCAGGTTCCGATCCTGTATGTTCAGCACGATCGAGAAAGTTATTATCCCTATCCGTGCATTCTGACCGACAGCGAGGCGATCGGAACGATGGGGGCCGAATACCTGTTGGACCGAGGGTTTGAATCGCTGGCGTATTGCGGACTGGCCGGATATGTCTGGTCCGAGAACCGGGGCGTTCATTTCTACGATCGTGTGGCCAAGGCGGGCTATACGGCACATCTCTATCCGATCCCCCCGAATGCCTCCCAGAGGACCTGGGAAAAAGAACGGTACCGGATTGCCGATTGGCTCAAGAAGATCCCCCGTCCGGTGGGACTGATGTGTTGCAACGACGACCGCGCCCTGCAGGTGGTGGAGGCCTGTGCCATTGCGGGACTGGATATTCCCGACGATGTGACGGTCCTGGGAGTGGACAACGATATTTTAATCTGCGAGTTGTCCGATTCGCCGATTTCCAGCATCGCCCTGAATACCGAGGCGGCCGGATATGAAGCCGCCGCCCTGTTGGAAGAGTTGATGAGCGGTCGGGCCGTGATGGAGGGGCAGATCATTTTGGTGACCGGAACGCATGTGGTAACGCGGCAATCCACGGATATTCTGGCCGTAAAGGATGGCGATGTCCGGGCTGCGATTCATTATATCTGGGAACATGGCTTCTATTCGCTGACTGTGGACGATGTTGTCGCGGCCACCACGGTCTCCCGTCGGGTCCTCGAAAAAAAATTCCGGGCGATTCTTCGTCGTTCCATTCATCGCGAAATCAGACGAGTGCGTGTCCAAAATATCTTGCGCCTTCTGGTCGGCACGGATATGTCTATTTCGGATATCGCCTCCAAAACGGGATTTACCGGGGTTGAACATATTGCGCGCTATTTCCGCGAGGAAACGGGCATGAGCTTGCGCGAATATCGAAGAACTCGCGTTTTACGGTAGCCCGGGTTTTCGGTTAAAAAGCAATTCTGGGCAAGCCCTGAAAGAAGAGGGAAAAATCCACTTCTTGTTCGCAAAATGGTGAAATAAAAACGCGATCTTTCCTTGATTAAGACCTTCCTTGGCGTTACCATGAAGGCGAAGCGTTAAAATGGAAAGGGTTATATACTAATTAGATGGAATGGCACGATGTAGAGGGGGAAGTGACATTTCAGAAAGGTATCCAAATGAAGAGCAAACGCGGTTTTACGCTGATTGAGTTGTTGGTTGTCGTGGCGATTATTTCGATTTTGCTGGCGATTGTGGTTCCGGCACTGGGAAAAGCCAAGGAATTGGTCAAAAAGGCGATCTGTAAAAATAATGTTCGTCAGCAATGTCTGGGGACGATCCTGTATTCGGAAAACAATGAAGGATGGGTTCCAACGGTTCCGACGGGCAACTGGTTCTGGGATGTCAGTTTCTGGAGTACCAACGAAATCGGCCGCGAATCGGGGATTGATTATAAGTCGTTTTTCTGCCCGGTGAACCGGATCAAAAGTCCCGAAGACGCCCGATACTGGCAATTTTCGTGGGTGTACACCTGGGGGGTGGATCTCCATTCGCCACAACAGCGGCGCGACGAGTCCGTCTTGACCCTGGCCCAGCAAAAAGCTCATTTTCGCGTCTTGCCGTTTATTTACATGTTTGAGCGTCTGGATCCGGTGACCAAGGTTTCCCGATTGCCCGACAAGCTTGAGACGGGCGAAAAGCCGAACTGGATCAGCAAGATTTCCGGTTTGAAGAATGCCTCGGCCGCCATCATGATCATGGATGCCGTGATCAGCCAAAACGGAGCGGAGGCCGATTCGAATTTTGCCTTTATCACGGCGGGAGGTTCGATGGCGGATTTTGGAATTCCAGACGCTACCAATCATTTGACCAAACGGACTTATCCGGGGAAACCTTCGAATTACTTTATTCCGGAAGGGGCAAATATCGGATTTGCCGACGGTCATGTGGAAGCCAGGCCCTTCGACCAAATGAAGCGTCGATTGACCTGGGGACAAGTATTCTGGTGGTGATCCGTTCTTAATTACACGGTTAGGATATCGGGCCGAAAATTCTGGGATTCTCAGTAGGCGACCGTACTCGTTGTTTTTTGAGGCCGGACTGCCTACTTCGTTGCACGGGAGAGTGTACAATCGATACGGTTCAGGAAGACAGACGGAGACCATCTATGAAGTTCATGGTAGGTTCCATCCAGATCGTGTTATCTCTATGTTTGGTCGTCTATGCCCAGCCGAGTCCGTCGGCCGTCCCATCCCAGCCGGATAGCGCCAGTCCCATCAATCTGGCCGCCGTAGCCGCGCCTTCGAGTTCCTATGTATCCGGAGATACGACGCTTGCGGCGCTGAATGACGGCAATACGCCCCGCAACTCCGCCGACAATCGACGAGGATCCTATGGCAACTGGAATCGCACCGGGACGCAATGGGTTCAGTATGACTGGAGCAAACCCATCAGCACCCAGAAGATCGATGTGTACTGGTGGAATGATAATCGGGGCGTACGGAATCCAAAGGCTTGTCGGCTTCTGTTTTGGGATGGCGGCCAGTTTATCGCCGTTAAAAACGCGGTTGGATTGGGAGTCGCCAGGGATCAGTTCAATACGACGACTTTTGACGAAGTCCAAACCGACAAGCTGCGCCTGGAGATTGATTCCGACGAAATATTTTCCACCGGGATTCTGGAATGGAGGGTGTATGATTCGGGCAAGTCGCCGGAGTTTCCGCCGACCGTATCAGCGGGGGTCGATCGAACAGTTGTGGTTGGCGGCAAAACTTGGTTGTCCGGAACGCTCAAAACTCTCAAGCCGGCCGCCCAAACCCGAGTGATTTGGAGCAAGGAAACCGGCCCGGGCAATGTCACTTTCGAGAATCCCAACCAGACGGCGACAACGGCGGAATTTTCCTCGCCCGGCGAGTATGTCCTGAAACTGACGGCGGGAGAAGGCCAACTCAGCGGGTCGTCGGTTCTGAAGGTTTCCGCGATCGCTCCGGCGCCCCGGATGCACTTCCAGCCGATCCGTACAAGACGATATTCCGTTGACAGTCCCCTCTGGAGCAATCGAGTCAAAGCCCTGATTGTCAACTGGATCCCGCACTGCATCGCCAAGATTAACGATCCGGCCCTGAGGGAAGGGGGGATCAATAATTTCATCGACGCGGCCAATAAACTGCAAGGCAAGCCCTACCAGCGACATCGAGGGTATGTGTTCTCCAATGCCTGGGTACACAATACCCTGGAAGCGATTTGTATCGCGGCGATGGTCGATCCCCAAGGCGACGCCGAGATCATCAAGGCCCAGCAGGACATGAAGGCGACGCTGGAAGACTGGATCCCCAAGATTCTGGCGGCCCAGGAACCGGATGGGTATTTGCACACGGCCTATACGATCGGAGGACAGAAGCGATGGTCCCAGAAACACGATCACGAAGGATATACGGCCGGATATTTTCTTGAAGCTGCGATCGCTCACCATGTCCTGACCGACGGCGCCGATCTGCGACTGTATGATGCGGCCAAGAAATTGGCCGACTGCTGGGATACTCACCTCGGTCCGGCTCCGAAGCAATATTGGTATGACGGCCATCAGGCGATGGAAATGGCCCTGGTCCGATTCGGCCGGTTCGTCAACGAAGTGGAAGGTTCCGGCAAGGGAGATCGATATATCACCCTGGCCAAATTTCTGATGGACAGCCGCAAGAACGGCGAGGAGTACGACCAAAGTCACCGGCCGGTTACCCAGCAGTATGAAGCCGTAGGCCATGCCGTCCGCGCGTTGTATTCCTATACGGGGATGAGCTACATTGCCCTGGAGACCGGCGATCTGGATTATCAAAGCGCCGTCATGTCCCTCTGGGATAACATCATCAATAAAAAATATTATGTTACCGGTGGCGTCGGCAGCGGCGAGACCTCCGAGGGCTTTGGTCCGAATTATTCGCTGCGACAAAACGGATACTGCGAGGCCTGTTCCAGTTGCGGTCAGGTGTTCTTCCAACACAACCTGAATCGGATGTGGCAGGATGCCCGTTATGCGGATCTGGCCGAGGAAACGCTTTACAACGCGCTGCTGGGATCGATCGACTTTGAGGGGAAAAATTTCTATTATGACAACGCGCTGGATTCGTATGGAAGTCGATACGATTGGCATGTCTGTCCCTGCTGTGTGGGCAATATCCCGCGAACGCTTCTGATGCTCCCGACCTGGATGTATGCCCGCAGCGACGATGGAATCGTGATCAGCCAGTTTGTCGGAAGTCGGGTGAAGATCGAAGATATCGGGGGCACGACAGTGGAAATGATCCAGACAACGGATTATCCCTGGAACGGCAAGGTCAGAATCACCGTCAATCCAGCGGTTGAGACGAGTTTCACCGTCAGGATCCGCGTCCCCGATCGCAGCGTCAGCGAATTGTACACGAGCGTTCCGGAGTCCAACGGGATCGTATCCATGGCCCTGAACGGATCGGCCGTTACTCCGAAGATTGAAAATGGGTATGCCCTGATCACCCGAACCTGGAAATCCGCAGACACGATCGATCTGGAGCTTCCGATGAAGGTTCAGCGGATCAAGGCGATCGACAAGGTGGCCGCTACCCGGGGCCGCGTGGCTCTCCAATATGGCCCGATGATCTATTGTGTGGAGCGGGCCGACCAGGAACTGAACAAAGTACTTAGCCCGAATGCGGACCTGACAACCGAATGGAAGTCGGATTTGCTGGGGGGGATTGTGGTGATCCGGGGTGCATGGGCCGACGGTTCTCCGTTGACCGCGATTCCCTATTACATCCGAGACAATCGAAATACCGGCGGGCCCCGGAGCCGTTCATTGAATTCTACGGTCTGGCTTCGAGACCAATAACCCGCTTGCCCGATCCAACAAAGTCGAAAAAGTCGGACTTGCCCCTTGACGAATCCGGCAGCGATCCGGTATGATCGTGGATATCTGCAGGATGTGGGAGGTGGATTTCGCATGAATGCCGCTTCGTTGAGATGATCCATTCTCCTATTCCGAATGATCGTGTTGATTGATAATGTATTGGGCAAGGAAGCTGGTATGCAATCCAAGAAGACAAACTCGCCGGATCCGAAACGGGATGCGGAAGCCATTGAGCTTCTACGGAAGCTTCGGGAGAAGATGTTTTCGAGGGATATCTCGTCGGCGAGGTTGGCGGCGCGGAATCTTTCCTGGCTGCAGGAGGATGGTCTGGCGATTCTCAAAGAGGCCTTATTCGGCAATTACCCCAATACGGCCAAAAAGGCGGCGGCTTATGGCCTGAGAAGCATGAAGGGACGAATGAAAAAGATCGCCATGGAAGTCCTCGAACAGGGGTTGAATTCCCAGGACCGGATCCTTCAGGAGATTTGCTCCAAATCCATATCTCTTTCGAAGGGCGAAACCCCGGTTCGGCCTCCGCGGCGAGGGCCAAGTCGGGGTAAACGGGTCATCCGGGATATTCATAATCAGCGGAATACCGGTTCCCCGCAGTATACTGCTGCCCGCGGCCGGAAACCGTATCCGGGTTCGACCAACAAGCCGAATGGACGGTACTGAAAAGAGGAACGGAATGCGTTCGTGAATTGGTTAAAGAAAAACGCAAAACGATCTTGTTTTTCGTTGCAAGATCCTGTATAATACCGGATGTTGACTGTGGAGAGGGTTTGCGGAGAGGAGAAGATACTATCCGCACAATGCAGACAGGGATATTGTTTGTTGTTGATCGTAACACTGGATTGGAGAGTGAATGGACAGCGTAGAGTCATTCCGAACAATAAAAACCTACAGGAATTTAAATCTCACATTGTGGAGGAAACAAGATGAAAAAGTGGATGATTGTGTGTTTGGTTTTGGTGGTTGGGGCAATGCAGGTGCAAGGCGCCATCGTGCACCGGTATGGAATGAACGACCCCAATGACTCGGTGGGTACGGCCAATGGCGTACTGGTCAACGGGACCGGTAATTCCAAGTTTGTCAGCGGCCAGTTGACTTTGGCGGGTGGCGGTACTTCCGGAAACGCCGGGACGGATTACCTCGATCTGCCGAACGGCATTATTTCGGCTCTCGGTACCCAGGCGACCTTCGAGACATGGACGACATGGACTTCCGGCGGAATGTGGTGCCGCATTTGGGATTTGGGCGCCAGCGACTGCGGGGAAAATCTCTCCTGTAGCAGCGGGAACTCCCGTTACATGTTCCTGAGCCCTCATGGCGGAGCGAATTTGTTGCGCTGCGGCATCAATATGCCGATTCCCTCGCGGGTGGAGAATGTGGTCGATGGTCCCGCTCTGTTGACGGCGAATGTCGAACAACATGTCGTCATTACTTATGATGAAGGCGCCGGGCAATTCAAGATGTATCTGAACGGCGAGCAGGTTGCTCAGAATGTCATCCCCGCGGGATTTACCCTGGCCGCGATGAATGACTTCAACAATTGGCTCGGTCGGTCTCAATGGCCGGATCCGATGTACGGCGGATCGTATAATGAATTCCGCATTTACAATCATGCCATGACCTCCGCGGAAGTGGCGGCCAGCTTGGTTGCCGGTACGGAAGTCTCCATTGCCACGCAACTCAGTCCGGCGGATCAGGAAACGGGCGTATCCGCGACGCCGACTCTGACCTGGGCGTCCGGTTTTATTCCGGCCGACTATACCGGTAAGGCATTCCGGCTGTATCTGAGCCAGAACCAGGCCGATGTCCAGAACGGCGCCCCGGCGGCAATGGTGGGCGATATAACCAACACTTCTTACACCGTGCCCGCCGGTACCCCGCTGGCCAAGGATGCGACCTACTACTGGCGCGTGGATGAAAAGTTCACCATTCCCGGCAATACGGACCCGAATTTCGCCGTCGGCGCCGTACGAAGTTTCGAGACGGTTAAGACCGTTCCGGTTCTGACGACCTCCGCTCCGTTTGTGATGACCGGAAGCGATTGTTCGCTGGTCGTGAACATCACCTCGGCGTCTCCGGTTGCTACGGTTCAGTGGTTTACTGCCGCGGACAACACGCCGGTAACCGAAGGCGGCAAGATTTCGATTATCAATACCGCCACAAAATCGACCCTGAAGATCAGCGGAGCGACCGCGGCGGACCGAGCGTCGTATTATTGCAAAGTGACCAATGCCGCCGGTACTACGCAGTCGGCTAACCTGCTGGCCGATATCCGTTCGGGGCTCATTCACCAGTACACCTTTAATGATGGAACCGCCAACGATTCGGTCGGTACCGCCCATGGAACGGTGAACGGGACCCAAATCAAGATCGAAGGCGGTAAGGCGATTTTCCCGCGGTTGACCACGGATTATATTGCCCTTCCTCCCAGGATGGTCACGCCTCTGAAGAGCTTTACCATCATGTTTTGGATTACCTCGGGCGCCAATGAATGGTCGCGTGTGTTCGACTTCGGCAAGACCTCCGGCGCAAACGGCGTCAACTACTTCTTCTATGCCCCGCCCGGTCGATTTGCCATTAAGGATGCCAGTACCGAACAGACCTGTAACGGTCCGGCTCCGGCCGTGAGCGCAGATATCATTACCGGGACTGTGACGCATGTCGCCTGTATTTATGACACCGATAGCGCCGCCACACCCACGATGCGGTTGTACACCAATGGCGTGTTGAGCGCCACGCGAACGAATTGCTTTGCGATGAGCGTTGTCGATGATATCGAGTGCTGGCTTGGCCGGTCTCATTACACAAGCGATCCGGGATTCAAGGGCACGATCGACGAGTTCCGCATCTACGACTATCCCATCTCGGGTCCGTGGATTGAGGCGGCGTATAAGGCCGGTCCCAACGCATTCCCGACGGACGCCTGCAATGTGAAGTCTGCATATGACTTCACGGGCGACTGCAAAGTTACTCTGGAAGACTTTGCGATTTTCGCCGGCGAATGGATGAAGTGCGGTCTGTATTCTTGTGGAATCGGATCGGGGATCTGATCCCGATGCGATAGGCCGGAACGGATCAAGTCGTCCGGATTGTATCGATGAGTACATTCGGGGCCTGCGGCCGCAATCCGCGGGCCCCTTTCGTATTACCGAAAAATTTTGGATTGCCGCTTGATTTTTTTGGGAACTGTGGGATAATCCCGGTTTAGTTTTTAGGGCGGTTAGCTCAGTCGGCTAGAGCGCTTGCTCGACATGCAAGAGGTCACAAGTTCAAGTCTTGTACCGCCCATTTGAGATCGGGGGGATATTCGTTTTTTCCGGCTATTTCCCGGGCGATTAGCTCAGTTGGTAGAGCAGCTGACTCTTAATCAGCGGGTCAAAGGTTCGAGTCCTTTATCGCCCAATTTCCCCGTTTCATAATGGTTGGATGCATGGCAGACGGATAGGGCCGCCGTTGGGAAATTATGGACGAGCCGGTTGTTGCGGCAGGAAAGGGAACAATTGCCGCAATTCTTCCGGCTTTGGCCGGCGGCCGTATTCGCAGATCTCAAAGGCCTCCGCATAGCGAATTTGTTTGCCGGCCTCGGGACCGTACAACTCAATCAGTTTGTTCCGGTAACGATTGGCGATATCGGCGTTTCGATTTCGCAGCCATCCCTGTTTCAATTCTTCCTGGCGTTTTTTCAGATCGGCCTCATCCTTCGGGACCGAACCGGGGCCCCCTTCGCAGCCGCCTTCAATGAACTGAGAGACGAGTTTGGACAGGGCCTCCATCTTTTTATCGATGACCGAGTCGATGGACACGACAATATCCGGAGTGAAAGGGTTGGGTTTTTGAAATCCGTCCGAGGCATAGAGAAAAACCGGATTCTTTTTCAGCGGTTTGGTGTCCGGACAGAAAAACGGGACCGTGACCATATAGGCCGCATCCTGGACCAGAACGCCGGTGTAGCGATGATCGGGATGGTAGTCGTTGGTTCGAGGTCCAATGACAATATCGGCGTCCCAGTGGCGAATCAGACGCGTAAAAGTCCGACGGTTCTCGAGCGTCGGCTCAATCTCGCCGTCATGGATGTCCAGAACCTGAGCGGTTGTGCCCATGACCTTTGAGGCCTCCTGGACCTCGGCGGTTCGGCGCAAGGCCAGCGGACCTCCGGCTGTCTGCCAGTGTCCGATATCGCCATTGGTGGTCGAGACGAATTTGACATGATGGCCCTGCTCACTCCAAAGACAACCCAGACCGCCGGCGTCCAATTCACAATCATCGGGATGGGCTCCGAATACAATGATCCGCAGTTTTCCGTCGTCTGCGGGCGGGGTTTCGGCCGCCAGGGCCATTGCGGTTACGGCTTCGACGGTTTTGGGGGCGTTCATCGTCAAACAAGCAAAACCGAAAGATCCAGCCAGGACCAATCCGGCCAGAATCCCCCCGACAAATCCTGTCATCCGGTTCATAAGAATTCTCCCTTCGAAAAAGTAAACCTTTATTTATTCTGTGCTGATATGGGTTGGTAGCGAATCAAATGGCTCTCGGATCGGTTCGGGATCCGAAGTTCAAAATCTGTCTGCAGTTCTCGGCCGGACATCGTTTTTGTCTGCAACGCCCGGGTCTCGTCAATAAACTCGACACGATACAGGCGCTCGGAATTAATTCCCCGCAGATTGGTTTGCAAAACAGGATACGGGCAATCGGCCCGACGAAAGGCCAAAACAATACCCGAATCCAGATCGGGCCGGTGCAGTTGCCATGCGACAAAAGCATCCGGGCCCAGGAGGGAGCGGCTGAGGGGATAAAAATCCCCGTACCAGTACTTCTGGTTGTCTTTGATCTCGGCTAAAGCGGCTCGTGCCTGGTCCATCGGGAATTGATCATTTAGATAGTCGAACTGTGTAATCGAGCCGCCGGTAGCGGCGCTTCGAAGCACATAGGCCTTCGGTTCCCACGCACAGGAGGTCGAAAGCGGAACATACGGACTGAGACCAAGGGTCTGAACCTGGTCCCAGTCCGCATGACCGGGTGAACAGCCGGTATCGCTTCGCCATAACGGAACGGATCGCGACAGGGTTTCCAGGTCGATCCGGCGGCCGCCGCTGGAACAGTCGTCGATCCACAATCCCGGATGCCCGGCCCGCAACTGGTCCCACATCGCATAGTGACCTTCAACATAGCGGATTTCCGTGATCCCTTGTCGGTCCGGCGCATCAGAGGCCCGCCAGTAATTCAGGGGATCCATGTTGAAATCGTTACGATAGACATCCAGACCGAAATCGGTGATTCGCTGTGACAACAGTTCCGTCAACCATTTTCGCGCGGCCGGATCGTCCAGTTTGAACAAACCTCCCTCTTTGCCTCCATGAACAAATTCGGGGTGTTCCCGTGCGATCTGCGTTCCGGGCGCCACGCGTTCCGGTTCAAACCATAGCAGGAATTGTAAACCCGCCTGATGACAGGCGTCGCTGACGGGTTTGAGGCCATGGGGGAAGCCCTTGGGTTTGCAGTACCAATTCCCCACGCCGTTGGGAAACCCGCCTTCAAACCATGCCGCATCCAGCCAGTGGGTATCGCAGCCGAGTTGGCGGGTAACCTTTGCCGCGTGAATCTGACCGGCTTCGGTGCTCCATTCCGGTCGAGTCCAACTGTAACGATCAAAACATTGCGCTGCGACTGGCAATCGCAAAGGACGGCCGTGAATCTTGGGCACATATTCGAAAAGAAGCAGCCGGCGAAAGCGATTGTGGGCCGTAGTGCGATCGCCTTTCCACGGCATCACAAGGATCCGCGGTCCTCGTACTTGCTCGCCGGGATGAAGCAGGAAATGCGTTTTCTCCATTCCTGCTTGCAATCGGGTTGGCCCTGTGGCAGATCGTACCAGTTGCGCTGCCCACTGGCCCGACCAGCCGATGGCCGTGATCATGCCTTCGTCGCCATACTGGAGGTTAAAAAAGGGGAATGTTCCGTTCGAGGAACGACCGCCGACCGGCGCAAAAACCGCCGGTTTGCCCGGCTCCAGCGTCGTTTCCAGAGGAAGAAAGGTTTTCTCTCCGCAGACATCTCCGGTGATCTGATGGAGGATCACCGGCTTGTGGGTGTAACCGGTTCGAAGCTGAATGTCGATCGCTTGGACATTTTCGAGGATCGGCGTGTCTTGATTCCCGGTGTTTTCAAAATGGATCAGCCATTCTACCGCCGCATAGGGTTCCCATACCGTAGCTTCGACCCGGAGGCACAGGCCAGTCCGTGCATCGGTCCATCGTGTAGTATATATCATTTGGTTGGCGTTTTTCCTGGTTTCGGAAATGGCGTTCCAATTCTTCAGCAAATCGGCGGACGCAATCCCGTCATAGACAAACGAGATCGGCAGTTGATCGGTCATAAAGGATTGAGATTTCTGATCGATCCACGATTCACTCCCGTCTTCCATGATGATTCGTGCATCGGCCCAATCGGCCTGATCGTGAGCCGGACCGTCAGCGGTCGTATCCACCTTTAAAATGATTTCGGGCGTGTTTGGCGGCAGTTCTATTTTTACCGGTACAGGCGCATCGCCACCTTTGACCGTGGGTGTACGCAAGACCTCCTTGCCGCCGATCTCGACGCTAAACTGAACTGTGCCGCGCAGACCTTCGGTGTCTGGATTATGATCGATTCCGACGCACGACGAAAAGGTCTTGGCGCCTCGGGGCAGTCGAAGAAGGATCTCGCTGTTGGCATGGGTACCCAGGCCGTGCGTGAAATGTTGATCTCCAATCCGAATGGGCGTTTCGATACACGATCGTCCCTGTTGCAGGACACTGTAATCCTGCCGCAGCACCTCGATCTGAATGGCCGAATGAGGATCGGTAATCGGTTGGGCTGAAAAGGCGCGTCGGGCCCAATCGACCATGGCTTGTTTGTCTGAAAGACCCGGCATTACCGCATCTTGGACCGGCTCTGTTGGGATATCGGAGTCCTCCATTGCCCCAGCGGAACCCGGACCCATTAGGCAAAACAGACTTGCCCCGAAGATAAACAGTCTCATTATGGTTTTCCTTTCTGTCTGGCCTGAATCGCTGCTTGTTCAAAGACGGTCTTCATATCCACCTCGACAAAGGTTCTTTCGTATGCGTTTACGGGGCCGGACTCGCCTTCGGCGCGGGCGTTGGCGGTCCAGATCTTGTTAGCCGTCAGGTCATAGACGGCGACCTGCAGGTTCCCCGTGCGGACGGCGGGCAGGATCGTTTCGATGACGACCGAGGCGTTGATTGTGCCGTAGTGGGCTTTCAACTGGTCGTGTAAGGCCTGATCGTATCGGGGAACATTCCACGACATGCCCCAATAGACGATATCTTCCAGGCGAGGATGGGTCTGAACATTGGGTTCAAGATTGTCCCAGTCGAAGACATTGCACAGCGTCCGCGAGGTCTGCAGGGCTCTGACCCGACCTTTTCGACCATCGCCGATTGCGTACATCAAACTGGTGGTTCGTCTGGCGTTTTGAACTCGGGCAATGGCAGCGTCGAAGTTCTCGTCGAACTGGAGGATATCCCGCAGCAAGAACTGAAAGGGAATCCCTTCGAAGCTGTCATTGGCGGCGTCGTAGTCGTCGCCGATTTCGGAGATCGCAAGGGGTACCGAGCTAATGCCCGTAACCGAGCCAACGACCCCTGCCCAGCCGATATTGGCGAAGGGATGTCCTTGTTTGGGGACATAGACGATGATCGTTGGAAACCGCTGAATCTCGGCGCGAATATTGTAATCGAGCGCTCGAAGTTGATAGGTATGCCCATCTGCGGCCGTGGCCTTGCCCCAGGCCCCGAACAGACTGCAATGCCACTCGCTGGCCTCCCCGATCATCTGGCAGCGGATGACGGTCTGCAGCGGGATGCCGGCGCCTTCGGCCAAACCTTTCATTTCCTCGACAAAATGGTCTGGAATATAGGGCAAAGTGGCCTGATAGACTTCATCCAGCTTCTCCGGACCGATTTTCATGGCCCCGGTCATGGCCGCTATCAAGTGGTCGCAATGTTTCTGAACAGATTCTTTCAATAACCGACCATGGGCCGCGCCCATTTCTTTCGGCGTGCCCCAAACCGTCAGCAGGAACAAACTATCGTCACCCTGTCCGATCCGTTCAAGCCGTCCGTGTATGTCTTCGCTCAGCACCGAAGAATTGGCCGGAAGGATTCGTTCCCGACCTTGAACGGAAAGGGCAATGGCCAACACAGCAAGGAACATCGGAACCCATCGATTTGGCTTTGGAATGTGCCATCGAGATGGATCGAGGTCCTGCAACATTATGTGTTTGGGTGGATTCATGTTATTCTCGCTGTCCTATTAAGAATTTCATCGGTCAATGATGGATCCTTTCCAAGGACCTTGTCGTCCACTATTCTACCCTGCCGAGGAAGAAAGGAAATGTATAAATCCTTGATGGATCGTCAGTTCGGATGGACTGGTTCTTATTCTGGATTTCCTGTGATGAAATCAAGACCTGCAATCCGATAGCTACAAGAGTTGTCTCAGGTATCCGGCCAGATGGTGAAACATGATGCGATTGGGGATCCAGTTTGTTCCAGTGATTCGATGTTGTCAATCCTCTTGTGTTCAATGCCGGACGACCGGCCGGGAAGTTCACCGTTTACCGAGTTGGGATATTCGGTTCCACAAAAGGAGTCTTCCATGAAAATGACCGCAACCCGATTGCTGGCGATCAATATCGTCCTGATTGTTCTCAACGCCCTGGGGGTCGGTTTTATCCTATTCAAGGCATTCTATCGACCCGGATCTTCTGTATTTCTACAAGATGCCTTTCTGGTTCCGGATAGCGATACTCCCGACCGCTTACGCCTGATCTTTGATCGTAATGTCGTTTCCGACAAGGACTTGGGGAAAATCGAAAAACGGGCCTTGCTGGAGATTCGGCCGGATTGTCCGGGTAAGCTCATGTGGACTGAGCCGGATGTTCTCGAATATGTTTTCGATAACCCGTTGACTCTAGGCCGGATCTACTCGGCCGACTTGACGGAACGGTTTGCCCGCCGTACCGGCATGGTCGTAGCCAACAAAAAGAGCATTGAATTTCAAACCTCTCCTTTACGGCTGGATTCTTTCCATGCTCTTGCATCGGACGAATCCGATGTGACCGTCGAACTGAAATTTAACCAAAAGATTGATCCGGCCGATCTGCTTCGTTCGGCGATTTTGTACGATGGGGAAGGAATTGAAGGGCAGAGAATTAGTTCCATGCAGTGTATGACTCCATCCCCGGCCGAGAAAATCGTGCTTCGTCTGCCCCGACCTTCCAGTCATAACCTGTTCTTGCGAATTGATGAACGATTACGAAGTCCCGGCGCGGATTTACCCCTGCAAAGTCCCGTTTCCCGACGATTGAATCTGGATCCCGGTTTTGCCTTTCTCCATGCCGAGATTGAGATACCCCAATTCAGCGAAATCGGTTCAGTCCGGCTCAATTTTTCCCGAGAGTTGAGTACAAAACAAATTTTGCCGGAAATCCCCGTAACGCCGCCGGTTGAGGAAATGAAGATCTATCGCAGCGATGCATCGCTGGTGGTGTCCGGGAAATTTCTGCCCGAACATCGCTACACCCTGTCGATTCCGTCCCTTCTGTGTTCGAGTCAGGACAAGACGCTGGGGAAAGGGGTCTTGGTGGTCGTGGAAATACCGCAGCGAAGGCCCGGTATTTCTCTGCAGGGCCAGCGGAAAGGGATCCTGTCTCCTTATGGCAGCCGCGAAATTGAGGTCAAAGCGGTCAATGTTTCATCCCTAGAATTCTCGGCCTGGCGGGTTTATGAGAACAATCTGGCCGCCTATTTGCATGACAATAGCCGGGATGAGACCAGCCGGGATTTGCCCAAAAAAACGATCGTGTGTGACCTGCCGCGAAACAAAATCCAGCCGTATGCCGTTCAACTCAAGGATCTGATTGAGCCCGGCCCCGGTATTTACTACCTCCAGGTCGGGTCTTCGAGCAATCGATGGGCGCGGGATCGAATGTTGGTTTCGCTGTCGGATTTGGGAATCACCGTCAAGTCCGATAAAGATGGGTGTTTGGTCTGGGTCACCTCGATTCGGCATGGAACACCAATCAAGGACGCGACGGTTAAGGCAATTACCTACAACAATCAGACTTTGGCGACCGGCCAAACCGATCCCAACGGAATCGTTCGTCTGGAGTATTCGAGTTCCGGCAAAGACAGGGGCATGTGGGTTGTCACCGCGCAGAAAGAAGACGACCTGGGGTATCTGATTGCCGGGAATAACCGGTGGATGATCGATGATGCTTTCTCCGACAACGATGGAATGCCGTACCCCGAAGATGTCGAAGCGATGGTGTATTCGGAGCGGGGTGTATACCGTCCCGGAGATACGGTTCACCTGACCGGGATCCTCCGTCGGGCAAACGGGGCCATCCCCCCGGCATTTCCGGTTCGATTGTTGATTCGTCGTCCCGACGGTCGGCAGATCGAGGATCGCGTCCTTCAGCGTTCGCAAGAACAACAGGGATTCTTCCATGCCGACTTCCCGACCCACGAAGATATGCAAACCGGGATGTATTCGTTCGATGTCGCCTTGCCCGGCTCGGAGACGACGATTGGAAATACGACAGTGTTTGTCGAGGCATTTCTTCCTCAGCGGATGAAAGTCACGGCAACTCCAACGGCCCAACGGTATTCGCCGGACGAGAAGCCGACCGTGAATGCGACAGCGGCATATCTGTGGGACGCTCCGGCTTGCGAATTGCCATTGCGGATCGAACCGTGGCTGACTCCAATACGGCTTCAGCCGCAATCGTTGAAAGAATATCAGTTTGGGAGACCCCTGTCCAGCGGACCGATCCATCTGCCGACGATCATGGAAAAACTGGACGGGTCCGGGAATGCCAAAGTGGAAATTCCGTTGCAGGAGAATATCCCCAACGCTCTGTATCGCCTGCGCTATTCGGTCACGGTAACAGAACCCGGTTCACGGTCGGTTTCAGACAACGGCTCGATGATTGTCGATCGCCTTGGAAAGCATATCGGACTCAAAATGCCCGGCGGAACACTGGTTTCCCCCGGCGCACCTTGCGCGGTCGATTGGGTGTGCGTGGCAACCGATGAGTCTGAGACGGCCCCCGGTCCCTTACAGATCCAGTGGATGACCGTTAAATACGAGTCGGTCCTGACTCAGATCTCCGGGAGGGCCGTTTGGAAATCACAGGAAAAAATCCAGATCCTGAAAACCGAAACTTTCCAAGCCGCAGGAGCATCGCGTGGCTCCATCGCCTTCACTTGTCCGGATGCGGGCTGGTATCGTCTGATTGTGATCGATACCGTCAGCGGGAGCGAATCCTGGCTGGATGTATATTCATCCGAAAACGGCGCCGAACAGAATCTGTCGATGAATGAACCGGATCGGCTGGAAATTGTGATCGATCAACCACGATATGTGCCCGGCTCGACGGTCAGGGCCTTGGTTCGCAGCCCGTTATCGGGGACGATGTTGGTTGCGCTTGAAACCGACCGCGTCATTTGGCAAAAGATTGTCGAGATGCGAAAGAATTCTGCCGAGGTTTCGGTTCGATTACCAAAAGACCTGCGGGGAGGAGCATATCTGACTGCGACGGTGGTCCGGGCGGTGGATCCCAACCAACCCAGGTGGCTTCCGCATCGAGCGATGGGGATCAAACCGATCCGTCTGGATCACGAACTTCGGCGGTTACCTCTCAAAATCGCCGTACCGGAATCCGTTCGTCCCGGCCAGGAAATGACGGTGGAAGTCTCCACCCAACCGGCCATCGATCCCAATCAACCGGCCATGGTTCATGTCTGGGCGGTGGATGAAGGAATCTTATTACCGACGGAGTTCCAGACGCCCGATCCGTTCCGTTTCTTCCTCTCGCCGCGTTTGCCCGGGGTAGGGACTTCCGATGTGTTTTTTGACCTCCTGCCGGATTATCAAAGGCCGGACAGTTTTGCCCGCATCGGAGCCGACGGGCCGGATCATCAGGTTCGTGGGCTTCGACGCAGCCCGGTACGAAAGGATCGGGTTGAACCGGCCGTGATCTGGTGCGAAGCGGTGGAGTTGAATGCCCGGGGTCAGGCGTCCGTGAAGATGAAAATCCCGGAGTTGATTGGCCAGATCCGCGTGATGGCGGTAGCGGTCGATCGGGATCATTATGGCAAGGCCGAGCGGCCTGTGGTGATGACTTCGCCGTTGTTTATTGAATCCGGCTGGCCGCGGTTTGCCGCGCCTGGCGATCAATTTGATGTTCCCGTCAAGGTCTTCAATTCCACCGGCGCTGATGTTGCTGTCCAACTCGAAGCCGTCGGATCGGAACCGGTGATGATTGAGAATCCTTCCGCTCAACTTACGGTTGCTTCAGGAAAACCGTTGACTTATCTTCTCCATGTGCAAGCCCGTCAGATGGGTCTTGCCAGCATCCAACTCAAAGCGGCTGGTGTGGATTCGGCATCTCGGCCCCTGACGGTGGTGGTGTCGATTTCGCTTCCCATACGGCCGGCTACGGCTTTACATTCCCGGGTCCAGACTCTGTCGGTCCCGGCGGGCAAAGAACTCCTGCTGGAACCTTCCAAAGAGTTTATTCCCGATACCGAGCAACGGACGCTCTTCATCGGAGCGCGGCCGACCGTCGAACTGGAACCGGTTTTTGAACGGTTGATTCGCTATCCTTACGGATGTCTTGAGCAGACAACCAGCCGGTTATTTGCGATGATCGAAGCCCCCAAAATACTCGATCCGGCCCGTGCCGAGGCGATTGGTGAGATGGTTTCGGCCGGGATTTCCCGAATCTGGTCGATGCAGACCCTATCGGGCGGACTGAGTTTCTGGCAGGGGGGGACGGATTCTTCGTTGTGGGCCTCCGCGTATGCCGGATGGTGTATGCTGGAAGCACAGAAGGCGGGTTATCCGGTCGATAAGCGATTTCTGGAAGTTTTGCTGAAGTATCTCGACAGCCAGTTGAATCATCCTGATTCCGAAGATCCCGCCGGAACACGAGCATTAATCTGTCATGTTCTCAGCGGATTCGATCGCCCCCGGTTGGGTTGGATGAACGGCCTGGCCGAACGGCGCGATCGGCTTGATCCGGCCGGAATTGCCCATTTAGCTGCCGCCTTCCACGCCGCCGGAATGACCGACAAAGCCCGGTCTTTGCTCTCAGACGAACCGGTGATGCCGGCATCCGATTCTGTGTCCTACGGACAAATGCATTCCCGTCTTCAGCAGACGGCCACATGGCTGATGGTTCTACTCGAAGTCGATCCCCGGGATGCCCGTATCCCACCGATGGTCAAACGGATCATGGATGCCCGTCAAAACGGCTGCTGGGCCAGTACGCTGGAAAATTCCGCGGCCCTCATGGCCCTGACGCGATATCAGGCCGCGGCCGAAAAAGATCCGCCGGATTTTACCGGAACGATTCGCATGGCCGACGGAAAGGAATTCGTCTTTACCCATGAAACACCCCTGTCGCGACAAATGGAGAAGGTTTCGGGGCCGATGATGATTGCCTCTACCGGCCAGGGAACAATCTATGTCAGCTCTTCCAGCGAAGGTCTGGCAGTTCGGGATTCCCTCCAGCCCTATTCGAAAAATCTGGTGGTCACCCGTCAATGGTTGGACCGGACGGGAAAGACGATCGATGCCAATGACCTGCATGTCGGCGATCTGATCCAGGTTTTGATTCGAATCGAGACAAATCTAAAAAGTCCGGTCGATAATATCGTGATTGTCGATGCGCTGCCCGGTGGAATGGAGGTGGAAAATCCGCGATTGGCCACATCCGGAACCGGCGCCCAGTCGGAAATCACGCAGGCGGACCATGTCGAATTTCTTGATGACCGGGTCGTCATTTTTTGCACGGTCCGGCGGGAAGCGCAGGAACACCGTTATCCCCTACGCTTGGTGACCGCAGGCGTGTTTGACATCCCGCCCATACAGGCCTCCAGCATGTATGACCCGGCGATTGCCGCGATGGGACCCATCGGGAGGATAAGGATCCGACCATGAGACGGCCGTTTGGAAAAATCGCTCGAGCGGTAGGCAAGATCGCATGGTTTTTCGCGTGCCTGATGGGCTTGCTGTCGATCGGTTTTGCCCTGTTGTGGAATGCCTTCCCGTTTCCGGAACATCAGTTGGCTCGATTTCAGGCCAGCCCGATGATTCTGGATAGCCAGGGGGGATTGTTGTTGCCAAAGGTCTCTCCGCAGCAACAGTGGCGTCTTCCCGTCCGATTATCCCGGATCGATCCGCGCTTGATCGATGCCACGATTGCGGTTGAAGATCGGCGATTTGGCTCGCACTTCGGCGTGGATCCGATTGCCTTCCTGCGGGCCATGGGGCAAAACCTGACGCATCGTCGAGTGATTTCCGGGGCCAGTACGATTCCCATGCAGGTTTGCCGGATGATGGAAGATCGTCCTCGGACGATCCGGTCCAAACTGATTGAATCATTCCGTGCCCTTCAACTCAGCCGGATTCGCGACAAGGACCAGATTCTCGAATTGTATTTGAACATGGCTCCATATGGAGGGAATATCCGCGGGGTTGGCGCCGCCAGTTGGTACTATTTTTCCAAGCAACCCTGTGATCTTTCATTGGCGGAATCGGCCCTTCTGGCGGGCCTGCCGAAATCTCCCACACGATATGACCCTCGAAAACATCGGACCGCTGCGATTGATCGCTCGCATCGAGTGCTGACTCGAATGGTCGAATGCGGTCGGCTTGCCCAAGGTGCGGCTCAGGAGGCGATTGCCAATCCGCCCATGATCCATCCTCCGCCACGGGAATCGTTAGCGACCCACGCCGCGATGCTGGCCTTGGCCCGTCGTCCGGAAGGGGGGCAAACGACTATTGTCCGCGAAGTCCAGCGGCAAGTGGAGGTCCTGGCCGGAGACCATCAAAGTTTGTTACCATCGGGCAGCGGATTGGCCGTGGTTGTGATTGAAATTTCGTCCAGTTCGATTGTCGCGATGATTGGTTCAACGGATTATGCCGATCCCTTCTCCGGTCAGGTCAATGCGGCCCTGGCCCGGCGAAGCCCCGGGTCCGCTCTTAAACCCTTCATCTATGCGGCCGCGTTTCAGGAAAACCGTCTGGCGGCGAATTCGATTGTTTACGATGTCCCGATGGACTTCGGCGGATGGAATCCGGCAAATTTTGACCGAACCTTTTCCGGACCCATAACGGCCGCCGACGCTCTTCGTCGATCCCTGAATATCCCGGCTTTATATATCGCACAACAAACGGGGTTGGCCCGATGTTTCGGGATGATCGAATCCGCCGGGATCCGTTTGCCGCCCGATATCACTCTGCGGGCGGGTCTGTCGCTGGTTGTGGGTGGCTTTGAAACCTCCTTGCTGGATCTGACCGCCGCGTATGCCGTTTTTGGGCGCAGGGGTCAATATCAAAAACCCCGCTTGTTTGTCGATCAGCCGCAGGAGAAAGGTCGATTCGTTCTGGAGGAGAATGTCTGTGACACCCTCAACGAAATCCTGTCCTGCCGGAACCGCCCGGTTCACGGAATGGAAAACGCCGATGTCGAGCAATTGCCCTGGTTTATGTGGAAAACGGGGACCAGTTCCGGCCGACGCGATGCCTGGGCTGTCGGACACAATGGGCGATTCGCCGTCGGCGTATGGACGGGACGACTTTGCGGGACCGGCCGGCCGGACTTTATTGGAGCCGAAGCTGCCGAGCCCCTCCTGGCCGGTATATTTTGCCTGCCGATCCTGAAAAACGATATTCCCATCAAAGTTCCCGGGCCCATCGCGGTTACCCGTCCCTTGCCAACGCCCGGGGTGTTGTCGGAGCAAGTCAGGATCCTTTCGCCCGAAGACGGCCGGATCTACCTGGCTATGGAAGGGACCATTCGGCTGCCCGTGAAAACCAATGGCCACCATGCGTTGAACTGGTTTCTGAATGATCGGATTGTCAATCCGGTGGATTCCGCACTGCAATTGCCGCGGGGATCATGGCGACTGGTCTGTACTTCCGACAGCGGGCAATCGGCCTCCGTGACCTTTTCTGTTCGATAGGACCAGTCAGTTAGCCAGTTGGAAGACCAATAAGTTAATTCTTGACCCGGCCAAGCCGATTTGGTAAAATGATGTCTTGCATCGCGTGCCTTATTGGAAATCAAGAATTCCAGAAGGTATCTCGTCCGGAGGGAGACGGGCGGAAGTGGATTGAGATGGACATGTTTGCTGAGGATGAGGACCCCGTGGAGGGGGTCGAAATCGGATGTTGTACACAGGCAGGAATCGGAGAGCGGAAACGAAAAAGGGATTTTGTAGGATCAGATCCCTAGGCATAGGTATTTTTTTGTCTTTATGGATTCCCCCCCTAAGTGCCAGGATCACACTGGAGCATCCGATCGTCTGGACACAGATTCCCGTGAAAGGGACGAGTTCTGTATCCGGCACAAGCGGCCCGGATTTTACGCTCGGAGGGCGGATTGTCCTGCGAACACAGGAAGGTTTCATTCGGGTTCTGACCGGCGATTTTCACAGCGCTAGCGATCCGGATATTTCCTTTGACGCAAAACGCATCCTCTTTGCCGGAAAAAAGACCGTCGCCGATCCATGGACAATTTACGAGATGGCCGCCGACGGATCGGAGATACGGCCGATCACCGGCGGGCTGGGGAGTTGTCGCTCTCCATGTTATCAATCCGCGATGTTTACCTTGAACTCGCCGGCCCCGTGGTTTCAGGTGACCTTTGTTCGGGAAGTTGCTGAACCGGATCTTTTCGGTCAATCTCCGACACAGGTTCTGTATTCGTGCAAACTGGATGGTTCGGAGGTTCGGCGATTAACCTATACTTGTTCAAATTGCCTGGATCCGTCCCTGATGTACGACGGCCGGATTTTGTTCTCAAGCCAACGGGGGATCGGCGATTCAACAAGGGGTCGGTTTGATCTGTTCGGGATCAACCTGGACGGGACGGATTATGCGTTGTATGCACCGGCTGGGACGGCGAAATATCGGCATATGGCCTGCTCGACCCAAAAGCTCGTCGTTTTTATCGAGTCGGACTTTCCGACTTCGGATGGATCCGGTTCTCTCGGGAGCGTGGCGATCCGTCGGCCGCTGTATTCGTATAAGCCGATCACACGACCCGCGGATGGGCTCTTCCATTCTCCGTCGCCTTTGCCTGACGGGCGGTTGCTGGTGTCCCGAAGATCCGGCAACGGCCAGGATACATTTGCTTTGGTCTGTTTGGATCCCGAAACGGGACGATTTGACTCTATATTCGATGATCCGGAAGTTCACGATATCCAGCCGCGAATTCTGGCGGTTCGTACCGAGCCGGATGGACGCAGCAGCGTCGTGTCCGAAGACGACAAAACGGGCAAACTGTATTGTCTGAATGTAGCCATCAGCGACCTGAAAGCCCCCCAGGCCCTGGGTCCGGCGATCGCAAAATCGCTTCGCGTGATGGAAGGAATCCCGCAGAAATCGGGGGAAGGTTCAGTCGTTCTCCGGCGAATCCTCGATCAGATTGACTTGGAGAAAGACGGTTCCTTCAATATCGAAATCCCCGCCGTCACCCCGATCGAACTCCAGTTGCTCGACGCCGACGGTTTGGCCCTGAGGAGTTGCCGCTGGATCTGGGCGATGAATCACGAACAGCGGGGGTGTATCGGGTGCCACGAGGATCCGGAACTGACCCCGCCGAATGATCATTTGGCCCTGGCTCTGACTCGAAAATCCACTCCTTTGGCCAACGAGCCGGCAAAACGGAAAACGGTGGATTATCGCAATCATGTGGCTCCGATCGTGTCGGCCAAATGTGCGAGTTGCCATTCTGCGCGACATCGAACGCTGAAGTTGGCCTCGGAATCCGTCGCGGAGTCGGTGCCGGTTGCATATCGAACCCTCATCGCGCCGACGGGGAAATACTTGGTTCCGGGCGAAGCGAGGAACAGCCCGCTGATCTGGCGGATTCTCGGTCGCAAAACAACTCGTCCGTGGGATCCTCCGGCGGATACCGGCGACATTCGGCCCATGCCTCCGAAACATGCCTCGCCGATGACGAAAGAGGAAATTCGGATGATAATCGAATGGATTGATTTGGGCGCCGTTTGGGATGGAACCGTGGACGGCGGTTCCACATAGAACCCCCCCCGGGAGAAGCGATGAGGAAAATAAATTCAATCTGTATCCTATTCATCCTGTCCTCGGCGGTCCTGGCCGCGAATGACTCGGCGAGTTTGCCGACTTTTACCGATGTGACGGATGTCGCGGGAATTTCCTTTAAACACAGCGTCGGCGACTTTGAAATGAGCAATATTGTTGAAGGAACCGGAGCTGGAATCGTCGTGTTCGATTATGATGGGGACGGCTGGCAGGACCTGTACTTCCTGTCAGGACGATGGAATAAACAGATCAACGATAATCGCGGTCGAACCCTTCGCGGCAAGCTGTCCAACCGCCTGTACCGCAACAACGGCAACGGGACTTTTACCGATGTGACCGACAAGGCGGGCGTGGCAGGCGATGACAATTATGGTTGCGGCGGGTCGGCGGCGGATTTTGACGGCGACGGGGATCTGGACCTCTATGTGTGCAACTACGGGCCGAATTTGTTGTATCGCAACAACGGCGATGGGACCTTCACGGACATTTCGCAGGACAGCGGACTGGCCGATCCGCGATGGAGCTTATCGGCCCCGTGGTTTGATTACGACAATGACGGTCGTCTGGATGTGTTCGTTTGCAATTACCTGGAATACGACAGCGGTAAATTCCGTTCTTTCTACGCCGCCGCTGGCTATCCCGGGCCCCTGAGCTACAATGGTCAGCCCGATGCCCTGTATCGAAACAATGGCAATGGGACCTTTACGGACAGGACGCAAAATGCCGGCCTCGAAAATCCCGAAGGTCGCGGAATGAGCGCGACGGTGGCCGATTTCGACAACGACGGACATCCGGATATTTATGTCGCCAATGACGCCTCCGACAACGATTTTTTCCGAAATCTTGGCAACGGCTCGTTTGTCAACGAGGCGATGATTCGCGGGCTGGCCTTCGGAGAGGGCGGGCAGGGGGTTTCGTCGATGGGGCCGACCGTCGGCGATGTCAATCGCGACGGGTTGCTCGATCTGTTCATTCCGGATATGGGCTACAATTGCCTGCTGGTGAACCGCGGCGATTTCTTCGAAGACCTGACGGCCAAGACCGGAGTCGCCCTGACATGTGGGCAATATACCGGATGGGGGGGGCTGTTATTCGACTATGACGCCGACGGTTGGCTGGATATTTTCGTGGCCAACGGCGATCCCCATCACGAATATCCGGAAGAGGCCGTCTTGTTGAGAAATGATCGAGCTGGAAAGTTTGTGGATGTCGCAAAACAATCCGGAGAGTATTTTGCGCGAAAATATGTCGGACGCGGTTCGACCTACATTGATTTCGACAACGACGGCGATCTGGACATTGTCATCTCCAACCTCAACGACAGGGCCCGCCTGCTCCGAAATAATGGCGGCCCCAATCGCCAAATCCTGATCGAGGCCAAATTGTCCAATGGAAGATCCGACGCCGTAGGAGCGCGGATTACGGTGACCACCGGCGGACTCAGGCAGATTCGGGATCTGATTGCCGTCACGGGGTATCTGTCCCAGGCCGATCCGCGGCTGCACTTTGGGCTGGGGAGCGCCGATACGATCGACCGAATCGAAATCCGCTGGCCCGACAAGACGGTCACCCTATTGGAAAATGTCAAACCTCAACCGATTCTCAAGATCGTTCAACCCCGAACTCAGGAACGCTAAGCGAAGATGAACCGGACGGCATTGATTTCTGTAATTCTGACAATGATCCTGATTGGCTCGGCCGCGGCCAAATCGGAAAAGAAAATGCCCTATTTTGTGGGCGCTGGCACTTGTGCGACCTGCCACGACGGAGCGGGAATGGGTCATCAGATGAGCCAGTGGATTTCCTCCAGGCACGCGCGGGCGTATGCGGTATTGTCCCGTCCGGAATCCAGACAAATCGCTCTGCTCAGCGGTATCCCCGTCGAACCGCAGCGATCGCCGATGTGCCTGGGTTGTCATGCCACCGGCGCCGAGGCCGAGGATTGGGAGAAGGACCCGACCTTCCACACCGAAGACGGCGTGCAGTGTGAAAAGTGCCACGGACCCGGCAGCGAGTACATGGATGAAGATGTGATGAAGAATCCGACAGCGGCGATGCAGGCCGGTCTGCGGATTCCGACGATCGACGACTGCGTGAATTGTCATGTCGTCAAAGGTTCGCATGACGCGGTTCATCGTCAACAGCCGTTCGACCTGGAAAAGGCGTATGTGCGCGTCGCGCATCCGACGCCGGACAATCCGTTCTGGGGAGCGTCGTTGCCAATGCCGGAGGCCGTAAAAGATCAACCGCGTTACATCGGCTCGATCGCCTGTGCCAGGTGCCACAACGAGCCCGACATGGGCTATCAATACAGTCATTGGCGGGTCAGTCCTCATGCCCGGGCGTACGCGGTTCTTGCCACACCCAAGGCGTTCGAGATAGCCAAGACCAAAGGCGTAACGATCGAGCCGCAGA
The DNA here is from genome assembly GCA_964643355.1 of uncultured Pirellulales bacterium. Lineage (GTDB taxonomy): Bacteria > Planctomycetota > Phycisphaerae > Sedimentisphaerales > Anaerohalosphaeraceae > FEN-1350. The sequence continues at coordinate 81,632 of CAZXPW010000007.1, forward strand.
AGAGTCCGGAATGCTTGAAATGCCATGTGGGTTTCTGGAAAGATCCGGCGGGGGGGCTGGCCGACCCGTTTGTCCTCTATGAAGGCGTTGGTTGTGAGGCCTGCCACGGAGCCGCAAGCAAATATGCGATCGAATCCATCATGGAAGATCCTGCAGCGGCTGAGGCCGCGGGTCTCAAATCCGTGGATTCCCAAACCTGCCTGCAATGTCATCAGGACAGCCATGAAAAACCCTTCGACTACAAGTCGTACAAGCTCCAGATCGCCCACCCGATGGCGTCGCCCCCGGTCGTTGCCGAGCCGATCTATAAAAACCCGATCAATATGGCTTTGGCGCCGGATGGCAAGGAATTGCTTGTGACCTGCGAATCGTCGGATACGGTAATTGTAATCGATGTTGCGGCCCATCGGAAAATCGCCGAGATCCCCGTCGGTCGTCAACCTCATGATGTCGCGTTTCACCCCGCGGGCAAGACCGCGTATGTCACTTCCCGGCTGGAAGATGCGGTCTCGGTGATTGATGTTGCCGGGAGGCATGTCATCGCCACGCTGCCGGTCGGGGATGAACCCCACGGCGTCCTGACCGATGCGGAGGGGAAATACCTGTATATTCTGAATACTTCCTCCGACAGTATCAGCGTCTTCGATACCGGGACGCTGAAGGAAGTCAAGCGGTTATCGGCCGGACGGAGTCCGTGGTCCCTGGCCCTGTCGCCGGATCGTACGACGATTTGCGTAACGAACAATCTTTCCCAACTCGGCGAGTTTCGAACCGAACCCAAATCCGAAATTACCCTGATCGATACTCGTACCGCTACCGTGATCGACCGTCGACCGGCCGTCGGAACCAATCTCTTGCAGGGCATCGCCTGGCATCCGTCCGGCGAGTTTGCAATCTTTACCCACAACCGGACCAAAAATCTGGTCCCGATGAGCCGTCTGATGCAGGGCTGGACGATCACTAACGGGATTGGACTGCTGTGGAATGACGGGCGAATCAATCAGGTTCTGCTGGATCAGCCGGACCTGTCGTTTCCGGATGCCGCCGATGTGGCAATTACGCCGGATGGGAAACGGGCATTGGTCACCAGTTCCAGTTCGGACCGTGTGGCGGTGATAGAGATTGGCAAATTGCTGTCGCTGCTCAAGTCCGCTTCGGCCTATGAACTCCAACATGTCATTCCGAATCATCTCGGCAAAAGTACCGAGTTTGTTGTCAAACATATCACCACGCCAACCAACCCCCGCGGGATTCTGATTCTCCCGGATGGCAACCATGCGTTTGTCGCATCCACGCTGGACGATTCGCTGGCGGTGATCGATTTGGCGTCTCTGGAAGTGACCGATCGGATCGATCTGGGTGGGCCCAAGGTCATTACGCAGGTCCGCTTCGGGGAGCGGCTGTTCAACAATGCATCCATTACCTTCCGTCGCCAGTTTGCTTGCCATTCCTGTCACCCTGACGGTCATATTGATGGCGTGACCTACGATATTGAAGCCGATGGAATCGGCCTCAGTCCCGTGGACAATCGAACCCTTCGCGGTATCTTGGACACTGCACCGTTCAAATGGGAAGGAACCAATCCCAGCTTAAGCCGTCAGTGCGGGGCGCGGTTATCGGTGTACTTCACGCGGCTGGCCCCCTTCAATCCCGAACAACTGGCCGCCGTGGACCGATACATTTGCACGATTCCCCGGCCCGCGAATCGATATCGTCCGCTCGGAGCGCCGCTGACCGAGGCCCAGCGCCGGGGCCGTGAAATCTTCCAGCGAACCATGACCAATGACGGCCGCATGATCCCGATCGAGAACCGTTGCGCAACTTGTCATTTTCCGCCCCTCTATACCGATCGTCGTGTTCACGACATCGGCTCGCAGCACAAAACCGATCGTCAGGGCAAGTTTGACACCCCGCACCTCAACAACATCTACGACTCGGCGCCCTATCTGCACAACGGCATGGCCAATACGCTGGAAGAAATCTGGACTCGGTTCAACCCCTACGATACGCATGGCGTGACCAACGATATGACCAAAGACCAGCTCAACGACCTGGTCGAATACTTGAAAACCCTGTGAGGATGAAATACGGAGTCGAATGCGATGAGACTGGAACGATGGATTCTTCTGGAAATCGTGCTTCTTACGGGCGGAGGAATGGCGGCGAATACAGAACTGCCTTATGTCTATACGGAATGGAGACAGTTTACCGTCGCAGAGGGTCTCCCCAACGACCATATTTTTTCCGTTAAGGCCGATGGTCCCCGGGTCTGGGTTGGCAGCGAGGATGGCCTGGCTTGCATCGACAAAAAAACCGGCAAAGTGATCAAATCCTGGCAAATGAAAGACGGACTTCCCTGGCAGGCGGTGACGGCGATTGAAATCCATAAGAAGACCGGCGATGTCTGGCTGGGACTCTTTGGCGGCGGACTGGCCCGGTTCAGCGGCGGGCGGTTTGACCACTTTCACCAACTCAACAGCGGCCTGGTCAATGATGTCGTCTATGCGGTGACCATTGAAAACGACAACATTTGGGCCGCCACTACCGCCGGCTCCAGCCGATACAATGTCGTCACCGGCGAATGGACTATCTTTACCGAAAAGAATGCCCCAATGGAAGAGATCTGGAATTATGGAGCCCATTACAATGACGGCAAGGTCTATCTGGCCATCTGGGGCTCGGGTGTCTTGGAGTTCGATGTCGCGACCGAAACCTGGAAGACTTATCTTGATCCCGATGGCGAGATGGAGATTGATCTCTATCGCGATGACGGCGTCGTGCATGTCATTACCACTGGCGTAACCTATATCGACGGCATTTTGTGGGTGTCCTCGTATTTCGGCGAATCTCGTTACGATGGCCGTCACTGGCGGGGCTATTATGCCCATGAAACCGGACTGCCCAACGATTTTACCAACAATGTCAAGGGCCGCAGCGCCGATGAGGCCTGGTTCTGCACCGACAAGGGTGTCGGCGTGGTTACGGACTTTGAAACCGACACCTGGGTTACCTACACCATGGACCCCAAAACCCATCATGGGAAGGCCGTCGTTTCCCGAAATAAAAAAGTACTGGAGGAGGTTATCACCCCCGTCGGGATTCCGCACAACTTTATTATCTGTGCCGATATCGACGGCGATGATGTGTGGATTGGAACTGGAAAGGGATTGGCTTGGGGTATTGGTAAAGGGTATTATCCTCGATTGCGCATGCGACCGCCGATGTCAAATATCAAATGACAATTCGTTTGTAAGAGAAAATCCCACGGAAAGAAGAGGTGAGGGTATGATTCGATATGGGTATTTGCTGATGATGGCGATCTTGGGCGTAGTCGTGATTGGGTGTTCGAATCCAGACGGCCTTTCCGCTCCCTCGTCACGCTCGCCGATCCTTGTTGATCCGCGTGTGGAGGTCCCACCCGAGATCGTGGAGGCGCTGAAGAAAATCGACGAAGCCGGCGCCTATGCGCCGCCCGATATCCCGGTTCGGATCGATACCAACTATGCCTATACGCCCACGGATGTCAGGCCTTTTGGTTATGTCGAGCCGTTCAAGCGACATTTTCTCCAGCAGCTTGAATACACCGGTCCCGGCCGTGCGATCCCGGAACCGGAGCATCTCGATTCGGTCAAGATCGGCTTCATCGGCCCCATTGAGTCCACGGTTTCGGTCGCCACCGGCGGAAAAAGTCATGAAGAACCCCTGGGTACCAAAATGCTCAAGGGCTGTCAACTGGCCATTGAACAGGCCAACGCCAGAGGGGGGTACTTCAAACGGAACATTCCCTTTGAACTGGTCGTCAAAAACGACAATGGCCTCTGGGGCGCATCGGGTAACGAAATCATCGACTTGGCGTACAGGCACAAAGTCTGGGCCATTCTGGGTACCATTGATGGGGCCAACAGCCATATTGCCATCCGTGTCGGCCTGAAAATCGAAATCCCGATGATCAATACCGGAGATACCGACCCGACTTTCATCGAGACCAACATCCCCTGGGTCATCCGCACCATCGGTGATGACCGTCAGCAATCGTATTTGCTGGTTGATTATCTCATTCGAAAGCTTGGCATGAAACGAGTGGGGATTATTCGGGCCAGCAACCGGTACGGCCGTTTCGGCGTCCGCGAGATCAACGACAGCAGTCGTCGCCTCGGCCGGCCCATTCTGATCGAGATGGCCTATCCCGTCGGTTCTGATGATTTCACGCTGCAACTCGAACGGTTGAAAAGGGAAAATCTGGAGGCCGTCATTCACTGGGGCAACGATCTTGAGGGAGCCAAAATCCTTAACCAGATGAGGGCGATGGGGATGACACAGCCGTACTTCGCCTGTGACCGGTGCGTTTCCGATACCTTTGTCGAGATTGCCGGTTCCAATGCCGACGGTGTGATCTGTTCCTACCCATGGAATCCGAACAATGACAGTCCCCAACTGACCGAATTCCGCTCGGCCTTCAGGGCCCGCTTCAACGAGGAACCCGAAACCTATGCCGCTCACGCTTACGATGGAACGAATATGATTCTTTGGGCGATCCAAACCGCCGGACTGAACCGGGCCAGGATTCGCGATATGTTCGCCTATCGAACGACTCCATGGAAAGGCGCCACGGGCGATATTCAGCTTTCCGCCGCCCTCGATGATATCGGCGAGGTCTTTCTGGCCAAACGGGAAAAGGGCGGCTGGCGGTATTATTCCCGGAAAGATCTCGATATCCCGATGGGCCCCTTGCCACAAAGCCAAACCACGGCTTCCGTGTCTCCGTAGGAGGGCGAATGATCCTTGTCCAATGGATCGTGCCAGGCGTCAGGATCGCCCAAGTCCTCGGCATGGGTCTGATTCTGTTGTGTGGGTGTAACCAGATCCAGCCACAGAACCTGAAGGAACGGGAAATTCAGATCGCCTACTTTGGACCCTCCCATCCGGATCATCCGGTTGCCTCAGGGATGTGGCAGGCCGCGGAAATGGCTCTCGAACAAGCCAATCGCCGGGGCGGTTTCAACGGTCGAACGCTTCGTCTGATTCCCTGTTGGGCCGATGATCCCTGGAGTGGTGGGGTCAATGCGGTCGCGCGCGCGGTATTTGAAGACAAGGTCTGCGCCGTCATCGGGGGAATCGACGGTCCCACGACTCATCTGGCCGAGCAAATCATTGTCAAGGAGCATCTGGCTATGATCAATCCTTCCTCGACCGACAAAACCGTCAATTTGGCTTTTGTCCCCTGGATGTTTTCCTGCCTTCCGGATGATGAAGCGCAATCGCGCATCCTGGCCGACGCGATCGTAAACCGTATCGGACCCGAGGGCCGATTTGCTGTTCTCTCCGCCGATGACCATGACAGTCACCTCTTCACCGTCGAACTCCTCAAGGCCCTCAGCGCCCACAGGAAAAGTCCCAGCCGCCATATTCAGGTGAATTCCCGGGATCCGGATATGGCGTCGTTGGACCAGGGGATGAATGTTAGCGAGGCGCTGCTGTTGATTGCCGGTCCCGAAACTTCTGCCAAACTCTTGATCGCGATGCGAGCAAAAGGACTATCCGCTCCCGTCTTCGGAGGCCCATGGATGGGCCAAAATCTCTTCCGTCAACTCGCCGGTTCGGCGGCCGAGGGGGTTGTTTTTCCTCTTCTATGGTTGCCTTCTCCAATCGCCGATCGCTTCATCGAAGATTTCCGGCATCGAACCGGGTATGCCCCCGATTACCTTGCGGCCCAAATGTATGATGCGGTCCTGCTTGTGGCCGAGGCGATCCAGAAATCCGGTCCCGACCGATCGGTTCTGATCGATTCCATCCGCGACCGGTCTCCCCGGCAGGGCGTCGCAGGAATGGTTCAGTGGGATTCTCTCGGCCGCAACCGTCGCCCCGTTGGCCTTGGGACGATCCAAAACGGCCAAATCGGTCCATTGTCGAAATAAATGATGGTATCGTTGTGTCAATTGTAGATAGTATGTAGAGTTATTTTGATGATATAAGGTTCCCCGTTCCTTCCACCAGCGTAACCTTCTGATTGACTTTCACCTCGCCGAACATTTCCGTTTGGCCCCCCATCCATCGAACCTCCACTCGATCGACGGTATTCCTCTTGCCCAATCCGAAATACAACCGCTTCCCATAGTCACTCTGATAGGACCGGCCGCTGTGCACCTCGTCGACCAGAAGAATCCCGCCGACGATCACCCGAACCTGAGAGCCGATTCCGAATTTGTTGGTCTTTCCCCGCAGTTCCACCTGAAGCCAGTTTCCCTGCTCGGTCGAATCGTTCCGAAGGAGGGTTGGTTTGGCCCGTGAATTGAGAATGACAATGTCCACATCTCCGTCGTTGTCCAGATCGTCGAACGCCGCTCCCCGACTGCTTTCGACAACCTTCAGGCCGTCGCCGGCCTGGCTGGAGACATTCACAAATTTCCCATCGCCGGTGTTGCGAAAAACAAGATTCGGATTTTTGTAAGTGCCCACATCGTTCCACAACTCGATATTCGTCTGCAAATGTCCGCACGCCACGAAAATATCGCGGAATCCGTCGTTGTCCAGATCGACGATGCTGTTTCCCCAGGTGACCGGCGTAAAAGTGCCCTCGCCCGCTCCGGTGATCAGCGTGACATCCTCCAGGATGCCCCCTCCGGCGTTGCGATACAGTGTCGCGAATTGGCCCTGGTACGAAGTTGCGTAGAAATCGATGAGTCCGTCATTGTCGTAATCTCCGCAATCGACCCCCATACTTCCGTGCTCCTCGCCGTGCTGATCGAACGCGAATCCCGACAAAAGGCCCTTTTCTTCAAAGTGTCCGTTTCCGTCGTTTTCCCAGAGGAAATTGCCGCCCATGTCGTTGAGCACGAAGATATCCGTGTCCCCGTCGTTGTCGTAATCGCAACAAACCATGCCCATTCCCGTATTGGGCAAATCGGCGATTCCCGATTCACGGCTGATATCGGTGAAAGTGCCGTCTCCGTTGTTCCGATAGAGATAATGCTGGTCGCCGGGGTAATACGGGGGCCCCATGTAAATGGGTACGCCTCGCATGGTTTGAATGACATGTTTCTCGTAGGAAAAAATCACATAATTGGCGACATACAAATCGAGATCTCCGTCTTTGTCGATATCCAGAAAACTGACTCCCGCGCCCATGCGGGTGTCCCCGCCCAGTCCGGCCTGTTCGGTAACCTCCGTAAAAGTCCCGTCTCCATTGTTGCGGAACAGCTTGTTCGGGCCTTCGTTGTTGAGAAACACATCTAGATCCCCATCGTTGTCATAATCCCCCGTCGCGACTCCCAGGCCATATCCCCCGTTACCCAGTCCGCTTATTGCCGTCACATCCCGAAACCGCCAGTTGCCCTCATTACGGTACAGGGCGTTCTGGATTTTCGGATTCGGAGGACAACCCTTCAGCGGCGTGCCCGTCAGAAAATAAAGATCAATCAACCCGTCGTTGTCGTAATCGAACAACGCCAAACCCGCACTGACATTCTCCGCGATGTATTTCTTTTCGCAACCCCCGTCGTTGTGAACGAAACCGATTCCCGTCTCGGCGGTCATGTCGTGGAATACAATGCCCCCCCACACCGGAAACGCCCAAAAGACCATCGCCATCGCCGCCCATGGTATTGCATATCGATCCCGGATGCCGATCTTGCTGATCATGCGTTACTCGTTCATGGTGGCCAGTCGGAATTTTTCCTGATAGAGCGGATTGTTCGGCTCCAGGGTCACCGCCCGTTTCAGCGCCGCGACCGCTCCGGCATGATCTCCGGTTCGGTCGCAGGCCCAGCTATACACGAAATAATTGGCCGCCGTCGCGGACAACTCCACCGCCCGCGCGGCCAATTCCCGAGCCCGTCCGAAATCCCGCCCCTGGATCAGGATCAACCGTGCCAGTTCGCGATACGCCCCGTCAAATCCTGGCGACTGCGCGATTACCGATTCCAGTGCCGGTTGAGCTTTGTCGTATCGTTTGAGTTCCAGATAAATCCCCGCCATATTGAACAGATTGAGAATGTCCTCCGGATTCAACTGGGCGATTTTTTCGTGAAGGGCCAGCGCCTCGGTCATTTGCCCTCGATTGCGATGGGCTTCGGCCCTGCGGGTTAGCAGTCGGGGATGATCCGGATCAATCGCCTCGGCCCGCCGAAGCGACTCGCCGGCTCGTTCAAAATCGCCCGCGCGCCGATACAAAATTTCGGCCGCCAGGAAAGTCTCGACCGCCGCTTTCCACGATCCGCCCAGATCGTTTCGGCTGCGGATCAGGTTCCGGGTGTCCAGGGTATCCCGAACCTTGCATTCGTCAAATCGGGCCTTGGCCTGACGGGCCTGGTCATCCAATTTCAATCGAAGACACACCGTCATCAATCCGTAATACGCCCCCGTATAGTTCGGCGAAAACGCGATCGCTTTTTCATAACAGGACTTGGCCTTCGAGAAGTCCCTGATCAACATATACTCCTGCCCCAGAAGATAATGGGCCATCGCAGACTGCGGGAACCGTCGCAGTTCTTCCTCCAATACCTCGATGGCTTGTTGATGCCGTCCCGCCCGGGATAGTGCCTGTGCCTGATAACTTCGATATTCCTGTATCTCCGGCCGTAGAGAAAGCGCCTTTCCCCACAACTCCGCCGCCCGATCGTGTTCGCCTTTCTCCATCGCCACCATGGCCATTCCGTCATAAGCGTCCACCCGATTGGGATTGATTGCCAGAGCTTTTTCCCAGCAGACAAGGGCTTCCACGCTCTTTCCTTGCTTGCGATAGACATTTCCCAGCACGACCAGTGCGTCTTCTTTTCCGGGAAATTCGGCCGCAAGACTTTCCGCCAGACCCAGTTCCTCCTTTTTCAAGAACTCGATCTTGGCCTCATCCTTCATCTGATCCCATCCCGCCGGCAACCACGGTTGTGTTGCCGGCGAAGGCGACGGCGATACGGAAGTATTGGCGGCGTTGGCTGAAGGGGACGCCGATCCCGATGACACACCTGGGAGGGATATTTTCGGGTGGTCAATCCAAATCCATATAACCATCCCCCCCACAAGAAGGACGGCCATTACAAAAACGACAACTCCCCACGATCGGCGAAATAGGTCTCTATTTTCCGCTCTTTTCCCGACAACTCCTCTCGATGACCCGGACCTGTGTCCGGATCTTCCTGCTCTTCCAGCCACAACCGCTCCTCGATCCAGCGTTCCTCGCGTTCAATCTCGCTCCAATTCCCTATACTATACCACAAATCCGATTCCGGAACAATCAAAAATCGGCAAAAACGAGAACCGGGGCATCCTGAACCTCTTCGATTCCTACGGCTCGGCGTTGATCCGACGCGTATTGAATCTCTGCCGATACTCTTGGTGTTCTTGGTCGTCCGGATATCGTTCGTCGGCTCCATACGGATATCCGCTCATCCCGTGGAAGGGCAGCGGTTCAACCGTATCCGGATGGGCCGTATAAAGATCCATATCCTTACAATAACTATCCGTTTTAAGAATAAAGGTCCGCTGTTTGCCCGCCGCGACGACCCCGAAAGCCGAGGCCGAAAATCGCAAGGTTAGCTCCTCTCCCCGCCCCATGATCACAAAACGGTCGTCCGACCGGTCCAGTAACCCCGTAACCTCGCCGAACCGCGTGTAATCCCCGCTCATCAGTTTCCACGGCAATGCCGTTTCGACATTCTCGTAATCATACAGGTTCGGCAGCCGCCCGTCCGGCGAATACTCTCGCGGATACCCGAAATAATGCAAGTCCGCGTTTTCGACGCCGACCATTTTCGTTGATATCTCCGTCCCTTCCAGCGCGGCCGCGATGAAAATGCTGTCCCAATACAGTTCCATATTCGTCGAGATGCGCAACCGTTCGTCTCCCACTGAAAGTTTGTCCGTCAGATCAACCGTCATCGTATGCTGCAATCCCGCCGGATAGCCCACCTCCCGAAACAAAGGAACCCATTTTTCGTCGCGCCAAACCTCGATCGTCGGCGCCCGCAGCGGCGTTTTTGCCTGCCAGGCCGCAAAAGCCGTCGCCGAATACGGATATTCCAGCCACCCCTGCAGAAACAGGATCGCTCGTTGACCGGCCAGGGCTCCGAGAGACTTCCCAAAATCCAGATCCAAAAAGTGCTCTTCCGCATACCCCACAAATCGCGGATCGATCTTCGTCGCCCCGGCGCAGTCTCGATCCTCCGCCAATAGGGCCGTTGTCACATCGATCCCCCGATGGTCCGTTACTCGTTTTGGCCGAACCGGCTCCCGATAACAGAACAACTCAAAGGCGGGCGGTTCAATTCCAATCGCCATCATCTCGTTCGGATATACCTCCGTTCCCGCCGGATGATCCACCGCGATCAACTGAATTTCATCAACATATACCACTTCCTCCAGCGGTTCCAGAATCTGCAACACATATTGTCCCTCCCGCTCCGCCAGTTTTGGGATTCGCAGATACTCCGTCGAATCCGGCCGCGCGTACACCCCCGGCTCGGCCAGATACCCCAGCCCCCCCATCCCGCCGAAGTCCGCCACAAACGCATACCGCCTCCCATCCCACGCGAACAAGTGTGGACACGAGGAAGTCTTCCTCTGCAACTCACGCAAGGACAGAATCTGATCGCCCGGAACCTCCAACTCCGCTTGCAACACCCCGTCCGGCCAGATGATCCGCAGCCAATCCACTTTCGTGTTCGTCCCCAGTCCCGCATGGATCCGCAAGGGTCCCGTCGTCGCCGCGCCCGTCATCCCGCCGACCGTAAATTGTTGATAGACCGCCCCCGTCTTGACCTCCACTCTCGCCCCGATCGCCGAATGATTCGATCGGCTCTTCTTGTCCTGTTCGCGCATCCCCATCAAGTCGATCGCGATCCAGTGTCCGCCCGCCGTCTGATTGACCAGGAGCATTGGCGCCTCGCCCGTCGGAGCCAGCAGAATATCGCATTTCCCATCGCCGGTAAAATCCGCCGTGGTACATGCCGCATTCCCCGCAAACCGAATCGCACCCAAGAGGTTTTCCACATCCGAGGACACGACATCCGTAAACCCTTTTTCCGGCCAGTTGTTAATCAAAAAAGCCGGTCCTCGCTTTCTATCCTTCCAATACGCATCGCCAATAACGATATCCAAATCCCCGTCGTTATCCAGGTCCGCGAATTGCCCCCCCGTTCCCCCCAGCCGCCCGAATTTCCGCGCGAATTCTTCGTCGCGCGCAAATTTGAATCCGCCCTGGTTCAGATACAGGGCGACTTCGGTATCCCCGAACACCAGAAGGTCGCGGTCGCCGTCTTTGTCCGGATCGCCCGTTGTTACCCCAGCCACCCGTCCGGCCGCGATCCCGATCAGCTCTCGCCCCAGTGTATGAAAAGCCCAGCCCCGGTCATTGACCCACGCCGTCGCCTCGCCGTCGGCGAAAAACAATACCAAGTCCAGATCGCGATCATTATCGAAATCGTCAAAGGATACTGCGGTTACAACCTCGCTTTCCAATGCAAGTCCCAGCTTGTCCGCCATTTCCGCGTAGCTACCGTCCCGATTGTTGATCCAGATCCGGCTTGCCGTCGCCGCCGCGTTGGCCCCAGCCGGCACCGATCCTTCCTTCATCCGCATCGCCAGCAGATCCAAATCGCCGTCGCTGTCGATATCCGCCAGCAGGGGAGCTGAAGTAATCGTCTCTCCTCCCGCCCATTCCCCCGTTACCCGTGATAGTTTTCCCTTGCCGTCGTTTTCAAAAAATCCCTCGCCTCCGATTTCCCCCAGCCAAAGATCCAAATCCCCGTCGTTGTCCACATCCCCAAAGCATGGTCCGATCCCTTGTTCCTCCAACAGTGCCCCCGCCGCGAAGTTTCCTTTGCCGTCATTGATCCACAGTCCGGTCAGGCCGTCTTTGCCCATCCCCGAAATGCAGACATCCAAGTCGCCGTCGCCGTCCACATCGCCGGCCGCCAATCCCGCCACATCGACCGAACCGCCAGGACAAATCCGCCGCGTGATCGGATCGCCAAACCGCCTTACCTCCGGCGAAAACACGATCCGTGTTCCCATCGTCCGTTCCGCCGGAATCGGCAGGGCGTCGGCTCCCAGTGCCATATAATATTTGCCCGCGCTGCCGTACGGTCGATCCACCGTAAAAGTCCCGCTCGTCAGCTCCGTAGATTTCAGCGCATTGAATCGCGTGAATAATTCCTTGGCCTTGTCCCGTTGTCCGGCCCGCTGATACTGCTGCGCCAGTCGATACACGGCCGATACAAATCCTGGCTCCCTGGCAACGATCGCCTCCAGCAGCGTCGTCCCCTCGTCCTTTTTCTCCAGCGCAAGCAAACTCTCGGCATACTTGTATGCCACAAACGGATCCGTTGCATCCGCCGCGTGTACCTGTGCAAAGCATTCCGCCGCTCGCGCGTTATCCCCGACATGCTGATATAACAAACCCAGACAATAGCTCGCACGCAGATGCCCCGGCCGTTCAGCCAGCACCGCCTCAAATGCCGCCTTGGCCTTCTCGATCGATTCCTGCGCCGCCTGGTTTTCCTGAAGATTCAGATATGCCAGCCCGAGGTTGAACCTCGCCGCTGTCCAGTCCGGCATCGCCGCAAGCGCCCCTTCAAACTCCGCCGCCGCCCGCACAAACTCATACTGCTCCAGCAGCGCCGCCCCGCGATTAAACGCCCCCAGCGCCCCGACCGCCTTGGCCGACATCTCCGTCCCGGCCGGGAACGCCGGTTGGCTCGTCGCTACCGAAAGCGATTTGACCGGCTCACCTTCTGGCCCGCACCCCGACAACATCGCAGCCGCTATCCCAATCCAAATCCATCCGCTCATCCTGCCCGCCATACCTGCTCCCATTGTCTTTTCATTTCCATAGGGGCGGATGCCATCCGCCCTCAAACAAGTTTATACTTCGCTTACTCGGTTCGAGTCCCATACTGTGAGGTCGGTTCAGAATGGCTCACTCGGCTCGTACCCGTTTTCCTTGCATTCCGGAATTTTCGCAACGCGGAGATCCGATATTCTTTCATGATCCACATCGAAATTCGAAATCTTCTGCCTTATACTTCCTGCCTGTTCCCCAACAACCAGCGACTTTATCATAATAGTCCATCGTCAATCTTCAATAGTCAATCCCTGTTATCCATTCTCATTTTCGCCCTCATTTGGAAACCTTAACCAACGGGTCAGCGATCGCCTGCCGACTACCCTTGTCTTCCCACCCTATACCCGAATCGTGCACGAATTGTCCGAAAATCTTTTGGGTCAAAAATGATAACTCGCGGCCGGTAAACGAGTTATCAATTTTTCGGAACCCAAAAAACAGCAAGATCGTGAAAGCCGGTTTTGTCCGAAAATTTCTGAAAAATATCAAATCCATTGAATCTCGTCCCCGGCGGAGACAGAGAAGATCTGCCTTTCCGATCCCCGTCTGGCATTAGACCACCCTGGGGATAAAGCGATACCTCGTTTGTTTCATATAGGCCCGGTAGTCCGGAAAACGGCACAGAAATTGTTCTTCGACTAAGGCCCTCCCGACATAAATAGACACCCACACCAGGTAAAAAACAAACCATCCTATCGTATAAGCCGGGGCATAACGATAAAAGGACAGGGTAAAATAAAGCAATTTAAAAGTAGTTGCCGGATGGCGCACCATGCCATAAAGACCTTTGGTCTGAATCTTCTTGTATGAGAGGTTGGAACAGGAAAAACCCAAAGCGCTGCCGCTGAGCATGTAGAAAACCAGGGCCGTTAACACCGCGATATCGATGCCGGTATTGACTCCCGTGCTGTTGAAGACCCGTTGGCTGGTTTCCGGCAACGAGGGGAAAAGCGCCAGGTAGGAATTCACGAAGTAGATAAAAGGAACATAACATGCCAGGACGATAATCCAGTGACCCGGATGCGGATCGATCTGGCGAAATCGGGTTTTGGTGAACGCCGATTGCCAGAAATACCCGATGCTGGCGTTATTCGAGTCGATCAGCCAGGCCAGTACCGCGATCATCGACATGGCCGAGTGCAGCGTGACATTGTGGAATTTACCGCTCTGGGATAAAGTCGTAACTCCAAAGTGAACCTGCTCGACCATGATCGGGATATAATGGATTCTCAAAATAGCCGACAGAAGAATCCCGCGAATCCGCTTTGTGAATACTCTTCGCCGGAAGCGGCGAAAATCCCGTCTCCAGCAACATCGAATCAGCAGGGCGATCTTGAGGTAGGGGTCCGCCGCGATTGTCTCTGGGCAATACCGGAATTTTTCTTCCAGACAAATATAGGGCAAACCGCATACCGCGAAACCACAGAGAAAATGCGTAAAGAAAATTCGCGTGTTGGGGGTGACGGCCCGATATGCCGGATGGGCCCAGTAAAAACCGATGACGCCGGCCAGAACGCATGTCCAGAAAACATACTTGCACAGACTCTTACGAATAACCTGACGAAAACTTCTCCTTTGATAGATCTGCCGGTCGCGAAGCATGGCCACAAGAGTGTAGTAGGCGATCAACAGAAAGATCGGAAGGTAAAAGAATCGTTGTGCATCCAGGAAACGGTTTGCAAAGAGCGCAAAACTCAGGGTAAAAGTCAAGGCGATTCCGAAGTAACAGACAAACGGGTGATCCATCAACCCCTCTTTCCCGGATGGAGAAGACGCCGATTCGCGTGGCACGCGTGGCCTTCGCCGAAGGACTCGCCGAAATCCGGTTGTGTCACACCCGTCTGACCTTTTCATCGATCGCGATCAATTGATTTTCGTTTCATAGTCGCCCTCTTTGCCGGGCAATTATAGCGAATCTTTACGCCAAGAACAAGAAAATGGACGGTTGATGCACTGATGTGGGAACGAAGATGGTGCAGCCCGCGAAAATGTGCAAAGAAGGTATGTAATGATTTGGCATTCAGGGAAACCCGAACAGCCCGGGCAGGATCAAAATCAATTCCCCGTTTCTTCCGGGGCCTTGGTGAGGTCTTCCTCGAGTGCTTCCAATTCTTCGGGGGTGTCCGGCACGATCTGCTTGGCCGCTTCAAGCTGCGCGGCAATCGACACGCGATCCGGAATCTTCGGGGTTTCCGTCGAGGCCGTCGGTTCCTCGACCGGCAACTGCCGTTGCTGCTCGTGATCGCCGACTCGACAGATCCGCTCGTACCGCTGCTCGATGAGCGACTCGATCTTGATGCGCTTCAATTCCCTCAGCGTTTTCGTAATAAACTGCTCGACATGATGCAGCGTGTCATGCTGATTGCGATGGGCCCCGCCCAGCGGCTCGGGGATAATCTCGTCGATCAGGCCCAGCTTGTGCAGTTCCCGCGCCGTCAGTCGCAGGGCGCTGGCCGCCTTGTCGGCCTGGGTGCCGTCGTGCCACAGGATCCCCGCGCATCCCTCCGGCGAGATAACCGAATAGTATGCGTGTTCCAGCATCGCCAGCCGGTCGCCCACGCCGATTCCCAGCGCGCCGCCCGATCCGCCCTCGCCGATTACGATACAGATAATCGGCACCCGCAATCGCGACATCTCGCGAAGGTTTACTGCGATCGCTTGGGCCTGCCCTCGTTCTTCGGCCCCGATCCCCGGGTACGCCCCCGGCGTGTCGATGAACGACACCACCGCAAGACCGAATTTTTCGGCCAGCTTCATTTTCGCCAGGGCTTTGCGGTACCCCTCAGGATTCGGGCATCCAAAATTGCACGCGATCTTCTGCTTGATGTCTCGGCCTTTCTCCTGGCCGATAATCATGACTTTCTCTCTCCCGATTTGCCCCAGCGCCGTCACAATCGCCGAATCGTCGCCGAAACAGCGGTCGCCGTGCAGAATCCGCGGCTCCTTGACGATTCCGCTCAGGTAATCCTGAAACAGGGGCCGCTGCGGATGTCTGGCTACCTGCACCGTCTGCCACGGGGAAAGCGAAGAATAGACCCGCTTGATTTCCCGGACAAGCTGCTGTTGCAGGGCGCGAATCTCGCTGAGCCGCTCGGCCGGCGAAGCGGTTCCGGTGATCTCGGCGATCGCACGGTCAATCGCGCCGATGCGATCCTCGAACGGCAGGTACTGCAGTCCGCTGGGTTTTACGGTTGCCTGTGTCATTGAATCTGCAACTTCATTCCGAACTAAAGAGTAACGATAGTCGATCGGGTGCGTTTGGATATCCGAAGGGCCTCGGATCGTTGTCAAAGTTTCCTACTATATCAGGAATAGGGTTGAAAGGAAAGAAAAAAATTGACATCTCTTGTCCGGGCCCGGATACTGATACTCCATAACGGCGACATTCCGGAAAGAGGTTATGTCGCTATAAGGTGTGGTAAGTCGTTACTTTATAAGAGATTATGAATGGAACACGGGTACGATCCATGTCCAGATTTCGTCAGGTAAGCGTTCTTGGGATGGGTTTGCTGGGGGCCAGCATCACACTGGCCGTATCCCGGATATCGCCCGGGATCCGGACTGTCGGATATGCGCATCGCGCCTCGACCCGAAAGAAAGCCCGACAACTCGATGTGGCCAACGAAGTTACAGGCGACCTGAAGGCCTGTGTTTCCGATGCGGATCTGATCATCTTGGCTACGCCGATCCGGTTGTTTGAATCGTTCTTCATACAAATCGGAGACTACGCCAAGTCGGGCGCGATTCTTACGGATGTCGGATCCACCAAGCGATTCGCCCACAGGTGGGCGGATGCAACTCTTGGAAAACCAAATCTTTATGTTGGTTCGCATCCGATCGCCGGCAGCGAAAAACAGGGAGTGGAATATGCCCGCGACGATCTGTTCGATCGAGCGCGGTGTATCGTAACGCAAACCCGGACAACGAGCCCTGAGGCAATCGAGGCGGTTTCGGATTTCTGGAGGTCGCTGGGATGCATTGTGGAACGGATGTCTCCGGTTCAACATGATCGTATCTTCTGCAATGTCAGCCACTTGCCGCATGCGATGGCCGCGTCGCTGGTCAACGCAACCGATCCGAAGGAACTGCGATTCTGTGGAAAAGGGTTTATTGATACTTCACGAGTGGCTTCGGGTCCCGAGAACATCTGGGCCGATATTTTCCTAACCAATAGCCAGAACACGATTTACGGAATCGATCGTCTGATCCGGGAACTGAAGCGATTTCGGTCGGCCGTCAAATCCAAAGATCGAAAGAAGCTCGAGCGATTTCTTTCAGCCGCAAGGGGAAAACGGGCCGGGATGATCGAGGAAAAGATGCGCAACAAGGAATTGCTGTGATTCGATTGGTTCGGCTCATGCAAACAGTTTTCGCAAGAACAGGTGTGGCATTTCTGTTTCTCGGCGTGTTGACGCTCTACGGATGTTCAAAGCGCACGGACAATTCCCATCAACCGCAAACCCGCGATTCTTCGTTTAACGGCGGTGATCCGAAGGTAACGGCAGTTCTGGAATCCATCCGACAGAAGTTCGCAGTCCCCGCGATTGCGGGGGCGATCGTAACCACAGAAGGTTTAACGATGTCGGGAGTTGTCGGGGTTCGAAAGGCCGGTACGGAGATTCAGGCAAATATCGATGATCATTGGCATCTTGGTTCAAATACCAAAGCGATGACGGCCGTTCTGGTCGCGCGGCTGGTCGAGAAAAACATCATGCGATGGGATATGACGGTTGCCGAAGTGTTTCCGGAAGTAACGATTCATCCCGATGCGCAAACCATTACCGTTACGCATCTTCTGACGCATCGAGCGGGATTGCGGGCCAATCTGGATTGGGTCCAGATTTCGCGGCAGGGGACGATTGGCGAACAGCGGATTCAGGCCGTGCGGCAGGGGCTGGCGGAAAAGCCGAGAAACCCCATTGGAAGTGTCTATGAATATTCCAACCTGGTGTATGTGATCGTCGGGGCGATGATCGAAAAAATCACCAAAACCACTTGGGAAAAGAAGTTACAGGAGGAAGTATTCTTGCCGTTGGGGATGACCGGAGCCGGATTCGGCGGAACGGGGACCCCCGGGAAGATCGATCAGCCGTGGGGACATGCCGGGAAAACCACCCCTGTTTCAGAAAACGGGCCAACGGTGGACAATCCCCAAGTCATGGGCCCGGCGGGAACTGTGAATAGTACGCTGCAGGACTGGTCGAAGTTTGTCGCCGATCAATTGCGCGGATCGGCTGGAATGAGCGCATTGCTGAGACCGGACACATACGCATTTTTACATTCGCCACCCTTTGGGGGTGAATATGCGTATGGCTGGCTTGTGAAACAACGGGACTGGGGAGGCGGAACGGTTCTGACCCATGCGGGAAGTAATACGATGAATTATTCGGTTGCCTGGCTTGCCCCAAAGCGGCAATTTGGGGTCATTGTGTGCGTTAATCAGGGAGATACCGACGCGGAAAAGGCCTGTGATGAGGCGGCCGGAAACCTGATCGATCTGCACATCAAACAATAAATACGATACAAAAGTGCAATTATACCCATAATATAATTACATTAATGTTGTGACAGATCATCAACCTGTAACGGTTGCTCTGAGAAATAGATCAGATCCGCCTTTCCAACATCTCCATTGTGGTTCAGATCTGTCCCGTTGCAACAATCCACAAGTGCCGGAATTACAAGCACTTACAAACGCAATTTTGAACAACAAAGAAAAACCGGAGAGGGTGGGATTCGAACCCACGGTAGAGACAAGCCCTACACAGCCTTTCCAAGGCTGCTCCTTAAGCCACTCGGACACCTCTCCAAAGCCGATTGTGGTTATACGACCCGTCAATCGGGGGGGTATCATACCAAAAGCCCGGCGTCGGAGCAATTTTCATTTTCAGATTTTCCACGAACGCTCGACTTTTCTCTGCGGCCCCCCCAACCTCCCCCGTCTGCTGGGTTGGGCAGTTTGACAGGGGGTACCGGAACAGGTATAATGGAAACCCGATACAAGTCGGGAAAAAATATCATAACGAATCGAAAGGAATAGGATGAAAGCAACGGCAACCGTGGCGATCCTGATGGCGATGGTGTCAACGAGTCTGACACGGGCTGCGGATTGGCCCTGTTGGAACGGACCCGATCAGAACAATATCTCCAAAGAATCCTTTTCAACCCATTGGCCGGCCGAAGGCCCCAAAATCCTTTGGAAGGCCGAAGTGGGAATCGGGTTTTCATCGTTTGCGGTATCAACGGGAAAGGCCTACACCCTTGGGAATATCGAGAAGAAAAAAGATGTCCTGTACTGTTTCGACGCCGAAAGCGGAAAAGAGATTTGGACCTATGGGTACGATGAACCGCTGACCGCCAAATATTACGAGGGCGGGCCCAGTGCAACGCCGACGGTTCATGAAGGCAAGGTATATTGGATCAGCAAGAGCGGAAAGATTTTTTGCCTCAACGCCGACAGCGGCCAGATGGTTTGGCAAACAAAGGCGCCATGTGATCCTCCAACCTGGGGATTTGCCGGCTCAGCCCTGATATACGGTCCGATGGCGATCTTCAATGTTGGCGGATGGGGATTGGCCCTCAATAAGGAGGATGGAAAGCCCGTCTGGGAAAGCGAGAAGTCGCCGTCGGGATACGCCACCCCCATCCTCTTTACTCAGAATGGCAAGTCCATGTTGGCGATTTTTGGGTACAAGGCCTGTTATGGCGTTGAAGCCTCAACGGGAAGCAAAGTCTGGTCTTTCGGTTGGGAGACCAGCTACGATGTCAATGCTTCCGATCCCCTTATCGTCGGGGATTTGGTGTTTGTCACCTCCGGATACGACCATGGTTGCGGCTTATTCCGAATCGAGGGGGATAAGGGGATCAAGATCTGGGAAAACAAAGCAATGCGTTCCCAGATCAGCGGACCTGTGATGATCGGCGATTTTGTGTACGGTATTGATGAAAACCAGCTTCGCTGCGTGGAATTCAAGACCGGCAAGGAAACCTGGACCGAAAAGTCGATCGGGAAAGGATCGTTGACGGCCGCTGACGGTAAGCTGATCGTGCTGAGTGAAAAGGGTAGATTAGTTGTGGCCCCGGCCGATCCGCAGGCCTTTAAACCCATCGTCGAGGCGCAGATTCTTTCGGGGAAATGCTGGACCCGGCCGGTGCTCGCCAACGGTCGAATTTACCTGCGGAATACCCCCGGAGCGATAGTCTGTCTGGATGTCAAAGAATAACTGCGCTGTGGGATTACCGGGGGCGTGAGTCGAACAGATAGTCTGCGGGAAGGGCGGGACATTTGACTCGCCTTTATGGTTTGGTGAACGGAAGGGCTCACATGGGGCGGATTGAGGTTTTAGTGTGTGAATGTGCGATCTCCCATACAATTCCGCAGACGGTTTTGGATGCGGTCAAGGAGGGATTGTCGGCTCGGCGCGGAGTTTGGGTAGTGGCCGATCTATGTGGGTTGGCAGCCCGGCGAGACCCCGCGTTGCTCGATGCGACCTCCAATACGCCGCTTACCATCGTGGCCTGTTATCCCCGAGCGGTTCGTTGGTTGTTGCGGTGGGCCGGCGTGGAGACGGTCGAGACGACGAAAATTTGGAATATGCGAACCCAGGATGCCGTAACAATCCTGTCCGGATTGCCGGTCCTCGGTGCGGAGGCCCGGGACAGCATGCGGCAAACCGAAAAACTTGACGATTGGACGCCTTGGTTTCCGGTGATCGACTACGACCGTTGTGTGGGGTGCCGTCAATGCCTGGATTTTTGCCTCTTTGGGGTGTATTCCCCTGGACAAGATCGGGCTGTACAGGTAGCCAATCCGGCCGGTTGCAAGACCGGTTGTCCGGCCTGCGCAAGAGTGTGTCCCCATGCGGCCATCGTCTTCCCCAAGTACCCCCATAGTCCGATCAACGGCGATCAGGTCACCGAAACCAACTGGAAGGCCTGCCGCGGGATGCCCGGCGAGATGTCTCCGGAACACCTCAAGGAAATGCTGGCCTTGCGACGGATGAAAAAGGGAAAATCCCTGATTTAAGATGGATCGTAATTTCGAATTGTCGATTGAAACCTTGACGGGAACTGGATGCGTTCGAGAAAGGAAAAACTGAAACCATCCGTGGTACTGGTGTCTGACCGGACTCTCAGCGCATCATACAAGATCCTTTTTGATGGGATCTTTGCTACCATGCAGACCACGCGGGTCCCGTCATTGGCGATGCGATATTTTCTCTCGCCGGCGGCTCCGACAGACCCATTCGGTCGGGCCGGGATCGCCCCCCTTGGGCTTCGCCGCATCGAGGCGGCCCTGTTGGCCTCGGGTTTTTCGCGCGATGAGGTTGCCGTAACGACGCCCGAGGCGCTAGACAAGGTTCTGGGACCGTGGACGAAAGTGGTCGGCGTTAGTTCCAGCGATCCCCTTGGTTATGGGATGAGCAATACCACTACGACGAGTTTCTGGGGCGGCGAGCTGTATACCCGTTTCTGGACACGGAAGCTTCTCCAGAAAATCAGCCGGGCGAAGCGGCAATTCGGATACAAGGTTCTCGCTGGTGGGGCGGGAGCGTGGCAATGGCGCGCCTATCCTGACGAAACTGCCGAAGAAGCGGTCGATACCGTGTTCGAGGGGTACTTCGAAGCGGATGGCCCCAATCTGATCCGGGATCTGATGGCAGACCGATTGTCCGCTCGCCATGTCGTGGGACAAATGCCGGGGATCGATCAGATCCGGCCGATTCGAGGGGCGTCGTGCATGGGGGTCGTGGAACTGTCTCGCGGGTGCGGTCGGGGTTGTCGGTTTTGCGCCATGGCACGCGTGCCAATGCTCCACTTGCCGCCGGAAATGATCTGCCAGGATCTGCGAGTCAATCGTGATGCCGGCATACGAGCGGTGGTCAGTGGCAGCGAAGACTTCTTCCGATACGGCGGAACGGGAGTTCGTCCGGATGTCGATGCCCTCTGCGGTCTGCTCGAAAAAATGAAAGCGATCGAAGGATTGTCGTTTTTGCAGATCGACCATGCCAACATTAGTACCGTGATGCAAATTTCGGATGCGGATCTTCGGAAAATACGCGCCTTGATGTCCTGGCCGGAGTCCACGGACTTTCTCTGGGTCAATATGGGTGCCGAAAGCGCCAACGGCCGGCTCGTCGCGGCCAACAGCGGCGGCAAGATCGCGCCCTTGAATCCCGACCACTGGGAGGAAATGATTATCGGCGCCGGCGAAAAATTGTCGCGGACAGGGTTTTACGGGGTCTTCAGTTTGGTGCTTGGTTTGCCGGGCGAGACGGTGGAGGATATCCGACGGACCCGGGCGATGGTCGATCGGTTGGAAGCGATGCGGGCGGTGGTCTTTCCGATTTTCTATGAGCCGGTCGATGCGGCGGACATTCATGGCGGCGTGCGATTCGGGATCGACACGATGCGGCCGGAGCACTTGGAGCTATACCGCAAGTGCTATGAGATCAATTTCCGGAATGTCCCGCGCCTATTCTGGGACAACCAGCGGGCCGGGGGCGTGTCGTGGATCAAGCGGGCACTGATGCAGGTTCTGGGAAAGATGGAGATCATAACTTGGCGGCGGCAATATGTCGCCGTCTCAAAGCGAATTGCCGACCGAGTCGAACCGGAAAGGGCGCGATATGCCGTCTGACGAACCGATTCTGTATGCGGGAATTCGTCCGCCGCAGGACAACATCCCGGCCGACAAGGCGATGCGGGATCGTCTGTTGGCGGTGGCCCGGGAGTATGTATCCCAAAGTGGCGTGACGCCGCCGCTTTCGCTGGACAAGCTCAAGATTCACTCGCAGACGGTTCTTGCTGCCGCTAATATAGATTCCAAATATCTTGATTTTGCGGCCGTTGTTGTCAACAACGAAACTTGGCGGCCGGCGCTGGCTGCGATACCGTTCGAGAGGCGTTTAATCCTGCTGCCCAAGTGCCTGCGCGATTCCCAGGGGTGTCAGGGTGAGTTTGACCAGTTCGGCCTGATCTGTGCCGGATGCGGCAGGTGCGTAATCGAGTCCATTCAGCGACAGGCCGAGGCGCTGGGATATTCGGTTCTTGTCGCCGAGGGTTCGCCCGTAGTCGTATCCATGATCGAATCGGGCCAGATCGAGGCGGTAATCGGGGCCAGTTGCCTGTCGGTGCTGGAAAAGACCTTTGGATATATGGAGGCCGCGGCGGTTCCGGGGATTGCCATTCCGCTGCTCTACGACGGTTGCACGGATACGGCCTTCGATCTCGATTGGCTCTGGGAAGCGATGTATGTGTGCCAGGAATCGTCGGCCGGAAGAATCAACGCCGTCGAACTGCGAGACAAAGTCGAAGCCTGGTTTTCGGTCGATCAATTGACTTCGGTGCTGGGTCGGGACACTCCCGCCACGGATGCGGCCGTGGCGTGGTTGCGGCGGGGGGGCAAACGCTACCGGCCGTTTCTGACCGCCGGCGTCTATCAGGCCCTTTCCGGCGATGCTTCCATGCCCGAGTTCCTGAGGCACACCGCTCTGGCCGTCGAGTGTTTTCACAAGGCGTCTCTGATTCATGATGATATCGAGGATGACGATTGCCTTCGGTATGACCGTTCAACCCTGCATGTCGAGCTTGGTGTCCCCATCGCGCTGAATGTCGGCGATACGCTGATCGGCGAGGGATATCGTCTGCTGGCCGAATTGCCGATCGACGCCGAGCGCCGCCTCCGGATGCTCCAGACCGCCGCTCGCGGTCATCGGCAACTCTGTATCGGTCAGGGGGCCGAACTGGCCGCCCGCAACCGGGACAGGGCCCCGACCGTCGAGGAGGTCATGGAGATCTTTCGCTGCAAGACAGCCCCCGCTTTCGAAGTGGCGTTGTCCCTGGGAGCGATCCTGGCCGGAGCTCAGTCTCCCCTGATGGAAATCCTGCGTCGATACAGTGACGCCCTCGGCGTCGCCTACCAAATCCGCGACGATCTGGATGATCTATATGCGGGATATGATCATATCGACCCCTTGTCGATTCGTGCCTCCATCCTGTTGGCGGTTGCATGGGAACGGGCCGATGACCCGTTGCGTCGGTTCTTTGAAGAAGTCTGGACGGGCCAAATCCAGTTGCCCGCGGCGGCCCGTGAATTGGAGGAGCGGTTGTGG
This sequence comes from uncultured Pirellulales bacterium, assembly GCA_964643355.1. GTDB lineage: Bacteria > Planctomycetota > Phycisphaerae > Sedimentisphaerales > Anaerohalosphaeraceae > FEN-1350. The sequence goes on from CAZXPW010000007.1 coordinate 105,581, forward strand.
AATCACGGTTCTGTTGCTCGCGTCGAGGCGATGATGCAGCAGCAGCGCGGTAGGGCCGTGGAGTGCCTGGCGGAGCTGACCTGCGGCGATCTCAAGGCCCTCCTGCGGCGCGTCGTTTGTAAACTGTTTGACGATATCGGAAGGTTGCGATGCTGCCATGACCATACGAAGCGATATGATCCGCGCGGCCGCTCAGGCCAAAATCCATCTGCGTGATTCCGTCTCAGCCGCCGCTGACTATCTCCGTTCCCATCAGAATGCCGACGGGGGCTTCTGTAACCGTGCCGGTGCCAGCGATATCTATTACACCGTCTTTGGCATCGAAGGTCTCTTGGCCCTGGCCGCAGATCTCGACCGTGATCGTGTCAGACACTATCTGCGGACCTTCGATGCAGGCGAATCATTGGATTTTATTCATTTGGCGTGTTTGATTCGCGCATGGGCTGATCTTTCGAATGGTTCTCTCGAAGCTCCCTTGCGGGAGGGTCTGCTTCGAAATCTGCTGGCTTATCGAAGCGAGGATGGAGGGTTTGCCGATTCCGTCGGCGCCGATTCCGGTACCGCCTACGGTTGCTTTTTGGGTCTGGCCGCGTGCCAGGACCTGGGCCACTCGATGGCCGATCCCGCCCGATTCGTCGCCTCCGTTGCGCGTCTGCGGCGTGACGACGGCTCCTACGCCAACGATATCCGTTCCGCCGACGGCTCCACCCCCGCGACTGCGGCCGCGATGGTGACCCTCCACCAACTCGGCTTGGGCGGCTTTGACCGGCAGATCGACTGGCTGCTCAAACGGACCCGAGCCATCGGCGGGTTCATTGCCACCCCTCGTGCCCCGATGCAGGACCTGCTTTCGACGGCCACCGCCCTCCATGCTCTGGCTACCGTTCGGGCCGATTACGAAGCCGTCAAACGGCCGTGTCTGGAATTTGTCGATAGCTTGTGGGAGCCGCTGGGAGGATTTTGCGGAACCTGGATGGACGAGACCGTGGACTGCGAATATACCTTCTACGGCTTGCTGGCGCTGGGACATCTGTAGCGATTGATAAATAAACATTGTATATTGACTATGGATATAAATAATCTGGCAAGTCAGGTCCGCTCGTTTCTGCTGGCCCGGCGCGGCCCCGATGGATTCTGGACCGGTCGCCTGTCCGACAGCGCCCTGGCCACGGCCACCGCCGTCTTCGCCCTCGGCCGGGTGGATCCCGCCGCCCATGCTCAGTCTATCCGGCGAGGTCTCAACTGGCTGTCCGATCATCAAAACGCCGACGGCGGCTGGGGGGACACCCCCGTCAGTCGCAGCAACATCAGCACAACCCTTCTGGCCTGGTCCGCGTTTCCCGCCGCCGACTCCGACTTCCATTCCGCAGTTGATCATGCACAATCGTATATCCTTGCCGCCTGCGGTTCCCTCGATTCCAAAGCGATCGTTGCCGCGGTTCGAAAGCGTTACGGAGACGATCTGACTTTCGCCGTGCCGATCCTGGCGATGTGCATCCTCGCCGGTCGTCTGGATGCCCGGACCTGGCAGGCGATCCCGCGATTGCCCTGGGAGCTGGCCGCGCTGCCACAGTGGTGTTTTCGCTGGCTGCGGCTCGGCGTCGTCAGTTATGCCTTGCCCGCGCTGATCGCCATCGGCCGATTGATCGACTTTCATCGGCCCGGCCGCAATCCTCTTTCCCGATTTTTTCGCCGATGGGCTTATGGCCCAACCCTGCGTCGCCTGGAGGCCATCCAGCCCCAAAACGGCGGATTCCTCGAAGCCGTGCCCCTGACGGCCTTTGTGACGATGTCCCTGATCGCTATCGGCCTATCCGATCATCCGGTCGCCCGCAAGGGCGTCGAGTTTCTCGTTCGCTCAATGCGGCCCGACGGCTCATGGCCCATCGATACCGATCTTTCGACCTGGCTGACGACCCTGTCGGTTCATGCGGTCGGAAAAGAAGGATTAACGGAGTCAGATAGGATAAATATTGCCGAACGGCTCCTCTCCTGCCAACAGCAAGGCGTCCACCCCTACACCGGCGCAGCCCCCGGCGGTTGGTCCTGGACCGACAAACCCGGCGGCGTCCCCGACGCTGACGATACTGCCGGTGCCGTCCTGACCCTGCGCTGTCTGGATCTTTGCGATCCTCGCATCGCATCCGCCGCCGGCGCCGGCATCGACTGGCTTGTCGGCGTTCAGAATGCCGACGGCGGCATTCCCACCTTCTGCCGCGGCTGGGGCCGTCTGGACTTCGACCGCAGCGCGCCCGACCTGACCGCCCACACCTTGGCCGCCTGGGGCGCTTGGGTGGATGATTTGTCTGGTGCCGCTCGACGAAAACTCGAACAGGCGATTCGCCGGGCTCTTGTCTTTCTGCTTCGGTCTCAAACCGATGCCGGTGCTTGGTTGCCTCTGTGGTTCGGCAACGAAGCGACTGCCGACCAGACCAATCCCGTCTTCGGCTCTGGCCGTGTATTGGGCTATCTTACCCAAATGCCCGATCGTTTTTTCGCCCATGCGGCTTGGTGGATCTCGCGCGGCGTCGGCTTTTTGCTCTCGCAACAAAATCAGGATGGCGGCTGGGCCGGCCAAACCGGCCTGCCCTCGACCGTCGAAGAAACCTCCGTTGCCGTCGAAGCTCTCGCTGCGATCCTGCAACGAATCCACGCCGGCTCGAAGATAGACGGCCTCGCTCCCGACCCAATCCGCAACGCGATCCGGCGCGGAATCGAATGGCTCAATCAGGTAACCGAAGGAGGATCCCGATTCGAACCCGCCCCCATCGGCCTGTATTTCGCCCGACTCTGGTACTTTGAAGAATTGTACCCCGCAATCTTCGCCGCCGGGGCGTTTTCCGCCGCCGGACATGAGATAAGGTAAACCCGAACGGTGTTTCTTTCGTAGGAAGAATGGGGGGATCGGGACTATTTTCCCGAAAACACTATTGATGCCGGATCGAGGTGGAGAGTTTCGCCCTTATCATCCCCCACCCGATTTTTGGCTTGAAATCAGTATTGACACCGTCCGGATTGCCGATATACTATAAGTTTTCCGGCCGCGATTGCCGCCGATGATCCACTGGGGAATAGTGTAATGGTAGCACAAATGACTCTGGATCATTTAGTCAAGGTTCGAATCCTTGTTCCCCAGTTCAAGATGTTTCCTGAGATAGGCCGGGATCCGGAGGGATTCTGGTAGAGGATACCAAATGCGGCTGGCAGAGGAGAGAGCGATGAAAAAGGTGTTATTGGTATGGGGGCTCATAGCGGCTATCAGTTCTGATCTGAACGCGACGGTTTTGACTTTTGATGTTGACGGCCTTCCCAATGGCCACATTCTGTCAAATGATTATGGAGATCGCGTCTCCTGCTCCAAGATGGGCGTTTTCCATTATGGACTCGAGTCCGGCATAACCCCGAATATTACCGTAAGCTATGCCGGTGACCATGCAGGGTCATTATTCCCCACCTTCTGGACCACCGACTATAACGACCTGCGGAATGTCATCGAAAACGAATCCGATGGTGACACCGGCTACCAGGTCATCTTCCAAGCCGATCCCAATACCCTCGTCCAACTGGAAAGCGTGGATGTGGGCAACTGGGGCGGACAAGTCAGCGTCCCGGAAATCAGGGTCACCGACGGCCAGGGGACGATCCTCTTCCAAATGACAAATATCATATTGCCGGCCAGTTCGATCAAACAGCATGTTCATCTACAAATGCCTTCGAATGTTCGCGGATCCAGGCTTGTTTTGCGGGTCGATACGACCAACCTCGGCGGCGCCAGCGATAACATCGGCCTTGACAACATCCGTTTTTCTCAGGATCCCCCAGCCCCTCGTCCCTCCATCGATATTGACAACAGCGGAATCGTTGACCTCCAGGACCTGGTCCGGCTGCTCCAATACTGGATGGTGATACCCGCTCCGGCAAACCTCGATCTCATTGTCGATTGCCGAATCGATCTGAATGACTTCGCCTGGCTGGCTTCCTTCTGGATGACGACCCCGCCTCCCCGCGAAGAATAAATCTCACAGGATGGGATCGCTGTGTTTGCGAATCTCTGCGGTCCCCCGTGACAATCCGTTGTTTTTAATACTCCCGATATTCCCGCATCCACTCCGGCCACTCGGGATTGACCAGCGTCGAGTTCCACTTGGCGTGCCAGGTAAGCTTCCACAATTCCTTCAAGCCTACCTTGCGCGAGGAGAAATCCAAAAACAGCATATTGACCCAGCCCTGGTGCCGGTCGATGCAGAAATCGCTCATCCCGCTTCCTGCAACCTGCTCGCCCGGATTCGGCGGCGGAGCGTCATTTTCCCGCGGCTCCGATCCGTCCCACATGCAGTCGCCGATCAGCGGAATCTGCCCCGCCCCTTTGGCCGAAATCGTCCTCCAATACAGCGGCCGCTTGTCGCTGGTAATGTTGTAAGTCCCCGCGATTCCCTCATCCGGAGGATTGTGGGCCCAGCCGTTGACGCCGTAACTCCCGTATTGGCCCTTCTGGCCCCACGGGGGAATCCACCCGTCAAAATAATCGGGATTCCCGTATTCCCCCCAGGCCGTAAAGGTATTGGGCGTATTGTTCGGGACGGTGTGGAGAAGAATCGTCGCCGATGGACACAGCCGCACATCGTCGGCCCCTTCGTAGTATCCCAGCAGATCCACCATCCACATGGTCCCCCCATTCCATCCGGCCGGAAGACTCTGCTTGTTGTCGTTGGCGTACATCTGGTACAAAATGCCGAATTGTCGCAGATTGGTCCGGCACACGACGGTCCAGGTTTGCTGCCGCGCCATCTTCAGACTGGGAATCAGAATCCCCAGCAAGATCGCCACAATTACCACGACCACCAGCAACTCCAATAAGGTAAAACCCTTCCGCATCATGGGATTACCCCTTATTCAAACGGACTTCCATTTCTGTTCTCTGTATCTCGTATCCCGTTTCGCGGTCATTGCCTTAAGTCATAAAGACAAAAATCATCCATCAGCCCGTCAAGAGTTCCGCCGGCTCCACCGGACCATCGCCATCCCCCGATGGTAAAAAACCGCTCGACTCCGTCCAGCGACGGCGACCATGTCCCCGTCCGCGGGGCAACGACGACCCGGATCCCGTCGCGATATATCCGCAAAGCCCCGGCGTGAACGCTTTTGACGAAAGCATAGTGTACTCAGCGATTCTGCGGATGCAAGATTTTTCAGATCGCTCGGCGTCGCAGGGCCAGTCCGCCCAGTCCCAATAATACAAAAGTTACCGGCTCCGGAATAATGGAAATTGACACATTGTCGATGTGCACCGTCGTCCAGTCCGCGGCCTTGATCTTCAGCGATGCGTTGGCCGTGCCGGTCGCCGCGGTGAAAATTCCGGTGTACGAAAGCCATTCGCCCTCGGCGTTCGGCGCCGGCTGTTGATTGTACAGCGAAATCCACTCGTATCCCAGCCAGGTCCATCCGGCGTCGTAATAGTCGATGGAAATCCCGGCCGATCCCGACGAATCCGTCCAGCGGGCGCTATAGACCAATTCCAGCGAATAGGCCGTATCGCCGGCGATCGCGAATTCCTGGCCGAGCGTCTCGGCCCATTCGCTCGAAGCCGACCAAAGCTTTGCATTTGGAGTTCCATCGTAGGAATATCCTGATTCCGGCTCGATGACGCCGCTTTGATGGTCCTCGTCGGCCGCCCAGGTCCACCATCCGGAAAAATCTCCAGAGTTGAAATCACCGTTGACAAGAAGTTCGGCCTGAAGACAAGACAATGACATCATCCCGACAAACAACATCCCCACGATTGCGGCGAATTTCATGTTCCATTCCTCCGTTTCACAGACAATCCATCATCGACCCTTCGACGGAAAGTCCGGCCGGATAACGAGTTGCGATCGGACAATCCGAAGAAACAGATTGATTATAGGATTTTGGATGGGGATCTGTCAAGGGAAATCGCGAATTCCCGCGGTTTTCCGGCATTCATTTTCAGGTTCCACCAATGGTTTTCTTTCGCCAAATACGGATGCTTATCCTCGTTTATTTAGCAGGAATGAGCCAAATGGTGAGGTCAATGGAGTGAAAATCGGGGTTTTGGGGTTTGTAAGTCAATTCATCCCAACAGGTTACAAGCGTTTCCCGTTGTTTCCTTTGTTACCGTTTTCACAAACCCTTGCCACGCCTACGGCTACAAGCGATTTCTCCGATCCTACATGGCCTTTTGACTGATCTTATTGTCAAGTCGAAATATCGGGTAATTAGCAAGGATTCAGGATGTGGGATATAGTCTATTGGATTT
>CAZXPW010000008.1:0-106817 GCA_964643355.1 uncultured Pirellulales bacterium
AAGTTTTATCGGACAAACCGCCCATCGTTAATCAGGTTTTGTTAGAGATCCTAAAGAGCGCGAAAGGGATTGCCGGGATGATTCGGCTGGCCAAACAGACGGTGCCTGGATTGTTGGTTTCGGCCAGCGGACTGGGAGATGGACAAATGCCAGATGAGGTTGCCGAAGCCGCCGACTTTTTATTGGTCCATTTTAACGGAACAAGGACGGAAGAGATTCCGGTGAGAGTTTCTGCTTTGAGAAAATTCGGCAAACCGATCGTGTGTAACGAAGATGAAAAGATCGGGGCCGAGGGCGCAAAAGCCGCGGAGGTTTGCGTGGCCGACGGGGTATCCTGGGGATTTATGCATGTGGAGGTCAATCAGCGTCATCCCTTTGTGTTTCGGGGAACAAAGGATGATCCAGTTGTCTATGCCGCGATCCGACGATTGACCTCGGCGGAACGAACCGCAGACGCACGGTTGCGGCTGATCATCGAGACTGACGCCGGGGGCGATCCAGATGATGAACAATCGCTGGTGAGATTTCTGTTGTACTCAAACGAATGGGATATCGAAGGGATCATTGCCAACCGCCCGGCGACCCGCCGACCGGAGAATAAAAATCCCGCCGACACCGGACTGGATATCGTTCGCCGCCTGCTATCCGCTTACGGCCAATGCCAGCCGAACCTGGTCAAACACGATGCCCACTATCCTACAAAGGAGTATCTCTGGGAGCGTACCGTGGCCGGATACGACGACACCAATACGGCCGTTAATCTGATTATCGCCGCGGTGGACAACGGGGATTCCCGACCGGTGTGGTATTCGGACTGGGGAACCGATCATGGAGCGGCAGAAAACAATCTCAAACGCGCGTTGGATCGAGTCCGAAGCGAACGCGGGCCGGACGGGTATGCGCGATTCAAATCGAGGTTGCGGTTGTCGTCCTATGACAATTTTGGGGATCACACGGTCAAATTCAATCCCCCATTTCCAATCTGGATCAACACATTTCAGCCGGAATTGGAGGGCAAACGCTGGTATCATCGGTATTCGGCGATTGTTTCGAAGGCCGGAGGATTCGACCTTGAGCGAGATGTGCTGACTCTTCACGGGCCGTTGGGGGCCTTGTATCCGACGGACACGACGCACTGGGCGAAAGAGGGAGATACAATGTCGTTCCTTTATTTGATCCCGACGGGAATGAACGATCCGGAACAGCCGCTCTGGGGCAGTTGGGCGGGTCGCTATGGACCCCGAGAGGACATGCCGGGAAAGCCCTATTACTGGGCCAACCAGTCTGACTCATGGAACGGCACAACCAGTCGTGATAACACACTGGCCCGCTGGGCGGCGGATGTTCAGAATGATTTTCGTGCACGACTGGACTGGTGCGTCAAGCCGGTGCATGAAACCAACCATCCGCCGCGGCCGGTTGTCAACGACAGTACGGGGAAAGAGATTGTGCAGGTTACGCTTCGCCCGGGTTTGGAATTACCCCTGGACGCGGGGCGATCCCTGGATCCCGATGGCAATACTCTTTCCTATGAATGGTTTGTTTATTCTGAAGCCGATTCTTATCCCGGCGATGTGACGCTGACGAAGTCATCTTCCTCCAGTCCGGTCCTGAAAATTCCCAGTGACGCTCAGGGCAAAACGATCCATGTTGTTCTCAGGGTATGCGACAACGGAGATCCGCCGCTGGCGGCTTACCGCCGGATTATTGTCCGGGTCGAAGACGAAAAGTCACCAATGAATGCCACGGGCGAATTGCCCGTAATTGGTTATTTCCCTCCTCCGGAATCGAAGGGGGGCTGGCGAAAACTGGATAAACCGGAGGATGTTCAAGATATTTCCGGCATGGATCCGGGCAATCTGGCGGAGTTGAAGAGTTGGTTGTTGCAAAGCGACGACAGGGATTTTGCGGCTGTCGTTATTCGTCACGGATATATTGTCCTTGAAGTCGAACGGGGCAACAGCGCCAGAACGGACGCTCGTCGCGTTGCCTCGGTATCCAAGGCCGTATGCGCGACGGTGCTGGCAATTGCGTCGGAACAAAGCCAGCAGGGCATGACGCCTTGTAGGATGAAGTTTGACGATCCTGCTTTCAATTTTATTCCCTGGGCGCAACCGCTCAGTGATCCGCGCAAGGCGCAAATTACCGTCCAACAATTATTGAATCACACATCCGGAATTTGTCCGGAGGCCAACGGATCCGACAATGACGGCAGTTGGGAGTATATCCTCGGTCACAGTGGGGATCCCCGCACGGAAAAGCTGGCTTTTGATCCCGGGACCGGTTGCGGTTATTCCACGCACGCGTTGCATCACGCGGCACTGGTATGCGAGGCGGTGACCGGCAAACCGTATGATCAATTCGCTATCGAGGCGCTCTTTCGGCCGTTGGGGATCGAGCACTGGTGGTTCCAGTATTTCGACAGCGAGAAGATCGGACGACACCCGACACATGGACTCGGTATGCCGGTGCGAGATCTGGCCCGCATTGCATATTGCATGTTACGCAACGGTCGATGGGAGGACAGGCAGGTGATCCCGCGATGGTTCGTAGAGCAGACCGCCGCGCCGACGCATACGGTAACAAGCCCGGAACTACGATGGCAGTTCAATCCGAAAATTTTTACGCACGGCTGGGAACTCCCTTCGCATTTGACCGGCGAGGGCGGCAGAAGCGGGAAAGACATTCCGGCCGACGCTCGCAGTAAACCCGGCTCCGGCGGCCAGATCATGGCCTTCGTGCCGTCGCTGGATCTGGTCATTACCCGGCAAACCGGCAGCAGCGGGGACTGGGCCTATGAGGAGTATCTTCGTCGGGCATGCGATTCGGTGGTCCGGGATTCAATGGAAAAGAATCGGTAGAGCGTATGGATTGAGGCATGTGGTGTACTCGCCTTTATATTGTTGATCTCCGTTCGGCCGTCACCATGCATCGGAGATCAGGGATATCAGAATATGGAATCAAATAAAAAGACGGAAAGTGAAAAGGGGAAAACAGTGCAACCGAAAGCTGGTTTCTTGAGAGTCTGGTTGTATGGTTGGATTTCGATGTGGATTGCAGCCGGAATACTCGATGCCGAAACAACCCTGTCGCCGAAACCCATGATATCACCTTCTGTCCTTTCGCTGAACGGAAGCGATTGGTTCCTGGCTGTCGATCCGCAGAATATCGGGGTCGAACAGAAATGGTTCAATGCCCCGATGCCTGAGGCGAAGAAGACAAAGGTCCCGTGGATAATGCAGGACGCCTTTCCGGGATACCATGGTGTCGCGTGGTACTGGCGAGATTTTACGGCGCCGGCCAATCCGCATTCTCGCGGCCGGATGCTGCTGCGATTCTGGCAGGTGGACTACAAGGCCGATGTTTGGCTCAACGGCGAGTCAGTCGGGACCCATGAAGGAGGTGAAACTCCCTTTTTGCTCGATGTGACGGATGCCATCAAACCCGGCCAGGCAAACCGGCTGACCGTTCGGGTACTTAATCCGACGCATGAGCCGATCGATGGGATTGTGTTGGGAGAGACGGCGCATCGGAACAAAGCCCTTCCTTACAGTCCCGGTTCGGCGTGGAACCAGGGCGGGATCATGGATGATGTCGAATTGTTGACAACACCCGCGGTCCGCGTGACCGATGTGTTTGTGCGGCCGGACTGGCAGACGGGGGATATTCAGGTTAGGATCGATATTCAAAATGACGCCGATCCCGCCGAAGGTCGATTGGACTATTCGATTGCCCCTGCGGCAGGGGGAGAAACCGTACTTTCAGGCCGGTTCGATCGTGCTCTTTCCCCGGGCTCGTATCGGTTCCAGGCGAAACTGCGTGTGGACTCTCCGCGTCTGTGGGAACTGAACGATCCGTTTCTGTATCGGTTGACGGTACGATTGAGTTCCGGGAGATCCGATTCTTTCGATGAACATTCCGTTCGATTTGGATATCGTGATTTCAGGGTAGATAAAGGATATTTTCGGGTAAACGGAAAACGGATCTTCCTTCGATCCTCCCATACGGGCAATTGTTGTCCGATCGGCCTGGAGATGCCGCATGATCCGGATTTTCTTCGTCGGGACCTGATCAATGCCAAGTTCATGGGATTCAACATGATCCGCTTTATTTCCGGCGTTGCCAAGCGGTACCAACTCGATCTGTGCGACGAGATCGGCCTGATGGTCTATGAAGAATCGTATGCCGGATGGTGCATGGGATATTCGCCGAAGTTTGCCGAACGATATAACGAATCGGTTTTTGGAATGATCCGGCGGGATCGCAATCATCCCAGCGTGGTCATCTGGGGTTTGCTCAACGAGACCAATAGCGGACCGGTTTTCCAGCATGCGGTGGGCGTGCTGGGATCATTGCGGGATCAGGATGATTCGCGGCTGGTGATCCTCAACAGCGGACGGTGGAATTTTGCCGACAGCGTTGCGGGCATTGAGGCCTGGCAAAATTCGGATCGCGTCGATCCTTGTGTGAACTTTAATCCTACATCGCAGCCGATTTCGGGTTTAGGCATCACTTGGGCGCCGAAACAGTTGGCGTTTCATCCGGGACAGAATGGCGAGTATGCCGTCGTTCGATGGACGGCCCCGTCGGACGATGCCGTGGAAGTCGATGCGTTTTTTTCGAGTATCGCCCAGGGAGCGACAACCGATGTCCATATCCTTCATAACCGGCAGGCCGTGTATGATGGATTCATCAATGTCAACACGGCAGGGCCCGTTCAAAAGCACTCCGCCAAGCTGAGCGTTCGCAAGGGCGACCGGATCGATTTCGTATGCGGATACGGCAACGGAAACTATGGCGGGGATACGACCGCCCTGGCCGTGTCGATCAAGATATCCGAAGGAAAAACTTTCGATGCGGCGGCGGGATTTTCCAGCAAGCAAAATCCAAACGGCGTGTGGAGTTACGGGCAATTGGCCCCGGGACAAGCGCCCAATCCGGATTCGTTTCAGCCGTTTCCGATGGGGAAAATTGCGCAACAACAGGGGATTGTGAGTAATCCCGGTTCACGGGCGTGGGAGGATATCCTGGATGATCGGCATCCCTATCAGCGGGTTCCGCACACGGCCGACATCGTTCGATATCTGAGGACCGTACCCGGCGCTGCCGGAACGCCGCTGTTTATTTCCGAATACGGGATCGGCAGTGCCTGTGATCTGGTTCGGCTGGTTCGACTGTACGAACAAGCGGGTAAGTCCGAAGCCGAGGATGGCCGATTGTATCGGTTGTATCGGGATCAGTTTTTGGCTGACTGGGATCGCTGGAAGATGAGCGAGGCGTTCGACCGGCCGGAGGATTTCTTCGCGCAGAGCAATGCGCGAATGGCCGGACAGCGTTTGCTGGGTCTGAATGCGATTCGAGCCAATCCGGCGATTGTCGGTTACAGTCTGACCGGTACTCTGGATCAGGGCATGACGGCCGAAGGTCTCTGGACCACCTTTCGGGAACTCAAACCCGGAACGGCCGACGCGATGTTTGACGGCTTTGCGCCGCTTCGGTGGTGCTTGTTCGTCGAGCCGGTAAATGTCTATCGCAATACGCCGGTGCGATTGGAGGCGGTTCTGGCCAACGAAGACGCATTGGCTCCGGGCGACTATCCCGTGACGCTTCAGGTAGTCGGCCCGCGGCAGAATCGGATTTTCGAAAAACAGATTATGGTAAGAATTCCCAACCGATCCACCGAATCGGAACCGCCCTTTGCGATCCCCGTCCATTCGGACGCCGTAACACTGGATGGACCGGCGGGAAAATACCGCTTCATAGCCGCCTTCCAGCGCGGAGCGGCTGCGGCCGGCGAAACAGTGGAATTTTATATGGATGATCCGGCCACAATGCCGAAAGTGGAATTTCCGGTCGTTGTGTGGGGAGAAGATCCCGCCTTGGTCCAGTGGTTGTCGGGTCATCAAATATCGACAAAACCTTTCTCGCCGACGGATCCCCGGACACGCGAGGTGATTCTGGTTTCCGACAAGGCGCCGACTCCGGGCGGGGTAATCGCATTTCGCCCGCTTCTGGAACGAATAGCTCAGGGATCATCCGCGATTTTTCTTTGTCCGGAGATTTTCTCTGACGGCAAAAGCAATGTCGCCTGGCTTCCGCTGAGGAACAAAGGATCGATCGTTGGTTTGCCCTCCTGGCTGTATCATAAGGAAGAGTGGTGTAAACGGCATCCGATCTTTGAAGGATTGCCTGCACCCGGGCTGATGGATTATACCTTCTACCGGGAGTTAATTCCCGATATCGTTTTTTCCGGACAGGATGCACCCGACGAGGTTGTCGCTGCCGGAATCAATGCGTCGATCGGGTATTCCTCCGGCCTGCTCATGGCAGTGTATCGACTTGGAGAAGGTCGCTTTATCGTGAATACCCTTCAAATCAGAAACAACCTGAAGCACCATCCGGCGGCCGAGCGCTTCCTGCGAAATCTGCTTCGATTTGCCGCCGAGGATTCGGATCAAGCGATCAAGCCATTGCCGGAAAACTTTGGACAACAACTCAAGGCGATCGGATTCGAATAAACAACCACGGGGGAACATCTCCGGCACTTTTCGGTTGAACCCGGAGGTTCCGTGTGAAACAGGATATCGAGTTTACCAGTTCGGATTCGGTACGGCCGACTGCCAGTTTGCCGGGTCATTGCCATACTGGGTCGGATTGATCCTGTTCAAGGAAGGTCCGCCGCCGTCGGGCGCGACCGGCCAGGGAGTCTCGTCATCGTACTCGACTTTGTCGCGTGGGATCAGGTATTGATCTCTTCCCCACTCTTGATCGCCCGGTTGGGCCAGAATGATATTTCCGCCGCCATTATTCAGTTTTCCCTCATAGGGTCCCAAAACCCGTGCTGCGGGGACGGCCGGATATTTGGCCTTGAAGGCCGTGCGATTCTGTGCGATGATCAGAAAACTGCCGGCGGAAAGTGTCTGATGGACCGGGAAAATGAATTCGACTTCCCCCGTGATTCTCCAGGGCTGATATTCAGAGACAATGTCCGTCGAATTGTCGCTCTGCTGGATTGCGACCCAATCCATGAGTTCAACCACGGTTGTACCGATATTCCGGATTTCAATAAATTCTCCCCCCGTATCAGTGGAAGCCGGGTTGTACATGATCTCCGTTATGACGATCGGACCTACAAGCGGTTCGCTGTTTTCGTTTCCGGGAGTGGGTGTCTTCATCGGGACGAAATCATAACCCTGGGTTAAACTGGCTTTTTCATACCGACCCAGAGTGATCCCTGTCGCCGAAGCGCTGAATTTTTGCTGAGTAGAGTAAGTCCCGGTAAGACTGCCGCCCTGACCTGAAAACAGATACACCGTCTCGCCGCCTTCGCTAAGGGCGAAGGGAATCCGACATCCCGGAGCCTCGGCATTGCCGAAACTTTCACTTTGATTCAATAGCCGGAAACCGTTCCTCGGGATGATCGTTCCGTCAGGGAACTCGTATTTGGTGGACTTTGCTTCGTCGTCATTGTTGTCAGAGAGGAACCAGCCGCCGATGGTAATGTCTTCGTCGGTCGTATTTTTCAACTCGATCCAGTCGGAGCCGGGAAGCTGAGGATTCAGATCATGAGAGTGGGCCAGAAGTTCATTGATGATAATACTGTTTGGGGCCGGACCGATGTCTTCGGTTCCCGGCGTTCCGCCTTTGAAGGTGCTGGCTCGCCATGCACCTCTTCGATTCCAGTCATTGTGAGCGGTACCGGCCAGATCTGCGGCCGTCAGAGAGAAGTCGTCCCCGTCGGTAATCGGATACCAATCGTCGTCGTACTTGAACTCTACAATGGTCGAATGGGTGGCGTCGTCGAGTTTGACGGTCTCGCCGCTGTTGGCCAGACCTCCCGAATAGGGACCGAAGACCGGGATGCCTTCGGGGATCACATATCTCATCCGAAGAGCATCCGGATTTTTGGCGATCAGCAGAATACCGCGTGCCGGCAGGGCGGTGCCGTCCGGGAAAGCAAACAAAACGCCGTTGGTCAATTGAACACCAGTCAACGACAACGGCTGGTCTCCGATGTTGGCCAGTTCGATATACTCGAACACTTCGGCATCGAAGGGACTGCCTGCCGGCGGATCCTGCGGATGATACATCAGTTCGGAAATCCGCAGATATCGCTGGGCGTCGCTGGGATTACCGGCGTAGGTCTGAGAGGTGACCAGAACCCGCTGGGCATTGTAGAGTTCGATCGTTCCGCCCCAGCTCGACAAATGGCCCGAGTAGTTGCCCTGGACGAAGCGTTGTTCGCCGCCCTTGGGGCTGGTTGCGCGTGCGCGGAACGCCAGTGCGTTGGGCGTGATATACATCGATCCATTGGCGGGGATCACCGTCCCGGCGGGGAATGTGTGGGTGACGGCGTTGGCGATCTTCCAGTCGGAGATATCCACCGCGATCGATTGTGGGTTGATCAGTTGAATGTATTCCTCGTCCTGGTTTCCGGAAACGGGATTGTATTCAACCGATCCAATCGTCAGCGTGATCGAATCCGGTTGTGAATCCGGGATTCCGGCGTTATCCCGATAGGTCGGGTTGTTGATACTGTGATCCTCGAACAAATGCCGCCGACGGACGGGGAGATACTGATTCCGGATCTTGTCTACCTCAGTCAACAGCGATGAATATCCAGGCTCGCCGGATAACAGCGTAACCCAGTCGTTGATCCGTTTTTCATAGTAGCGATCGGCCAGCGGAGTGCTGGTGGGTTGCAGGTATTGATCCATCAAGGTTCGCAGCCGACGCAGATACATCTGTTTGGATACGGGATTTTTCATCACCGCATCGGTCAGGCGGTTCCATTGGTAATCGACCTTCTGATGGGTGCTGTCGCCGAAGAACGGATGGCTGGGCGAACGGACATCGTCTAAAGAGGAAATATAATCCATATCGGCGACGATTCCGCCGAGGCCGGAATTGATGCCGAAGGTCAGGTCCTTGTCCCACGGGATGAACATCCATTCGCCGGTCCGTTCGGTATCGCGATAGAGGAAGTAGTTTTTGTGGGTGTGGTCATTTTCGTGGATGAGCACGGATGCGGCCTGGAAGTTGATCATGGCCGGGATGTTGATGTTGTCGAACAGAAATGTATTTCGTTGCGGATTATCCGGAGCGATGCCTGCGGCCAGAGCCGCAAGATCACTGTGATCTTCGTTGAGCCGAGTGATTTTGCGTTCGGGCTGTTCGCCGCTGAGGTCGCGGCGCAAGTCGCTATACATTTTGTAGAAAGCCCCGTGATCGTCGAGCCCGACATGGCGGAGGAGGTGACGATCCGGCTGCTCGACGAAAATTCGAATTGCGTAATAGCTGCCGTTCCGCATTACATGCAGAGGGAAAGAAAGACTGGCCGGGTGGCCGGTTTTGAAATAGGTTTCCCAGGAGAGCAATGGCCGAATATAGGTCGGATCGAAACCCTGTTCGTTGAGGTTGATTTCATCCACGCGATCCTGGTTGGGGTCGAATCGGAAGAAATGACCGTCATTGAAGGCGATTTTCCGTCCGTGAGTCGAGTACCCCCCCCGGAGTCGGATGAAAACATTATCGTAAAATTCGTTGAGATAAAAGACCGAAGCCCGCGTTCCGGTATCCGTTCCTTCCGCCGAGGTGTTCTGAACGAAATACCAGAATACGCCGATTTTGGAGTTGATGGACGGATCGGCCACAACGGTGCCGAAATATTCAGGCGAATTGGTCGGGTCCAGAAACATTGGTTCGCGGGTCTGTACGGCGTTGATATCCGTGGCGGTGACATACCAGCGGACCATCTGTCCGGCCGCGGCGCCTGGAATAGATGCGGTATAAATTCCGTCGCCGGCTATGGCGTCGCCGCCGGCGCCGTCGTCCCGCATCGCGATTTTCGATTCGGCCCCGAAGTTGATGCGATAGAGAAGCTGGACCGAATCGATGGGGCCCATGGTCGGGGCGATCTCAGCGGTGATCGGCAGAGCTACGGCGGCCGCGGGCGGGTTTGGATTTTCCGTGACATTGCGGATCGTCGGGCCGAGGTTGGCCCGGCCGGAGGTATTGTTGTCGTTCGGGGTCGGCTGGGGCATAAATCCTGCCGTGGCCGAAAGCGTCGAGTTGCTCTTGGTTTGTTGGACGGTCAATCGCGGCGATATCAGCATATCGCCATCGTAGTACCGCCTGTTCAATCCGTGAATGGCCAGGACATTCTTACCGATCCGCAGATGGGCTAGGGTATCGTCGGCCAGCGGATAATCGACAAAATTCATTGCCATCGCATCATCATGGGAATTCGTGGCCCTGGAATTCCAGGTCGGGCTGGCTGGAGCGTTGGCGCTTTGGATGGGAGTCGTCGAATTCAGGTAGGCAATGAAACCATCGTCATATTTCATCTGCAATATCAGGTTTTTAAGGCCGGTCAAATCGCTGATCTCAAACGGGATCCGGATATAGACCGAAGCGTTGACATTGTACATCTCGGAGACATCCAGGCCGATGAGAGGAATATAGGTGCTCTCGGTGTCAAAACCGACGCCGGTGTTGCCGGTTTTCCACCCGGTCGGCACGAAATCCGGATCGATCCAACTCAGGCCCAATGTACTGTCGGAGACAGTAGGGACTTTTGTATAAACCGCGGCAGGTTCGCCGACCAGCTCCAATGTCTTATTGACAGCCAGCGGGGTCATCAAGCCGTAGGATATCCCCGCAAATTGTTGCCGATAAACATAGGAATGAACCACAGTTTTGCCGTCCGGTTTGACCAAAGCGATGAAACCACCTTCGCCGGCCAGTTGAAAATCGGCGTGCAGTTGCCCATCTGGATCGTTACGGTCTTTTCCCGATGCCGCGATGATCCGGAACGCGCCGGGTTCGAGGGTGATGTCCGGCATTTCCCATCCCTTGAGTTTGTCGGGATTGGTGGTCAGATACCAACCGTTGAGGGAAATCGGATGATCGGTGATATTCAACAACTCGATCCAGTCGGAAGAATCGCCGTCCTCGTCCACCCATTCGCCGTCCGAGAGCGTCTGGAAGTCGTCGTACTTGCTGTTGTTGATGGCCATGAATTCGTTGATAATCACCTGGGGGCTTTCATTCTGCCAGGTTTCCGCCATCAGTGAAAAGTCCGACAGGTTGACACCGTCCCGGCAGTTGATATCGGCCGGAACCAAACCGGCGCCGCTGGGATCGCTGGTCCAGACGGCCGCCAGCAGCAGGAAGTCTGCAAGGTCCACAATGCAGTCGTGGTTCAGATCCCCCGGAAGATAGATGGACTTCACCAGGGCGATTTGAACGGTATCCTCGGCTTCCGTCGTCCCGTCGGTGGCATACAAACGAAGGGAATAAACTCCGGGAACCTGAGGTAGTGTAATCTTCGGATCCTCGGAAGCTGCGTTGGGCTCAAATTGCACATCGTCCAATGTCACGCCCGATGGGGCGCTTGCAAGGGACCATTCGATTGTGAGCAATTCGGGATGGTTTCCGTAATAGGTAACCGTCCCATCCAATTGCAGCGTTGCGTTGGGAAGGATCAATACCTGATCGGTTCCGGCGTTGACCTCCGGAGGCCAACCGCCTTCCGGTCCGCCGAGAAGTTCCACTTCTCCGATTTGCATGCTGTTGGCGCTTCCGGGATTCCGGACGGCGGTGAACATGATTTGGTAATGCAGATACGATGTCGAATTGGAAAAACGGATCGGCGTGGTATTCATCGTGAATCGCGGCCAGGCCGACGCCTGTTTGAAGTCCGTGATTTCACCGTTGGCGATCAGCGTATAGGGGCCGGAAATGGAGGAATTAGACCCGTACAGTTCGTAGGCGATCGGGTCCCGTTCGACGGCGTCGTTGGCCGTGGTGAAGGTCAGGCCGATGACGACCGTTCTCCCGGCCGATGGAGTAACCTGAAAACCGGTGGGGTAATTCTGTCCCCCGAAATGCAGATACTTGGTCCCCGTACTGTTATCGATAGCCAGAGAGGGATTCTCGTTGCTTGGCCAATTGTTGTCGTTGGGAACGCCGATAACCAGGTCACCTGGTTTCGTGACATCCGTCAATTGTGCCGGGCTGAGGAAAAAGATGGTATGGGCGAGACCGGATTGGAGCGAGGTCGAAATGGGGTAGGCAAAACTCACCAATACCCCCCAATAGAATACCATGATGGGAAATCCGTTGAACTTAAGTTTCATCCGTTGATCCTTTGGAGTCGATGTTGTATGAGAACTCCTGTTTTTTGGAAGGTTGATATTGCAGGGAGACATTCTCTGATCCTCGCGATTTGGCGAAGAAAGAACACATCCGCCCAACCCATGGCAATGAAGTATATCCCGTCAATAACCATGAAACCACCACCCAATGTTTCATGCCAATAGACCCCGCTCCACTGCCTCCAGAGGGAACAACCCTATTATAATGAATTCTTCGATGAATCTCAAGCGAATTTCGAAAAATGCGGGAGACTTCAATAAAATATTGGGTATATTCAAGGAGAAGTAGCGGTTTATACCCGATTCCCGGCAAAAATCATAAGAACCGCGTTTGCGATTGACAAACATGGAACATTGTTTCATAATCGGCCTTGATCTTGGGATCAATCTGAATTTCCCTGGGAATGCCTGGGGGTGTCCCGAACGAGCGTTTTGATTTTTTCCCAATCTTTCACGAATTCAGTTACCGAAGGAGAACCCGATGAACCATGAGAAAAAATGCCGGTATTCCACCTGTGGAATGACACGACGGTCATTTTTGGGAGGATGTGCGGCCTGTGCGGCTGCGGGATCATTCCTGGATCTATCGGGTGTTGCAACCGTGGCCGGCCAGGACAAACAGCGAATCCGTATTGTATATTCCCTCCATGGTCCTCAGCAGACCGGGCCGGACTGGCCGAATAAGGGATTCGATTTTCAACCTGTCATGCGGAAAATCAATGAGGAACTGACCCAACGATGCCCCGAATTTGAGTTTGTCTCTTCCCTGGCGACTGGCCCCGAACAGGCCAAAGAAATTTTAGAACAGGACAAGACCGGCCCAATCGACGGGTATTTGGTATATCAGATGAATTGTTGGAACCAGGTTGTTCAGACAATAGCGACTTCCGGCAAACCCGTCCTCTATGCCGATTACCAATTCGCCGGGAGCGGCGGTTTTCTGGTCTATACGGCCGCGTTTCTCCGAAATCAGACCCCCAATGTTGGTTTTGTGGCGTCTTCCAAGATGGAGGATGTAGCCGAGGCCGTCAAATGTTTTTCAAAGGCGAAAAATTCGGTCGGCGAATTTGTGACGGCGACTGTTAATGTTCGGTCGATTCGAACGCCCCGTCCGGGGGATCTGCGCTGTCGGCCGGATGATTTGAAAACCATCTCGACCGATGAGTGTATATCCCGGTTGAAGATGTCCAAGATTTTGGCAGTCAGCGGTCAGGAACCACGCCAGGCCGAACCGATCATGGGAATTCCTTTGGAATATATCTCATTTGCCGAAGTCAATGAGGCCTGGAAAACCGCGGATAAAGACCAGGCGCGACAAGTCGCCCGAAATTGGGCCGAAGCCGCCATGGCGGTGATCGATGTTTCGCCGGAAACGCTGGAGACCTCGGCGGCAATGTATCTGGGGATGAAGTCTGTAATGAAAAAACATCAGGCCAACGCCATTACCATTGACTGCCTGGGGGGATTCTACGGGGGGCATATCCATGCTTATCCCTGTCTGGGTTTCCATGAACTGAATAATGAGGCCTTGATCGGGGCCTGTGAATGTGATATCCGATCTACCGCCGCCATGGTGACGCTGACAACTTTGACGCAGGGCCGCCCTGGATACATTTCCGATCCGGTGATTGATACCTCCAAACGGCAGATTGTGTATGCTCATTGCGTGGCATCCAACCGAGTTTTTGGTCCGCAGGGTCCCGCGAATCCGTTTTCCATTATGACCCATTCCGAAGATCGGCAGGGGGCCTCTGTCCGTTCGATTCTTCCGGTGGGGTATATGACAACCACGATCGAAATCGATCAAGGTCGCAAAGAGATTTTGTTCCATCAGGGCAAATCCATAGCCAACGATCCGGACGATCGGGCCTGCCGGACCAAATTGGCCGTTGAGCCGATCGGCGATATCGAAAAGCTCTTTCGGATGTGGGATCAGTGGGGTTGGCACCGAGTAACCTGTTACGGCGATCTGGGGCAACCGATTTTCGCTTTGGCCGACGCCTTGGGCTGGAAGGTTGTTCAGGAGGCATAACAATTTAAGGGCCGGTTATACTGTCCTTCGATTTTGTGGATCGTCAGTGAGATGCGGAGACCCGAACAGGGGAATGAAAGCGGTTGGATTGATGGAAAACGGTGTTGTGAATCTTCTGTCGATTCTTCCAAGAATCGGGCTATTTCTTATATGGATTCCATCGTGGGTCTTGGGATCGTGGGAACCGATTCGTCTTAGCTCCTATCCTCAGAAAATCCGGGTATTCTATTCTATGAACGATCCTGCCGTTCCCGCCGAATTGGGTTTCAAATCTGTTCCTCTTCCGGTTGGAGAGAATACCGCCGTTATTCAGGCCTCCGATAGGGCGATCTGGATTGGGACGACAAAGGGGGTGATGCGACTGGACATGACGGCTTCGATCCGGGACCAGCGTGAGTACTATGCCGGACAGCGCTACTTGCCCGACGATCATGTCCTGCAAATGGTTTCGGATGACCATGGCGGGATATGGGTTCGGACTCAAACTGGTGTCTCCCATATCGAACGAAAAGCGATGACTCTTGCCCGAAAAGCCGATTTTTTCGAAGAACGAATTCGATCCCGGCACGATCGATACGGCCTGGTGGCCCCTTCATTCCTGCCGCGGAGCGGGGATCTGTCCGGCAACCGGCTTGTGGATAACGATAATGATGGGCTTTGGACGGCCATCTATGCCGCTGCGGAATGTTTTCGTTTCGCGGTAACGCGGTCGTCCGAGGCGCTGGCCAATGCACAAAAATCCGTTGCGGCGATGTTATTCCTTGAGGACATTGCGGGACGAAGGGGGTTTCCGGCGAGGTCTTTCATTCGCAAGGGAGACCCGATGCCCGAAACCGGCGAATGGCATTGGACCCGAGACGGACAGTATTACTGGAAAGCCGACACCAGCTCCGATGAAATTGTGGGGCATTTCTTTCTCTTCGGCGTTGCGTACGACCTTCTGCCGGACGAATCCCTGCGAAGACGGATTGCCGAAACCGCAGGTCGAATTATGGATCATATCCTCGAGAATGATTACAATCTCATCGATCTGGATGGCCTTCCCACACGATGGGGGTATTGGGGACCCCGGCGGTTGATTCAAGAACCCGATGAACGAGCCCTAAACAGTCTCGAACTTCTCAGTTTCCTCAAGACCGCCGCGCATGTCACGGGTCAAGCCCGTTACGAATCGGAATATCAAAAGGCGGCGTGGGACTTCGAATATGCCGACTGGATTACCCGACTCAACGAGTTTCGTTTGGAACTGAATTACTCCGATGAGGAACTGGCGATGTTGTCGTTTTATGGCATCTTTCAATATGAAAAAGACGCCCATATCCTGAACTATTATCGTCAAGCATTGGAGAAATGGTGGGAAAATATCCGGCGACAGGCCAATCCCCTCTGGACTTTTATTTATCTGCTGGGTCGTCCCGATGCCAATGCGGACTTGTCTTTGGCCGTTCAGACACTGTACCGGATGCCCATGGATACGATCGAATGGACGGTGACGAATTCCCATCGCCAGGACCTCATCTGGGCGGGCCCTCCCGATCGATTTGGTCGTCGGGAAACCCTGACTCTGCTGCCGCCCGACGAACGGCCCGTCATGAAATGGAATGGAAATCCATTTATTGTCGATGGAGGAAATGATGGCCTCAGCGAAGATGACGGAGCGGCATTTCTGCTGCCGTACTGGATGGGACGGTTCCATCAATTCATTCTTGAACAATAGCGTGTTATTGCCGACAGAACCGGAATTCGTTTGTATCAATGAAGATTGGGAAAGAGTCTATGGTCCGTAGCGATTGGATTATTGCGCTCCGCGAGTTGAATCAGTAAATCATCAACCGTGAAACGATACAAGAACCGTTATCCCTGGAGAATTCGCAAATGAAACGAGTCTTGGTTATATTGTGTGTTATAATCCTTTGTCCTTGTGTCTTGGCTGAGACACAAACCCTTACAATCGCAATGCGCGACGGAACAAAGCTGGCCACGGATGTATATCTTCCGGATGGCGAGGGACCCTGGCCGGTGATTTTCCTGCGATTTCCATATAACAAGGGCATGGGGGCTGCGATCGGACCGGACGCTAACAAACGCGGCTATGTGTTTGTTGCACAGGACACGCGGGGCCGTTTTGCATCCGAAGGCGAGAATTTGCCGTTCGACGCCGACGGGCAAGCCGATGGCAAATGGGATGGCTTCGATTCAGTGGGATGGATCACTAAACAGCCATGGTGCAACGGCAAGATCGGGACCTGGGGCGGCTCGGCGGGTGCGATTACACAATATCTCCTGGCCGGTACAGGGCAGCCGAATGTCATCAGCCAGCACTTGACCGTTGGCTCGCCAAGTTTGTTCCGCGACAGTATCTATCGCGGCGGTATCTTCCGCACGGCCATGGTCGAAGACTGGCTGACCCAGACAAAATTTGAGCCGAGGGCCCTGGCGCTTTGGACGAAGAACTATCCCTTGACGCAGTACTGGTTGGATCGCGAGATCATCGGCCGCTATGGGAAAGTCAATGCCGCCGGCGTACACATCGGTGGCTGGTTCGACATATTTGCTCAGGCCACACTGGACGCCTTTCTTGGCTATCAGACTCACGGCGGCCCCGGCGCAAGGGATAAGCAAAAGCTGATCATGGGTCCCTGGACACATGCTGTGCTTAATGACAAAGCGGGTGATCTGACATTCCCCGGCGCCAAGGCCGTTCCAAGCGATGTCCACGATCCATGGAAGTGGTTTGCGGCAACCTTAAAAGGCCAGGCCAACGGAATTCTCGAAGCCCCGGCCGTAACCTATTACACCATGGGCGCCGTCGGCGAAGAGGGCGCGCCCGGCAACAAATGGCGCACGGCCGCCACCTGGCCGCCGGTCAAAACACAGAATCGTACGCTTCATCTGTCGGCTGATCGCAAGGCCGCGTTCGAACCGCCTTTCGAATCAGGAAAGCTGTCCTATACGAGCGATCCGGCCAATCCGGTTCCATCGATCGGCGGCTATGAACTTACGATACCCGCCGGACCGAAAGATCAGCAACCGATCGAATCGCGTCCGGATCTGCTGGTGTTCACGACCGAGCCGCTGGCGGAGCCGATGGAAGTCACGGGCAACCCCATCGCGTGCATCAGGGTTGCCAGCGATGCCCCCGATACCGACCTGATTGTACGGCTGTGCGATGTCTATCCCGATGGCCGATCGTTCAATATCTGTGAAGGAGCGCTACGGTTGTCGCTCCGCGAAGGGCTGGATCATCAGGTCTGGCTAAAAGCCGGCGAGCCGGTCTCCGTCGAGATCAAACTCTGGCCGACGAGCATGATCTTCAATCGAGGGCACCGGCTCCGGGTCCATATCGCCTCCACAAGTTTTCGGGCGCTGGAAGCCAATCGACAAAACGGAAAGCCGCCGCGGACCGGCGACAATCGGATCGCTAATAACACGGTGTTCCTGGGCAAAGATGGAAGCTATCTGGTGTTGCCTGTAGCGGAGGAACAATAATCCAATGGACTCGAATCTAAACAACAGGATCAACGAGTCATCTTTTACGCGCCGCCAGTTTCTGTCGTACACCGCCGGCTTGCCGCTTGCCGGCGCAGTGGTTCCGTTTCTTCCCTGGCCCTCATTTGCAGCCGACGCCTCAACCGTTTTGCCGATGGGCAATTCCCCTGTGCCACTGGAGGCCGCATGGTTTCCAAGTCGGATGCATGCCTTTGTCTGGCGCAACTGGTCGCTGGTATCGCCCTCGCGGATGGCCGCAGTGGTGGGGGCCAATGAACAAGACATAGAACAAGTCGGCCGCAGCATGGGGCTTCAGCCGCCTCGCGGTCTTTCCGATGCGCAGCGTCGACGGGCCTCGCTGACGATCATCCGTCGCAACTGGCATCTGCTTCCGTACGACCAACTTCTGTCGCTGCTGGGCTGGACCGCCGAAGAAATGGCCTACACCCTCCGCGAAGACGATTTCTTCTTCGTCAAGCTCGGCCTGCATAAGCCCAACTGCCCGCCGCTGCGATGGTCACAGCCCACGGCTGCCGAATCAGCCCGCGCCGCCGAAATCGCGGCCGTCATCCGTTCGCATTTTCCCGACGGTTCGCTTGAAGGAAACGATCCGCTGTTTTCCTTTGTCGAAACCCTCAGCGCCCAGCCTGTCTCTGCCGTTGTTCCGCCGCGCGATCCGAATTTGCCGTTGCGCATGGCCTATTCTTACTTTGCCCTCTACGGCGATCCGCTGCTCGATCCCGCCCTGGATCCTTATCCTGACGGTTACCTCGCGCGTCTCTCGGCCGTCGGCGCCAACGCCGTCTGGCTTCAGGCCGTGTTGTCTCGTCTGTCGCCGCTGCCGTGGGCTCCGGAAACGAATATCGATTGCCGTCGAACCTCGCTGAGCGAACTCGTCGCTCGTGCGGCCCGCCACGGCATCAAAATTTTTCTCTACCTCAACGAGCCGCGATCTTTGCCGTCATCCTCTCCGGTCTTCCAGAAAAATCCCAACTGGCGAGGCGTCACCGAACAGGATTTTACCTCTGTCTGTACCAGCAATCCCCAAGTCCGCTCCGCATTGAGCGGCGCCGTCGCGGACTTGTGCCGCGCCGTGCCTGATCTCGGCGGATTCTTCACCATCACCGCCTCGGAAAACCTGACCAACTGCTGGTCGCACGGCCGCGGCGGCGACTGCTCCCGATGCAAATCTCGCAAGCCCGACGAAGTCATCGCCGAACTCAACGCGTTGTTTTACGAAGGTATTCGCACTGCGCAGGGAAAGCAGCGGTTGATCGCGTGGGATTGGGGCTGGGGCGACGACTGGGCCCCCGCGGCCATCGAGCGTTTGCCCCTCGGCGTGGAATTGATGAGCGTATCCGAATGGAGTTTACCCATTGAGCGCGGCGGCGTCAAATCCGAGATTGGCGAATATTGCCTCAGCGCCATCGGTCCCGGCCCGCGCGCCAAACGCCATTGGGCTGCCGCTCGCAAACGCGGCCTGTCCGTCGTTGCCAAGTGCCAGTTCGGCATCTCGTGGGAAGTGTCGGCCGTGCCCTATCTGCCCGTTGTGGAAAATGTCGCCTTGCACACTACCGCGATCCGCGATTCCGGCGTCGAAAATCTCATGCTCGGCTGGACCCTCGGCGGCCATCCCTCGCCCAACATCGAGGTCGTCGCCGAGATCACCTCCGGCGGCACGCTGGAAACGCTCGCCCGCCGACGCCACGGCGAGCAAAATGCCGCCGCGGCCGTCGCCTTCTGGAAACAGTGCAGCGCCGCCTTCCGCCAGTTCCCCTTTAACGGCGGTTGCGTGTACAACGCCCCATTTCAGGTCGGCCCGTCCAATCCCCTCTGGCCCAAACCGACCGGATACAGAGCCACTATGGTCGGCATCCCCTACGACGACCTTGACGGCTGGCGGGCGATCTATCCTGCGGAAATCTTCGCCGCGCAGTTGGAAAAGGTTGCCGCCGGATTCGAGGCGGCCCTGGCCGAGTTGGGGAAGGCCGTCCCTCAGCCGCCCTCATCTCTGGCCGAAGAGATGCTCTGTGTGGAAGCCGCCGCGATCCATTTTGCGTCTGTCGCCAATCAGTGCCGTTTTGTCCTGGCCCGCCGCGCCGCAGACAAGACAACGATGCAGAACAGGATTGAAAGCGAGATCGTACTGGCCAAACGGCTTCACGCCCTGCAAAGCCGCGACTCGCGCCTCGGCTTTGAGGCCTCCAACCAGTATTACTTTATCCCACTTGATCTGATCGAAAAAGTCATCAATTGCCGTTGGCTGGCCTCGACACTCGCAGAGCGGAAGTGATGGTGTTACTCGGACAATATCCGGGGGAACTCGGTTATACGCAATCGGGCACATCCATAGGGGATCAGCGCAATGTCTTCAATGGGTTCCGAGGAACTCTGGATCCCCGCCGGCACATCGTCAGCCCAGCCATGCTTCAGTTTCCAGTCCGGCAACCGCTTGCCACTGGCTTTGGCAACCACTCCCGCTCCTCCCGCCGAGAAGGGGATTTCGCCCACAGGTTTTTCACGGAATGAGATGCTGGTTTCCGGTTTGGCCTCGTTGACAATCATTCCATAATTCCACGGCGTTGTCGGACGGATCTCAAAATCTCCGTGTGGCAGTTCGCGGTGGGGTTTTTCGGCGTTGACACGAGTCCAGTTCTCTCCGATCTTGAGCGAATAGACCAGAGGCCCTCGTTCAACCGCGATTGCCTCGTTATAACGCCGCGTTGTCTCGACCTTCATCGGAAATCGTAGAAATAATTCGACGGCGCCGTTCCATTCCCTCTCGATGCGATGGAATGCGCCGGCTTTCATGAGTTCTTCGCTCCCGCCCGCGCTCCGGACCGTTGCTCCTTGAGCCCACGCGGGAACACGAAGCAGCAACGGGAAACGAATCGGGTTTTGGGATGTTATCGTTATCTTGACGGTTTCGCGGAAGGGATAATCGGTTTCCGTCGTTGCGAGCACGGCCGTGCCGCCGACGGTGAATTTTGCGGTGCTTGGCGCAAAAGAAATTGCCGCGATTCCTTCGTCTTCCGTCCGCATCCACAAGTGCGCGACGAACTTGGGCCATCCCTGATGCAGATTCGAGGTACAACAACCATAATTGGGCTCAAGACCGAACAGGTTCGATTCCGGACCGTTGGTGGACCACATGTGATCCGGATTGATCGTACACTGAACCTGATTGACCTGCTGATCGTGCTGATGGGTCCACATATCATCGCCAAAAGTAGCCGGCAGGGCGTTGAATGCGATCCGCTCCAGTCGATCGCCATACGACGCATCACCGGTTAATGAAACAAGCAACTCCAGTGAATACATTGCTTCAACCACCGCGCACAATTCGGTCCCCTGAACAGGATTGCGACCGGACAGACATTCATCTCCGGAAAACATTCCCGTAACCTGGCCGTGATAACGGTCCAGAATCTCGAGCATTTTGAGAGGAAAATCTCGTTCGGTTTTGTCTCGGGTCAGTCGCCATGACAATCCATACGCTTTTAGGGCCATCGCGGTATTGACCACATGTTTTTCATAGGTCCACTTGCCGCGGCGCGCCGTCGGGATTGTGATGTCCTTTCCGCTGTAATATCTCGCGTAGTCGAATCCCTGTTGTCGCAATTTCTTAGCCAAATCCAGCAGCCACGGCTCGCGTGATTTCTCATAGGCGTAATAAACGGGAATCAATCCCTCAAACCATCTGAATTTCCCCCAGTTGAACAGCGGCGTGCGGTCCATGGCCTGCCGCATGGCCTTGAGGTTTTTCATCATGGAATCAAATACTTTCGCGTCGCCGGTGGCCTCGTGATATTGTGCCAGGACTTTGTTGATCAGTTGGATCGACCACAAGTCGTATTTTGCCGCGCTGGCGTCGGCCGGATACGGCGAAAACCACCCGTCCGGCCGTTGATTGGCGATGATGGTATCCATGCGGCCTTTGACCTTGGCCTTCAGGGCCGGATCGTCAAGCCCCCACGCCAAGGGGATGACGCCGTCAAGCCAGTAGGGGGCCCGTTCCCACCCTTCGGCCTTTCCGCCGAACCACTGACTTTGTGCCACATCCGGCCAGAACTCGTCGAGATGGCCGCTGAGGCCCTCCGCCTGGATCCGCAATTGCCGTCCCAGCCACCCCGTCGGCCGGATCGAACCCAGCGGCAGCGGACGAAGAGCGGGGTCGGCAAGATCCTCAACCGGTTGTCCGGCCGGGGAAGAGTTGGCTGCGCATGAAGAATAGTTGGC
Organism: uncultured Pirellulales bacterium; assembly: GCA_964643355.1. Lineage (GTDB taxonomy): Bacteria > Planctomycetota > Phycisphaerae > Sedimentisphaerales > Anaerohalosphaeraceae > FEN-1350. The sequence goes on from CAZXPW010000008.1 coordinate 21,919, forward strand.
TCCAATCACGGCCCCGGCAGCCATCCCCGCCAGAAAATCTCTGCGATTCATCGAAGAAGCCATCTTCGTTCTCCTGAGTTTGAGTGTTGTATTCAATGTTACCGGCTTTGGCCTTTCGTAAGGAAAAATGAAATCTCTGGGTTCGTGATTATAACGACAATCCGGTGGGCCGCAAGACTTTCTGAACAATCGGAATTAATGAAACCCGGCGAAAATCGGAAAGTTTGGCTTGCGAAAAGATCGGACATTCGATTAGACTATGTCCACTGCAAAGGATGGTCAGATTGCCACGAAGTTTATCGTGGATATGGACCGAGATCGAGGAAGAATGTCATGCCATCAGGAAAGGAGTGGATTGCAATGAAATGGAAAATGGATGACGGAGGATGGAGCCCATATCTGGCCGGAGCTCTGGTGGGGCTTTTGGCCGTCGCATCGGCGTTTGCCACCACCAAAATCCTCAAAAAGACCAGTTTTCTCGGTGCTTCCACTACATTCGTTCGCGCTGCCGGCCTGCTCGAACGGACCATCGTCCCCGAGCATGTCACGGCCAACGAGTATTACACCAAAGAAAAAGTCCGTGTCGATTGGCAGTTCATGCTGGTATTGGGGATTCTGATCGGGGCGCTGGTCGGCTCAGTCTCGGATGGAAGTTTTAAGGTTGAAAGTGTCCCGCCGACATGGGAAAAACGATTCGGTCCTTCGGTACTCAAACGCGCGATCGGAGCGATCCTTGGCGGTGCCGTCGCCATGATCGGAGCCCGCATGGCCGACGGCTGTCCCAGCGGGCACGGTCTCAGCGGCATGATGCAGCTTTCCGTCAGCGCGTTTGTGGCGCTGGCCATGTTTTTCGGGTGTGGCGTCATTGTTGCTCACCTCGTCTATGGAAGGAGATCCTCATGACTGCTGAACAAGGTCTGGGAATGATTACGGGAATTCTGTTCGGATTTCTCCTGCAAAAGGGCCGTGTGCTCCGCTTTGATAAGCAGGTTGGAGCAATGCTGCTCAGGGATATGACGATTTTCAAGTTTATGCTCTCAGCCATCCTCGTTGGCATGATCGGAATTCTGATTCTCGCCAACGCCAAAATCATCACTATCAGTCACAAGCCGATGAATCTGGGTGCGGTTCTGGTCGGCGGTGGTTTGTTCGGAATCGGCTGGGCCATCATGGGTTTTTGTCCGGGGACATCCATCGGAGCTCTGGGCGAGGGACGATGGCATGCGGTATTCGCCATTCTCGGTATGCTGACCGGGGCGGCGATCTATGCCGAACTCTATCCGACCGTCAAATCCACCATCCTGTCGTGGAAGGATTTCGGCAAGATCGGTCTGCCCGAAACCCTCGGCGTTTCCCCTTGGATCGTCGTTGTGGTCCTTTGGATCATCATCTTGGGATTCTTTGTCTGGTTTGAAAAAAAGCGGCTCTGAACTTTCGCTTGGCGGGAATACAATCTATTTGTGATCCAGTTGTTTGTCGTTGTGGATGGCGAGTTCAGCGTCTTTCCGGGGGCAGGTAGATATCACCCGACGGACCGACATTGTCCGGATAGGGGGCTCTGCCGTCAGGTGTGATGGCAACTTTCATAATGCGGGTTTCTTTGGCGGAGTACTTTTCCACATGCCCATCGACATACCCTGCGTTCAACTTGATTTCCACCTCTTGTCGATCCACGGGATCTTCTGTCACCAGCCGCGACCAGAAGTCCGTGGAAACCGAAGTACCAGCCGTAATGGATGCCCCGCCGAATTTCTCACAACTGCCAAAAGCGCTGCGGGTCCCATAGGTCAGCTCGTTTCGCCAATGCCCAAATCCGAAATAATCGCTGATCAGAAGATTACTGTGACCACGCTGACCCGTTGCTCTTTGAGGCCCGATGAATGGATCTTTCTTGTCAACCAGAAATCCCCGATAGTTCCAATACAGGCAATAAGTCCCGAAAACCGGATCTTCATGGCCGGTATCGGGACTGGGATTGTCCCAAGAATCTCCGGCTAACCATGCATCCTCCAAATATTTGTAGTTGCGAGGAGCGCTGGCACAATGCAGCGTTTTAGCCGTAGGAATATAATCCCTCAAGTAGTCACCAACACTGCGGCGATGATAAGGACTCCGCTTTTGGAAGCCCGTCAAGACCATCGGTTCTCGCCAACTCCACCTTGTGGCGGTTCCCAATGTCGCTACAGATTCCGGAAACCACTCTTCATTCTCCCCCGCGTAAGCGGAATTGGCCTGGGTGATTTGACGCTGATTGGCGGCACTGATTACCGCGCGCGCAACCTTCTTGGCCTTCGACAGCGCGGGCACCAAAACCATGGTAAGTATCGATACCACGACCAACACCGTTAGAAGTTCGATCAGTGTAAACGCTGTATTCTTCGGTTGATGTCTCAACTTCCTCTCAATCTCCTTGATTGGTATTGAGCCAGTTCTCCACCAGAACGATCAAATCCTCCGTTGCGACGATCCCGTCATGGTTGGCATCGCATTTCAACGGCCACGGGCTTCGGCTGGCTTGTGCCGTAGCCCCATGGGCCCCCATATTCACTCGGGCGCCGTTGGGCATGCTTTCACCCATCGGATTCAACGCCGGATCCCCGGCGTCGATACACGGGCTTGTTTGATCGTCCACTACCCAGTACCCGCCGCCTTCGCCGGAGTTTTCCGGCTGGCCGTCCGCGACAAATCGTCCCGTCTCCGATCGTAGATGATAATCGCCCCTTTCCGCATCCGCGAAAAGAGGATTGACGCCAATATTTCCCTGGCCCTGCGCCAGTCGCTGCACACAACTGAAAGTAACTTGCGGGGCGTAACTGTCATTATACAGATCCCTGTAGGTGTTGTGCCAGAAAATACTGTTACTGATGATCGGTCTGGATCCCGTATAGGCCTCCAATCCATAATCGTTATGAACCACTGTAACATGCCGAATGGTGGGCCGGCTGCTTTCGACAAAAATGCCGATTTCACTGTTGGCGACAATAAAATTCTGAAAAACCGTATCCTCTTGTTCGCCATAGAAAAAGTTGACCGCAAAATCATTCGGTGCTTCGATCACGGCGGCGTCGGCCGGACTTCGGACCGTCACCGCTTTTCCCATGAAGATGATCGCCTCGGTGTACACGCCGGGCCAAACCAGAATCTCGTCGCCGTCAGAGGCCATGTCGATGGCTTTCTGGATTGTCTGAAATGCCCGGCCTTTCCCCTGTCCGTTGTAGGTGTCACGACCATGGACGGCGTCAACATGCCATGTCATCCGGTTAAAGATCTGCTGGGATGTCAGGGCATAATTGTACAGCCGAACATTATCAATCAATCCATCAAACCATTGATCCAAAGTCTCGGAATTTCCCCCGATCCAAACATCCCAGTTATTGACCTGGATCTGTCCTGATGCCAAAGTCGATGCATCCTTGGAACCATCAATATACAACGAAATCTCTCCGGTCTTCTGGTCATATACCCCTGCGACATGGTGCCAGCCATTGTCGGCGACATTCAAACGACCCGTAACCTGAGAGTTGCCGTCGAGGCCGGCACACGAGAAGTTCAGACGACCCTGCCCATCCACGAAAAGTTTCCAGGCGCTGTCTCCTTTGGAAATTACCGATGCCGTACCCGAGGTCGGATGGGTTCGGATCCAGACGGCAACCGTCATTGAACCGGTGATGTTGAACACGGTGTCATTGGCGATCGAAATATAATCTCCGCTTTTCAGTTGAATTGCGCCGCTGCCAACGGCGGCGTTCTTACCGCTAACCCAGATCGGGTTTCCGTGCAGTACCCCGTCATGATCATCGCCGCTATCCGTGGCATCGCCATCCAGCCGATAATGAGCGATGAGTTTGGCAGGAACATCGTCCCAGGGACCGCAAGGAAGGATTTGGGTCCAGGTTTCGGACAAAATCTTGAAATCCGGCAAGCCAACAATTCCATCTTGGTCAAAATCCCCAGGCAACTCCGCAGCAAGGACATCTTGAACGAATATCAATACGACGCAGAAAGCCCATACCCGGCATACGATATTGCAAACCCGTACAGCACTATTGGGTTGAGATGTTTTGGATTCTTTCCAATTCATGGTCTATCGAGTGAAAACCTCCCCACGGACAAGTTTAACCAACCAAAGCGTTCTGAGGTCTTCTATTGCTGGAGCGGTCTGGCCAAGGTTCTGTGGTTCTGCCACTGCCGTTTCCGGTTGATCCTTGAAATAGGAAAAATTCAATTGGCCCGTCTGACGGCCGTCGATGGAACGGCTAATTACCGTTTCGACGGTATCGGCGTCCAGATCGATGGTATAAATGATTTCGTCGCTATCCGGCTTCAAGACAACCTGCACTTTTTTGCGTCCATCGATAACCCGCGTTTCGAAAGGAATACTGAATTCCGCTGCATCACGGCGCACTGTATCAATCGTGTGCAGACCCATCCACGGGCGGCTGAGCCCCTTTAGGAGGGTCCCTCCTGCCAGGGAATAAAGGACATTCCCTGTTTGGTCCTTAACCACCGCCGCATTCCCACGGTCGATAAGTCTTCGTGTTCCGGCTTGGATCGAGACCCAAGCCGGCTGTCTCTTGCTGACATTGTAATAGAAAGGAACAAATCCTGTACCCTGAATAGTTTGACCTGCAAGGGTCCCGCTTATTGTAAACCAGCAGTATCCTTGAGACTGTTTGGTATCGCGATCATCCACCCGGCGGGCGACCCCGGGCCAATTGTACCGGAAATGCTCTTCCTGCAGGACATCATAGTTTCGGATGACCCGCAAGATCTTCAGATCCGATCCATCGCTGCCCGTAATCATCAGCATATTTTCGGAAAAACTGGGGTATTCGGCCATTTTAACGGAACGGCCTTCGATCTTGTTGAGAAATCCCGTCAGAGCCGCCGAGTCCGTCGGAAGACGCCGGACAGAAAGATCCTCATTGTAATTTCGATGTGCGGTGATGTGGACTGTATTGCTTCCTGTTTCGTAATAATACGAACCATCGTCATTCTGCAGCCACTGACAGAAGGATTGTCCCTTGTCATCCTTCCGGATCAGACGCATCATCACTGGCCCTTGTGTTCCCTCGGGGTAAAAGTACCAGTTTTCGTTGGGTTGATTGGAGGAACTACCGGAGACTGGAACCACCTGCGTCGTTACACCGCCGTGAATTGCGGACGCATCTGAGGTTCCATCCTGGGGCGTATGAGCGACAATGGCCCCCGTTGTTATGACCCCGGCAGCGACCAAAGAAACAACGGCTGTTTTTGACGACAGGGCTCCGATGGTAGCGGCCACCGCGCCGACTTCCACGGCCGAGGGCAAAACCGTAATCCCGGCCGCTGTAGCCGTATCCGGCGCAGTCATTTTTCCAAACACCACCAAAGCCGACAACAACGCCCCTCGTCCGAATCCATGTTGACTCAAATATTTCTGCAACTGTTTTTTGCCGCGATAAAACATCAATCGAACATTCAGTTCATTCGAATCCATGATCTCCGCTATCTGAGCATAGGACATATTCTCATAACATCGCATGCTCAAGACGGCCCGTTGATTTGGCTGAAGTTTGTCCATCGTCGAACGGACAATCTGCTTGAATTCTTCGGTGACCAGATTGTCCAGTCCGTGTTGTGCCTTTTCCAAAGACCGCTGGACCTCCGCCTTGGACAAAATCGCCTGTTTTCGGCGTTGTTGGATCCGGTGTTGATTTCGAATCTTGTTAAGGGCGATCTTGCACAACCACGGCCAGAAGCGGTCAGGATCGCTTAATTTTCCCAGAATCTTAAACATTTCCAGTAAACTTTCCTGAACAATGTCCTGCGTCAGGTCATCGCGCATCGTGATTCGATACACATAGGCCTGCAAGGGGCCCCGAATGCTGGCGGCCAGACGATCCTGAGCGTCTTTTTCGCCCCGAGAAACCCGCAGGACCAAATCTCGATAAAGTTTGACATTATCCTGTTCCATCGGACATCTTCAGAATACTGGTGCGCGCCTTGGGCTCAATGTTACCAATTTTTTGATTTTTTCTCCCCCAAGCGACTGACTCCCCGCCTCGTATCTTTTGAGTCATCGAATACCATATTAATTCCATCTTATTATATGCAAATTTGTTTCAAAAAACAAGGTATATCCCTCTGAAAAGAACTTGGATTCCGAAATCTGTCACCAACTCATCCAGGGGAATAATAATCCGTCCGTCTTATCTTATCGTTACGACAGGTTGTCCCTTTGGTTTGGACACTTTCGAGAAGAATATTCACAAATGAACTATAGTGAATCTATGGGAATACTCGGAAGAGTATTTTTTGAATTTCCCGGTAACACATCATTATGGCGCGCACCGGTTATTTAGAAATTGGTTCAGATTTCCCAAAAGAGACGGGAAGCGTGGGCTTCCGACTCAGATAAAGAAACGAATAGTGGAAAGGAAATTGGTATGAAAAAGCTCATAATGATTGCGACGCTGTTTGTGGTGGCCGATACCATCTTGGCGAAAACCTCTCCTGTGCGAGAAAGGACCATCGCTCAGAGACAGGTCCAGGTCATGAGCCCGGAGACAGAAACATTTTTGCGGTATATGTATCGGTACTATGCAGAGCAAAATGACCAGGGCATGATGGCAATGCTGCAATACATGCTCGGTGCTCCCACACCCCCGCCTTCTCAGCAAAGTCAAAATCAGGATCAGGCACAAACTCAAGCTCAAGATGGATCCTGTGATCAGTCACAACAACAGATTCAAACCCGGGATCAGACGCGAACTCAGGCTCAGGATGGAACCTGTGATCAAACTCAGCAACAAACTCAGGTCCAGTCCGGAATTTGTGAACAGTCTCAGAAACAGAATCAGACTCAGACGCAAACCCAGGATGGCACTTGCGACCAGTCACAACAACAGATTCAAACCCGGGATCAGACGCAAACTCAGGCACAGGATGGAACCTGTGATCAAACCCAACAACAAACTCAGCAGCTGGATCGGAATCAGGATGGGACCTGCGATGCAGTTCAGGAACAGTGTCAAAATCAGGAACAAAATCAGGCTTGTACCGGTGATCCTGCCCAGGAGCAAAATCAGGAGCAGAATCAGGATGGCTTAGGAGATCAGGTTCAGCAGCAAGAGCAAAATCAGGAACAGACTCAGAATGGAACCAGTGATCCCGCTCAGGACCAAGAGCAGAACCAGGAACAGAATCAGGATGGCTCCGGAGATCAGGCCCAGCAGCAGGAACAAAATCAGGAGCAGAACAAGGATGGCAATGGAGATTCATGCCAGCAGCAGGAGCCCAATCAGGAACAGAACCAATACCGACAACAAGATCCCAACCCGGATCAGGATGCCAATCAGAATCAGGAACAAAATCGCCAGCAATCCCGGTCTCTTCGTCGTAGATAACAAGGAACTCTCCCGGACAGGATTGGATCGAAAATCCACTCGGAAAAACGGCAGGTATCGGCGGGGGGTGCCTGCCGTTTCTCGATATCGACCTTATCTGCGGGAATCTGATCGAGACGGAAACGACAAACGACCTTCGGATGGGTCTTTGCTATTCTGAGAACTGCATTTGGAAAGGAAAAGCTATGTTAAAAAATTGGGAATGGGAATCGTTTTGGTTTTGGGTGTCGCATCTCTGGGATTGAGTTACACCGTTCGAGTGGAACCGGATAAAATCGTTCCGAATGCTTGGAAAGGGAAAGCGGAGGACCTGCAGGTTTCTGTTTTGATTTCCGTTTCCAGTGTGGAGGAATTCGCGGCATCTATCTCGATCGAGGGAGGAGATCCAATTCCGGCGGTTGGGTTTGATTATTGTGCAATCGATGATGTGTTGCACATTTACTTTGACAAGGATGCCGTAATTCAGCAGATTCTCGCTGAAAACCTGGATGGAGAAGTCGTTGTTTCGTTAAATTGTTCTTTCTGGGATGGCGACAATGAAGTGTTTATTGTGGGTTCTGACGCCATCGAAGTGTATAATGCGCCGGTCAAAAAATAATCATGCATCACAAATTAAGTTGGGAGAGATTCAATGAAGGTCAAGCATTTTGTTATGGCAGCGGTTTGTGCAATTATTGTGGCCAGTCCGTTACTGGCAAAAGGCCGAGCATTTCACGCCCTGCGACGCTCAACTCCGGGTACTCTGACCGCTGAACAAAAAGCCGAGCTTGTGTTCGTACGGGAGGAAGAAAAACTGGCCCGGGATGTGTACCGGACCATGTTTGATCTGTGGGGCAAAACTATTTTCTCCAATATCAGCCTCTCGGAACAGCGCCACATGGATGCGGTCAAGAATGTACTGGACAAGTATGGTATTTCGGACCCTGTAGGAAACCATGCCGTTGGTGTCTTTACGGATCCGGTGATTCAGGGATTGTACGATCAATTGACGGCAAAGGGATCGCTTTCCTTGAAGGACGCTCTGGAGGTCGGCGTCATCATCGAAGAAATGGATATCCAGGATTTAGAGGAAATGATTCCGTTGTACACCCAGCAGGATATCCTCAATGTCCTGACAAACCTGCTGGCCGGATCCAACAATCATTTGGTCGCTTTTCACAAGATCCTGGCGGCGTTGCCGTAAATGTTGTCGTGGGAGTATGAGGGTGCCGGCCCCAACATTTTCGTCGCCCTCATGCATCTCAAACGGAGATCGGATAAACGGTATCCTCGGCGAAGTGCATCAGAAGAGTCGCGATTCGAATCGAAAGGATGGGGAAAGATGAATCGTTCAATCGGAATCGTTGCGGTAGTGGGGTTTCTTTGCATGAGTGGAAACGCCCTCGCCATTTTTCGTCTGTTTGATAATTTTCAGGATGAATTCGTTGGCCCTCTGAATGGTCAGGATGCGTGGTATGCCCAGGGTGGCGACAATCGAGTTGTTACGGACCCGGAGAATCCTGACAATCAGGTCCTCTTTGTGCCCTCCGAATCGTCCATTGTTCGAAAATCTTTGATCGCGGAACATACCGGTGTACCCGATGGAACGGTGCGGATGATGTTCATGCGTATTCGTGTCAGTCAGAAACAGACCTTTGCTGTGGGGTTATCGGGACTTCGTTTTCCCAGCGAATTCAGCGATTTTGCCCCCGAGATTGGATTGGCCAACAGTGCCAAAAATCTGGATTTACGAGTCTGGGACGATGAAGAAGGGAATTATGAAATTGTTCATACGCTGGTTCCGGATCACTGGTACAATCTCTGGGTGCGAATCGATGCGTTAACGAATTCCTATCAGATCTGGATGAACGATATTCCGGAGTCCGACGCCGTTGAAGCCGACAAGTTGACCGCTACGGATGGGGATGACTCGTTTTATTTTCGCTCCGGAACAAAATCCGACCTGGTGACCTTCTATATTAAAACCGCCGGCGGTAGCAGCGGGACCAATTTCGGCCCTGTCTATATCGATGATATCTATCTTGAATTGAGCGGGGATCTGAATCTGTCCAATCCCACGATCCTGGAAGAACCGATTCCCGGCGACGCAAACGGGGATGGATGCGTCAATCTTCTTGATCTGGCGATCGTTTCGGCTTCTTGGTTTCTGGGTCCCGATCCGGCCGTATCGTGGCAAGCCGGGAATTTTGACTTCGACGATACTGTGGATACGACCGATCTGCTTCTCTTGGCGGAATTCTGGCTGCAAAACCGTCCTGGCGAGTGAGGTCACAATACGAAATCACCGTCGCCGGATCGCGCAAAAAAATAATCCGAACGAATTGCGTACCGTTTTCGTAGGAGTTTCCAAGATACGGTAAAATCGATCCATTGACGGAGTTTATTTCATGACGAGTATTACAGGTTGGAAGTTCCAGTTTCGAGCTTTTGTTTCATTGCTGGTTACAGTTTCATTTCTGGAAATGGTTGTGTCGGGCATCATGATGTTTATGACCCCTCCCGGTCGGATCGCCAACTGGTCCGGCTGGAAACTTCTCGGTTTGACAAAAGATCAATGGACCGCGATTCACCTCGGTTTCTCCGCGCTGTTCCTTGTATCATCCCTTATTCATATCTGGCTCAATGGTCGGGCGCTATTGAGTTACTTCCGAAATCGTGTAACCAGGGCCTTGTTTCTGCGATCGGAATGGATCGTTGATATAATCCTTTGCGGCCTGCTCTTGTGGGGGACACTCGCCGAGGTTGCGCCGTTCGATCAGATCATCGTCCTTCGAGAAAAGGCCAAGCGTATCTGGGATACCGCTTCTCAACAAGCGCCCGTTCCTCATGCGGAGCTTTTGACGCTCTCCCAGGTCGCCGAAGCGGCCGGCCTGGATGTTGGAACCTTGCGATCCAATCTCGATGCCCGCCAGATCAAGGCCAACTGGGAGATCGAGATGTTCGGAGTTGTCGCCGAGCGATATGGCCTGACTCCATTGGAGTTGTACAATATCGCCGTCGGACGATCCGGACAAGGACGAGGTTTCGGTGGAGGAGGGGGCAGACAAGTCACCGATGGCGAAACGCGTGCCGGTTTCGGCCGGGGAGCTCCAGGTCCTGACGGCTCGGGTGGATCAGGAACCGGTAGAGGGGGTGCAGGGGGCGGTTTCGGCCGAATGATCCTTCAAGATCTATGTACGGCCGAAAAAGTTGAATTACAAACCGCCCTTGATCGTCTCGGCAAGATGGGCATCATTGCCAAACCCGAGCAAACTCTCCGCCAGATCGCCGAAAGTGCGGGCATCCGACCTTCTGAAGTTATCGAATGGATCCGGCCCCAGTAACCTCAGACGATTCATATCAAGTCCCGTGATTCGCCGACATTCATGGCGCATTTTTTCGCTGGACTACCTTGTTTCTTCCGATTCTGGAGTATCCTGGACCTGTGCCATTATGTATCACCCATCGATCGAGAATGCCCCAAGAGAGGCGGCAGAGATATTCGAGACTCCTTTTGGAAGCCAGATAGTTTGCCTGCGTCCGGGTAGGTCAGACAGACAAAAGTTATTTCACGCGCAGAGTTACTTTCTGCAAATCCTGATCTCGTGAGGAATTTCCAACCATAATCTCGAATTCGCCGGATTCGACGACATAGTTCATATCAATATTGTAGAATGCCAAATGTTCCGGGGTGATTTCGAGAGTAACGCTTTTTGTCTGGCCGGGAGACAGAGTGATCCGTTGAAATCCCTTCAATTCCTTGACCGGACGAGTAACCGAGCTGACCTTGTCGCGGATGTACATCTGTACGACCTCGTCGCCGGGTCTTGAGCCCATATTGACCACATCAACCCGTACTGCCGTCGATTCGTCCTTGCCGATGACGGACTTATTCAGGCGGGGTTTGCCGAACTGGAATTGCGTGTAGCTCAGTCCGAAACCGAACGGGTACAGAGGAGTTACATCATCGAATAGATATCCGCGCCGAGCGGCGGGTTTGTAGTTGTAGTAGGCCGGAATGTGGCCGACGGAACGGGGGATGGTGATCGGAAGCTTGCCGCCGGGGTTGATATCGCCGAAAAGGGTTTCCGCAAGTGCCCGGCCGGTCTCTTGGCCCAGATACCAACATTCGAAGATCGTCGCGGCTTTGGCGGCGAGATTGCGAATGGAGATTGGGCGGCCATTGAAGAGAACCGCGAGCATCGGCTTGCCCGTGGCGGCCAGTGCGTCGATCAATTCATCCTGCAAGCCGACCAAATCGAGCGAAGCCCGATCACCCAGGTGATTCAGGGCCCAGGCCTCCCGCGAGGTCTGCTCGTTGTCGCCGATGGCCAAAATCACGACATCGGCCTGTTGTGCGACCTGAACCGCTTCGGCAATGCTCTTGCGGTCCTCTTGCGGATTGCTCGGAGTCACATCATCCTGCTGCCAGGATCCGCCGATGGTGATCTTACAGCCCTCATGATAGAGAACACGGACCGATTGGCCGACACGGTCCCGGATGCCCTGCAACAATGTTGTATAATGTTTGGGAATGCCGCTGTACCCCCCCAGCATCCGGCGGTCGGCGTTGGGGCCGATGACAGCGATCGTTTTGATGCGGTGCAGATCAAGCGGAGCCAGGTTGCCTTCATTCTTGAGCAGGGTGATCGTCTCTCGAGCGGCCTGCAGAGCCAGATCGCGATGGGACCGGCAACCGACGATCTGTTCGGCGGTCGCCGGATCAACATAAGGATCTTCAAATAATCCCAACCGGAATTTCCAAGCCAGCATCGGGGCGACCAGTTCGTTGATTTGCGACTCTTTCAAAATCCCTTTCCGTACAAGATCGACAATATGCGGGTAGCAATCCAGATCCGGCAATTCGATGTTTACGCCTGCCTGTACGGCAAGTTGAGCCGCCTTGCGACCATCCTCGGCCAGGTGGTTTCCGAACAGCTCTGGTCGCTCGTGCAACTCGCGAATTGCGAAATAATCCGACACGACATATCCTTTGAATCCCCACTCTTTGCGGAGGATGTCACGCAGCAGCCAACGGTTGGCGTGGGAGGGGATGCTGTCGATCTCATTATAGGAGGCCATCACGCTGATCGCGCCACCCTTGACCAGAGCTTGTTGAAACGGGTAAAGAAAGACCTCGCGAAGAATTCGTTCCGACACATTCACCGGAGCACAGTTGGTTCCGGACTCCGGCTGACCATGTGCAGCGAAATGCTTGAGTGTGGCGATAACATGCTTTTTGTCTTTGAACGACGCGTCCCCCTGAAATCCCAGTACGGCCGCGATCCCCATACGGGACACCAGATACGGATCTTCGCCGAAGGTTTCTTCCACCCGTCCCCACCGTGGTTCGCGCGCCACATCCACAACCGGCGTTAATGCCTGATGGGTTCCGCGAGCGCGGGCTTCCAGGGCCGTCATCTCATACAATCGGCGAACAAGTTCGGGATCGAAGGTGGCGCCCAATCCGATGGGCTGGGGAAAGCTCGTTCCATCAACCGCGGCATGGCCATGAAGGCATTCCTCGTGAAAAACAACCGGGATGCCCAGCCGAGTGTTTTCAAGAAAAAATTTCTGAATATCGTTGGTCAGTTCCGCCATTTCCCTTGGGTTTCGGCCTTCACCGGCGTCGCTGGGCCGGCCGACCTGACCGAGGCCAAGGCGATCCTTGAAATGGATCCTGGCTTTCCGCAGGTCAAACCGTCCTTTCTCGTCAACCAGCATGCTGCTCTTCTTCTGCCAAACACAGAGCATCTGAGCGACTTTTTCTTTCAGCGTCATGCGCGACAGCAGGTCTTTGACTCGCCGTTCAACTGAGAGTTTTGGATTGCGATAAGCCGGTTCGCGCGGAGTTCTCGGTTTGGGTTTCACAACGATACCTCTTCAATACACTGCTCTTGCTCTATCTTACTGTTGTGTCCGTATCTTTGAAGTGTTTGCGCCGTTCGACCAACTCGTCGGCCATCTGCAGCGTCATTCGTTTGTTTAGCTTGTAGGAGATCAACAATACCGTGCAGATACCGAACAGAAGAGCGACAATCAGGCCGCTGCACACGCGGAAACCAAACACCGCCTGGGGCAACTCGGGGTGCCGGGTATCATAGGCGAAGAATCCTTTCATGATCCACAGGAAGGAAGAAGATCCCAGAGCCAGTCCCGCCTTCAGGGCAAAACAGATCGTCGCAAAGACGATCCCCGTAAAGCGGCGGCCGGTCTTCCATTCCGAATAGTCAGCCACATCCGCAAAGATAGCCCAGACCAAAGGAATCGTCGGAGCGTAACACATCGAGATAATCACCGACATGAGAATCATGCCACCGACATTGGTGGGTTCAAGCAGATAAAAAGCGGCAGAAGCGACAGTACTCAGTCCAAAGCCCATAACGGCTACGGCCTTCTTTCCAAATCGCCTGGCCAAACCCGGAGACAGCAGAATGACAAGGATAGTCGTCGCTGTCCCGATCATATTGAATATGCTGTTGAATACATCGGCCACATTCGAACCCGCAAGGTTGGATCGATCCCCATGCACGATGTATCCAAGGGTCTCCAGAAGACCGCTTGGCGCCAAAGTCCCCCGATCCAAAGCCGGGGCGGTCAGGCCTAATCCTTGGAGCCAGTCATACATTGCGGCTTTATCCGCATAATAATGGAAATAATTGTACCAGGCGCCGCCTCTGAAAGAGAGAATGCAGAAATGAAACACCGTCATAATGAACATCACAATCCAGGGGCTATTTCGGAGTAAGGCCGCAAAATCCTGCCGGGCATCCGCCTTCTGCTGCGGCGGAGGTTGGATTCGTTCCCGGGTTGTGAGAAAGGTGATCAGGAACAGGATGAAGCACACAACGGCCCATATCGTCATGGTCATTTGCCAACCGTATTGCCGGTCGTGGCCGATGGCGAACTTGGCTACCAGGGGCAGCGTAAAACCACCGACGACGAACTGTGCGACATTGACCGCGACAAAACGATACGAATTCAACTTGGCTCGCTCATTGACATCGGCCGTCATCACGCCGCCCAAGGCCGCATAGGGCATGTTATTCATAGAGTAGATGGACATCAGCAGAATATTGGTGATCGCTGCATAGGTCACCATTGCATGGGTGGTCCAGCCCTTGGGTGTCGAATAGGCAAGAACCATGACGACGCACCAGGGAATTGCGGTGAACAGAATCCACGGACGGAATTTACCCCATCGAGTCCGGGTTCGGTCGGCAAGAACGCCGATAATCGGATCGATGACGGCATCCCATAGCCGTGCCACCAGGAGGATGGCGGCCGCCGTACCGGCTGCCAAGCCGAATACATCCGTGTAAAAATTCGTCTGGAACAGGATCATCGTCATAAAGACGAAATTTGCGGCGGCGTCGGCCATGCTGTAACCGACTTTCTCGACAACCGAGAGCTTCTGTGCTACGGTCTGGTGGATGGATTGTCTGTCCCGGGGAAATCCCTGCGATTCGTCTGGCATATCTATCTCCTGACTCGAATCCGTTTCGACGCCTTCAATCGCGATCCGTCAAAGACACCGGTATCCCGCCTCAAGGCACTTGCCCCATGGTATCCAACCAGGGTCGAAAGTCAACCGATCAATGGCGGGATCAACCAGGAAAAAGCCGATAACGACCGACCAGGAATATCTCTACTCGGCAAAGATTTCGATGCCATTGATGGCCGGATTTTCAATGTTTGGCGTAAATTCGATCCTCAGCTTGCCGTTGGTCACTTCGACGCCCTTGTACTCCCGCTGGATCGCCTTGTACATCCCGCCGGCCTCCTTGAAGATATCAAAATCCTTCTCGGGCTTTTGTCCCTGCACGACAAACGAATACACCCGCTCGCCCGGGCCGGTGATCCCCGTAAAGCACTCGGCAAAATGCAGCCGGACGGTGTACTTGCCGTTGGGCAGATTGAACTCGTAGGCGCTCATGCTGTACCGCTCGGTCCGGAAGATCTGCGGGAAGGCGACATTGGGAACCTCAAACTCTTCGGCCCGTTCGACGGTCGATCCGTCCGGCGGAGTGAGCGATGCCCCGGGGGCCTTGACTTCATCGGGCAGCCAGAGGTTGCCGTTCTTGTCGGTATAGGGCTCATACGCCCCGCAGGCCACCCGAATCACCAATTTGGATGCGGCAGGAGTTGCTCCGGGAGCAGTTCCAGCCGTCTGGCCAGTTGTAAAGATGCGTTGGCCGAAGAGATAGAGATTGTTGGCCCAGTGAGTTCCATCATGTGCGTTGGAATCCACATGCCAGATATGCGGCACATTGTTTTCTTTGAGGTATTTGTGAACACCCTGGCTGATGCGGATCAGGCCATCCTTGCTTCCGCACGACAGCCACAGCAGCTTCACTTTCTCCCTAACAGCCGCCGGATCCGGCACAAGCTGGGCCGGAGCTTTGGTATTCGGCGCCGAGGAGAAGCCGCCAACATAAGCGAAAGTGTCGAGATTGGCCAGACCGATGTTCAAAGACTGGCCGCCACCCATCGAAAGACCGGCCAAGGCGCGATGTTCGCGGTCCTTAAATACGGAATAATTCGACTCGATGAAGGGGATAATGTCCTTGATCAAATCGTTTTCGAAAGGGGTTCCCCAGCCGCCGAAACCACCGCCGGGACCGCCGCCGGCGCCTGCCGTCCGGTTTTCGCCTCCGACGCCTACACTTGCATTGCCGTTAGGGAAAACCACGATCATCGGTTGAATCTTGCCGTCGGCCAGCATGTTGTCGAGAACATGGTCCGCACTGCACAACCGCTGCCATTCGCGGTCATTGCCGCCAATGCCGTGAAGAAGGAATAGCACCGGGTACTTTCGATCCTTCGAGTAGCCCGGGGGGGTATAAACAAGCATCTGACGACGCATTCCAAGGGACTTGGAATCATACTGGACCGTTGTCAGTTCGCCGTGAGGAATGTTGTCTCGCTTGGTTCTGAATCCCGCGGGGGGATCACCGAAGGCGGGTTTGTCGTCCGGCCCCAACTCGATGGGGCCGCCGAATCCGGTCGGTCCGCCGCCTCTGCGGGGGCCCGCTGCGGGCGCATCGCCGGCGCCGGGCGCAGGAGGTGTCTGCGCTAGGCACACCGCCACCGACAGGATTGAGAAGAATACTATGGTTGAAAGGTTCGTTTTCATAGGATATCTCCGTCAACTTTGTTCTTATTGGTTTTTCGCGGCGACTTTAACCACGGCAAAGAACGCCTCCTTGGGTTGATAGTTTCGATCGAACAGCAGCGGCGAGCCGCCGATCCAGGAAGTCTTGTCATAGACGCCCCAGAAGGTGACACGGGTGATGTCTTTCTTATGCTTAAGGAGGACGGAGAAAATCTCGGCGTACTTATCCGCCAGTTTCTTCTGGGTTTCCGCGGCTTCAGCGCTTTGATCTTCTGTACTCTGCCGATTGACCTGGCTGACATCGGCCCCACGATACCCACGAGTCTGGGTTCGGATATCCAACTCCGTAATCATCACCTTGACCCCGGTTGCCGCCAAATTGGTGATGGCGTACTCGAGACCTTCGACGCTGGGATAGGTCAGCCCGCCATGCAACTGGATCCCGACGCCGTCAATGCGAATCCCTTTGGACTTGAGATACTTGACAATCGCGACGGCTCCATCGCATTTGGCCTTAGAGACCTCGAGATTGTAGTCGTTGTAATACAACTCGACATCCGGGTCGGCCTCGTGAGCCCATCGAAAGGCGTTTGCGATAAAATCATACTGTTTTTCTTGTGATCCTTCGCCGATGATCTGTAACCATTGGCTGTTTCGCAGCGTGCCATTTTCGTTGAGGGCTTCGTTGACCACATCCCACCCTTTGATGCGGCCCTTGTAACGGCTGACAACAGTTGTGATATGGTCTTTCATACGAGCCAGGAGCGCGTCTCGTGTCAGGGTGTTCCCCGAGTCGTCGCGAAACACTGTCTGCGGAACCTGGGCATGCCAGACGAGGCAATGGCCAATGGGGATCATCTTGTTCTTCTCGCAGAAGGCCATGAAACTATCGGCCGGTCCCCAGTTGTATTGGTTCTGTTGCGGATGAATGAGTTGCCATTTCATGTCGTTTTCCGGGGTTGCCGTGTTGAGGTGTTTCTCGGCAATCGCGGCGGCGCCGGCGTCCAGTCCCGTGACCAGCGGCCGATTCAACGCTCCCCCAATCAAAAAGATGTCCTTGAATACATCTTTCAGCGCGGGCACATTCTGATCGGTCCCGGGCACGGAGGACGCTCCGTTTGTCTGAGCCACGGATTGCGGAATAATTTCAATCGCGCAGATCTGGGGATTCTCGATTTTGGGAGTGAAAGTCACTTTGATTTTTCCGTCTGTGACTTCGACGGGGGCCGTTTCAATGTACGCCTTATAAGGCCCGCCGGCTTTGACCCAAACATCGAAGTCCTTGAACTCGCGTCCCATGACATTAAAGGAAAATACGCGCTCGCCGGGTCCGTTGATCCCCTCGAAAGTCTCCGCGAAGTGCAGTTTCACTGTGTACTTGCCATTCGGCACAGGCCACGAAAAGGAATCCATGCTGTAGCGTTCCGCCCGGTAAAGGTCGGGACTCTTTGTGTTGTCGATCTGGATATCGGGCCTTTCGATGGTTTGGCCGCCCTCGAAGCCCTGGTCGGCCAACCAGACATTGCCCTCCGAGTCCTTGACAGGTTCGAATTTTCCGGCCTTGATCCGGATGATGGTCGCTGAAGACGCGGGGATTTCCGGTTTTGGATATGCTTCAGGCCCTGGGACCGCCGTACTGGCCTCAACGGTTTGGGGAATCACGGGAGTCGGGACAGGCAAATCCTGGAATAGCAATGGAGCAAATTCATGCAAACTGCGCCGCCAGGTTTGCCACTCATGGGCGGTGTTGGGTGATTCGTAGTAAACGCTCTTGATTCCGGCCTGCTGCAGCGCTTCAACATTGGCCTTGCCGGCCGCGCCCTTCTCGCGGCTGCCGTAACTGACGAAAACGATTTTGACCTTCTGCTTGAAGGCGTCCATATCGGAGATTTCCGATGGAGCGATGCTGCCACCGCTGAAAATGCCGATGTGTGAAAACTTGTCGAGGTTAGCCAGAGTAATTGACCGGGTTTGCATCCCACCCATGGACAATCCCGCCATAGCCCGATGCGGCTGATCCGAAAGCGTGCGGAAGTGGGTGTCAATAAAGGGGATTAACTCGTCGATCAGAACTTTGGAAAAAGGGCTGAAGTCGAATCTGCGTCCGCCAAGACCTACAGGGCCCCGCGGAGGAAGACCACCGGCTGGCGCTGCTGCGCCGGCTTGGCTGCTCGGAGCCGCTGCGCCAGGTTGGCCGGAAGGAGCCGGTGCCCGACCTGGGCCGGCAGCTCCGGGTATATAACTGTTGGCCATTACGATGATAAAGGGCCTGGTTTTGCCTGCTGCAATCAGGTTGTCCATGATCCGACCGGTAAATCCCTGATTGCCCCAGCCGGTTTCGTCTTCCCCTCCCCCATGTTGCAAATACAACACAGGATAGCGTTTGGATAGATCGATTTCATAGTCCGGAGGGGTGTAAACGAAGCAACGAAGAACCGCATTGGCGTTCTTGGAAAAGAAGAGGACTTGTCGCAACTGGCCGTGAGGTACATCCTTGAGAGCATAAAAATCCTGATCTTTCGCAGGAACCTCGACGCCACTACCCCAGCGGCTGGCCCCATAAAAATACAGACTTCCGGGATCTGGAACCTGGGCACTGTCGATCACGAGTTGATAGTAGTGAAAACCTTCATCCTGGGGTTTGGATTCGCCGATCCAGACACCGTCCTGTCCCTTGGTCAAGGGGTATTTGACTGCGCCGATATCAAGCTGGACGCTCTGTGCTTCGGGTGCAACAATCCGAACTCGGACACGGCCTTCGGAGTTTACCTGGGGGTATTGTTTGTTCGGCTGGTTGAGGGTCGAGGGCTTAAAATCCTCCACCACCGTTGGCGGTTGGTCTGCCTGCGCCAAACAGATTCCGCCGATGAAGGAAACGAACAATCCAACCATAGAAATCGTGTGATTCATCTGAAACCTCCTATCTTGTTTGGTTTTCCTATCGGTTCGAGACTTTCGCTCGAATACAATCCAAGTAATCGTTGAATCCCCGGCCTTTTCGCTCCGACGGGTCGATCCATATCCATACTATCATTACACCGGCCCAGAATGCCAGAAGTGAGATAAAAAACCGGTTGCTTTCTTAAAAAATTTTTCCGCTTTTTGAGGGTCTCGGGGGTACAATCGTGATTCGGCAATAGTCGGACGATAGAACCCGTCATGGACCGCCGGTGTTATGGGGCAATCCCGCCGGGGAATCAGCAAGGGGATGCGAAATCGGTCGAGAACCCGAGCGGATTCCCTGGGATTTGGCGGTTTTCGGGATTTTTCATCTCTCAACCGGCGGTTGTCGGCGGTGATACGATAGATGAGAATGCCCCGGAAGGTGTGAATTTGTATGGATCAAGACAAACGAACGGTTGAGTTTCTTCGGCTCTTTGTCCGGCATCAGCAGGAGATCTACGCCTATGTTCTGACCTTGGTGCCCCATATCCATGACGCCGATGATCTGTTTCAGGAAGGGATGGCCCTGATGTGGCGTAAGTTTGATCAGTTTAAGCCGGGAACGAATTTTGCGGGCTGGGCCGTCCAAATCATGCGGTATCAGATTCTTGATTACCGTCGAAATCGGGCCCGCAGCAAACGGGTGTCGATGGAGGATTCTTTGCTCGAGGCCTTGATGGATCACATGCCGTCCATTCAGGACGAGATGGCGGCCCGGATCGAGGCCCTCCGAAAGTGCCAGGCCCTTCTGGATGACCGAGCCAAAAGGATCCTCAAGATGCGATATGAACACAACACCCCAATCTCGGAGGTCGCTTCCTGCCTAAAGGTGTCCCGCCGTCATCTCTATCATATCCTGGGACAGATAAATGGGGCGCTTTTGCGATGTATGCGCCGGACCCTGGCGGAAAGGAACGGTGCAATATGAACCCACCTCCTATTCCCGATATGGATAGTCTGTTGCAGCGTCTGCTGGACGATCAACTCGAGTCCGACGAGGTAGAGCGTCTCCAAAAGGCGATCCGCGAAGACCCCCGTGTGCGGGATTATTACATTGATAGCATGATCGTCTGTGCCGTGGTCCGTCGATCCAGTCAAGTGACCGGGGACCTTTCCAAGTCGGATCTGATGCGGACAATTTCCAGCGGCGCCGGTCAAGGGATCTTCAGACGGTTGGGGCTTCGCATTCGTTCGGTTGCGGCGATTCTGTTGCTGGGAATCCTGATATCCGTGTCTGTTTTGGTATTCCGTTCTCTAACGAAAGGTCCGGCACTGGGGACGCTGATGGGCGAGTACGAGGTACAATGGCATGGGTCGCATCCGAGGTCTGGAGAACTCCTTTACGCGGGATGGTATGACCTACGCGAAGGGGCGGTCCAGATGGAACTGGGGCAGGGGACAACGGTTCTGCTCGAAGCTCCTTGTCAGGTTCAATTGGTAAGCGTTGGTGAAATCGTAGTGAAAAGAGGCCGGATTGCGGTGGAGGTTCCTCCGCAGGCGGTCGGATTTCAGGTACGAACATCCACGGCGCTCATCACGGACCTGGGAACAGAATTTGGGGTGATTGCCCATTCCAATGGTAGTACGGAAGCCCATGCCTTCAAAGGCCGTATCAGCGTGGCCGCCCATCCTGACCAATTGGGCCAGGCAACCACCTGCGTTGTCCATGAATATTCTTCCGTTGTGATTGAAACGCAGGGAGGGACGGTACAAAGCGGACTGGCCGCTCGCGAGGACCTGTTTCTTCGTGAATTACCGGTGAATCTTCACCCTTCCAGTCCGATGGAACGACTCAACCTTGCGGATCTTGTCGGAGGAGGCGATGGCCGCGGCACGGGCATGCCGGATCGAGGAGTCGATCTGGCAACCGGACAACCCTCAAGGAATCGCGTTCCCACGATTCAAAGGTCTCAGCGAAACGCGTTTCGTCCTTCGCCACAACTCCGGGGAGTTGACGGCGTATTTGTCCCGAACGGGTCTTCGGGTCCGGTCGTGATCAGTTCCACCGGACTGACTTTTTCCGAATGCCCTCAGACGACGGGAAGTTTTTTCAGTGGTCCAACCAACGGTGGGAAATTCTATGATCTTCCGAGCCAACTGATGGTTCCGGCGCGGCTTAATGGTGTCCACTTTGGCACAGTTGACCATCCGGCCCTAACCCTGCATCCCAACGCGGGGGTTACCTTTGATCTGGACCTGATTCGAAGAGATCATCCAGAATTTAAAATTGCCCGATTTACCGCCGTATGCGGCCTTCCGAAGGATCTGCCTCAAATTCCCTTTAGTGCTGCGGATGTCTGGGTGCTTCTGGATGGCATCGTCAGCGTTCATTTAAACTATCCGCCTGGGTGGAAACTTGTGGAAACGATTGACCTTCCAATTCCCCCCCAGGCGCGATTCCTGACGCTGGTCGCCACCTGCTCCGGACGGGCGGACTATTCGTGGGTCTTGTTCGGCGATCCATTCCTCGAACCGGCCGCCAACGAACAAGGCGAAAACCATTTTCAAACGCCGAAGAAATAATCCTGCTTGAGGAGCATTGCCATGCAACCTATTCAACATCGTCTGAGGTTATGGGGTTGGGTCTGGTGGGGAATCAACCTTGTGATCTTTGGATTGCCGACTTTTTCGCAGACCTATGCTGACGCGGCAAAATATTGGACCGCCGATAACGGCAACGGTACTTATTCCAATCCCCTGTTCTATGAGGAGTTCGAAGATCCCGACATCATCCGTGTCGGCGACATGTACTACCTTGCGGGAACCACGATGCACATGAATCCCGCCGTTCAACTGATGCAATCCAGAGACCTGGTCAACTGGGAACTGGCCGGATACTGCATGGATCGGCTCGACCTCGGCCCCGCCTTTCGACTCGAAGGCGGAAATATCTATGGTCGGGGCATCTGGGCGCCCTGCATCCGTTACCACAACGGGATGTTCTATGTCTTCTCCAATGTCAACGGCGTTGGCTTGCAGGTTTTCCGTTCCAAGTCGATTCACGGTCCCTGGGAACGAAACCAACTGCCCGGTCGGCACGACTTGTCCGTCCTCTTCGATGACGACGGCAAGATCTATATCATCTCCGGCAACAGCAGTCCTTATCCGATCGAGGAACTGACCCCCGACCTCAAGGCCTTTGTTCCCGGCTCTCGACGACAACTGGTTGTCCCGCCCGGCCAAAGAATGGGCGAAGGTCATCACCTTTATAAAATCAAAGGAAAGTACTATGATGTTTCCGCCATACCCGGCGGTCCGGTCAATCAGATGGTCGCCAGATCTGACTCCATCGACGGTCCCTGGACTGTTACAGCGATGGTCGAAGGTGAATCCCTCGGGGTGACAGCGGCCACGCCGACGCGAGCTGCGGCCAACGACCGGGGCCTGTGGCTGCACCAGGGCGGTATGTGCGATACCCCTTCGGGTCAGTGGTGGAGCATAATTATGTCGGACCACGGCAGTGCCGGACGCATGGTCGCTCTGGTCCCCATCACCTGGGACAACGATTTTCCCCTCATCGGTCTTCCGGGCAATCTTCGCAAAGCCCCCAATACCTGGGTTAAGCCCGACACCATCTTCACACAGGAACCCAAGCCGGCGTTCATCCACGACGACACCTTTGACGGCCCCAAAATCAATGCCCACTGGCAATGGAACCATGTCCCCGATGACGCCAAATGGTCGATCAACGAAAAACCGGGCGTGTTGCGGCTCCATTCCCTGCCGGCTAAGGACTTTTATTCGGCCCGCAACAGCATTTGTCAGCGGCCGCCTGGGCCGGAGTCGATCATGACCGTCGAGTTGGACACAACCGGTATGGTTGCCGGAGACACGGCAGGTCTGGCTTTGCTGAGTTCTCCCTATGCCTGGATCGGAGTGGTAAAAACCAACGAGGGCACAACACTGCAGATGTTCGACAATACCGGCAGCGGAGGCGGACGCCGAGGCGTGCCCGGCGCTTCTGCGGCCCCGGCCAATCCACCGACGATAGGTCCGACCGACCCTTCCCAGCACCTGTGGTTGCGCATCGCGTGTAACTTTGACAACGATCAAGCGGTCTTTAGTTGGAGTATCGATGGCAAGGAATTCAAGCCGCTGGGCAAACCCTTCACGATGACTTTTCAGCTTCGGACATTTCAGGGTGTTCGTCCATCCTTATTCCACTTCAATACCTCAGGCCAACCGGGCGGCTATGTCGATTTTGATAACTACACAGTTGAAGAGCCGCGGGCACGAGGCGTCGAACGCGAAATTCCCACGGGCAAAACCGTCGTATTCACCAGCGGCGCCGATGGTAGTATCCTGGCCGCCGACCTCGAATCTTCGACCCTGGTCAATATCCCCGCCGCAGAAATAATTCCGGCCAGCGCCAGGTTTCAGATCCTTGATCTGGGCCTGGGCCGTGTGGCGCTAAAGGCCAGTAACGGGAAATTCATTTCCGTAGCCAATGATGGAGTGGTCCTCAAAGACCTCGGCACCGTCAAGCCCGACGATGCGGAATCGTTCCAGTGGATCAACCTGATGCGCGGCGACACCATGTTAATGTCGCTTACGAATCACCGCTATCTGGCCACCAAACCCAACCAGCCCGGTCCGGTTACAGTTTCCTGCGCCGGTCCGACCCCAGCCCGCAAGGGCGGTGAGTGTTTCAAATGGACGAGGATCGAATAAAGAAAACCCTTGGCAAAATTTCGGAACTCCGGATCTGTTGCGGTTAACCTGGTATTGGAGAAGGAAGTCAAATGAACGGAACGAATAACAATCGGCTTGGACATCATGGAATGATCCTGTCGGCGATAGCGCTGTTTTCAACAATCGCAGGGGCAGCCCCGGAGCCGACCGACGATTGGAAAAACCAAGCCAACGCACGGATTGTGCAGTTTCGGCAGCGCCAGATACAAGTGAGGGTGACCAATCACAAGGGCGATCCGGCCGAGGGATTATCGCTCAGCGTCCGTCAAATCCGTCAGGCATTCCCGTTTGGATCCGCGATGAGTCGGACCCTCTTGCGGAACCAACGCTATGCCGATTTCTTCAAGGACCACTTTAACTGGGCCGTGTTCGGCAATGAGTCCAAGTGGTATGCCAACGAACGCGTCCAAGGTCAGGAGGACTACCGCGACGCCGATGCCATGCTGGCATGGTGCCGGTCCAACCGGATCCCCGTTCGCGGTCACTGCATCTTCTGGGAACCCGAAAAATGGCAACCCCGGTGGGTTCGGGACCTCACGGGTGACCCGTTGCGTCAGGCCGTCGAACGCCGCCTTACCAACGCCGTTACGCACTATCGTGGCGGATTTGTCCATTGGGATGTCAACAACGAAATGCTTCACGGGTCGTTTTTTAAGGATCGTCTGGGCGAAACGATCTGGCCCTGGATGTTCAAACAAGCCCACGAATTGGACCCGAAGGTGAAACTGTTTGTCAACGAATTCAACATCCTCTCCGTCGATCAGGCGTTCGAAAAAGTCCAGACGGACGAATATGTTGCCAGCATTCGGCGGTTACTCGACCAGGGTGCCCCGATTCACGGCATCGGTATTCAAGGACATATCTGGCGCGAAAAAATCCTGGATACCCCGCATGTCGTGAAAGAACGGCTTGACAAGGTCGCCGCCCTGGATCTGCCGATCTGGATCACGGAATTCGATGTGGCCGATGAGAATCCTTCCGTGTGCGCCGACATACTCGAATTGGTCTATCGCACCGCCTTCAGCCATCCCGCCGTCCAGGGGATCATCATGTGGGTTTTTTGGGCGGGGGATTCCTGGCGCGGTCCCAATGCGGGACTGACCCGTCGGGATTGGACCCTCAACGAGGCCGGCCGGCGATTCGAATCCCTGATGAAAGAATGGTCCACCGAAATTTCCGGGACAACCGATACGCAGGGGGGGGTGTCGTTCCGGGGCTTCCACGGCGATTATACCGCGACGGTAATCGGAGCCGACGGCACGGAAACAATCCTTCCCTTCTCGATTGAAAGGGGCCGGGATCCGCAGAAAGTCACAATCCGTCTGCCATAATCCGTCCGGTGAATTCCCGGCCGAAACGCGGAACCGAAATTCAAATAGGTGTTTTCAAATCGTATAAATCTTTATTATGAAAGGGTGACCGATGAACCAAGTAGTCCGAACCTGCCGAAATGTCATGATTCTGATGGCTGCCGTCTCTTTGCAGGCCCTCGCGGCCGACGAGCCGGCCGCAAAACCCACGGAACTGTCCTCGGCCGTCGCCAACGCCCCCAAACCGCCCTTTACCACGCCGCTGAAGTGGAAATCCACCGGCGTCCTGGTTAAACCCGTCTCCGACGAGATGCACAAGATCGTGTCTGTCAAAGACCCGACGGTCGTCCGGTTTAACGACCTCTGGCATATCTATGCCACGGTCTATTCAACCTCCGCCAAGACCTGGAATATGGTCTACCTGAATTTCAAAGACTGGTCCGATGCTCCCAACGCCAAACTGTACTTTATGGATCAGAATCCCAATCTGCGTGGGTATCACTGCGCCCCGCACTTGTTCTACTTCCGTCCGCACCAGAAATGGTACCTGGTTTTCCAGTCGCAGCAACCCCAGTATTGCACCACCGACGATATCTCCAAACCCGAAACCTGGTCGGCGCCCGAAAACTTCTTTGACAAGCAACCGGCAAGCATGCCACGACTCCCCATCGACTACCATATCATTTGCGACGACACCCACGCCTACCTGTTTTTCACCGGCGACGACGGCCGCTTCTACCGCAGCCGCACCAAGCTGGAAGACTTCCCCAAGGGCATGAGCGATCCGGAGATCGCCATCCAGGACCGGCGGGACAACCTCTTTGAAGCCAGCGTCACCTATAAGATCAAGGGAACCAAAACCTATCTGACGGTAATCGAGGCCTTGAGCCCGGCGCGGTACTATCGCGCCTGGATCGCCGATCGACTCGACGGCCAATGGATGCCGGTTCCGGAGGCGGACACCTGGGCCAAGCCCTTCGCCGGGATCAACAATGTCTCATTCGAAGATGGCGTGGCTCCCTGGACCAAAGATGTCAGCCATGGGGAACTGATCCGCGATGGATATGATGAAACCATGACCCTGGATCCGGAAAACCTCCAAATGCTCTTCCAGGGTCGTGATCCGGCGATCAACGCGCGGTATGAACTGTTGCCCTATCAACTCGGCCTCCTGAAACTCGACCGTTCCAGATAGTAGGACGAATCTCATGATTCCTGTGAAAGCTGATAACTCGACAATGAATATGGCGGTCTTTCTGACCCTTACGATGGTCTTTCCCCTTTCCGCTACTGCTTCCAAGATTGCTATAACGCCGGAGCATGCGGTAAAGTGTTTCCCCTTGAAAGACATCCGGTTGCTTGAGAGCCCTTTTTTTGAGGCGGTCAAGATCAATCGTCAATATCTCCTGGCGCATGATCCCGACCGATTGCTCGCGCCGTTTCGCCGCGAAGCAGGGCTGGAACCCAAGGCACGACCGTACGGCAACTGGGAAAGCGGGGGACTCGACGGACATACGGCCGGACACTACCTTTCGGCGATTTCCCTGATTATTGCCTCGGGTTCCGATCCGGAGGGTGAGTTTCGTCATCGCCTCGATTACATGATCAATGAACTTGCGCAAGTCCAAAAGGCGAACGGTAACGGTTACCTCGGGGGTATCCCTGGGAGCGGAGACTTTTGGAAACGCATCGGAGAGGGTAATGTTGAACTCATATGGAAAAAATGGGCTCCGTGGTATAACCTTCACAAGATGTATGCCGGGCTGAGGGATGCTTACATTCACGGCGGTAGCGAAAAAGCTCGTGATCTGCTTGTTCGTTATGGAGACTGGTGTGAAAAGCTTACATCAGGCCTCAGCGATGTACAGATGCAGCAAATGCTCAGTAATGAACACGGCGGCATGAATGAAGTGCTTGCCGATATCTATGCGATCACTGGAAATGAGAAATACCTTGCACTGGCCAAACGCTTCAACCACCGAGCCGTTTTCGAGCCCCTGGAGAATCACCAGGACAAGCTTACAGGCCTGCACGCCAATACCCAGATTCCCAAGATTATCGGCATGGAGCGTATTGCGGCCCTGGTTCACGATGAACAGTTGCATACCGGTGCCCGGTTCTTTTGGGAAACCGTTACGCAGAACCGGAGTGTGGCCTTTGGCGGCAATAGCGTCAGCGAGCATTTCAATGATCCAAAGGACTTCAGTCGTGTAATCCAGCACCGGGAGGGCCCAGAGACCTGCAATACCTACAACATGCTCAGGCTTACGGAGCAACTTTTCACGGCGGAACCCAAAGCCGCCTATGCCGACTTTTACGAGCGTGCCCTGTACAACCATATCCTGGCCTCCATCCATCCAACGAAACCCGGGTATGTCTATTTCACTCCGATCTGTCCGGATCACTACCGGGTGTATTCCCAGCCAGAAAAGTGTTTCTGGTGTTGCGTGGGTACGGGTATGGAAAACCCCGGACGATACGGCGAGTTCATCTATGCCCGAACAAAGGATGGATTGTATGTGAATCTCTTTATCCCCTCGGAACTCTCGGTGCCTGATAATGGAATAGTTCTGAGACAGGAGACGACTTTTCCAGATGACTCGCGTACGCAGTTTCATCTTCAACTCGAGAAACCAATCACCTTCACGCTGAATATCCGCCATCCCGCCTGGGTCAATGCAGGCGATTTCGCCGTCAAGGTCAACGGACGATCTATTGGCGTCGAGTCGTTCCCGTCTTCTTACGCCGCTATTCGACGGGAATGGAAGAATGGGGATACGGTTGACGTGGAGCTTCCGATGCACACACGAGTGGAGCGACTACCCGACGGTTCCGACTGGGTGGCCATCCTGCATGGCCCGATCGTGCTGGCAAAGCCCGACGGCACTGACAACATGGTTGGTTTGTTTGCTAATGATGGTCGTATGGCGCATGTGGCACAGGGTCCCATGATTCCGCTCGATAAGGTTCCGGTCCTGCTCGCAACAGAAGAGGAGGTAGTCAAGCATGTGGTTCCCGATCGTTTTGCCGGGCCTCTGCACTTCCGTATTATGGATGTGATCGAGCCGGATGAGCCCAAGGGTCTGCCTCTGGTGCCATTCTTCAGACTGCACGAACGACGCTATCAGATGTACTGGGAACTTACAAATGCCGAACAGATTGCGGCAAGAAAAGAAAAACTTGCCTCCGAGGAGCGTGCCCGCGCTGTACGCGAGACCGCGACCCTTGATTCGATTTCGGTGGGCGAGCAACAGCCCGAGGTGGAACACGAACTCAAGGGCGAAGGCATGCAAACGGGCATGCACAACGGTCATCGTTGGCGACAGGGGACCTGGATTCAATACACCCTTGATCCACGAGGCGCCGGGGAAGTCATTCTGGCCGTCACATATTCTGGTGACGATCGTAGTCGGGAATTCGATATCGTAGTGAATGGGACTGTGATCGCCACGCAAAGGTTGACCGGCGAAAACCCAAATCACTTCGTTGAAAAACGCTATCCGGTTCCCTCCGAGATACTACAAGCCGCCGGAAACGGCCGACTCACGGTCCGGTTCACCGCAAAACAGGGGCTTGCCGGAGGGCTTTATGATGTGCGTCTGCTCAAACCGGGTGCTCCTGAGATACCTCCCTTTAAATAAATGGTATTGTGAATCAGTTGATTTTGAGGTTTAACCTTCACTGGAAGGAAACATGTATTTTTGTATCGACAGCGGTTTTGTTCATATGGGGATAGTTATTACAGGCGCGAGGATAGGTCAGTGAACATGATCGATGATCGGACAGTTCGACAAACTCTTTTCGTATAGATGAATGTCAGGGATTGACCAGAAGATATTACATTCAAAGAAGAGTTATGGAGTGCTCTTTATGGGTAAAATTACACAGACACCATTACGATTACACTCGATGAATCTGAGTTTATTGAAATCAAATAAACGACATCGTATATTTCAATATTGTTTATGTTGGATCATACTCTCTGTCTGTTCAATTGGCTATAGCTCTACTCAGACAAAAACTCCAACCCCTTGTGGCCCTGTTCCGTCGGAAAATCAAATGAGATGGCAGGAAATGGAATATTATGCCTTTATTCATTTCTCATTAAACACCTATACCGATCAGTCATGGGGATATGGGAATGAAGATGTAAAACTGTTTAATCCAACAGAATTGGACTGTCGTCAGTGGGCCCGTATCTGTAAGGGAGCGGGCATGAAAGGGATAATTCTTACGGCCAAGCATCACTGTGGTTTTTGTCTTTGGCCGTCGAAATATACGGAGTATTCCGTAAAGAATACTCCGTGGCGTAATGGGAAGGGGGATGTGGTTCGCGAAATGGCCGATGCCTGCAAAGAATATGGTCTGAAAATGGGGATCTATTTATCGCCTTGGGACAGGAACCACCCGGATTACGGTAAACCCGAATATATTACCTACTTTCGGAATCAACTGACTGAACTTCTCACCAATTACGGGCCCATTTTCGAAGTGTGGTTTGACGGCGCCAATGGAGGTACGGGGTATTACGGCGGCGCCAATGAAAATCGTAAGATCGACCGCACGACCTATTACGACTGGAGTAATACCTACAAGCTGATTCGCAAGTTGCAGCCCGATATCGTGATCTGGAACGATGGGGGTGACAGGGCCGATCTTCGCTGGGTGGGGACCGAAGCCGGATTTGTTGGCGAAACCAACTGGAGTTTGCTGGACGCCACAGGTGACGTTCCGTTTAACATGTTGCATCACGGCGTGGAAAACGGGAATGCGTGGGTGCCGGGCGAGGTCAACACCTCCATCAGACCGGAATGGTTCTACCACCCGAGTGAAGATACCAAGGTCAAAACGCTGCCTCATCTGATGGATACCTACTACAACTCTATTGGATGCAACGGCGCCTTACTTCTCAATTTTCCGATCATGCCGAATGGCCTGATCCATGAAAATGACCAAAAGGCGGCGATGGAATTTGCCAAAGCCGTAAAAGAAGCGTTCGCGGTCAACCTTGCAGAGAAAACAAAAGCGGACGCTTCAAACATTCGCGGCAATGCAAAAGAATTTGGGGCAGCCAAGGCCATAGACGGCGACAAAGACACCTATTGGGCGACTGACGACGACATTATTCAAGCGTCATTGACGATTGATTTTGGCAAACCCGTCACATTCAACCGGTTCATGGCACAGGAATCTATCCGTTTGGGACAACGGGTGAAAGCGTTCACGGTCGAAGCCCTCGTAGAAGGGAATTGGAAAGAACTGGCCAAGGCAACCACTATTGGATATAAGCGCATTCTTCGTTTCCCGACTGTCACGGCAACACAGCTTCGTTTCAGCATTACCGACTCAAAATGTTGCCCTGTCATTTCCAATGTTGGAGTTTTCAATGCACCGCAAATCTTGTCGGCTCCATCCATTATCAGAAATCAGTCCGGTGAAATCATCATCACTCCGGCGGATAGAGAATCGATTGTTTATTATACCATGGACGGCAGCGTACCGACGCCGGATTCGAAAATATATTCCGGTCCTTTTCAAACCGAAGGGAAAGTGGAGGTAAGTGCCATTGCTTACGAACCCTCTTCGGGCAAAAGCAGTCCTGTAAGTCATGAACAATTTGACCTGCCCCGGAAGGATTGGAAAATTATGGAAATTGGCGATGAAAAGGCATACGCTATCCTGGACGGGAATCCATCGACGGCATGGCATCAACGCAGAAACAAAAAGATGCCCATTGATTTGGTCATCGATTTGGGAAAGGATCAAAATCTTTGTGGTTTCAAATACTTCCCGGACCAAGGGATGTGGGGGCCCGGCATCATTACGAATCATCAATTTTATGTTTCAGGTGACAATGTAGAGTGGAAACTGGTCAATCAAGGCGAATTCTCCAATATCAAAAACAATCCTGTATGGCAAATCAAGAGGTTTGCGCCTGAAAAGGCCCGCTATTTCAAGCTACGCGCGTTGAGCAATACCGAGGGTAACAATAACATCGGCTATGCTGAAGTGGATGTAATTACAGACTGATTACTATTTCAAAAGGGGTCATGGTCAAAGGTTATGTATGAGATACCTTAATGCCGACCAGAAGGGCGCCTGTGCAAATATGAATTCCATTATTGCCAAGCTTCCGGATTCGATATTAACCAAAGCATCACGGACGGGATGAAAATCCAATTCACGGTTTTCGTGTCGAAAGGAAATGAAAAAATGTTTTGGAGATTTTCACTCATTCTGCTGGTGGTTTTTCCCTCGGTATTGGCCCAATCCCAACCCAGTCATTGGAATCATGCCCCGACTCCGCCGATGGGCTGGAACAGTTGGGACATCTTCGGCACCACGGTGACCGAACAGCAGATCAAAGAACAGGCCGATGCCATGTCCAAGCTTTTGAAATCTTTCGGCTGGATCTATTTGACGGTGGATATCCAGTGGTACGAACCCAAATCGCAGGGCCATGGTTACAAATCGGGCGCGGTGCTGGAGATGGATGAATACAGCCGCCTTATGCCTGGAGTGAAGAAATTTCCTTCGGCTGCAAACGGCAAAGGTTTTAAGCCGCTGGCCGACTATGTGCACTCCAAAGGGCTCAAGTTCGGTATCCATATCATGCGGGGCATCCCCCGGCAGGCGGTACGGAAAAACACCCCGATCCTCGGAACGGAGGCCCGCGCTGCCGATATCGCCAACACCCGTTCCTTCTGTGCCTGGAATCCGGATATGTGGGGTGTGGATATGAGCAAGTCCGGTGCGCAAAATTATTATGATTCGCTGTTTGCCCTTTATGCGTCGTGGGGCGTGGATTTTGTGAAGGTTGACGATATTGCCCGGCCCTACGACAATAACCAGAAGGCCGAGATTGAGGCCATCCGCAGGGCCATTGACAAGTGCGGCCGTCCGATCGTGCTGAGTCTTTCGCCGGGAGATACGCCGATCGGGCGCGGAGAACATGTGATGAACCATGCCAACCTGTGGCGAATTTCGGATGATTTCTGGGACCGGTGGAAGCCGCTCTATGAGATGTTCGGGCGTCTGGAGAAATGGACTCCCTATCGTTCCAACGGCGCCTGGCCCGATGCCGATATGCTTCCTTTCGGTATCATTGACTTCAACCGCCCCACGAACTTTACCAAAGATGAACAAATCCTGTGTATGAGTTTGTGGTGCATTGCGCGTTCTCCTCTCATTTTTGGCGGTGACATGACGCGACTGGACGAGTTTACGCTGAATCTGTTGACCAATCCGGAGGTTCTGGCCGTCAATCAGGCCAGCACAAACAATCGTCAAATTTTGCGCAAAGAGGATCTGATCGTCTGGGCGGCCGATGTGCCGGGTACCCGGGATCGTTATGTCGGGCTGTTCAACGCTCAGAGCAATGAGAATCCATTTGATATGACCCAGGCCGATTATCGCAGCTCCAAACTCAGTGGCGAACCGAAGAAGGAACGGATCGAAATCAAAGTGCCGATTCACAATGCTCGTCGTCTGGTGTTGGCGGTGGGAGACGGCTTCGATGGATATTCGTATGATCATGCCGCTTGGATTGAACCTGTGGTGACCGGTCCAGCCGGAACGCTCAAGCTGACGGATTTGGGTTGGCTTTCGGCCACAGCCGGTTGGGGCCGGACGCAGATGAACCGTACCGCCGATGGGCGTCCCTTAAAGCTGGATGAAAGGTCTGTCGAAGGGATTGGTACGCATTCGGTTTCGATCATCGAGTTTGAGATTCCGCCGGGATACGACACATTCACATCAAAGGGAATTCTTACTGAGGGAAGCCAGGGGAAAGGTTCGGTTCAATTTCTTGTCCTGGTCGATCCCGTCAGGCAGATCAGACCGGAACGAAGCAAGATATCGGTATCCTTTGCCGATCTTGGAATTGTGGGCAAGGCCAGAGTGCGCGATCTTTGGGGACGAAAAGATTTGGGCGAATTCGGTAGCTCCTTTGAGCAGGAGATCCCACTGCACAGCGCCGGCCTGTTCCGCATTTCTCCAATCCCTTAAAGGTAGCGGGTCACAATCATGGTGATAGTCCTGTTGCTGATCCTGAGTGTTCTGTTTATTGTGGTTTCGACAGTCCGGTTCCATCTTCATCCCTTTTTTGCCTTACTCATTGCGTCGCTGTTTTTTGGGATTTGTTCCGATATGCCTTTGGGAAAAATCGTTTCCTCCGTTGAAGAGGGTTTTGGCGGAACGCTGGGGAAGATCGGTATTGTTATTATCGCCGGAGTGATCATCGGCACATTTCTCGAAAAATCAGGAGGTGCGTACACCTTAGCCGAATGTGTTGTGAAAATCATCGGCAAACAAAGTGTAACACCCGCCATGGTCTTGATTGGGTATGTTGTCTCCATTCCGGTTTTTGCCGATTCGGGTTTTGTGATTTTGACGCCCTTAAACAAGTCGTTGACCAAGCGTGCGGGATTGTCTCTGGCGACTACAGCCATCGCGCTTTGTCTGGGGTTAATGGTATCCCATACGCTGATCCCGCCGACTCCCGGCCCGATTGCGGCTGCTGGAATTCTGGGTGCGGATCTTGGATGGGTGATCTTGATCGGAATTCCCCTGAGCATTCCAATCCTGCTTTTCTGCTGGTTCTGGGCGGTGAAGGTGGCCAGCCGAGTTCAGATTGATCCGAACCCGGAATTGACCGAAACGGAAATCCTTTCCCGCCTGAAGGGGGCTCCGTCGGCTTTTCACGCACTGATCCCGATTCTTTTGCCGATTGTTCTGATTGTTTTGAAATCCATCGCGGATTATCCCACGCGCCCTCTGGGACAGGAAGCGTTTCACCGGGTCATCAGCTTTATCGGCACGCCGCTGATCGCCCTCCTGATCGGAATCGCCGTCGCCGTAACGCTCCCCAGATCCTTCGACAAACAGATGGTATCCTCTTCCGGATGGGTCGGAAAGGGATTGCTGGACGCTTCCCTGATTATCATGATTACCGGAGCGGGAGGGGCCTTTGGAAAAGTGCTCCAGAATTCCGGGATTGTTGATATTCTGGGCAGCGCCATATCCTCGATCTCAGCGGGATTGTGGCTGCCGTTTCTGGTCGCTGCGGCGATCCGGGCGGCGCAGGGGTCTTCCACAGTGGCGATTATAACGACCGCCTCAATTCTGGCCCCGATGCTGCCTTCCATGGGTCTGGATTCTCCGATCGGCCGGGCACTTTCCGTCCTGGCGATCGGCGCCGGCTCGATGGTGGCCTCTCATGCCAACGACAGTTTTTTCTGGGTCGTTACGCGGATGAGCGACATGGATGTCAAGACCGGATACAAACTGATGACGGCCGGCTCGATCTGTATGGGTTTTTTTGCCTGTCTTCTTATCTGGATTATCGGTATAATCCTTCTCTAAAATCAAGGGATTCTATCTACCGGAGTATCCATGAGCATGCTAACCAAACATCAAGTTAACGATTCCGAACGCTGGGCACTGGATGGATTTTTGCTGTCGCCGGAATTTGACTTTCATCGGTTCTGTCGGCTGCACCCTCAGGAAGCACATGCTTATTTGACTTCCTGCCGAAGCGACGAAAAATCTTCGGGTGCACTTTTGTCTCCGATCGAATATGATCAGGAAGTCTGGGCCTGTGGCGTCACCTATTCTCGGAGCCGGGATGCACGGGAAGCGGAGACGGACATCAAAAATATCTATGACCGGGTCTATGAGGCCAAACGACCGGAGTTGTTTTTCAAGGCCCTCGGCTGGAGAGTCCGAGGACCGCTTTCGGCAATCCGCATCCGAAAGGACAGTCACTGGAATGTGCCGGAGCCGGAACTGACTCTTCTGATCAACCGCTTCGGCGAGATACTCGGATACTGTGTGGGAAACGATGTCTCTTCCCGAAATATCGAGGCCGAGAATCCTCTCTATCTTCCACAGGCGAAAATGTACGACGGGTCCTGTGCTCTGGGTCCGGGGATCTGTATCACAAAAGCCGAACAGATGCGAAATCTCGCTATTGAACTGGTGATCAAGCGAGATGGTACAACCATTTTCAAGGGAACCACGAATACTTCCCAGATCAAACGGTCTTTTGAAGAACTGGCGTCCTATCTGACCCTGGAGATGACCTTTCCTTCCGGGGCTTTTCTGCTCACGGGAACGGGAATCATTCCGGACGAAGCGTTTTCATTGTCCGTCGGAGATACGGTGATTATTACCATTGACAAACTGGTTCTCGAAAACCGGGTTGAATCCTAATCATGACAGATCAACGACTGAGGAGATCCTATGGATTATCAGAAAGTACTCATCGCCGGTCAGTGGCGGGCCCCGCAAAATCCGGCGGGTCATTTTCATGCGGTCAATCCCGCGACGAAACAGCCGCTTCCTGAAATATATCCGGTTTGCGGTTTGGATGATGTTAACGAAGCGATCCTGGCCGGCAAGCGGACGGCGGCTGAGCTTCGGTTGGTCCCCCGGGAACAGTTCGCTCGGTTCCTGGAAACATTTGCGGATGGGATTGAAGTCCATGCCGACGAGCTTGTAGATATCGCTAATCTGGAAACGGGCTTGCCAAAAGAACCAAGACTAAAGAATGGAGAACTTCCTCGCACAGTTGATCAGCTTCGAAAGGCCGCCAGGGCAGCGCGCGAAATGAGCTGGTGCCGCGCGACGATTGACACTGCTGTTAACATTCGAAGCAAAATGGGACCTCTGGATGGCCCGGTCACAGTCTTTGGGCCGAACAATTTCCCATTCGCTTTCAACTCCATCGCCGGGGGAGATTTCGCCGCCGCCATCGCCGCCGGTAATCCGGTAATCGCCAAAGCCAATACCGGCCATCCGGGAACAACACGGGTGTTTGCCCGTCTGGCATTGGAGGCCGTCCGTAATACCGGTCTTCCCCCTGCAACCGTCCAGATGATCTATCGGACGCTTCCTGATCTTGGATTCCAACTGGTTGCCCATCCGCAGATTGGCGCTTCGGCTTTTACGGGCAGTAAACAGGCCGGGCTGATGCTGAAGGCCGCCGCAGATAAGGCCGGCAAGCCGATTTATTTGGAGATGTCCAGCGTCAATCCCGTATTTATCCTGCCGCAAGCCATCGACGAGCGTTCGGATGCGATTGCCGCCGAGCTGTTCGCGTCATGCGCGCTGGGAGCTGGTCAGTTCTGTACAAATCCAGGCCTGATTATCCTTCAAAAAAGCGACCGAGCTGAATCGTTCATTCGGACGCTGGCCGATCACTTTGAGCGTAATCGGCCGGGGATCCTGCTATCCGCGAAGAGCCCAGATCATATTCTGGAAGCGGTTGAAATCCTTAAATTCGCCGGGGCGACCGTAATTGTCGGCGGGAAAAAAGTGGAAGATGAAGGATATCGATTTGCCAATACTCTGCTTCGAGTGGACGCAGCGACATTCATTTCAAAACCCAATGTTCTTCAGACTGAGGCATTTGGAACTGTCAGCTTGATCGTGGTGGCCGATGATATCCGGCAAATGAAAGAGGTGGCGTCCGTTCTTGAAGGGAATCTGACTGGTTGTATTTATTCCCACACAAAAGGAAAGGATGATACTGCCTATGCGATACTTGAACCGGAGTTACGGACAAAAGTCGGCCGCCTGTTGAATGATAAGGTCCCCACCGGAGTGGCCGTTGTCTCTTCGATGAATCACGGCGGGCCCTACCCCGCTACCGGGCATCCTGGATTTACGGCGGTGGGGCTGCCCGCCTCGATGCTTCGATTCGCGGCCTTGTACTGCTATGATAATGTCCGTCCCGACAGATTGCCGATCGAACTTCAGGACAAAAATCCCACGGGTTCCATGTGGCGGATAATCGATGGCGAATGGACACAAAGAGATGTTTAATGGTTACGGATCAGGAATAATTTATGGTTGGTAGAAAATCACCCACATTTGAAGAGATCGTCGGAAATGCCAATCCCATCCAAACCATGCGGACTTGTGGGGAAGGTCCTTTGGGAAAACTGCCCTTGACCGAAGAGATACTTCGAAATGCCCCAAGCGGCGATCTGTTCGGCATGACCCAGGATGCGGCCGTGGGGTGGAATCCCGAAGACACTAACCTTGACCAGTACCTGATGGTCGGTACGCTGGGTGGACTGCGCGCCGATGATGGTCATCCCATCGCACTGGGGTACCATACGGGCCATTGGGAGATTGGCCTGCTGGTCAAAGAAGCGGCAATGACCTTGAAAGAACAAGGCGTACTTCCCTTTGCGGGATTTTGCAGCGATCCATGTGACGGCCGCACTCAGGGGACCGAAGGCATGTATGACAGTCTTTCCTACCGGAATGACTCGGCCATTGTGATGCGCCGGCTGATTCGGTCCTTGCCTCGAAGAAAGGGTGTGATGGGTATCGCCACCTGCGATAAAGGGCTTCCGGCGATGATGATGGCTCTGGCGGGTTGCGGGGATCTGCCTGGGATCATCGTCCCAGGCGGTGCCACGCTACCGACCAAAGACGCCGAAGACACCGCAAAAATTCAGTCCCTCGGAGCCCGTTTTGCGCATCAGTTGATTGACCTGGACTATGCGGCCGAGATGGGATGCCGGAGTTGCGGTTCCGCCGGGGGCGGATGTCATTTTCTCGGAACGGCCGCATCTTCCCAGGTGGTTGCCGAGGCATTCGGAATGACCCTTCCTCACAGTGCTCTGGCCCCTTCAGGCGAACAAGTCTGGATCGATACGGCCCGTCGGTCCGCACTGGCTTTGCTGAATCTTTCTGCGAATCATATTCCCATCCGGAAAATCCTGACGCAGGAATCCCTGGAAAACGCTATGCTGGTTTATGCTGCGTTCGGGGGTTCTACCAACATGTTGCTTCACATACCGGCGATTGCGCATGCGGCCGGACTTACGCTGCCGAAACTGGACGACTGGACTCGGATCAACAAGCTGGTTCCCCGCCTGGTTGACGCGCTGCCAAACGGACCCAGAAGTTTCCCCACGGTCAAGGTCTTTGCGGCCGGCGGCGTGCCGGAAGTCATGCTTCATCTGCGCGACATGGGATTGCTGAATACGAAAGTCCTGACTGCTACGGGAAAATCGCTGGACGACAATCTGAACTGGTGGCGGCAAAGCCAAAGGCGAAAGGCTGTAAAAGCCAGATTAAAAGAGTTGGACAACATCGATTCTGACATTGTGATTATGAATGCCGAAACAGCCAAGCAAGCAGGATTAACCAGTACCGTTGTGTTTCCTTCCGGCAATATCGCGCCTCAAGGGTCTGTGGTGAAGGCCACATCGATTGATCCGAGCGTGATCGACACAGATCAGGTGTATAGGCACACCTCCCGGGCAAGGGTATTTGTATCCGAAAAAGACGCGATCAAAGCGATCAAAGGTCAGGGAGATTCTCCAATCGTAGCGGGAGATATAATCGTTCTGATCGGATGCGGCCCGATCGGAAGCGGCATGGAGGAGACCTTTCAACTCACGGCCGCATTGAAATATATTCCTTGGGGAAAGCATGTGCCGGTGATCACCGACGCGCGGTTTTCCGGCGTATCCACCGGGGCCTGTATCGGCCATGTCGGTCCCGAAGCGCTTGCGGGTGGGCCGATCGGAAAACTGCGGGATGGAGACATAATTGAGATCATCATCGATCGAAAACACCTGACGGGGAGCGTTCAATTTATCGGGGAAGGAAATACTCGATACGCACCAAAACAAGCCGCAGAAGTACTGAAGGGTCGGCCTGTGCACCCCAATCTGAAACCCGGGGACAAACTTCCGGACGACACCCGCCTCTGGGCGGCACTTCAGAATGTCAGCGGCGGAACCTGGGCGGGGTGTATTTATGATGTGGATAAGATTATCGAAACCCTGGATTTGTCTAACAAGGTAGGATAATTTGGGAGGTCCAACCATGAAACCGATCAAACATACTCATCCATTTCTCTATGTTCGATCGATCCTGTTTTTTTTGGCATTTGTCGCCGTTTGGATCCAACCTTCGTTCGCTCTTGACGGACAGATTCAGATTCATGACCCTTCCACCATTGCTCTATGTGCTGGAAAATATTACACCTATGGTACCGGAGGAACCACTCTGGTCTCCGACGATGGCTGGATCTGGAGACGAGGCGTTACGCCCTCGCGCCGCGGAATGGCCCCCGATATCATTCACCTCGGCGACCGCTACTGCCTGTATATTGCCGCCAACATCGGGGCACAACCCAAAGCCGCAATCAATATGATATCGAGCAAATCACTCGATCCCGATTCCCCCGACTACAAATGGGAGGAATGCGGAGTTGTCGCCTCATCCGACGGAGTCGAGTTCTGTAACGCCATTGATCCGGGTCTTTTTCTGGATCCCACCGACGGGAAATTATGGATGGTGTACGGTTCCTACTTTGGCTACATCCGATTGGTCCAACTGGATTCCAAGACCGGGAAGCGCATCGACACAAACGACAAGCCCGTGGAAATCGCGATCAATTGCGAAGCGTCGACGATGATCTATCACGAAGGATGGTATTATCTGCTGGCTACGCATGGCAGTTGCTGCCGGGGCGCCGATTCCGGCTACAATATCCGCGTTGGCCGCGCCAGGAAAGTGACAGGCCCATTTCTCGACCATACAGGCCTGGATATGATCGAAGGCGGCGGCAAGCTCTTTCTTGGTTCTGGAGGCCGTGTGATCGGCCCGGGCCACTTTGGCCTGATTGATCTGGGCGACGGCGTGCAAAAGTTCTCCTGCCATTATGAAGCCGACCTCGACAGAGGCGGAGCCAGCGTGCTTGATATCCGTCCGCTGTTGTGGACGGACGGATGGCCGGTTGCCGGCGACAACTTTCAAGAAGGTACATACCACATCGAATCCGTTCGAACCGGCACGGCACTGGAACTGGCCGTGGAGGGCGTTCCGGTAGGCGGCAGACGCGTTCGAGGACCTCGCCCCGCGGCACCCGGCGGACCCGGCGGCGGGGGCGGAGGAGGAATGTTCGGAGGGCAGGGAGGCGTGATTCCACCGCAGGATGTCGCTCAGGTCTCAATGAACTGGCCGGCCGGAAACATTGACATCCGGATGTCCAACTACCTGTGTCAGGCCCAGCAAAAGTGGACGGTTACTCCCGTTCCCGACTCGGGTGGCTACCTTGGATCCCCGTATTTCAAGATCACTATCGCTGGCACCAATCGCACCCTGGCTGTGGGCGAAGACGGAGAACTGGTCGCCATTCCGGACTTTACCGGTGGCCCCGAACAACTCTGGCGTCTGGACCAGCTCACCGACGGCACCTGGCGGATCATGCCGAAGTTCGCTTCAGTTACAAAGGAATCACTGGCCATTTCAGCAATCGGTAGCAGTTTCGCCACAATCGCTAAGTACAATCCCGCCAGCGATAAGCAACGGTGGCTCTTCAAGACCCCCTGACAGCCGGACCAAGAACGCAAATCCAGGCTCATAAATTTCATCTCGCAAAGGAACTTGTATGAGAGTACATGAAAAAATTCGCGTTTTCGCTCAAGTTGGATTCGCGGGTTGGATAATCTTGGCATTAACTGTTGCATTTGGTCGTTCAGCGGGCAACCCCGCGACATCCCTGACGCGCCCGGTCACTGTCGAGAGATCACCCGATTCCCGAGGTTTCATTCAGCGGTGGCTCATCCTCGATCCAATCCCTGCAGACGGGTTGACCGACAGCGCCGTTCAGGCATCTGTCAAGAAGGAGTATTTCCCCGACCAGTTTTCAGTGATTCCAAAGGATCAAGACAAGGTGACTGTCGGCGGCGCAGAACTGGCCTGGCGCGCCGTTGACACAAGCGATTACAATGTCAATCTCTACTACTTAGCCTCCAGTCGCGGCAAGCCAACCTCGAATGTCCTGTTCTGGGCCGTCACGGTTATCCAGTGCCCGCAGGAGATTGCCGGGGTGCGCCTGGCCATCGGTTCCAATGCGGCCTCCGTCTGGTGGGTCAACGGCAAGGAAGTGATCGGCATCTACGGCGATCGGCAGACCGTCATCGACGACGGCGTCTCCAAACGACTTACGCTCAAAAAGGGACCCAACATCGTCCGTTGCGCCATCGTCAACGGCGGCGGGGCCACCGATTTCTGCGCGCGGTTTCTCGACGGTCAGGACGAACCGCTGAAAGGATTCACAGTGAGCGTGGGGGCTGTGAAATAACCATGACAATGACGCTCGCCGATACCCTGGTTTTGCTGCAACGGGTCCTCTGTCGCAGGATTACACATATATGAACTCGTCAACTTCACAATTGTTTCCTGCTGGCGAACACCTCAAGACCAGCGAGTATATCGGGTACGCCTTGGGGGATACGGCCTCGAATTTCTTTTTCCAAACTTTTAATATCTTTCTCACCTACTACTATGTGGATGTCTGGGGTATATCGGCTACGGCTCTGTTGTGGATGATCCCCATCGTCCGTCTTATCGGCTGCTTTGACGATCCGATTATGGGTCTGATTGCCGACCGTACGAACACCCGCAGAGGAAAGTTCCGTCCCTATCTCCTCTGGGGTGCGATCCCCTATGGATTCTGCGGCTATCTGATGTTTGCCGGTCCGGACTTTGGCCCGACAGCCAAGGTTGTGTACGCCTATGTCACCTACGCATTGATGTTGACGAGCTACTCGGTCATTAATGTACCCTACTCGTCTTTGCTGGGCGTGATCAGCGCCTCATCGCGCACTCGCGCCGTGGCGTCGAGTTTCCGATTTGTGGGCGCGTTTGGCGGAGCGCTGCTGATCTCGTTGTTTGTCCGACCCCTTGTCAAATACCTTGGCGGAAGCAACGAAATGCTCGGTTTTCGATCGACCATGGGGATCTTCGCCGTGGTGTCGGTGATCATGTTCTGGATCACCTACGCGACGACCAAAGAGCGCGTCACGCCGCCGCCGCAACAGAAGACCAATATCCGGGAGGAACTGGGTGAGCTGTTTCGCAACTGGCCATGGGTGATGATGCTAATCGCGTCGATCTTTTCAACGACTTTCGTGGCGTTGCGTGCCGGCAGCACGGTTTTCTATTTCAAATATGTCGTGGGCGACGACGGCAAGCCGATTTTCCAGGGTCTTGACCGAACCACAATTTTTCTCACCACTGGTTCGCTCGGCCTCGTGCTCGGCACTGCATGTCTGGGCTCGATCGCCCGCAGAATCGACAAGAAGTACTACGCCGCCGCGTTGAGCGTCATTACGGGGATCTGTTTTGGGATCTTTTTCTTCCTGCCGAAAGAGAAGTATGGACTCATGCTGCTCGTCAACGCTCTGGCTCAATTCTGTGCCGGTCCCACCTCGGCGCTGACCTGGGCGCTGTACGGCGATGTAGCTGACTATGGGGAATGGAAGTTCGGACGCCGATCGACGGGCCTGGTGTATTCGGCCTCCCTGTTTGCGATTAAAACCGGGATGGTCGTCGGCGGTTTTCTGTTGCCACTGTTTCTGCATCAATTCGGTTATGTCAAAAACGCCACACAAACCGCCACGGCGTTGCTGGGGATCACTCTGGCTTTTTCCATCATGCCCGCAATTTTCGCGTTGCTGAAAGCCGGTGCGATCCTGATCTATCCGCTGAACCAAAAGCGCGTGGACGAAATCGAGCGGGAGCTGGCCGCCCGCCGCGGCGCTGTCTCTTCGGAGGGTAAATCCGCATGACCATTCAAAATCCCATTCTCTCCGGATTCAATCCCGATCCGTCCATTGTCCGCGTCGGCGACGATTACTATATTGCCACCTCGACTTTCGAGTGGTTCCCCGGCGTACAGATTCATCATTCGCGCGATCTGGTCCACTGGCGATTGCTCACGCGACCCCTCAATCGTGCCAGCCAGCTCAACCTGCTCGGTGCCCCCGATTCCTGCGGCGTCTGGGCGCCGTGCCTGAGCTATGCGGATGGTTTGTTTTGGCTGATTTACACGGATGTGAAACGATATGGCCGCACGACGGTTGGCGGCGCCAGCGGCGCTTCGCTTCGGGATTTTCACAATTTCCTCGTGACCTGCCCCCGCATCGACGGCGATTGGTCCGATCCCGTCCCTCTCAACAGCGGTGGTTTCGATCCTTCGCTGTTCCACGATGAGGATGGCCGCAAGTACCTCCTGAACATGTTGTGGGATCATCGGCCCGGGAAGAATCGTTTCGCGGGGATCGTCTTGCAGGAATATTCAACCGCAGAACGAAAGCTCGTGGGGCAACGGATCAATATCTTCACGGGTACCTCGCTGGGTTTTACTGAAGCGCCACACCTCTACAAACGCAACGGCTGGTATTATCTGCTCACGGCCGAAGGCGGCACCGGCTGGGGACACGCCGTAACGATGGCCCGCTCAAAAGTGATCACCGGACCGTACGAACTGCATCCCGACACCTACATTCTCAGTGCGCGCCATCGCCCGGATATCGAATTGCAAAGAGCCGGCCACGCGGATCTCGTCGATACGCAAAACGGCGAAACCTACATGGTGTATCTCTGCGGCAGGCCATTGCGCAATCGCGGCCGCTGTACGCTGGGACGGGAAACGGCCATCCAGAAAATGGTCTGGGGAACAGATGACTGGTTGCGGACCTTCGATGGACAGGGACTTCCATCTCTCGAAACGCCTGCGCCCGCGTTGCCGGAACACGCATTTCCACCCCAGCCGGCTCGCGAGGATTTCAATACATCGCAATTGCCCATGGTTTTCCAATGGCTGCGCACTCCGTGGCCTCAAGACATTTTCAGCTTGACCGAGCGTCCGGGCTTTTTGCGTCTCTTCGGCCGCGAAACGATCGGCAGTCTTTTTCGTCAGTCCCTGGTTGCACGACGCCAGCAGGCGCATTGTTTCAGCGCCGCCACGGTTGTTGATTTCGAGCCAGAACATTTTCAGCAAAGCGCCGGTCTGGTCTGCTACTATAACAGCTCCAAGTTTCATTACTTCCATCTGTCGCGCGATGAATCGCTCGGGAAATTTTTACGAGTGATGTCGTGCGTACCGGACTCGACCCAAACCGATGTCTTTACGCCAGCCATCGAGATCCCCTCCGGCCGGCCTGTGCACCTTCGCGTCGAGGTGGATTTCGAGCGACTCCACTTTGCCTACCAAGTCGAGGGCGTGGATCCCGGCTGGCGCTGGTTACCGCAGCAGTTCGACGCCAGCATACTCTCCGACGAGGCTTCAATTCCCGGTCTTCCGAATTTCACCGGAGCATTCGTCGGCATGGCCTGTCAGGATACCGCGGGTACCTCGAGACCCGCAGACTTTGACTTCTTCGAATACCGCCCGAGAGATTATCGTCCGAATCCATTCTGTAATTTGTTGTCATAAGATGGTTTATGGTACCTAAATTCATCCCCATGAATTCAAGTCCGCATCTCGGTTTTAGGGATGAAT
The DNA here is from genome assembly GCA_964643355.1 of uncultured Pirellulales bacterium. Lineage (GTDB taxonomy): Bacteria > Planctomycetota > Phycisphaerae > Sedimentisphaerales > Anaerohalosphaeraceae > FEN-1350. Next base: position 66,667 of record CAZXPW010000008.1, read on the forward strand.
ATCCATGTCAAGCGAATCCTGCTACGCATACTGAATTGGATCGGGTACCGCCACAAACGCCGGAGTGGCCAACGGGCTTTCCCACAGGCCATAGGCGATCCCATCGATCGAGACCCAAACGGCCTTTTGGGTTCAATATGGGGGACCTGATAATTCGTTCGTTGTGGAATTAAAGGTCCAAACGGATTTAGATCCTTGATAAATTCTTAACTTTCTTCGTTTTTGAAGCAGAAATTTAGTTTGGCATCCACAATCAGAGGATTTGGGCAAATGGTTAGGCTCGATCATCCAAAAAGCCGACATTATATTAATTGTGTAAAAATGGAGAATATAGGTTGATTCCGATGGGTCTTTTTAATAATATAAAACCAACTTGATTGTTGGAAGTTTGCTAAAAATACAAAACGATTTGGATGTCAGTGTGATGAAACAAGCAGCTATGACAATTGTCGCGGTAGCGATTTTGCTCGTCAGTTCGGCCAATGCTGTGCTTATTGGCTCGGACTCTTTTGAATATGCCGACGGGGCCATTGTGAATCAATATGATGTATCAGACCCGACAGGATTAACTGGTGGACAGGGTTGGGACTGGGATAATATCAATCAAATCCATACCGGAACGGTTTCGGACTGGGATTGCATATGGGGGAACACCTACATTCAGAATCAATCCCTCATTACCGATAACGGCGGGGTTATGCGCCAATATAACGGGCCGTCTGAGATGTGGTACGAGAATCCCGAAACGGATGAGCGGATCGGCGCTTTTCGAGGCGTCGGAGCCGTTTACTATGGCGTTACGGTTACTTTCCTGACCGACGGCGGCTGGGCGGGGATGAGCGGTTATGATTTTCCGACGGAACGAGTCTTCATGGGGATGCCGTGGCAAGCCGGTCATTTTGGGGTTGAGGTATCCGGCGTGGCAACCGCAGTCAGCGACATTGCGATCGAGATCGGCCGGACCTATCGCATGGTATCGGTGATTGACTTTGATGGAGACCAGCTTCGGATGTGGGTTGACCCGGATCAGAACGATTATGACAACGGCGCCGGAGACAACACTTCGGATGTTCAGGTCGCCTATACAGGCACAAACTGGAACACCGCCATTCGTCTGGCGTCCGGCGGTAAAACCCAGTGGGATGATCTGTATGTGGGCACGGATTTCAATTCGGTTGTTCCCGAACCGACCACCCTTGCGCTGCTTGGCCTTGGCGGTCTGTTTTTATCGCGTCGGAAACAATAGATTCAACCGTACGGCGAAACGGCAACGAAATTCATGGGCAGACGATTGCGTCTGTCCATTTTTTTGCGCTTGCTATTCTTGATCCGAACCCATAACCGCGGGCCAAAGGCGTATCTGCGATCCGAACGCGTGAAAAACCGGCTACCCCCGAAACCCTTCAAAAAATGATTCCGGTTGAGGAATCGATGGTCCACCGGATATAATCACGAAAGTATTAAAAAAAGTGAACGGATGACATTGGATAAATGGATCATTGTCCAGGTAATCAAGGAGATGCCCATGAAGATTCGAATGTTGTTTATTGCCGCGATGATTCCGGGGATTGTCGGGTGTAGTTCGGTGTACTATGGGACAATGGAACGCTTGGGCGTTCACAAACGGGATATTATGGTGGACCGGGTCAAAGAGGCCCGCGACACGCAGAATGAGACCAAGCAGCAGTTTCTGACGGCTATGGAACAGTTTAAGGGCGTCGTCAATTTTCAGGGCGGGGATCTGGAAAAGCAATACAATCAATTGAGGAATGCTCTGGACAAGAGCGAGTCCAAAGCCAAGGAGGTCCGAAAGCGGATTGGCTCGGTTGAGAGCGTCTCGGACGCTTTGTTTGCCGAATGGAAGTCGGAAATCAATAAGTACAACAACGATACCTTACGCAACTTGAGCCAGAAAAAATACGATAAAGCCAAAGCCAAATATGCCGAGCTGATCGCGTCGATGAAAAAAGCGGAGGCCAGACTGGAACCGGCGCTGATTCCGTTACGGGACCAGGTCATGTTCATGAAGCACAATCTCAATGCCAAAGCAATTGCCGGATTGGGCGACGAAGTGGTCGGCGTTCAGACGAATGTGGATGACCTGATCCGCGATATCGAAAGTTCCATCGCTCAGGCCGATGCGTTTATCGCTTCGCTGCAGTCGGAGTAAGCAGGGCCTCGCGCAAGTTTCGCTATAAATGCTAAATCACCGTCCGATCAGGCGCAATGCGGCTCAACGCAGAATCACAATAGGTCTGGGTATTGTTACCAGTTGTATCCGGGAATGCCGATTGAACCCTTCGTCTCGCACGGACAGGGAAGGGGTGTCCTTGTCCATGGATTTATTTACAGGCACAGAGTGCCCTTGCATACACGGATGAGTCCGGCAAACGCTTCCATACAAAACAAGGGATTCTGTTCCTTCCGATCCTCTTACTGCTTCTGATGGAACTTGTTATAGTTCCATCGGCATGCAGAGGTTTTCCGCCAGATGTGCCGTTCTTCCACAGAAGTGACATTGGAACCTGGGCTCTTCAACAAGTCCTCGATACTCCTGCGGTTTATGAATGTGATCACCATGAGATACAATATGGCAGAGATGTTTGGAATGGTCGCCGCTTTTGCATTTGGGGTTATCCGAAGGATGTTCTTTGCTCATGATATTCCTCATATTTTGGGATTCTCTACAAACTTTCTGATTGGAAAAGCACCAAAACACCTATGGTAAGGGAACAAAGGGTTTATGCAAGGCAATATTTTGAGGATCACCCTTTTCAAAGCCACCATGCTCGATAAGCCATCCTTCACCTTTGGCATAGGGTTTTGATAAAACAGTCCCTTGAATGCCCGCAGATACCAGGAAACCGCTAACCAAAAACGCTTAAAGTTCCTTGTTTTCGAATCCATAATCCAGTCGAAGATCCTTTTCGATAACAATCAAAATTGGGGAACAATAATAGCTATTTAAGATCCCTTTGTATTTTGAAATCAAAACGCCGATTCGATTGACCGATCCGTCGGAAACACTGTAAAATAGTATGCATTCGAACCTTGTCGAAAGGATCGGTTTATGATGAAAATCGTCACCCGAATGATGTTGTTTACGGGCATGCTTGAGGTAATCTTGTCCAGTCGTCTGCCTTCGGCGCAATCCCCGGTGCCCATTGTGACTGCCGATCGGATCGACGCCATTGGCGGTAAATACGACCCCTATGAAAATCAAGTCGATGCGACCGATGGTCTTCTGAACCGGGAGATCACGCATTTTTTCCGAGATCCTGCTCTATTGTCTTCTATTGATTCTTTGTCGATTCGGGATCGGGTATCGCAATACGGTATCACCTGGATCTTTGAGGGGTCCGTTCGTGTCGGACAATTCATCAACGGCGATTGGTATGTCGTGGGCCCGGTTACGATTAAGGCCATCGATCCTCGCCCGCTGTATGGGTCTGAAATCCCCGAACAGGAATTGGATCGGATCGATAAGGAACGACCGCAACCTCGGCGAGTTCGCAATGGTTTCATGCTCAATCCGCCGGCCGCGATGAAAGTGGCGTATGACAGCGGCGTACGAAATTGGTTTGATCCGTCCTTGATTCAACAATTGCCCATCTCCCTCAAACCCGGCGATTCGCTGGTCTCGACGATCAGCATGCCGAAGAACTGGAAGCTCAAAGCCCAGTTGCGAAACGAAATCGAGCGCGGGGTCGATGACAGCAGTCCGATCCGCACTGCGGCGGTTCTGACCTGTGTGACCGAACCGCAACCACGGGATGCCTTCCGTCCGGCCTTTTGTGATCGCAAGCAGACAATCTATCTGGCTCGAAATCTCAAGCGGGAATTATTACCCAAGGTAACCGCGACGCCGGGAATGCCAAAGACAGATCAATACATCCGTTTTACCCAACGACCGTGGGTGGGGACAGGATTCTTCGGCTTTGAGGAACCCGTGGAAAATATGCCGCAATACGGATTGGAATATGGCCGCGTCGTCGGCATCGCCGCCCTGATGCTCTGTACGGATCTCAGTCCTGAGCGTAAAGAACCGCTCCTGATCAATTTTGTCCAGGTGGGCATCGATTTGGGTGGAATGATTCGTGCCGGACATCCGGGGTGGACCGGTTGGGGCGGCCACGGCAGCGGCCGAAAACTGCCGATCGTCTTTGCCGGCCTGTTGCTCGGCGATGACGAGTTGGCCAACATCAATTGCTCATTTCCCAAGGCCAGTTTTGGCGAGGACGAGCAGACTGCCTATGGAGATAGTTGGACGGGAGCCAAGGTCGTTTTCGCCGGCCATTCGGGGATCGACGCGGCTACCGGCAAGGGTCGATCGCGCGACAACGGCTGGGGACCCTATGAACATACGCCGCCGACGGAATGGAAGGACGGTGCCAACACCAGTGAAAGTTATCGTCGCTGTTGTACCAGTGTCGGATGGGTCGCCCAAGCCCTGGCGTTGCGGTTGATGGGGGCCGAGAAAAATTGGCATCACGATCCATTTTTCGATTATGTGGATCGTTGGATGTTTGAAGACGATGCACAGTTTATCAAGACGATCCAGGAAGCGACCGGCCGTGACCACGATAAGGAATGGGCCCGGCAAGGCCAGGCCTGGGATAGATTCGTCAATGAGATGTGGACCATGCATCGGCCCCAATGTGCCGCGCCGACCAATGGCTGGAAACAACAACACGACGATTTCTATTATCGCAAAGCCATTGGGGATCCCAGGGCCGGGGCGGTTTCCCTGCCCGCGAGAGTGAAGGCCATCTGGGACCTGAACAAAGCCCATCAGGAAGCGACCGAAACACGCGCTCGAATTTGTATTAACGGGCTGTGGCTTTGGCAACCGGCCGAAACAAAATCAGCCGCCGTCCCCGAGAACAACTGGGGGTATTTCAAAGTCCCCGGTTGCTGGCCTGGAATCACAGACTACATGCAGAAGGATTGTCAGATCGTCTTTTCTCACCCGGCATGGAAAGACCGGAAACTTGGCCAGATTTCGGCGGCCTGGTATGAGCGTTCGATATCTATTCCCGTGGAATGGGTAGGCCGGAAGATCGATTTGTCGTTGCAGGTTCTGAATTCGTTCGCCGATGTTTTCATCGACGGTAAGAAAGCCGGGGATATTTGTTTTCCCGGGGGTTTGTTGGATCTATCTGAGGTCTGCAAGCCCGGACAGACGCATCGTCTCAGTATCCTGGTGACTGCGATGCCGCTCAAGGGGGTCATGCTCTCCTATACCGACTCCGCCTCGGCACGGGAAGTCAAGGGTTCGGTAGCGAGGCGGGGCTTGTGTGGAGATGTGTATCTGATCAGCGGGCCGAAGGGGGCGCGGATCGCGGATGTTCGGATCAGCACTTCGTTTCGCACAAAACAACTCTCGCTTGATACGGCCATCGAAGCATTGTCCGAAAATGTAAGATACGACATCCGCATGAAGATCCTGAAGAATGGTCATCTGTTCCAGGAGTTTACCAGCCCGGGTTTTCATGCCGGCGATCTGAAAAACGGGCGAATCAACACCATTCAATCCTGGATGCCCGATACGCTCTGGGATATTCACACTCCCCATAACACTTTTCATCTGGAGGTCATCCTTGAGGATTTGGCCGGACAGGTCCTGGATGCGGTTTTGCCCCAACGATTCGGATTTCGCGAGATGTGGATTGACGGACGGGATTTTTATTTGAACGGAACGCGGATCTATTTGTCAGCGGTTCCTTTCGATAATGCTCAGATCGGCGCAGCGTGGGCCAATTACGAGGCCGCATGTGAGAGCTTTCGACGGCTTAAAAGTTTCGGCATCAACTTTGTTTATACGCACAATTACGACTGCCTGCCCGGCTCGCATCTGGGTTTTGAACAGATCCTTCGCGCCGCCGATGATGTGGGGATACTGGTCTCGTTTTCCCAGCCGCATTTTAGCCACTACGACTGGCAGCCACCCGATGCCGACCAGCAAAACGGCTACGCTCGCCACGCGGAATCCTATGTTCGTATGGCCGGAAATCATCCGTCCGTGGTGATGTATTCGATGAGCCACAACGCCACAGGTTACAACGAGGACATGAATCCAGACCTGATCGATGGGCTGCAGGAAATGCGGGATTCCTGGGCGCTTCGAAACGCCCAATCGGCCCTGCGAGCGGAAGCGATCGTGCGGAAATTGGATCCGTCGCGAATCGTTTATCACCATGCATCGGGCAATCTGGGTTCGATGATTCCTATTAATTTTTATCTCAACTGGGTACCGATTCAGGAACTGTCCGACTGGTTTGAACATTGGTCCTTGCAGGGTGTCAAGCCCGTTTTTCTCTGCGAGTACGGCGTGCCGTTTACCTGGGACTGGACCATGTATCGCGGCTGGTATAATGGCCGGCGGGAATTCGGCAGCGCGCGGGTTCCGTGGGAATTCTGTCTGGCCGAGTGGAACGCCCAGTTCGTGGGCGATGCGGCCTTCAAGATCAGCGAATACGAAAAAACCAATCTCCGTTGGGAAGCCCGGCAATTCAAGGCCGGGAATCTTTGGTATCGCTGGGATTATCCCTACCAGGTTGGTTCGCCGCAGTTCGAGGAACGCTATCCGATCTTTGCGCGGTACATCACAGACAACTGGCGTGCGTTCCGAACTTGGGGGGTGTCAGCGACTTCGCCGTGGGAATATGGCCACTTCTGGAAGATCCGTGAAGGCGTGGATCGGGGTCGCAGGGAACTGAAGGTCGATTGGGACATGCTCCAGCGGCCGGACTTCAGCCCCGACTATATCGACCAGCGATACGAGCGGATGGATATTGCTTATGAAGCAACCGATTGGATCGCAACCGAGGCGGCACAAGCCCTGATCCGCAACAACTCGAACTTGCTGGCTTACATCGCCGGCAAGCCCGAACGATTTACCGGCAAAGACCACAATTTTCTTCCCGGCCAGGTCGTCGAAAAGCAGATCATCTTGCTCAACAACTCCCGCATATCCATCGATTGCGAGGTTCAATGGTCCCTGAACCTGCCACAAGCCCAATCCGGAAATCAAAAAATTCCGATCGCAACCGGCCAACAGAAGCGTATCCCGCTGCGATTCGATTTGCCCAATACCTTGTCGCCGGGACGATATGAATTACATGCGAAGATTCAATTCAGTAATGGCCAAACCCAGACGGATCGATTTTCGATCGATGTTCTTCCGCCCCCGCCGGCGATGCAGATCGGCGCTACAATAGCCGTGTTCGATCCGGAGGGGCAAACGAAATTGCTGTTGGACAAGCTGGGATTCGGCGGCACAAGTATAACAGCGAAAGACGACATGTCGGCCTACGATTTGTTGATTGTCGGTCGTAAGGCACTGACGGTCGACGGAGCCGTGCCGAATATTGGGCGTGTCCGCGATGGGATGAAGGTGATTGTGTTCGAACAGAGCAGTGAAGTCCTCGAAAAACGATTGGGTTTCAGGGTTCAGGAGTACGGGCTACGGCAGGTGTTTGCCCGGTTGTCGGATGTCCCGACCAAGACCGGGATTTCTTCCGAACAAATCCACGATTGGAATGGAGAAGCGACGCTCCTTCCGCCGCGGTTGAAATACACAATGGACAGCAAATTTAACGGCGCTCCATGGATTACCTGGTGTGGAATCCCGGTCACGCGGGCGTGGCGATGCGGAAATCAGGGGACTGTGGCATCGGTACTGATTGAAAAACCGACACGCGGAGATTTTTTGCCGATCCTCGATGGCGGCTATGCCCTTCAGTACAGTCCTCTGTTAGCGTTCCGCGAAGGTCGAGGTTTGATTCTCTTCTGTCAGTTGGATGTCAGCGGCCGAACGGAATCCGATCCGGCGGCCGAGATGCTCGTTGGTCGATTCTTTGAATATGTCTTAGGTATCAAGCCAATCAGAAGGTTACAAACAATATATATCGGAGAGGATCAGGGACGGGACTGGTTTGACAAAGCCGGCTTTTTTCCGGCATCGTTGGGCAGCGCAACATTAACTCCCGACCATATTTTAGTCGTGGGTCCCGGAGGAGGTTCACTGCTGGCCAATCGCGCTGCCGAGGTTTCTGAATGGATCCGATCCGGGGGACATGTCTTAGCAGTCGGTCTCGATCAGACGGAAATCGGCGACTGGTTGCCGGTGAAAATCACGACGCAAAAACGGGAACATATTACGGCATGTTTGGACCCTTTCGGGAGTGGTTCTTGGTGGGCCGGGATTAGCGGCGCCGATGTGCATAATCGTGATCCGCGCGAAACGCCGCTGATTGTGTCCGGGGCGAACCCTGTGGGCAAGGGGATATTGGCGAAAGTTGAAGGATTCAATGTTGTATTCTGTCAGTTGGCGCCATGGCAATTCGACGGATCCAAGCAGATGAACCTCAAGCGTACAGCCCGTCGGCTTTCGTTTCTGGTCTCCCGATTGCTCGGGAATATGGGTGCGGCTGTTTCTACGCCTCTGCTGGATCATTTCAGCAGGCCTGTTGACATCCAGGCCGAAAAACGATGGCTTGAGGGTTTATATCTTGACAAGCCCGAAGAATGGGATGATCCCTATCGCTTTTTCCGATGGTAATCATTTTTTGGTTTTGACAATCAATTGCGGTTGGGCAGTCTAATCGTTGAGTCCCGGAAAGCATCGCTCTGGCCAGGATTTGGTCAATTGGGCATTGACCCGCTTAAGGAGTCCGATAAAATGACTTGAAAATTCCGGAGATTGTGATACATTGACCGAAAACCGGAGGATTGTATGGATCCAAAACCGATTTCAAAATCGATTGATGCAGATATTATTCAGTGCAAGGCCGATATCCTGCGGGCCAGACAGGCGGCGATGGCGGCCCAGAAAGGCAATCGGTCGGCACATCTTCCTGGCTCGCCAATTGGGGAGAATGCCGAATCCGAACTCCAGCCCCAGGGCCCGGATGAGGGCATGCAGGAATTGCTGAAAATGGCGACTGACAAGTCGGAATCCTCAAAATCAGACGGCGAACGGATCAAAGTACCTTCAACCGGATCTCTTCCGGCAGCGCTGCGACCGCTTGACCAGATTCGTGTGGGAAGCCAAAAACCTTCCAAATCCACGAAATCCGCAGAGTCGTATTCTTTGAATGAAACCAAAGACGAGAAGTCGGCTTTTAGTCCCTCGAATCCTGCGGCCGCACGATCGTTCTCGGAACCGGAGAAAATCCCGATTCAAGCCCGTGAAGCAAAAGCCGGACCTCCCTCCGATTCGGCCCCGAAGAAGTTGCGGATTCCTCGATTTGATGAGATCGTTTCCTGGGGGAAACGAATCCTGGAAGATCGTCCGAAAATCGAAAAGACGAATCAAAGTCCGGTTGTCGAGCCATCGGTTGAAATGAATCGACTTCAACAGGAGCTCGAGCAAGTTCGAACCTCTCGGCAGGAACTTGATGGCCAAGTTGTCCGCCTCCAATCGGAACTGGCCTCGATGACCCATTCCCTGGGTCGTGCCAGGGATCAGCTTCGGGAAAACGCCGATACCGCCGAACGATTGTACGATCAGATCGAGCAACTGCAGAAGAAAGACGCAGAACAGGCCGGCCAGATTTCCGACCTCCGCCAGCAATTATCGAAAAAACAGGCCGAAATCGAAGAGGCGATCCGCAATTTGCAGGACTCCAATCAGATTCAGACTCAGTCGCAGGAGCAGATTCAATCCCTGCAGAATCAACTGTCTTTGCGAAACAAGGATCTGGGCGAGCTGCAGTCCCGGCTTTCGCAGATCCAGACCGTACTTGAACAAACGCAGATACAGCTTCAGGCGGAAATCAAATGCCGAACGGAATTGCAATCGAGCCAGGATCAATCCGCTGAATTGAACCAGCGATTACAGGAAATGCAGACGGTCCGGGATCAGCTTCAACAGCAGCTTGCCGATTCGGAGGCTACGGTGGTTGACATCCGATCACAATTGGAAGCGCGGCAACAGGAGTTGACTTGGTTTCGGGATGAACTCAAGTCCGCCCAGCAACTGGCCGATCAACGGCAACAACAAATTGACGCATTCGGGAAAATCGCCGAAGAACGAGCCGCAGTTCGACAACTTGCGGAAACTCGCCAGTCCCGGATCCATGAACTGGAAGGTCAGCAGGAGGCGCTGAAAAAACGGATTGACGGCCTTGAAAAGGAAATCGTGCTTCTAAAAACCGAATCTTCCGGCAATCGGGATCTATTCGACAAGCAGACTCAACAACTCCAGGAGGCACACCTGGAATCTGCCCGGTTGCGCGAGCAGATCCAGGCCCGGCTTGCCGCTCAATCGGCCGTCGAAACGGAACTGGCGAATTCACGGCAACAAATTCTCGAAGGAGAACAACTGCGTCAAAACCTCCAAGAGTGCCTTCGGGAATTGACCGACCGATGCGCATCTGTAACGAAAGAACTTGAGGATGCTCGTTCCCAGCTCGACGAGGTCAAAACGCTGTGGTCTCAATCCGAATCCAGAAATCGGAAGATTCAGGAAGAGTCGGATCGGTTGCTGGAGGAACTCAAGCAAACCCGGAGGGAATTGGAATCGGTTCGTCTCGAGCTGAATGATGTGGGTTCCCGCCAGCACGGATTGGAGCAGCAACTCCAAATGGAATCCTTTTTGGCCGAAGAAACGGAGAGTGCGTTTCCAGATTCTGGAGATTCTTTGTTGAATGTTTCGCAACTGGAATCGGATATGTGTCGTCAACTGGAACCAGAAGGCCGAATGGAATGGATCCCCTCGTCGGTTCCAGGGGCGTCATTGTCAATCCGTAATGATTCGACGAGAGAAGCGCCAGCCGATACGGTCCGGCGGGGGGCCTCAATTCCTGAATTTAATCTGGCCGAGCAGATCCTGTCCGAGCAACGGAAGGTTTCAGCCGGCCGAAGGCAGCGATCGACGGAATTGCTCCGGCCTTCGCCCGGCAATGCTCCCCGTGGAATCGATCATGTCGTCCAATCGTTTTCATCGTCAGCGCAACCAGTATCGCAAACGGTAGGCCCTGTCATGTCTCGGCCGATGGGATCGGCGTGGAATCAATCGACGGAAACTCTTAGTCCGATCCAGCGTGAAATTTTGGCCGAGATCGTCACGGCGGAAATTCACCGGTTTTACGGTCGGTGAAGGTGATCGTTTACCGGAATAAACCGCATTGATCCTCGGCCAAATTCGGAACAACGGTCGGCTTTTGTTTCTTTACAGATTTCGGACAATGGATCAAGGATGGATCTCGGTCAGGAGAGTCTGACTCGATGGATTGAATGGATTACACAGCGATCCGGACGGCCTCTTTTCCTGATCGGCGTGTTGTTGTTTTTTGCGGGTTTTGTGGGGTGGTTGGTTCCGGCCATTCGACGGCGATCTTTTCAGGGGGACCGCGATGCCTCTTCTGTTATGGATTCGAGCCATCCCAAGATTCTGGCCGATCGAATCCTTGAATCTACCGTATGTCCTTGCGTTATTCTCATGGCCTCGGAACAATACGATAGTTTGTCCGTCACGATTCCGGTGCGCACGGCGATGGAACTGGTGCGGCGGAAAAAACGATGCCTGTTGGTGGATCTGGATTTGCCACGGAATGCAATTGCGCGGGCGTTCGAACTGGAATCATTGCCCGCGATCGATTCTCCCCGGCCCATCCAGACGCCCTTCAAGGATCTGCATATCTGGCCGGGAGACTATTTTGACGGGAAATGGTCCATTCCGTTAAGCCAAGTGATTGCCGCCGCAACCGAGATTTATGATGTGGTCCTTCTGTATGCTCCAGTCCTGCACCATTCGGTTCATCTGCAGGCCGCGGCCTCAGTCAGTCAGTGGGCTTTTGTCTTTCATCCGGCCGGGAGTTGTTCGGAGGATCTTCGGCTGGCTCTTCAAATGGGCGGGGCCGTCCTTTTCGATGTCCCTTCGGAATCTTCTCCCATCTCGCCTCAATCGGCAAATATTCGGAAAAAAAAGATTGTCGAAATCAAGATCGGAGGCCAGAATTGTGGGACAAGCCGGGAAGCGGCAACCGTTGACCAAACCGATAAGCAAAATTGAGTTTCCTGGAAGGAACAACGAACATGTCCGTACCCGCCCCGAATGTGCGATGTGGCAATTGTGTCTTTTATTCAGCGATGCCGGATTCGGAAAAACGAACCGGCCTGTGCCGGCGATATGCCCCGCGTCCCAATCCACCGTATTACCGAAGCTCTCATGAACACGGTATCGTCCAGAGTATCGCTCACTGGCCGCAGGTTAGCGAGGAGGCCTGGTGTGGGGAGTTTACGACGCTCTGGAAACGGGAATAGCGACCGGTTACTTGTAATAGAAAATGAAAAAACCCGCAAGGGCGATACACGCGAATCCCGCCCAGTAGTTCCAGGTGAGTTTTTCGCCGAAGAAAACGAATGCAAACGCCGCAAAGACCATCAGCGTAATAATCTCTTGGATGGTTTTGAGCTGGCCGAGGGAAAATCCGGAGTTGTGACCGATCCGGTTTGCGGGAACCTGAAAACAATATTCCACCGAAGCGATCAGCCAACTGATCAGCACCGCTTTCCACAAATTGGAAGTTGGATACTTGAGATGGCCGTACCACGCGGCCGTCATAAACACATTCGAACAGATCAACAATAAAATCGTCCACATTCCGGATCATCCTCAAAGATTCATATTTTTGGGAGGACATCTTACCACCCCCGATGTCTGTCGGCAAGATCGGCATCCTTCCGGTCATCCTTTCGAAATTCCGGCTTGGAGATGGACGCTTCGGGAGTTACGAAGTACAATACATCCATGCTGATCGGAGAACGAGTCAAGAAGTTGCGGATCCAGCGGGGCCTCAAGCAGGTCGATCTGGCGCATGCCCTGGGCATAAGTCCGCAAGCCGTGTCCAAGTGGGAACGGGATGAAAGCTTGCCGGATATCGCGATGCTGTCTGACCTGGCCACGATCCTTAATGTCACGACGGATTTTATGCTGGGTGTCACCGAACAGTCGCCGGGGGAATTTGAGGGAACGGTCTTCTGTTCGTCACTCAATCAGTTCGCCCGTCAATCGACAAAAATGGAGGCCCGGGAAGTTGCCGACTGGGCGAACCGTATTTTCTATCCTTTGACGCAATCCGTGCTCCGTTACGATGGGGTCCCGGTTAAGTATGTCGGCGACGGATTTCTGTGTTTTTTCTCCGGCCAGGCCCATGCCGAACGGGCCGTCAAGGCCTCCGTTTATGCCCGAAGGATCATCGACTATCCGAATCTGGTGATTTCGCTCAATGCCGGACCCATCTATTTGGGCACGATCGGGCATCCGGACTATGCTCGTTCCGATATCTGCGGCGAAACGGTGAACCTGGCTTTTTTGGTTATGGACTGGATTGCGCGGAACTGCGCCAGCGGTATCGGTTTTACCGAGTCGGTCGCAAACCACCTGGGCCCCGAAGTTCCCTTGACACAACACCGTAGGGTTTCGGTCGAACCCTTATCGGCTCAAGTGTCGATCTATGAATTGAAGAACCTTCTGAGCGGCTCAAGGGAATCCAAGTAATCCAATCATTGTCCATCGGTTCGGTTTCGCTCAGGGATCAGAGTTTTGTCGTTGCGGTCAGGAACCGGATCGAAGCGATCGGTCGGAAGGACGGTATGAATCGGACTGGAGGCCGATTTTTTCCACAGGGATGGATTCAAAACCGGATTTGAAGGCCGGACAGTCTGGCTTCGGACGAAAATCCGTTTTGTCGGCTGCGATCAGATCGTCCATCTTGCCGAGATAGTTGTCCTTGAGTTCGAGAAGGGACTCTGTTGCATTCCAGCCGACGCTGAGCCACTGGCCACCGATGCAGATATTTCGGGCAACGACATTTCCTTCCGGCGGGAAACGAGAGTCGGAAGCGTAGTATTTGTCGAGATCATTTAAGGCGGGGTAGCGGGTTCGGTAGAGTTCGGCGGGAACTTCGGAGAGCCGTTTTTTCATGAAATCGGCGACCATATTGTGCCATACCGGGGAGGTATCCATGCCGCGGCCGTCAAGAGCGACGGCGGGAGAACAATCCACGAAGATGTTGTTGATTACGCGGTGGTCGCGGCCGCCGCCGAGGAATGCGGCTCGCGTGACGCGATAGAAAATGTTGCCGACGATTTCTGTTCCGCTGACGCAGTCGTCCATGTAAACACCCATGGAGCCCATACCGACGCCGCCGGTTTCATGAATAAAGTTGTGGCGGATGACATTTCCACGATAGGTCCAGTCCCGACCCGAATAGATGGCTCCGACATCTCCGGTCTCCAGAGCGATGTGGTGAATTTCGTTGAATTCGATGATATGGTCATTTCCGGAATAGAGGATTGCGCAATGGGGGTGGTCATGAATCAGGTTGTTTGCGATGCGGATGCCGACTCCCGACGCCAGGACCGAGGGGACATAGCATTTGGACCAGCGACCCTGATGATGGAAATGGCAGTTGAGTACGGCGTGCCCCGAAGGGGCCAGCGTTTGTCGATCTCCTCCGCTCAGAGAGACGCCGCCGTCGCCGGTGTGGGCGATGTCGCAACTGACGACGGTGTGGTGACGACCGCCTTGGATCTGAATGGCGTAGTTCCCAATCTGTCGAAAGATACAACCGGCGATGGTGTTTTTTTCGCCGCCATCCACGGTCAGAGCGGTACCCCGAGCGGCCTCGAAGATCAATCCTTCAAAAGTAAGGTTGGAGGCGTCTTTGATGGAAATCATGGGATTTTCCAGGAGGGACACAAGATTCTCCCCGGAGGCGGAATCGGCTGGGGGCCAGAAGTACAGCCGACCGGAGGTCAAGTCAACAAAATATTCCCCGGGTTGATCAAGTTCTTCGAGAATATTCAGGAAATAGAACCGCTGGCCGGGTCGAAAACCATACAGCCCGTGCGGAGACAAGGTTTTTACGAGGCGATGTTCGAGGTCGATGGATTCGATTTTCTCATAGGAATTGGCCCAGTCCCACGCCCAGTAACCGTGAACCCAGATATTGTCGAGGGATATCCATTGTTTAGGTCGATCCCCGGCGTAATGGAATCCGGCTTGAAGGTCGCCGATCTTCCCGCCGTGATCGTCACCCCGGGCGGTTTCTTGCGGGATCGAAGCGATTTTTTCGAATTGGCCTTCGTTGGGCCAGCGGGCCAGAGTCATGGGCTTTCCGGCATAGAATAGTTCCATGTGAGAAGGAACGGTCGGGCGGCCGAAGCCGCGAGAACGATGCTGACCATAGTCGTTGATACCGACGGCCTTGAGATCGACGAAGAGGATATTTCCGCGGGCTTTTTCATTGAATCGCGAGAGGATGGACGGATCATCGACGGGAGCCAGACCGGAGATCGGACGGCCGCCGAGAATTCGGACGGTTTGCTTACCGACGGCGCGATAGACGATCGGGGATTCGGGGGTGCCGCTATCCACGGCCGTAAGTTCGAAGGTTTTTGTTCGGTGGTAATCACCCCCGGTCAGCCAGACTGTCACGCCGCCCGCGGGAAGGGGATTGACCTTCAGGGTCCGGATGGCATCGCGAGCGGCCTCCAGGGTCGCAAAGGGTTTATCTTCAGTTCCGGGATTGGCGTCCTGTCCCTGTGGACAGACAAAGAAATCGGCGGACGCCAGGGTGGCAAACTGAATCGCGACGATGGAAATGATTCCAAGACGGCATGCAATTCGACTGGATTTGTTTTTCATGTTCCAGATCCTTTCTCGGCGAGATTCGTGGTCGGCGTAGGGCCCGACCGCCCATTTCCCTGATGAATACGAGCATATATAGATTATCCAACAAGCGTTCGGAAGGCAATATTGGGTTTGTACAAAACGGGGTGGACAGCGGTCCCGATTTATGTTAGCGTACAAATATGAGAACGGTTTTGATCGGCGTCATGGTGTGTTGGCAGTGTCTGATTTCGATGGTGTCGGCACAGACGATACGGGACTTGTACAGCGATACTTGGGTCGCGACCGATGGTCGGGGTCGAACGCTGGCAACCGGATCGGAGTGTGGGACGCCGCGGACGGATCGTACGGTGGGGCTCTTTTATTTTCTATGGCTGGGACAGCATGAACAGGCCGGGCCATTCGATATCACAAAATTATTGGCGGCCGATCCGGATCATCCACAGTGGGGACCACCGGGAGCGTTTCACCACTGGGGCCAACCCGAACTGGGATATTATGTTTCCGACAGTGAATATGTTATCCGACGGCATTGCTGGATGCTCAACGACGCCGGGGTCGATACCCTGATTTTCGATGCGACCAATGCGGTTCCCTATACGAATGTGTACAGGACTTTGTGCAGGGTCTATGCCGAACTCCGGTCGCAGGGACACCGTACGCCGCAGTTTTGTTTTGTGACGCATTCAGCGGCACAACAGACCATTGAGACGCTGTATCGGGAACTGTATTCAAAGAATCTGTATCCGGAACTGTGGTTTCAGTGGAAGGGCAAGCCGCTGATCCTCGGCGATGATTGGGAAGGTTTGTCCACGGAGATCCGCGAGTTTTTCACGATCCGCAAGTGCTGGGCCTGGACCCACGGAAAGGATACCTGGCAATGGCTGGATCACAGCCAGATCCGTTACGGATGGCACGAGTCGCCCGACCGGCCGGAGGAACTGGCGGTATGTGTGGCCGAACATCCGACGACGAATATCGGGCGGAGTTTTCAGGCCGGACGACAACCGAAAATCGATCGGTATGGCCTGACCGGAACCGAGGGACAAGGTCTGTATTTTGCCGAGCAGATCCAAAAAGCGCTGAAGATCGGGCCGGAGTTTGCGTTTGTGACCGGATGGAACGAATGGGTGGCGCAACGGTTTATTCAACCGGCAGGACAACCGGTGGGGATGCTGCTGGGGCGTACACTGGAACCGGGGCAGACCTTTTTCGTCGATGCGTATAACCAGGAATACAGCCGCGATATCGAACCGATGAAGGGTGGGCATACGGACAATTACTATTACCAACTTGTCGATTTTATCCGTCGGTACAAGGGCGTGCGGGAGATTCCGACGGCGAAGATGGATTATTCGATTGCAATTGACGGGAAGTTCGAGGAATGGACGAAAGTCCTTCCCGAGTTTCGGGACACAATCGGTGACACCGAGCATCGCAACGAGAAGGGCTGGGGACGAAAGTTAGCGTATGAGGACGATTCCGGTCGGAATGACTTTGAGATCCTGAAGGCGGCGACCGATTCCGATTGTCTTCATTTTTATGCCCGGACACGGGAAACGATCTCGCCCCGTTCGGATCCACACTGGATGCTTTTGCTGGTCGATGCCGATTGCAGTCCCAGGACCGGCTGGGGCGGATATGACTACCTTGTCAAACTGCTTGATCCGCTATCATCGCAAATGATGTTGAATCGGTTTCAGGAAGGTGCCTGGATTCCCGTCGGCCTGATCGACTTTGCTGTCCAGGGCATGGAACTGGAGCTCTCGATTCCCAAAGCCGATCTGGGAATCGGGATGGGTCCCTTCTCCGTGGATTTCCATTGGGCGGATAATCCCGCGAAACTGGAGGATCCGATCGATCTGGCCCTGTCGGGGGATAGTGCTCCCAATCGGCGGTTTAACTACCGATTCATTCGGGAGTAAAACCGGGATGTTCGGTTTCGGTTACGGAGATTGTTGTGATTGCCGTTCAATCATTTCACGGAATCCTTTTTCCTGTTCCATGAGTTGCTTGAACAATTCGGGCCGCTCAAGTTGGATTCGCGCCGCCAAGTTTCGACGAAGAACTTCGGGGTAATTCTGGTCGTTCAGGAAAGCCATGAAGGCGGCATAACGGATCAATTCAAAATCCGGCAATCCCATCCGGCCCGGTTCCCCCTGACCGTATTTGGTTTGATAGAGGGAATAAATTTCTTTTGCCCAGTTCTCCCGGGCTTCGGCCTCGGAGTCCCTGCGAACGGCGTACTGGAAGTACGCCTCATGCAGGGACATTAGAATCTGTTCGGTGGCGTCCTTATCGCTGATCCGGTCAAGTTCCTCGTTGATTCGGGCATGGACGAATTCGACCATAGGCATGGAATAATCGCTGCTGTGGCTTCCGGTGGAATATTCACGACGAAGCTGAAGATAGATCTGTCCGGCTTTTTCTTTGTGGCCGGCCCGGTAGAACAATTCCACGGCATTCTCGAGGAAGTTCGCATGGCCGCCTCGTACGGCTTTTGGGTTGCCTTTTTCGAGGGTTTCGTATTTTTCGATATCCCGTTTCCAAAGTTCATTGCAGCTATCAAACATGCGAAGGTCAGGACGAAGAAAAACCGTCGGCAATTCTCCGGGAGCGCCATACAGGATCATGTCTCCCTGGCGGAAAAGGCTCTGAAGACCATGAAAGACGATACGGTCGGTGTTTTTTTCGTCGATGTTATACTGTCCCGGGCGTCCGGCGACCATTAAGCCCAGTTCCGCCCAGTAAATGGCGTGAGCGTTTGGATGTTCCCAGTTCAACGGCTGACGATTGTTTGGATCGTCGATACTCGTCCGGCCGTACTTTTTATTCAGTTCCTGCATGAAAGCGATATCCATCTTCCATTCATTCCGGAGCTGATAAGCGCGGGCAAACAGGTCAAAACGATCCAGAGCATCGCCTCCCCGAAATTCGTCGATTACGGCGAAGGCCTTTGGATCGAATTTTTGCGGATTTTGCCGCAGGGTCAGGTAGTTGGCCACAAGAGTTTTTTCATCCGCCTCCGCAAAGGCCTTTTCGGACGCCCGGAGTTTGTCGATCAGGGAAGCGACAGCGGGATCCTGGAGCAGAGTGGCCATATCCTTCGGTGCTTCGGCGAGTTTGGCGAAGATATCATTCGTTTCCGGATCGCCGAGGATCGCCCGCATGGCCAGTGCCAGTTCGCGTTTGTAGTGTCGATGGCAGTCGTCCGCTACGCCTCCGATTTTATGTTGGAAGATCCAGGCCATGGATCGGTAGAGAAGAATGCTTTTGGGGTTAAGCGGGATGGCTTTGTCGCGGAGAAGTTCATACCCATTGCGGACCCACCGCCAGCGTTCTTCCCATTGCGTGTTGGGTACGGCGACGGAAATATTGTAGGACATATTCCATGCATGAAAATCCCATACGGCCGCGAACCGCGGCTGAAGGGTGGTGATCCATTCGGCCAACTGCTTGGCGTCAAAGAACAGCCCCTTTTCCTTGAGATGGTCGGCCCGCATCCAGAGAACATCGACGATTAATCCGCGAAAAGCGCCCATTGCGACCGTAGCAAATGCCAGCGACGGCGGGGCATTTTCCAAAGGAGTGGTGACCACCAATCCCATCTGTTGGCGGGATTCGGTCAGTGGAGCCAGACGAGTCCCCGCCAACCCCAGCAATCCGCAACCCAGGATAGCGAAAATCAGAACGATCAGTCGATCACGCCATTTCATTTCTATCCGCTCGTCGTTTTGGAGATTTCTCGGTTATGAAACACCCACATTCCGAATAACAGAAGGATTCCGCTCTTGATCGCGCCCGTAATTCCCCAGGCCTGAGCCAGAAACAACCATCCGAGGGATTTGGACTCCACCAGATAGGCGGTGGGATTGAACTGCTCGTCAAATTTGGGGAGGAACCAAAGAATCGGTCGGATGGTAAAAGTGTAAACAACATCCAGGGTCGTTGACAAATTCTTGAACGATTCCAGAATGAACCCATTAATCATCCCCGAGGTATAAGCCACCAGACAGATTAACACGGCAACGGGGAACGATAACCAGGTCGAGACGCTGACGCCCAGCGCCGCCAGGAACACCAGACGAACCAGAATCAGAGCGGCGACCCGGAAGAAATTTCCTTCGAAAGTCCCCGTACGGTACATCACTTTGATATCATCGACAATGATGGTTCTCGATCCGTTTTGCGGATCGTTAAAAAAGATGACCCCCAAAAATCCGTC
The DNA here is from genome assembly GCA_964643355.1 of uncultured Pirellulales bacterium. Lineage (GTDB taxonomy): Bacteria > Planctomycetota > Phycisphaerae > Sedimentisphaerales > Anaerohalosphaeraceae > FEN-1350. The sequence continues at coordinate 86,535 of CAZXPW010000008.1, forward strand.
GGCGGACACGCAGGAAGCCGGAACGGAAAATTCCAACTCGGTTTGCGTAGCGTCCATGCGCTGGATCGGATGAATCGGCGTGCTCGGATTTTGTCCCAGTTTCAGAGGGCGTATATCGCCGATCTCCCAGATACTGAGGACCTGTGTATCAAGCGGGTCATTGGAAATCCGAAATTTATAGCGGACAAAGATCATATCCTGGGGATCTTTGACGCGAACCTGATCGAATTCCCATACCTTCCCTCTTCCGGGTTCGCAGGTTTTGGCACGAAATAATTCCTGACTTCGGATTTCGCTGAGGACTCGCTCCCGCGTCATATCCTCCGGGATCTGGTCATCTTTGCGGAGTTGGTCATATCGCCGGAGCACTTCTTCTTCGATGGCCTTTTCATCCAGGATCGGAATCCGTACCGCTCGGGCGGTGAAAAATTCGCGGTTGGCCTGTTGTCGTTGCCCTTCGGGCGCCTTGGCCCACCAGGGTAACGACCAGGTTAGCCCCAGGATAATGGCGGAAAAAACGGCTAACAGAATCGCGTCTAAAACAACAACGCCCAGGAATTTTCCCAGTAATAGTTCGAAGCGGCGGATCGGCTTGGTGGTTACCAGAAAGATCTGCTTGTACTTGAGATCGCTGCTCAGAGAATAACAAGAGATGACAATCGTTAACAAACAAAGCAGAATACTGGTCAGCGACAAACCGTAACTCGAAAAAGTCTGAAGTTTTCCCTTGAGGGTCTGATCTCCGACGACCGTCAGGCCCATCAGCGGCAATAACACCAACAACAACACAATGACGATGCCGGCGGATTTCAATCGAATCGCCTGGGCTATGGTATTGGAAGCGACCGCCCAGATTCTACGCATGATCCTTGTCTCCGGGCGTTTCGGGCCGCTGGGTAGGGTGAGTCTGGGCCTTTCCATTCGTGGAACGGTCTATGAGCGCGTCCAGGATATTCTGCCGAACCTCATCGGCTGACGGCGGAGCGATTTCAGAAGGACGAGCGGGTTGCGTTGACGGTTCCGTCGATGGCGCCGAGAGGGCTTGAGTCAATTGGTCCAGCAAATCCGTTTTAATTGGCGTTGCCGACGCATCGGATTGAACGGGGGAAAGTTCGACAAACTCGGGTTTGCGGAATTCCCTGGATTGAGCATCCGGTTCAGGCGCAGCGAGACGCTGAAGGATATCTTCGGTTTTGGTTTCCTCAGCCAAGAAGCCGCCGATGGCGGTTGTGCTGATAGCGCCGCTGGTTCGCTGCTGACGATGCTGCGCATCGGTGACAACCCGGACGAATAAGTCCTCAAGACGATTCAGGGGCGAACTGATTTGGCATTCGGCTTGCTCTTGCGCAAGGATCTTCTGAATCTGATTCAGGGCCGTATCGCTGATGGCGTTGGTGATGATCTGTCTTTTGTCGCTTTGCTGAAGCAGAGAACGGACAGGCCCTTCTACCTGCATCTTTCCCCCATACAGGATGCCGATCCGATCACAGACATCCTCCACATCGGCCAATAAATGACTACACAGGAGGATGGTTTTTCCCCGCTTGCCCAGATGAATCAGAAGGTCCTTGATCTGACGGGTTCCAATGGGATCCATACCGGAGGTCGGTTCGTCGAGGATCAACAAATCGGGGTCGTTGATCAGGGCCTGGGCAAGGCCAATGCGACGGGCCATTCCCTTGGAGAAAGTGCCCACCTGCCGATTGGCCATGCCGGTTAAGCCGACCATTTCCAACAGGGATTCGATCCTTGCTTTGCGGACTCGGGAGGGGAGGTTAAATAAGCGGCCGTAAAAATCAAGCGTTTCTCGAGCGGTCAGGTAACGATACAAATAGGATTCCTCGGGCAAATAGCCGATTCGTTCGGTGATTTTCGGATCGCGTCCGTCGCCTCCAAGAATAAAGGCTTTGCCTCGTGTTGGATGCAGAAGATTCAGCAACATTTTGATCGTGGTGGTTTTACCGGAACCGTTGGGCCCCAGAAAACCGTAAATTTCGTTACGATGGATCTTAAGATTCAGATCTTCGACCGCGATAACCTTGGCTCTCCCCCACCAATCGGGGAAGATTTTGGTCAGCGCAATGGTTTCAATCACGAATTCGCCATTTTTCCCTGTCACTGAAAACCTCATGAATAGGATATTCTACCGCCGATCGTCCCGCTTGCTATGATGCAGTCGGCGCGGCGTGAGCTTCGAGGTGTTCGCCGAAACGAACCAGACGAGCACTATTGAAGATCACGACAACGGACCCAGCCAGATGTAAAAACGCCGCCAGAATCACCGGTAACCATCCGGCGGCCGAAGCGCTGACGCCCGCGACAATAAATAAAATTCCAAATAACAGATTCTGGTTGATTACAACCCGCGTTTTTCGCGACAGTTGAACCAAAAACGGTAGTCGCCGTAAATCGTTGCTCATTAGGGCAATGGAGGCGGAGTTGATGGCCACATCGCTACCCGCGGCCCCCATGGCAATACCCAAATCTCCTGCGGCCAGAGCCGGAGCATCGTTGATTCCGTCGCCGACCACCGCCACAGCATGCCCTTCCCCGCGAATTTTTTCGACGACGGCCAGTTTGTCCTGCGGGAGACAATGTGCCCGATAGTCCGTGCACCCCAGTTCCGCCGAGACGCGATTGGCCACCTCGCTGCGGTCTCCGGTGAGCATGGTAACGCGTTTGATACCGATGGAGAACAGCTCCTTGACGGCCGACTGGGCTTCGGGTCGGGCTTTGTCCTGCAGTCCGATCCATCCGATACATTTTGAATCTTTTGAAACATACAAGGTGCTGAATCCCTGCTCTTCATGCAGGGAGGGATCCGGAACATTGTGGACATCGACGCCGTTTTCCGTCAGGAAGCTTTCGCGGCCTACGCGGATGGTATTGCCTTGAACTGTTGCGGTTACGCCCTTTCCGGGCGATTCCTGAAACTCTGTGGCGGGCGGGAGCGATACATTCGCCTCCCTGGCCAGTTGTTGCAAGGCGCGGGCGGCAGGGTGTTTGCTCATTTGCTCGGCGGAGGCCGACAACCGAAGCAAGTCCGCCGGAGCCACTCCCGGTGCGGTTTCCAGCTTGGTTACATACAACTGACCGGTGGTCAGAGTCCCGGTCTTGTCGAAGATTATGGCGGTGATCTTGCCGGCGATTTCTAGCAAGCTGACATTCTTGATCAGTACGCCCAGTCGAGCGGCCGCCGAAAGGGCCGCAACCATTGCCGTGGGGGTGGCCAGAATCAGGGCGCAAGGGCAAGAAACCACCAACGCCGAGATGGAACGGTTGATGTCTCGGGTGAAAAACCAGATAATCGCAGCGATCATCAGAATCGTCGGGACATACCATTTGATATGGCTGTCAATAATTCGCATGATCGGACTCTGCGTTTTTTCCGCGGCCATGATCAGGTGCTGAACCCGGCCCAGTGTGGTATCCTCTCCGGCCTTGGTCACCGTGATATCCAAGGCCCCGGTCAGGTTGCTGGTACCGGCATAGACGGGCATACCCGGAACCTTGTCCACCGGGAGCGACTCGCCGGTGATCGAGGCCTCGTTTACGGAACTGACGCCGATGCGGATTTCCCCGTCGGCCGGGATATTGTCGCCGGGGCGCACCCGGACGACATCGCCCGGTTTGAGGGCACTGACCTGAGTCTGAATTTCGTTTCCCCCCGGTCCTATCACATTGGCCACGGTGGGAGTCAGCTTGATCAGCGATTCGATGGCGGCTCGAGCTCCCAGCGCGGTTCGCGTTTCCATCAGTTCAGCCAACAAAACGAAAAAGGCCACAAGTCCCGCCTCGGCATATTCCCCCATCGCAAACGCCGCGACGATCGCCAGAGCCACCAGTTCGTCCATGTGCATGTGGCCGTGCAGAATACATCGGAGGGCGTGCCAGACGACCGGTAATGCCAACAAAAGGGCACCGACCATTGCGCACAGTTTGGCGATCGGGAAGTCTGCCCCGTAAAACAGGGGCGCCAGTTTGCTATTGATCAGCAAAACGCCGCCGGTCAAAGTCCCCAGCATGGCGATGCTGATGCGAAACTGTTTTTCCCGCGTCTGTTCGTACTGCAGTTCGTGATCCCGGATTCCGATCAGTTCATGTCCCATAGTATGTCCGTTACGGTTAAGGTTCTTGTCCTTCCCGGCCGGGTTAGGGCTGGGTCGTCTGCGACGGTTTCGGTTGCTTGCGGATAGCCGGATCGCGGTTGATCAGAATCCGCAATTCTTTGGCCTTGTCGTCGGATGGCTGCAGGAATATTTTTTCCTGGGCATTCTGCATGACCTCTTCAATCGCATCCTGATAGATGCGATTCAGGACCAGCTCCGGTCTTTTGCGATATTCGGGCAACAGACTCCGAAGATAATCGGCGCTGGATTTGGTTTCTTCCACGACTTTTGTTCGGTACGCCTTGGCTTGTGCGATCACCTCCTGGCTGGCGCCGGCCAGTTCCGAACACAACTGTTCGCGCTGTGCGTCGGAAAGGGACGGGCTTTTCATTTTATCCAAAACTTCCGAGGCCTTGGCTCCCCCGGCCTCATTAAGCAGTTTGGATGCGTCACCCTTGGCCTGGTCGATCATCTGTTGCCGTTGCTGGGAAGCTCGGTTGGATTGGAGAAAGGCGTCGTTAACCTGGCGAGGCCAGGTGATTTTTCCGAGAGGGAGCATGGTATTTACCGTTAGGCCGCTGTGAATGGAATCGAGTTTGTCCTGAAGGATTTTTGAGACGGTATCGGCGATCCCTTTCTGGCTGACAATCGCCTCGTCGATGCTGTACCGGATCAGGGTCGAAACGATAGCGTCGGCAGCCAGAGACTTGATCAGAGGATGAACGCTTTCCGCTACCTGACTCATGAAGGTTTGCCCCGGACCGGGGGAACGATGGTACATATTCTGAAAAAATTGCGCCGGATCGCCGATCTGGTAAGTCAATTGCCAGCGGCAGTGAACGATGTTATAATCAATCCCGCTGGTACTGTCGCGGGTTTCGCTGCGGGTCAGGCAATATCCATCCCGGGTGGGATCCATTGCCGGGGGAGCGTACATCGTTGCCGCAACCTTGGGATCCAGCTTTTCTGTATCCGTCATGAAATACCAGAAGTCTTCGATCTCGATGGTCTGCTGCGTTGTGGGGATTTTGATGATTTCAGAAATCGGAGCCGGCCAGGTCCATTTCAGGCCGGAATCCAGAACCTGCTTTCCTTCTTTCCCATAGGGACGAATTTTGCCGAATCGCAAAATCAGGGCTTTTTCGTTTTCCTGAACGCTGAAGATCCCGCTGGTGACAAACCAGAGAACCAAAAGGACCATGATCCCCTTGAGGATGAAAAAGGTCTTTCGCAGCGCATCCTGGAGGGATTGAGTGGCGGTGTCGCTTTCAATCAACGCCGGAATTTGTGCTGGTTCGGGCGATCGGGGGTCGTGATCGTGATTGTGTCCGGGGCCGTGTTGATGTTCGTTATGGTTCATGGATATTCCTTCGTCGATTACCCAGAATCGTTACTTTCCCGCCGGGGCGGTTGTAGCGGAGGAGGGCTTGATACTGGGGGCCTCTTTGAGCAGACGAATCGGATCGGCGTCGGTTCCCAGAACGAGAGTCGTTTTGTCCTTGAGGACCTTCTTTAAGGCGTCGATATCCCGCAAAAAGATCGCCAATTGAGGATCCGATTCGAGCATTTGGTAATACCGGGCGGCCTCGGCGTCACCTTGACCGCGGATGGATTTGGCTTGAGCCTCGACAACGGCCAGAAGCTCGGTCCTTTTGGCCTCCGCGTCGCTGCGGATTTTGCGAGCCATGGCCTCGCCTTCCGAGAGAATGGCGTCGGCTTTCTGTTGCCGTTCGGCCTTCATGCGATTGAAAACCTGTTCGGTTGTTTTTTCGCTGATTTGTAGCCGTTTGATGCCGACGGTCTGAATATCGATTCCGAATTCCTGCGCTTTGGGCTGGATCCCGGCCAACATGTCGGCTTCGATTTGTTCGAATTTGTTCTGGGAGGGATCTGCGTTTACGAAGTCGCTGAAATAGTATTTTCCAACCGTCGTATTCTGGGTATTGCCCAAAAGACTTTTGAGTTGAAGTTCCGCTCCTTTCTGATCGATGACGGAGTTATAAAATTTCAGGGGATTTCCCACTCGCCATACGACATAGCTATACACAATAATAGGTTCGCCGCCGGCGGTGGTCGTTTCCTCCATTTTGCGTTCGTAGAGATGGGAACGAGAATCCAATTTATACACGACTTGAATCGGAACCGGCCATTTGAAATGCCAGCCGGGTTCCTCGATGGTTCGGACATGCTTTCCGAATCGAAGTACCAGCGCCTTTTCCGTTTCCCGGACCTGAAACGAAAAGAAAGTTAATCCAAGAATCGCAACGATCAGCACCACCAGAATCAGAACGGAAATATTTTTCATATTCGAATCCCTTGTAAATGCGGGTTATTTAATCTCTTCTTTGGGAACCGTAAGATTGTAGATACTGTCGGAGAGGACCTCCTGCAAATCGAGTTGATAGATCTGCATGTCGGCCGGATCGCACAGAATGATGTATTTTCGCAGGGACGGCAATGTATCTTCCAACATGCCGAGCCGTTCAAAATGCCGGTATAAATTTGGAGCGGCCTGGTGGGCCTGCAACTGGCCCTGGAATCGCTGTCCAATGGCCTTAGCGATGGTTTCACGCTCGAAGCGGTACCCCTCCGCCTGGCTGAGGGTTTGGAAGATGACTCCCTGCGATTCGTGAAAAGCCGAGCGCAATTCGGCCTGATACTGACGGGCCTTGTCGGGATCCGATTCGGCCGACTTCAGATAGGTTTGGGCCAGGGCATACAGTTTTTCGGCCTGATCTGTGGAACCACACAGTTCGGTAAGCGTTTTGTTCCATTCGGCCTTGGCCTTCAGAATCGCGGCCTGTTTTTGCTGAGCTGCGGAAATCACGCCCTGATACGCCTCCGCCACCTCGACCGGGGGATGAATGCCCTGGAGGTTCACCAGAACAATTTCAACCCCAAGATTGGCCTGGTCTGCGGCCTTTTGAATTTGCTCGCGCAGATAAATGGAAGCCGGTTCGCGCCCCGGACCAAGCAGACTGGCTTGGATCCCCTGGCGGGCGACGCTGTCGTCGGTTTCAATACGAGCGCTGGCGGCGAATCGCACCAATTCACGATAACAAATCGCCTCCAGCATATCGCGGGCTCCGTTGATGCGGGATTCGGAGTTTAGATAAAAATTATAGAGATATGCGTATAAGTCCTTCACCCGGTAATGGACCGGAACCGCGGCGTTGACCAAGCTCACTGGTGGAGGACCGCCCTTGGTTCTCGGCCCCCGTTCCTGCATAGCGACCAACAAGCTGTATTCTTCTTTGTAATGCTTTTTGCCCCACAGAAGAGGTTCATCCAGGGTTTTATCGTTTTCGACAAACCCGATGTTGATTTGTTCAATGATATCGGTCGGGTAGGTATAGACCTTGTCGAAAGGCCACGGATTTTTCACATAGAATCCCGGTCCCACATGTCGGCCCCCGTACTTGGGATTGGGCGAGCCGAAATGCTCGATGATCGCTTCATGGCCTTCCTGGACGACGACGAAACAACTGAGCAGATACAGAACCGCCACCGCAAACAGGAAAAGCGGCAGGATGGCTTTCTCGAGAAGCTTGTAAAACCAGGTCTGGGAAACCTGGAAACCGAACTGGTAATCGATGGCGCTGGCGACGGTGTGGAACAGACCGCCGGGTTCATTGAAAAGTCCCAGGAGGCGACTGTCAAAGCAACTTCGGCTGTATTGACCCGCGATACGGGGTCGATAGAAATCCAACAGGGCATTGAGCAGAATCTCGCTCCCCAGAACGATCATCAGGATTGGCGTGACCCACGCCATGATGCGCAGGCCGACCGGATAATGAAAATAGGAAGCCGCCAGTGCGAACGCTACCAGAAAAGCGATTCCGGAAGTGGCAATCAGCATGCTTCCGCCCGCGCGGAGGGGTTTCCATATCCGCTGCGCGCTCATTCCCGTCGCATATCGGGAAATCAGAAAGCTCAGAAACCAGACGATCACGACAAAAAATAAAGACAGTTCCGGTTTTTTCGGAGTCATTTCCAAAGCCGTTTTGACTTTGGTTGTCGACAGAATTCCCATGCCGACCAGATACAGGGCGATGACGATTCCGAAAGACGGGATGAACCATTTTTCGAGGACCTCCAGCCGCTTTTGAGATTCGGCGAACAACGCGACACGATCTGAGCCGGCCTGGAAAATGGTTCCCGCTTCCCCGGATCGGGCCAGATGCGCGATATCGAGTTTTTCCTGCTCCGCCAGAACCCTCTGATGGAATTGGACGACCAGCACAAACCAAACCAGTACGGTACCAAGGATTTGCCAGGCCAGGGCGGTGACCGCAAAGGCCTGGCTCATCATGCCGAGGATAAAGGTGGCCACGAAAAAGAGCAAACTCATCACCAAACCCAAGATCGCGACCTGTTTCGCCCTTTTGGAGGTCAGTGTCATCGTTTCATTCCCGCTTTTTCGAGTCAGTTTTTCCGAACTTTTCCTGCCATGATCCGGTAAATAAGGATTGCGGATACCGGCCAACAAAGTCTTTACAAAAGGTAAACCAGTACTATACAATGAACCCGCAAATATGAAAACGCCTTTTTAGGGATTTTCGCATTGAAAAAATTATGGATCATCGCTGCCAATACCTTTACGGAAACCTTACGGCAACCGATCTATGCCGTGATTGTCATTGCGGGGCTGATTCTGTTTATTGTCAGCCCCTCCCTGACCATGTACACACTGGACGAAGACATCAAGCTCCTGAGGGAACTTGGGCTTTCTACGCTGTTCCTGTCCGGTTTGTTCATCGCAATTTTTTCCGCGGCCGGGGCTGTAACGGAAGAAATTGAGACCAAGACCATCACGACGGTTCTTTCCAAGCCGGTTTCCCGCGCGATTTTTGTCATGGGCAAATTTTTTGGAGTCGTGGCGGCCGTGGCGTTGGCGCACTATATTCTGACATTGGCCATGTTGATGGCGATTCGCCATGGAGTGTTGTCGGAAGCCGCCGATACCCATGACTGGACCGTCATCACCGCCGCAGCCGTCGTGATCGTGGTTTCATTTCTCATAACCGCTTTCTTGAACTATAGTTACGATTGGAATTTTACCGCGACGGGCATCGGGTTACTGGCGGCTTTATCCACCTTGGCGATCGTATTGTTGAGCTTCATCGATCGCGATTGGACCTACAATCCGGCCAATAACAAGTTTACCGCTTTTGACATTCATGCTTCGATCCTTCTGTTGTTGGCCGTGGTGGTTTTGGTCGCCTTGGCGGTATTGTTTTCCACTCGCTGCAATGTGGTTCTGACCCTGACTTTTTGCGTGGGTATTTTTTTGCTTGGGTTGATTAGCGACTGGGTTTTCGGTCGTTTTGCCGACACCTATCTATGGGCAAGGATCGGGTATATGCTTGTCCCCAATCTTCAGGTTTTCTGGGCATCGGATGCCATCTACGGGTCCGGAACGATTCCTTTCCGGTATATCCTGCAAAGCGGCTTATATACTCTTCTTTATACGGCCGGGATCCTGAGTTTTTCCATTGCCCTATTCCAAAGGCGACAGGTTGGTTGAGGCAAACCGCTTGTATTGCGTGAATTGACAGGGGAGGATAAAGCATGTCGAATCATGGCTCGACGGATACGATTCGAAGAGGGATTGGGGCATGATATCGACGGCTCGTCCGCATGCCCTCGGGACGATGTTGTTGATCCTGACGGCCCTTTTGTGGAGCATGGGCGGTTTTCTGATTAAATCCGTTCAAGCCAGCCCGATGGTGATTGCCGGTTTGCGGTCTCTTCTGGCAACTCCGGTTCTTCTGATTTTACTCCGGCCGGCGCACTTGTCGTTTTCCCGGGATCAGTTGCTTGGAGCGATCTTCTACTGTGGAACGGTTACGCTGTTCGTTGTAGCCAACAAGATGACGACGGCCGCCAATTCCATCCTTCTGCAGTACACGGCTCCGGTCTATGTGGCAATCCTGAGCATCACAATCCTTCACGAGCCGATCCTTCGGACGGACTGGGCGTCAATCGGTCTGGCTTTGATGGGGATGGGAGTATTCTTTCTGGATCATCTTTCGACTGCCCACCTCTGGGGGAATCTCATGGCGATCTTCAGCGGAATCTCGTTTGGGCTGATGGTGGTTTTTCTGCGGAAACAAAAACAGGCGTTTCCGCTGGTGTCGATTCTTCTGGGAAATCTGTTGACGGCGATGATCAGTTGCCCATTCTGGATTGGAGCCGAGATTGATGCGGTTTCCTGGCGAATTTTGATTCTCCTGGGGGGCATTCAGTTGGGATTGTCCTATGTGTTGTATTCCATCGCCATTCGTCGCGTCTCCGCGATCGAAGCGATCATGGTTCCCGTGATCGAACCGATTCTCAATCCACTGTGGGTGTGGTTACTTCTTCGGGAGTCTCCCGGGCAATGGGCGATTCCCGGCGGCATTCTGGTCATCGCCGCGTCGTTCCTGTGCAGTGTGGGGCGGATACGAAACCAACCAATGAAGGGGGGACCGCCGACCGACAGCCATTAACCGCCAATGCACTCTTTGAGGATCTGCAGGTAACGCCTGCAGGTTTCCATCATGTCGCCGGGGAATTTGTCCTGCTCGATATCGACAAAGCCGTCGAAGCCCGTGGCCTTCAGGGCCTCGACGATCGCGGGGAAATCCATCGCGCCGGTGCCGACATGCACAAACTGCCGCATCCGCGCGTCGATATCCCGCATGTGCAGGTTCATCAACTTATTCCCGACTTTGTAAATCGCTACCGGCGGATATTCCCGCTGGAGCAGCGTCCAGCCGACATCCATATTGTAACCCAGGTCCGGATCCCGGATCGCATCCCACAGACGCAGAAAACTGACGGCGTCGGGGATAATGGTGTGGGTGTGGTGCTCGATGGTGAATTTCAGACCGTGGGCCTTGGTCCGCTGGAGGCACTGTCGGGTGACTTCAATGTAATTTTCCCAGACGGCATCCCAGTTGAAACTCGGATCGATGTCGATGTGATATTTCTCGTTGCCGGAGGCCTCATAGTATCGAGGGAGATACCCGTTACCCGGACTGTGTAATTCACGGGCCCAGGGCGAAACGATATTGATCATCGGGGCGCCGAGTTTTTTTCCGATTCTGCAGCCGGCCTCGAAATTGTCGAGATTTCGGTTTCGCTCGTCGGCGTTTAAGCTGGTCAGGCCTTCGACGACCGGTTGAAACAATACAAACTGCGCGATTGCCAGCTTGTTGGCTTCCAGCCGTTTCTTGATCGAGTCGATCTTGGCATCCGTCCAAAAATCCCGGATATCCTGCGGGGCGTTGATGATCATCTCAGTGCCTTCAAAGCCGATCTGGCCAAGAATATCCAGCGCCTCGCTTGGATCGGCCCCAGGCGCGAAATCGTGGAAGCACCAACTCAAAGCGCCGATCCGAATCCGTCCTTTCCCTTTGGGTTTTGGTGATTTTTCTGGTTGGGGTTTATTGTCCTGGGCCAGGCCGACGGTCGAGCCGATGCTCGCGGCGGCGACCGTCGTGGCTGAGGTCCTCAGGAATCCTCTCCGCGTGAAAAACGGTTGTGTTTGTTCCATGGTCAATCTCCGATAAAGTGGACAACATTGAGATATCATTATACTCTTTCTTCCGATTCTATCCAGATCGAATCTGGGGTTTCTTGGATAACGATCCGTTGTCTGAAGGTTTTGGGTTTGGATACCCTGTTGTTGGAATCTATAATAAACGATAATCGGATGAATCGGGATCGTCCGGTTTGAATCGTTCCAATTGGCGGCCTGAAAGGACAAATATGGAATTACGGCATGCCGGGCCCCGACGGTCATGGCTATTGAGCTGTGGGGTGATTGTTACGGCGATAACCCTGATCGGAATGGGGCTGCGGTTCTACGCCATCGGTTCCGAGAGTCTGTGGCTGGATGAGGGATTCAGTGTTCTGGCGGCCAGACGGCCGTTACTCGATGTTATTAAATATGTTTTCCGTTTGGATTTACATCCGCCGTTGTACTATGTGCTTCTGCATTTCTGGATCGTTCGATTTGGCGATTCAGAGATTGTCATGCGGACACTGTCGGCGATCTTTGGGATCCTGTCGATTCCTTTGGTATATCGGTTGGGACGGGACCTGATGGATCGCAAGACGGCCGTTCTGGCGGCGTTCCTGACGGCGATCAGTGTCTATCACATCTATTTTGCCCAGGAGGTTCGCGGGTATTCGTTGTTTGCGTTCATGGCTCTGTTGAGCATGATCTTTTGGATTCGCCTTCTGTCTCGGCCGGGATTCGCTTCGATTTTTGGTTATGTCATCTGTACGGCGTTGGTACTATACAGCCATCCATACGGCGTCTTTCATGTCGCTTGCCAGAATGTGATGTTTGTTATTCTGTGGTTTTTGGCTCGTCCGCTTCGAATCGGTTGGCCGGGCTGGATCGGGATCCAATCTCTGTTGGGGATCTTATTTTCACCTTGGATGCTGGTGACGATGCGGAATATCTCCAGGGTGCATCAGGGCCAGACAATCAAATTGATTCCGAACATCTGGGATCTTCCGGGGGCCCTGAAGGCCTTTGCCGGAGATGCGGACTTTATCTCGGATGGCTCGGGCGAGCGTTTTTGGCTGGGTGGAACCTTTGTTCTCTTGATGCTGTTGGGATTGTGGCCATCCCGATGGCCAGCCAAACGACGAACGGGAGAATCTGAAATCCTCAGAGAAGAGTCTCCTGTTCGACGGCGGGGGGTAGTTTTGGTGTCGATCTGGCTGGCCTGTACAATTCTGATGCCCTATGCGGTTTCAATGCTGTCAACTCCGGTTTTTTCAAATCGGTATATGATTTCCGGATCCTTTGCCTTTCTTCTGTTGGTGGCGCGCGGCGTTCGGCAGATCCCCTGGCAGCCCTTGCAGTGGGCTGTCGGCGTCGGGGTTCTTCTGTCGCAGGTCGGGCTGCTGGTCCCCTACTATACGCAGGTCAACAAAGAGCAGTGGCGGGAGGCGGCATCCTATATCGAAACCCGGGCGCATCCCGACGAGTTGTTGCTGTTTCATGCCCCCTATTGCCGAACCTGTATTTATTGGTATTACACCAAACAGCCCGAACTGGCCCGACAGGGCAAGGGGTATCCTTCAAAAAGCGATCCACGGGAGGTGAATCCCGATACTATCCGGGAGGAGTTACTCCCGTTGTTGAAGGACCGGAACCGAATATGTTTGATCTTGGCGCACAGTTTTGACGAAAAGGGATTGATCCGAAAGGCCCTTGAGCAATCGTTTCTTTGTTCAGATTCGCGTCAATTCTATCGAATTTCGGTTTGGTTTTACCAACGGAAAGATACGGCCCTCTCGGGAACGCTTCCACGGACAGATCCCTCTTCACCGTCGATTCCGTAGGAATATGCCGGGAGAGGGGTGGACCTTCCTAACCATGGGTCATCGATTGAGCCAGAACCTGACAAATTCTCGACGAAGCCCGGCCATCCCCAAAGGGGTTTTCATTCGATGGAAGATCTCTGGCGTTTTGCGGAGAAGCCAGAATTTCCTCCGCCGCCGGAACGATCTGTTCCGGGGTCGTGCCGACCAGTTTGGCAAAACCTTGCTCAAGGGCCTCGGGGCGTTCGGTGGTATAGCGGGTGACCAGCACGGGTTTGCCCAGCGAGGGAGCTTCTTCCTGCACCCCGCCGGAATCGGTGATGATCAGAACGCTTTTCTGCATCAGATACACGAAAGCCGGGTAGTCCACCGGATCGATCAGACGAATCCGGGGATGACGGGCCAGAAGATCGTTCACCGGGGAACGGACATTTGGATTATAATGAACCGGATAGACAATTACGATATCCGGATGACAATCCGCGATCTGAAGCAGAGCTTGGCACATCTGCTGCAACCCCTCGCCGAAACTCTCACGACGGTGACCGGTTACCAGAATCAGTCTCTTTCCGTCCAGTTCGCGGGTTGACAGCCCCGCGATTTCCATTCGTTCGGGTAATCTTTGTCTTATCCAGAACAGAGCGTCAATAATGGTGTTGCCCGTCAAAAAGATCCGTTCAGTCGGTACATTCTCGGAGATTAACGAGGCGCGGGCCCGCTCGGTCGGAGCAAAACACCAATGGCAAATCGGATCCACGAGTCGTCGATTCATTTCTTCAGGCCAGGGCGCCCGCAGGTTTCCGCTGCGAAGCCCCGCCTCCACATGACCGACGGGGATATGGTCATAAAAGGCCGCCAGCGTTGCACACAGACAGGTCGTCGTATCGCCGTGGACCAGAACCGCATCCGGCCGGATCTGCGCCAGAGTTGTTCCCACTGAGGTCAGGATTCGTGCGGACAATTCCGATAACGGCTGGTTGGACCGCATCAGGTCCAGATCCACATCCGGCCGCAATCCGAAGGTGTTAAGAACCGAATCCAGCAGTTGCCGGTGCTGGGCGGTAACCAGCAAAAATGGTTCCAAAATGGGGTGGTCCCGCATCGCCAGAATCAGTGGAGCCATCTTGATTGCCTCGGGACGGGTTCCGATTACCACCGCAATACGATGTCGTTTGACATTCGCAGTCATATTCGGTTGCCTTGACCTTCGGGCCGATGCGAAATGGGACGACCCAGCCGTTCCCGGATCAGAAGCCGCAGCGTCCTTCCAATGGTTCGGATGACTTTCATTTTCGATCCACCGGCCTTCTGGTCATAACGGAGAATAATCGGGACCTCGCCGCAGATTGCGCCCTGTCGACGCAACGCCAGCAGGATTCCGGCCATGCACGAAAATCCTTCGCCAATGAACAGGTTTTGACCTTGTTCAGCCAAAGCTTTTTTCAGGAAACCGGCCCGGTACGCACGATAACCGCAGGAATAGTCCTTTACCCCTTCCATCGGTGCAAGGCAACGGAACAGGATTGACATGCCGTATGACAAAATCCGTCGAAGTAACGGAACGCCCCGAACCACGGCTCCCGGCTGGTAACGCGAAGCGATTACGACATCGCGTCCTTCTCGAACATCGCGGACCATACGCACGGTCAGCCCGGGACTGTGGGTATTGTCGGCGTCCATACACAAAATGATGTCCTCGTCCGCTGCCCGCTCCGCGGCCAGCATCATGCCCCGCATAAAGGTGTCGGCCAGACCAAGGTTGTGATCATTTCGAAAAACCTCCACCGACAACGATCCGTATTTGTGACCGGCGATGTCGCCGGTTGCATCCGTGGAGCAATCGTCGATGACCAGAATCCGAAGTTCAAGGTTGTAGGTATCCTCCTGGGTTCTGCGGAAATCATTCAGCAGGGCCGGGAGATTCTCGGATTCGTTGTATGCGGGAAGAACAACCCAGCATCTCATGGCGTTTCTCCAGGGGGTGAAGGCGGATATATAGATGAGATTAGGGTTTTTTGAGCGACAAAATAATAGGCACTTCCGATCCGACGAAGAAGCCATTGGGGAGAGGTAAAATGGAGATACCATCGGCCCATCAACAGTCGTCGAAGGATCCCCCCGTCCTGCAGAATCGTGAATCCGTGGTTTCGGATCCGTTCTGACCAGGCCGATCGTGCCCATTTATGCACATGTGTCGGATCCTTGTCGAGGCGATGGACCAGCCAGCCCAGCGGACCGTCATAGACGGGCACGACCCCGATCAGGATTCCGCGATCGGTCAGTCGCTGATAAATGGTTTTCATGGCCTCGTCCAAGGCATCAAGATGTTCCAGTACATCCCACGACACAACAACATCCGGCGCCGGTTCGGTTGGAATACATTCGTAGGACCCCTGTTGGACTCGAACTTTCGCCGCCTTGACCGCCGCTTCTTTTACTGCGAATTCATTCATATCGCATCCCTGGCAATCGTAGCGTTGACAAGCCAGCGACAGAAAATGCCCCATTCCCGTTCCCAGTTCGAACAATCGGCCGCCTCGAGGGACCCAACGATCAACCAGCTTTAAATAAAAATTCAGTTTGTTGCGACTGGTCTGTCGTTCATAATTCCCGTAACAGGATCGAAAGTAATGTTCGCCTTTCAGATCCATTTCAATCCTGAATCGATAACCGTAAGACAGTCAAGGACAATGGCGGAAAAGACCGCTGAAATGAGGATTTGATTCCAGTGATCGAAGAGGGAACCGGAGCCACTTTCTTCGGCAAGGCGATCGAATTTTCATCTGCGGCCTTGCCGGTCAACTGAATTTGCGTTCCTTTTGGCTTGACGGATTTGACCCCATGAAGTTGAATATCGCAAGAAATGGCCCGGTCGGCGCTATTCACAACCTTGAGGATGATCTGCCCGGATGGCAGATCATGGGCGGCCGTGACATACAGGCCCGGCTGTTTGCTGGTTGCGGGGGGGTGACCTTCGATTCGAACCGGTAGCACGAAATCACCCCGATTCTGGCTGAATAGTTGCTGGACATAATAGTTCGGCGTGCCATAGGAATGGAGGTTGTCAAACCAGATCAGATTCGGTCGCCACTGCCACAAATCCTCGTGTGCAAATAAGGGGGCATAGGAAGCCATCACCACGACATCGGCGTTCCTCTCCAAGCCGGTCATGAAAGCTGCTTCGGACAAAGCGCACAGCCAGTTATTCCGATTGTCCGGACTGACGGTCTTGACGCTCTGTGCGGCGTATTCTCCCATAAAGACCTTCGGGCCGTTGCGGTCATAGTTGTCATATCGGCCGGCGTTATCGAAAAACCATTCCGGATTGGCGTAACAGTGTTCATCGACAATGTCGGCCTTCAACTCTCGCAGCTTGGGCCAGAGAAAGTGGAATCGTTCGTCATCGGGTGATGGACCTGCGGCGGAAACCAGTAGGATTTTCGGGTAACGGGTTTTAAGGGCTTTCGCGAATAGTGCGTATCTCTCGATATATTGCGGACCCCATTGTTCGTTACCCACTCCGAGAAATTTCATGCCAAAGGGTTCGGCATGTCCCATCCCGGCACGAATCTTTCCCCATGGACTATCGGCCGGACCGTTGGCGAATTCGATCAGGTCCAAAGCATCCTGAATGTACGGATCGATCTGGTCGAGGGGCACAAGCTCGCCCGAGTTAAACTGACACGCCATACCGCAATTGAGGATAGGCAATGGTTCGGCGCCGATGTCTTCGCAAAGCTGGAAGTATTCAAAGAACCCCAATTGAAAGGACTGGAAGTAATCCGGCGCGGGGCGATGTTTGAACTCATTATTCCATCGGTTGATCAACAACGGCCGGTCTTCCGGTTTTCCAATGGTCTTCTTCCATTGATATCGAACATCCAGTGTGCGACCCTCGACGATACAACCGCCGGGAAATCGCAAAAACCCCGGCTTGAGATCGGCCAGCCACTGAACCGCATCGGCCCGAAGGCCATTTGGCCGGTTTTTCCAGGTCTTTTTCGGAACAAGCGAAATCCAATCCAGATCTACGGTTCCAGCCGTATTGGCGATGATCTGAAGACGGCCGCGGAGTTCGGTTGCAGTGGGGCGAAGCGTGATGGACAAGCGGGTCCACTTGGAATCGAACTTGGCGAGAGTCTCCTTGGCCAATACCTTGCCGTTTGGAGTGACCAGCTCAATTCGAAGCTCCGGATTGCCTTCCCCGATTTTTCGGGCCCAGACCGAGAATACATATTCATCCCGTTTTTGCAGGCCGATACCGCGGAACCCATCGCTGGCCACTCCGTAGCCGGCCTTGTCGGCTTTCATCCGGAGATAATGCGGATTCACCGGCGTTGCGGGGTCGGAATCGAGAATCTGCATCGAACCGGAGGCGGCGGATTTCAGTTCGGTCCAGCCCATCAATCTGTCTGGGAATTCGAACGATCGATTTTTGATCTTTTCGGCACACAAACCGCCGTCGGCACCGAAGTTAATGTCCTCGAAAAAGATTCCCCACATCGTTGCGGAAATGGCGGCGCCGGGTTTGTCGGCATCCACACGGATCGTCACGGGGGCGGCCCATAGGGTACCGACAGAACAGGTCGTAAGCAAAAGGACTCCAAGTCGACAAGTCTTCATATTATCTCCCTTTGAATTTTGACCCATTCAACAATTAGGATCGCCAGGGTCGGTTTCGTTTGAGGTTGGACAGAACGCGATTGGCGATCTCGACATCGGCGGCGATTTCGAAATCGAACATGCTGGCGACAATATGATCGGCGCCGTTGGCAAAAGCGTGTTCAAAGGCCTCGGCGGGGGGGATGGCTCCGGCCGCCATGACTTTGAAAGCAATCCAGGGTTGTTTCACCTCCTTCATGGTATCGATCACCAGCTGGGGATCCGCACACCAATACCCGGGAATCTCCGCGGTTGCGCCCTTGATTTCTTCCGGCCGAGGAGCGGTCGGGTAATGATGCGAATGGAAAGTCTTAATGTAAAAATCCGCGGGAATGCTGTTTTGATGACATTGAATGACAACATTCACATCATGGGCTCCGATTCCAGAGGGCAAATTGTGCTTTTTGCCGATTTCAACGGCTTTCGCGATTAGATCGACTCGACCCTGCTGTGAGAGGGCGTCCGCACGAACCCCCCACAGATACACGGCTTCGGTCCCGATTTCGGCCAGTTGCTGGATACTACGAGTGTATGTCGCCATCGAGTTATCAATCTCGGCGGTGGTACAGATGATCCATTGCATCTTGCCGCCTCGCTTTCGATGTTTCTGTAAAATGTCCAGTGCCCAGGGTACGGTGTGAATGACCAGCGTGTTAACTCCGTTTGCCTCGGCGATGGCCAAAGTCTCCAGAATCTTGGCCTCGTTGTTGTACCGTTCCGCCAGGGAATAGACATATTGCAGATCACGACTATGCGTGTAGTGCGTCAGGAGGTTGCCGCCCAGCAGGATGCGGCTGACTTGCAGAGAACCGATGGTTCCAGTCGGCAGTGTTTGCGATTGAATCGAAACGGGAACTTCGGCAGCAACGGAAGGCAATCCGGCCGAGGGTAAAGTCGTTCCGGCGGTGACGGCCATAAGACCTTTGATTGCATCTCGACGGTTCAGTCCGATTGTCATGGGATCGATCCTTATTTTCAAAGGTTGATGGAACTCACCCCACTATAATATCATAGGAATCGCATGAAAGCGAGTGGTTTTTGAAAACCGCGAGCCGGTCTGCAGTGGGGCATGAGAATTCTTGTCCGCCCAAGGGGAGAGTCCTTGTTGCGGCGGATGCCCGTAAATGTCAGACCGGCTCGGCGGTACGGAAATGTGCGGGTGGGATACGATCTCGCGGGAGAGCAGGAAAGGCCGCGGATGCAGAGCCCGATGCCCGGCACGAAAAGCCCTTATCGTTTTTTCATCGAAAGCGACATTCCCTGGCCTCCCGGATTCAGAAACAGCATATCAAGGGCTGGATTCGTTGTAACCGCTTCGATGAATCCACCCATCCCATCATTCCCGCGGGCCATGGAAGTATTGTGGGCCAGGATTAATCCACCCGGACGGACTTTTGGCAGCAATTGTTTTAGGTAGTCGCCGTATCCTTCCTTGTCCGCGTCAATAAAGAGGATGTCGATCGGCCCTTCGAGATTTTTTACAGTTTCGTGAGCGTCTCCCATGACCAGAGTGACAATGCCGTCAACTCCCGCCCGCTTGAAATTTTCGAGCGCCAGCTTAGCCCTGCCTTCATTGATGTCGTGGGTGATCAGCTTGCCACCGGTTTTCCGCAAGCCCAGGCAAGTCCAGATCCCCGAATACCCATTGCTGCATCCGATTTCGACGACCTTCTGCGCATTTGTACTTTCGACGAGTATCCGGATCAGCCGTCCATCGGCAGGACTGACATTCATCATGCCACGACTTTGGTTTTGATACATGTCGGAAAGAACATCCAAAACCGCCTTTTCCTCCATATCCTTCGAGACAGGATCTTTTTGCAACTCCACGCCGCCTCCTCCCCCCGGTCTGCCCATTCCTTCTCGACCGCTTCCCGGCCCACGCCCCGGTCCCTGTGCCGATACGATTCCAATCGCCGCAATCATCCCAAGGATGATGAAAGATGTCGTCCTGAACATGTAGTTTCCCTTCCGAATGAAAACCCGGATTTATGGGGGGGGTAAACTTCCCCTCTGTCTGATAGTGGAAGGGGAAAAACAACGGTAACACCCGATCCGAGAAATTTTGGATAGGAGACGACCAAGTTCACAGCAGGGGGAGCTAAGGGTTGCCGACCTTGGCTGTGGCCTCTAAGAATGTGTATGAAAAGTTCGATTATCCGGGTTTGAGCCGATGAATCATCAA
>CAZXPW010000009.1:0-1453 GCA_964643355.1 uncultured Pirellulales bacterium
TGGAATCTCAGGTATCTCTTTCCGCTGCAAAGAACCATCAAAGACGACATGCCAGTAATAACTTCGTCCATATTATAATACTTATATTCACCGAGACGTCCTCCAAATATAACTTTGGGTTCAGCATCAGCCAATCTTCGATATCTCTGATAAAGTGCATGGTATGACGTCATCTTCTTAATTATAAAGTGAGAGGTATACATGAAAGTTATGCATATTGGGATGGATAGATACAATGTCCAACGTGATAACTCCATCCTTTAATTACGATAAGTTCTTTGACCGTATAATCACCCCGATGGTGCTGTAACTGATCCTCTATTGACAAAAACACCTCCGTTTTATTTACAGGCTCATCATTTATAAGTACTTGTTGGTAAGAATCCAAGAAGAGATCAAGGGCCGCTTGAATAACCTTAGCTTCTCTCGCAGAAAAATATACGTATTTTGAATTTGACAACTCAACCACCTCCGCATTGTAAAACGGTGTCTGGTAAGTGTCGTACAAGAAAATCATGTTTTTTCGTTGGTCGAACGACTTAGTCATACAGAATGTTGAAGCTTATCATTTATTATATTAATATACCATGATATTTTCAATAGGCAAACGGTAAAACCAAGATAAAATTGAACCCCATTTTGAACCCCGCCGGCTCTCTATCTCCCCATTTCGCCAAGAATCATGTCTCGCTTTTTACATGCGATCAATCCCGTAACCCCTATTATACAAGTCTTTTATTGACGTGTTTGTACTTATCCAAACTACATCATAGCAGACTCTTAATCAGGGTGTCCAGGGTTCGAGTCCCTGATGGTGTACCACGCAAAAGCCCCTTGAATCTGCAGTTCAAGGGGCTTTTCAGCTGTTTAAAACTAGTTTATAAGCGGGATCAGGCAGCAACAAGCCCTAACGCTTCGACCACACCTCTCATTGGGCACTAAGACCGTTTCTTACAACATCTCCAATGCCAGCAAAGCACCATCATGCTCAGCAGCCCGACAAGGGAAAGCAGCGCGAGTAAAAAGAAGAAGGCAATATTGGAACTGTCGCCGGTTTGCGGAATATCCGATGTGGGCGAGCTGGTGGGCGTCACCGTGGCGCCGACGGCAGTCCATTTTGCATACAATGTGATATCCGACGTAACCACGTCATTCGCAAAATCCCATGCCGTAGTGCAGGCTGCGTTGATAAACCACCCGCCAAAAGAGAAACCGGTGTAGGTCGGGTTGACCGGAACCGTTACCTTTGACCCGTAGGCAACAGTCTGCGAGGCAACCGCACTGCCCCCCTGTGAATCAAATGTCACCACGCATTGCGCGGGTTTTTCAACCAGCACAAGATAAGCGTCATGGCTGGTGTCGCCAAAAGCACCGTAATAGTATGCACCCTCACGAATACCTTTCACGGTATGTGTAAAACTGGAATAGTACGGTGATGCATCCGTAAGCGCAT
>CAZXPW010000009.1:1553-22748 GCA_964643355.1 uncultured Pirellulales bacterium
GCATTGTTAACGCTAGTGCTCAGGTAAATACCCCCGCCATTCGTTGAGCTGTTACCCGTAATGGCGGAATGGTCTAAAGTGGTGATGGTTCCGGACTGGATATAAACCCCGCCGCCACGTACTGTGCTTTGATTATCGTATATCGCCGAGGAGTCGTACAGAACGAGGGACGAAGAGTTTGTCGGATCGGCGGAACCGGCCGAAATGAATACTCCGCCGCCGTATTCAGCCTGATTGTTATAGATGGCGGCATTATTCCTCATTACCATTGTGCTGCCCGCGTAAATCAGCACCCCGCCGCCATAGGCGCCAAGCGTATTGTAGATTTTCGCATTACCGCTCATGGTAAAATTGCAATTCCGACACAAAACCGCGCCGTCGCCAATATCGTAATTCTCCATGATCTGCGCATTTCCGGACATGTTGAAGGTCGCCTTCTGGGCACCCCACTGGTTGCGGACGAAAACGGCAGCCGCCGAATTACAATCATATTTAATGGATGCGCAGGCCGTTATCGTGCCGCCATAGAGGTTAAACGTACTGTATTCGTTGGCAACAATCGCCGCATAATTGCTGCTTGCTGTAGAGTTGACGGTGCAGAGCTTTACCGTAGCGCCATCATACATATTAATCACGCTGGGTTGCCCGGTGGAGGCGTTTCCCCACACGCAGATCGCCGCCGCCGTTGCCGCATCGGAATTCAAAAGAAGACTGCAATTCTGGATAACCGCACCGTTGTTAAGGTTGACGGTGCTTCCATTGCTACCTGCTATTACGGCATATTGACTGTTCAGCCCTGAGTTTGTGCGGTCGCGTGCCGCGATTGCCGTAAGGCTGTTATCGCTCCACACAGCGCCGCCGTCAAGGATGATGTTTTCGCAAGTAAGTATCCCGTTGTCGCCAACGCTGAACATCTCCGTGTCCATGGTTCGAGTAATCATCAGTCCGGCGGTCATCCCCATGACTTTTACACTTTTATTGGCAATAGCCGATGTGCTTGAGATGGTTGAACTGGCAATCACGCAGATGATATCGCCGTCAACGGCGGCAGCTACCGCGTCGTTTATAGAGCTGTAGTACGTTGAGGGAGCAGCCGCAAGGTAGCAAACATCTGCGGCCAATGCCGGGCCGGCAATAAACGTCAGCACGGACAGGAATAACAGCGATAAACCATACTTTATGACTCTCATAGATGACAACCTCCAAGTATACCCGGATGAGTTTCGACTCAGCCTCGCATAAATCTTAACAATGTTAGTATACTATGCATGCATTCCCTGACAGTTCGTCAACCGTGTCCTATGCGTTCCAGATAATTATTTAGTCAAACTAATTTTTTAAGCGTGTTGTCCAACGAAGGCAAAGGGCCGGCTCCAGATTCGTAACCTCAGCGGAATCCAATCGCTATCAGGCCGTAGGGTGGTATTACCGGTTGTCCGGTTCCACCGCCAAACGTTGAAAGCAAATGATCGTAAGGTTTCCCTAAATACCTTCCTTTCATTCAGGCTACCCTGGGTTCGAGCCCCGGTTGGTACACCTTCTAACCCCCCTTGAAACAGGCCGTTTCAAGGGGGGTTCGCTTCTCCTGCGGGAGCTCATCATTCGCTTTTGTTCTCATCGTAAGAAGGTTCTTTTACCATCACGGCAGTTAAACGGCAGGCAGATTCATGATTCGGTCTTAACATGATTAACACTCTAAGGTACGCCCGCCCTCGGCAAGATGCCTTTCCCCCTGTCCGGACTGTGTTGTTCAACGGCATCGTAGAGCATAAAGGTATCCCCATTTGAGGTTTCCTGAAAGGGTCATTGTTCGATTCGTTACGTAGTTTTCAGTCGGCACGGCAAATACACTTCTGAATGCTTTGCTTTACTACTGTAAGTAAACCTTTTTTATTCCCGACACATTTCACGCAAATAGGAATTGATTTTTCGGGATATCCTTCTCGAGGTTATCCAGGGGAGCTTACTGTGATACAGATGCAGGCATCCCTTAATCACGATGAGCTCTTTGATCGTATATTTCGTCCTCGTCAGCTGCAATTTCTGCAAAATGGGCATTACAATGTTCCTTTTGAGGACAGGCTGCTCATTGATAATCACATCTTCAGGAGATTCGAGGAAAATCTCCAGCGCTTTCTCGATTATATAGATTTCGTTATCGGAAAAAATATGGTAGCTTTGGACGCGGGCCATATAAACCTCTCTTTTCTGTCCTACGCGCTCCAATCAACCTGCTGTGACCGTCAAAGAGAAGTCGAGTTTCCAAAGCATCAGAGAAGAATTCCACTTAAATAATAGTATATCATAATTCCGAACAGGAGTACATTAACCCATTGTAGTATTCGCTGCCACTATGCCGCCGGAATGGTCTCCCGGGCGGCGAGCGTTCGGCGGAGACGCACGGCGAACACCGCCGTCAGCGCAACGGTCAGCAGGTCGGCCACAGGCTGCGCCCATACGATGCCTTCCAGTCCGAACAGCACGGGAAACAGCAGGATGGCCGGAAGAAAAAAGACGCCCTGGCGACTGATGCTCAGCAGGCCGCCTTCCTTTCCTTTTCCCAATGCCAGGAACAGCGACAGATACACCGTCTGGAATCCGTACAACGGGAACAGAATGCCGTTCGCCCGCAGGGCCTGGGCGCCGATCGCGATCAGCTGCGCGTCGCCCGCGGAAAACAGCGACAGGATCGACGAGGGAATCGTTACCATTAGCAGGGCGGCTGCGAGGCAAAAGACCGTCGCCCAGATCAGCGACAGGCGGGTTGCCTCACGGAGGCGGTCAAAGCGTTTCGCGCCGTAGCTATAGCCCGCCACCGGCTGGAACCCCTTCATGTACCCGAAGACCACATAGGTGCCCAACGTCATGATGCGGGCCACGACGCCGAAAGCCGCGACCACGGAATCCCCATAGGCGCTTGCTTTCATGTTGGTCAGGCTTAAGGCGGCGCTGGTCAGGAGTTGATAGACCAGAATGGGAACGCCCACCTTCAGCACTTCGCCAAACAGCTTTCGATCCGGGGTGAAAAGCCTGATGGAAAAGCGCAGATGGCCTTTTTTACCGAGGATGAACCACAGGTACAGGCAGGTTGTCGCGGCCTGGGCAACCACGGTCGCCACCGCCGCACCCCGGACTCCCATTCCCAAAGGATAGATGAAGATCGGGTCCAGCACGACGTTCAGCCCGCCGCCTAAAAGCATGGAGAACATGGTCAGTTTCGCGCGGCCCTCCGCCGTAACGATGTTGTTCATGGTCACGTTCAGGATATTGAGAATCGAGCCCGCAATATAAACCACGGCGTATTCCCGCGCGTAGGGCAGGATCGTTTCCGTGGCACCCAGGGCGATTAAGACATTGTCCAGAAAACAAAGCGAAACGGCGATGACGCCCGTTCCGACCAGCAGGCTGGCGAACAGGGCGGTGGAGGCGGTGCGGTTTGCGCGCTCGTCGTCACCCTTGCCGAGAAGCCGGGAGATATAGGAGGCCGCGCCGCTGCCGAACGTCATACCCAGGCCGACGATCAACTGTACGATGGGAAAAACGATGGAGACCGCACCCATCTGGCTGGTGCCCAGGCCGCCTACAAAATACGCGTCCACGACGCTGTACAGCGCCGAGACCATCATGCCGATCATGGTGGGCACACCCAGGGCCATCAACACCCGGGGCATTTTCTCCTCCCCCATCATGCGGAGCTTTTGATCGTTAGTATTCATGAGATGACCATCCTTTCATACGATCCTTGTGTATAGCTGCTATACACTAGAAGAATAAAAAATCACGTCGGATCGTTACCTTCAAAACCGTCGATCTGCTTTTCAAGCGAATCCAGAAATTGTTTCAGAAACGCCCGATTTTCCTCGGTCGCTCCTTCCAGGCTCCGGTTGACCATGTTGTCGAATTCCTGATGGAGCTGCTCGTGGCGCAGATAGGCGGTTTCGCCCTTCGCCGTCAGTCTCAGCACCAACCGCGACAGGTTGCCGGGGTCGGCGTGCTTGGCCACCATGCCTTTTTTTTGAAGCTTCATGACGATCTGGGATACCGCACCTTTCGTAACGCCCAGCATTTCGGCAAGTCCCGTGACATGGATGCCCTCGTGATCCCGAATGGCTTTGAGCATGTGGATCTCCGCCTCGTGCAGAGGCACATCCGTCCCATAGCGACGTGTTTTGCCGTCGATCTCCAGAAGCTTCCAGACTACGCGAAGCAGCGTATAGCTGACCTTCGTCCGGTTTCGTGTGTTGATGATCATCACGGGAAGAGTATATAGCAGCTATACGCCTTTGTCAACGAATCTCATTGAATTCTAAGGAAACGCCGTTGAATCGCTATCCGATACACGCCCCGTATGAAGTGGCGCCACAGAACCGTCGGTTATTCCCGGTTTGCCGTCAACTTCGGGAAAAGAAAGCGAACGGGGAGGTTTCGGCCGGCCGGAACCTCCCCCTCCGCTTCGTAAAAGAACCGTTCCCTCAGGGCCGTCCGGGCAGAACGATGTAGCATAGCTCCGAACCGCCGAGCGGCACGCTTACGCCGCTCGGAACGCGTTCCAGCGTCAGCTCCCGCTCTTCCTGCGGGTGTTCGAAGGAGCGGACGACCGCCCGCGTGTCCGTCAGGCCCTCCACCACCACGGAGGCGGAGACTTTCTTTTCGTTGGCACAGGCAAGGAGCACGCCGTTTCCCAAATCGAACCGCTTAACGGTCAGCCCCTCCCGCTGCGGGATGTCGCGCAGGCCCACGGTATCCCTGAAGGTGCCGTGGCCGTACTGATCGAGCCATGCCTTTCGGATGGCGACGACGCGCTTGAGCCTGTCCAGCTGCTCGGCGTCCCAACGGAAGGTGTTATCCTCCTCCAGATCGTACACCCAGAAATACGAGCCGACGCAGAACGCGCGATACAGCAGGAATGTGCTCTTGCGCGCCATGTGCGCCGGACGCATGGCGGAATGGGAGGCGGGGCACATCATATCCACCAGCACATCGTCCGGGAAGGTGTACTTGAACAGTTCGGGGTACGCGCCGTTGAAGAACATGGTGGAAATGAGCTGTCCCGACGCTCCGCGCGCGTGGATGTCGCTTGCGCCTTCAAACATCAGCGCCACGCCGTCCTGCGCATAGGTATCGCGCATCCGGGTCAGCATGGTTTCGTAACCCGCGTTCCAGCCGCCCCGGTTTTCGCCGTGTTCGTGGGTCTCATTGTAGCACAGCAGGCCCTTCGCCATGCCCAGCTGATCCAGGTACATGCTGTCCGCGCCGATGGTGTTCGTCAGGTAATCGACGGTCTGCGTCATCCGCTCCCTCCAGGGGACGGAGTTGGGGCACATGCAGGCAAAGGTCAGGTTGCCCGCGCCGTACTTTTCCGTTTCGATGGTGCCGTCCGCGTGGGCGGCCGCGCCGTTTTCGTACAGCTCCCGCAGGTCCTCATACTTGGTGTTGCAGAGGCGCACGTTGATGTAAAACGACACGTGCCCGCCGCGGTCGCGCACGGTTTTCAGCGCGTCCTTGAGTTCCTGCTCCGTGCCCAGGTCGGGATCGGGCGTGTAGCGGGGGAAGCCGTCGTCAAACCCGTCCTGATTCCAGCCGGACAGCAGCAGGTGGTTCATGCCGAAGCTCTGCGCCATGTCGTACAGCGCGGGAATATCCCGGAAGCGATGCACGATGAATCCGCGCTGGTATTTAAAATCGTAATGCGCCACCAGCCCCGGGCTTTTCATAAACCAGTCCGGCCTGTGCCGGCGTTTCAGTTCGGGCTTGTGGACCGATTCGCGCCATGCGCGGTAATCGTCCGCGCCCTTGTGCCAGTCCCCCTCATAGAGCATCAGCACGCTTTCTTCGCTTTCCCAAACCCCCTTGTTCAGGCAGGGCACATGCGCGATGGAAAGCGAAACGCCGGGGCGCTCCGGGCCGTAGGTGCCCGCCCGCAGCGCTTTGAGCTTCAAGGCGTCGTTACGGCAGGTGAGGTATACGCTCATGTCCAGCTCGGGATTGGAAAGCACGGTGTACAGCATCGAACAGGGGCCGGAATACATGCACTCGCGCTCATAGCAGCCCGTATCCCCGTTATATTGGCCAAACGGCCCGCCCAGGGTAAAATCGTACTGGTACTCCTGCCACTTCCAGGAGATAACGGAGGGCTTGCGGGACAGGGTCTCGGTGGGGTTTAGGCACCTGTCGCCCGAATGGACGGGCATGTAAAGCGTGTCGTTCGTCCAGTCGTCCGAAAGCCAGATCCCGTTCAGGTATGGGAAGTACGCCTTTTCCACCATGGTGTCCAGGCCGCTGTCCAGCGTAAGCTGCCAGTGCAGCTTTTCTTCGCCGGCCGGCAGCCACAGCGTCCAAACGGCCTTGATCTCCGCGCGCGCCCCCGTTTTCATATCCACCAGCGCGGGACAGGAAACGATCGCCCTGCTCTCCTTCTCCTCCTGCCGGATGGCGATGTCGGGTTTGAGCGTTGCGTCGTTGAGCATCTCCATGTATTTGGCGGGGCGTAAAAAACGTCCGTCCGACAGCTGAAGCTTGAGCGGCGACGCTTCGAAGACGAGGTTGTTCTTCAGGATGTTTTCCTTTTTGCTCTCCAGCACCAATTCCAGCGGTTCGCCGCTGAGCGCGTCCAGCGCGGCGGAAACGATGCCGTTGGTCAGGTGCAGCCTTGAATGATACATTCCATAGCCTCCCAGCGATTTATTACTTTTCCGTTTAGTGTTGATTTTATAATAGTTTAATCCCAAAAGCTTTGGAAGGTCAAGCTATTTGTCGGTATGCCAAGAAAAACGGGGCGGCTTTCCACAGCGAAAGCATAACCCTATTTTTCTTAAAATTCTGTCGTTTTTTTCAGAATCATATACGGTCTTTTAAGCGTATGGTAAAATGGCTTGAGAGGAGGGGTGCCAATGGACGCAATCGATCAGGCTATTCTTGCCGAACTCAAAAAAAGAGGCAGAGCTTCCGCTTCCGAAATCAGCAAAAAGGTGAACCTGTCCGTGCCTGCCGTGGCCGAACGGATCCGGAAGCTGGAGCAGGCGGAAATTATCCGACAGTACACGGTCAGAATCAACCGCGACAAAACCGGCAAGGGCCTTTTGGCGTTTATCTTCGTCAACATTGAGGGGACGGAAAACATCGATCCTTTCAGAAGCGCGATCGTACGGTGCGACTGCGTACTGGAATGCCACCACGTGGCGGGCGCGTACGATTATCTGCTGAAGGTCGCCGTGGAGGACACGCGAGCGCTGGAAAATTTCTTATCCAGGACGCTCAAAAAGATCGAAGGCGTTTCCGGCTCCAATACCGTCGTTGCGCTTGCGACACTCAAGGAAGAAATCAACGTCTAGAAAGGCCGCGCCATGATCGTCAAAGGTTTGAAATTCGGGATGCTTCTGCAGTTTGCCGTCGGACCCATGTGCGTGATGGTGTTCAATACTTCCACGACCTACGGCCTGCTGTCCGCCCTTTATCTCGTCGCATCCATCGCCCTGATCGACGCGCTGTACATCGCGCTGTCCAGCGCGGGCGTCGCCGCCGTTATCAACAGGGCCAAAGTAAGGTCGGCCGTTAAGCTGCTGGGATGCCTGGCGCTGGTTTTGTTCGGCGCCAACATCATTTCCGGCGCGTTCAACCTGTCCTTTCTGCCCGAAATCGCGCTGTTTTCGAACGCCTCGAGCAAGAATCTCTTTATTCAGGGCCTATTGCTGACGGCGTCCAATCCCTTGACGATCGTTTTCTGGAGCGGCATGTTCTCCGCGCAGACGATCGAAAACAACTGGAGCAAACGGCAGCTTTTTTTCTTTGCCACCGGCTGCGTGATGGCGACGATCCTTTTCCTGACGGTGATCGCCGTTCTGGGAAGCACGCTGGGCGGGTTTTTGCCGCAGGTCGTGATACGGTACCTGAACGTGGCCGTCGGAATCGTATTGATCTTCTTCGGCATCAGGATGCTGTTTAAAAAGGACAAGGCCGGGCAGCCCGCCGGGGAAGGCGCACGACCCAAAGAGGGTGAAGCGCTTCGCTTGGCGAAACTCCATGCAGGGGAACCGACGGCCGCGCCGCCGGACGCGGGTACGGCGGACCGTTTCACCGACCGATGAGCCCAGCGAAAAACAGAGCCAGGAAAAGGGGGCGGTCACCATGCTGGAATTACCGGAAGCGATCAGCATTGCAAAACAACTGAACGAGCTTGCAGGCAAAAGGATAAAGCGCATCCATCCGCCCACGAAGGCGCACAAGTTCTGCTGGTATTCCGGCGAACCGGCGGAATACGACGCGAAAACACGCGGTGCCGCCTTTAAAGCTGCGGAAGGGTTCGGCATGTTCGTGGATATGGCGTTCGACAACGGCGCGCACCTGTGCATCAGCGACGGCATCAACGTGCGGTTGACGGAATACGCGAAAGCCCCCGCAAGCTATCAGCTGCTTGCGGAGTTTGACGACGGCGCGGCGCTGGTTTTCACCGTTTCCATGTACGGAAGCATTTTCCTGTATCGCGGCGATTTCGACAACGTATACTACCAGAAAAGCAGGGCGGCGATTTCGCCGTTTTCGGATCCGTTCGGACCGTATTATCGCCGATTGATCGCGCAATGCAAGCCCACCCTCAGCGTAAAGGCGTTTCTCGCTACGGAGCAGCGCTTTCCCGGCATCGGCAACGGCGTATTGCAGGATATTCTTTTCGAGGCCGGCCTTCATCCCAAGCGGAAGATCGGCACGCTCGGCACCGCGGAGCGGGAACGCCTTCTCGACCGCATCCCGGCGGTTCTGCGCGCGATGACGGAGCTGGGAGGACGGGATACGGAAAAAGACCTGTACGGCAACCCGGGCGGATACCGAACGCAGATGTCCCGAAACGCGTTGGCCTCCGGTTGTCCCCGCTGCGGCGGGAAAATCGTCCGGGAAGCCTACCTGGGCGGGGCCGTTTATTACTGTCCCCTGTGCCAGCCGTTGAACGCGGAGCCTTGAAGCCCGGCAGGAAAAGCGCCCATCGGTACGATGGGCGCTTTGAACGTTAACAAACCTCTCGCAAGCACCCAAGCGCAGCTTGCTCAAAAAGGTCCAGATGCTAGGAAGCAAGGGTGGCAAGGGGTTGAGCTTACCCGTTTGTAAGTGATACCCCTTGCCATCCCGCAGCTGACAACGCAGATGGGCCTTTTTCAGTAAGCTGAGCGCCCATCGGTACGATGGGCGCTTTGAGCGATACGGTTGCCGGGCCTTATTCCGTCGGCGACAGCGCAATGACAAGCGGCTGCGCGCCGTCGCCCGCATCCCCTTCCCAATCGATGAAAACCTGCACTTCCAGCGACTTTGGCAGCTCGCCGACGCCCATGAAAACCTCCGTAAGGGGCAGCGTCTGATCCAAGCCGAAGCCGCCTTCGCTTACGTACGCGCGCCCCTGTTCGTCATAGGCGGTCATGTTCACCCATACGTCCGCCGGATCGATCCCCGCGGGAATCTCATCGGCGTTCCCGAGCAGATCGCGAAGCGTGGCACTTCCGTCCCCGTCCAGGGTGACGACCGCGCTCATGGTGGACACCTGCGCGGTCACGGCGTACTCCGCGCCCCCGACGGCATAGGTGCCTTGCATCGTCAGCGTCATGCCGTCGCTTCTGGGCACCGTCGCATGGATCGCGCCCACCTGTTCGCTGGCGCTCTGATCATACAGGGTCGTTCCGTCAAAATACCAGCGCTGAACGCTTCGGTAAACGGTGCAGTTGAGCGTGATGGCATCCAGGTTTTGCAGTTCCTCCGGCAGCGGCGATTCGAACTCCCGCATTTCCACATAACGGCCGTTTTCGTCCACGGTGGAATCACCTGCGTACGGCGGAATGTCGATTCCGTCGTCCGTCAGCACATGATCCGAAGGATAGTACTCAACGATCTGGTAGCCATACGGCGTTCCGGCTTCCATGGCGGCCTGCAGGGCCAATTGGGCATCCGTCTTTTCCTCATCCCCGGCTTCGCTCACGATCAGCGGCATGTCTTCCGCGACCTCCATGGACGAAAGCGCGTCCCCGTCCGGCGTATAGGGCTCCACCCGGGAAGGCCGGTCGACCGATATGGCCACGTTGAGCGTCATGCCGTCGTAGAAGGCGCTGTCGAACCTCGCGTCCACGGCGCCGGTCTGCTCATCCATTACAGTCACGGGCGCGGAGGTCTCCAGCGCGGCCTGATCGGCCACTTTTTCGTATCTTTCATCCCGCTGCCCGAAGAAGGCAAACAGGTTCGTCGTCAAAGCCAGCGCAACGCCGGCGAGGGCCAGCAGCAAAACGATGGCAAACACCAGACCTACGGACAGTTTTTTCTTCACTTGCGGTTCCCCCTCTTTCTCGATCCTCCGCAGGATACGCGCGCGGCGGGAAGGATCGCAGTCCAGCGCGGACAGGCGGTGTTCCACCGCCTGACGGATTTCGTTATCGGTCATCTTCATTCCGCCGGTCCTCCCCTTCTTTTTGCAGCATGGCGCGCGCTTTCTGCATCCGGTGAAACACGGTCGATCTGGAGATGCCCAGCACCCGTGCCGTTTCCTCCGCGGTCAGCCCCTGGCAACAGAATACCAGCACGACCTCGCGAAGCCGGGGCGGCAGCGTCAGAACGGCGCGCGTAAGGGTATCCTCCCGTGGCGTGAAAGGAACCGAGCCTTCGGGCAGTTGATCGAGCGACGCCTTTCGGTCGATATGGCGGAACCACGCGCCGCGGCGAACATCCTTGCAGGTGTTGATCGCAATGCGCATCAGCCAGGTCTTTTCCCCCGCCTCTCCGCGGAAGCGGTCGTACCCTTTCCAGGCCTTCAGAAAGGTTTCCTGCACCGCGTCCTCGGCAAGCGACCGGTCGCCCAGATAGGCGTAAGCCGTTTGGATCAGGCTTTTCTCCCAGCGCCGCACGGCGCTTTCCAGCCAAACCGCTCGTTCGTCCATTGCCTTTCGACCCCTCCTTTCCCCTATTAGACGATACGGAAGGCGAAACCGTCCGATTCCGAAACGTTCATTTAAGCACCGCCTTCAAACAGCAAAAACGCGCCCATCGGATGAATGGGCGCCGTAGGTTCGGCCGAGCGTTTAGGCCGGGGTTGACGAACGTCCCCAACCTTCGGCCGCGCCTTTATTCCATGGGCAGAACGCGTACGTATCCGCCGCCGCCCTCCCAATAAAACAGGTTGAGGGCGTCCGCGCTTTCCACCTCCAGGCCAAGGCGCACGGTTTTCCCGTTTGCTTTCATCACCAGTTCGTAATCCGCGTCGTGCCAGTACCGGCGGGCCGCGTTGTTGTATTCCGTCACATACCAGGAGCCGATCGCCGTTTTCACCCCGAGGACGGGATCGGTATCGATATCGACCGTCCAGCGGTAATACAGGGGGCTGCCGTTCTCGCCCGTTTCGGGGGCTTCGCAGCGTTGGTAGATATCCTCCAGTTCCACCGTATCGGGGTCTCCGCGCTGCAACAGCGTTCCGTCGGCCTCCAGCACGCGGCCTTCCAGGCCCATGTTACCGCCCGCGTCTAGCAACCATTCGCCGGCGATTTGCGCCATCACGTCGCTGCGGATCACCTCCGCGCCGGCCTGCAGCGCGCGCAGCGGCACGAAGCCGCGGAAGGTTTGGCCGTCGATCTCGCTTTCGACGTAGGCGTAATAGGCGTTGTACACGGCCAGAACGTTTAGCTCCGTGCCCGCGGGGATTTCCTTCTGCGGATACTGGGAAACGTCGGGATCGTCCGTCAGGCCGGTGTCCTCCGCCGTGTTCAGAAGAAGCCCGGTAAAGGCGCACACGTCGCATCCGGACGTCAGATTGGCTTTCACATAGCCGATGCGGGCGGTTCTGCTGCTGACGTTATACTCGATACAGGTCCATACGCCTTCCGCGTTTTCCGTCACGCCCAGAATCCACACCGTCTCTTTCAGGCTGACGGACGCCTTGCCGCCCGCGGCGCACCACGCGCTTTCCGACGGGGCGCTGTAAACGGCCAGCGTTCCCTCCGCCTGCCGGTCGATCACGCTGTCCTGCGCGACCAGCCTTGCGCCGATCTGGTCGGTCAGCGTATTGAGCCCGGCAACCTCGTCGACGGAACGCGGGAACAGGCTGATGTTGAAGTCCGTCAGCGTAATCTGCCCGTCGGGCGGAACCCAGGAGGCGCCGCTCAGCACATCCTCGCCCAGCACCTGATAGCACGCCTGATCCTCGCTCCAGAAAAAGGAGGTCTCGCCGACCTGTGCGGAAACCAGCCGGTACGTATCCGAGCTCAGCGCAAAGCGATACCGCTCGGTACCGTCGCAGCAGAGCGTAAAACCGGCGCTTCCGTCGTCCAGCGGCAGCAGCGCGTCGAAGGTGTGCGCGTCGTCCTCCGGCTGCCATACGGCGGTCGTAACGGCATAGCGGACGAACTGCGTCCGGTCGTCCTCGGCGGTAGCCGAGGTCAGCAGCACGTTATGGTATCGGCTGTGCAATACGGCCACGGCCACCGGCAGGCCGTCGACGTCCGTAAACTGGACTTCCGCCTGGTCGGACAGGCTGGTATAGTCGTCCCAGTCATGGGTGGCGGATACCGCGTCCAGCATCACCGTGTTCAGACCCCAGCTGTTCGCGGAGGCCGTGGAGCAGATCGGCAGAAGGGCGGCCAGCAACACGCAAACCGTCTGCAAAACCAGAAGCCGACGTAGGATCGCCTTTGTCCGCCTTCCTTTTGCACCTGCGGCGCGGCCTTGTACGGCTCGTTTTTGGATGGTCATCGCATTTCCCTCCCCGATAGTCCCGTTCTACAGTATAACGATCTCCCCCGGCCGTTTCGTGCAATCGCGTCCGGGTATCGCGACCGGCATCGCGGCGAACACCGCACCCTCCGCTTCCCCGTCGGTATCCGCAAGCCGGTACCGCCCCGGAGTCGTGCGGGTCCAGCGCCGAAACACGTTTTGAAAATGGCTCTGCGAGGAAAAGCAGAGGTAGGCCGCGATATCGGCGAGCGGCTTGTCCGTTTGCCGAAGCAGCCGCTTCGCCTCCTCCACGCGCGCTAAGGCGATGGCCTGGGAAACCGTCGTGCCGATTTCCTTTTGAAAAACCGACGCCAGATAGCCTCGGCTTACGTGCATGTGCTCCG
Organism: uncultured Pirellulales bacterium; assembly: GCA_964643355.1. Lineage (GTDB taxonomy): Bacteria > Planctomycetota > Phycisphaerae > Sedimentisphaerales > Anaerohalosphaeraceae > FEN-1350. The sequence goes on from CAZXPW010000009.1 coordinate 14,627, forward strand.
CCACGTCTTTGGCGGTAATCGGCCGGCTGATGTTGCGGCGGATGTAGCGCAGGCAGGCCGCCGTTGCCGGGGACGCCGCGGCGGGCGTGAAGCCCGCCCCCACGCGCTCGGTAAAATCCAGCAGCATCCGCACCATCAGGTCGTAAATTTCGCGCGGGGACGCGAGGGTCTCCACCGTGCGGATGTACATGTCGCTCAGGCTGAAGGCCCGCTCGGGCTCCAGCCCGCCCGCGATCGCGGCGCGCGTGGCCAGCGTCGCGCTCACGATCAGGATGTTGCGGATGTTGCGGAGGCTGTCGTCGGCGATGCGGTAATCCTGCCGGAAGGTCGTCTGCATCATGTACTCTTTGAGCGTGCGGATATCGCCTCGCGTGACCAGCGCCATCAGGTGCCTTTCCGTGTCGTAGTTCTGCTCCGAGCGCATCGGCGAACCGGCGGCAACCGCCTCCGGCTCCGGGAGCTGCGGCCATTCGCCGATCATCACCGTTTCCGGCCGGACATCCGTGCCGTTGATCGCGCTGTTGACGACGCAGAGCACCTGCGCAAACTTGTGCAGCGGCATCACCGGGAGCGTGTCCAGGTATCGCCGCAGGCTGTCCCGCGCTTCGGGCGCAAGGTTCATCTCCAGGCAGATTTCCTTAAACTCGATCTCGTCGGGCTTCATGCGCACCACGGGGCCCGCCACATAAACGGCTCCGTCCTTCGTGCGTACGGCGCCGTAGCAGTGCAGCGACCGCGTGCTCATCTGCGTCACGTCGCCGCGCACGGCAAGAACGGCGCTCAGATACGGCGCGATCAGGTCCGGCGCAAAGGTTGGCCCCACCGTTTCCACAAGGGTACCCTGGCGGTATTCGCGCACGGCCATGTCGAAAATCGACGAAATTTGATACAAAATGTTCTGCATAGCATGATTATTCTACAATAATCCGGCGTTTTTTGCAATGCAAGCGGCTCCGGTTATGATAGAATCGGGCTGAAAATGGTTCGTGCGGAGGAAAGCTATGAGTCGCTCCACGGAACAACTGCGTTTATTGACGTTGGAAGAAAAGGCCGCGCTGCTGGAAGGCGTGCGCTCCTGGGAAACCAACGCGGTTCGGCGCCTGGGCATTCCCGGGCTGTTTATGACGGACGGGCCGCACGGCCTGCGCAAGGTGCGGCGCGACAACGGCGGTTTCGGCCTTTCGGACAACGAACATTCCTCGGCGTTCCCCACGGCGGGCATGGTCGCCTGCGGATGGAACCCGGATAACGCGCGCCGCATCGGCGAGGCCATCGCGCGGGAATGCCTCGCCGCGGGCGTGAACCTGCTGCTCGCGCCCGGCGTGAACATCAAGCGCAGCCCCCTGTGCGGCCGGAACTTCGAGTACTACTCCGAAGACCCCCTCCTGAGCGGCAGGATGGGCGCGGCGTTCGTGCGCGGCGCGCAGGAAGCGGGCGTAGGCTGCTGCGTAAAGCACTTCGCCGCCAATTCCAACGAAAACTACCGTTTTTACGGCGACAGCGTGGTGGACGAGCGCGCCCTGCGGGAAATCTACCTGCGAGCCTTCGAGCGCATCGTGAAGGAGGCGCGCCCCTATGCCGTGATGAGCGCCTACAACCGCATCAACGGGGTTCCGTGCGTACAGAACCGCGCGCTTTTGACCGGCCTTCTCCGCGACGAATGGGGCTTCGACGGCATAGTGATGACGGACTGGGGCGGCGCCATGGATCGCCTTAAAGACATTCCGGCGGGCTGCGATCTGGATATGCCCGGCGGCGTTCGCCACAACCGCAAAGCGATCGTGGAGGGCGTTAAAAACGGCTCCCTGTCCGTGGCGGGTGTGGACGCGTCGGTCGGCCGCATGCTGGAACTGGTGGAAAAATGCGGCGCACAGCGGGCGGCGCCCGCAGACGCCGAAGCGCACGCGGCCGTCGCCCGCGAGGTGGCGCTGGATTGCGCCGTACTGCTCAAAAACGACGGCTGCCTGCCCCTGACCGGGCGCGAAAAGCTCCTCGTGGTCGGCGAGCTGTTCGAGAAGATGCGCTTTCAGGGAGCGGGTTCCTCGCTGATCAACCCGCCGTCCGTGGTCACGCCCAAAGCCGCGCTGGACCGGCGCCGCGTGGAGTACGTCTATCACCGGGGCTACGACGCGACCGTCGGCAAGCGCAGCGAAGCGCTGGAGGCGGACGCGCTCGCCGCCGCCGCGCAGGCGGATACCGTCCTGTTCTTCGGCGGCCTGACCGATTTTGAGGAATGCGAGGGGTTCGACCGTCCCGATATGAAGCTTGCGGAAAACCAGCTTTCGCTGATTGCGGCGCTCGCGGATACGGGCAAGAAGATCGTGCTGGTGCTCTATGGCGGCGCGCCGGTGGAACTGCCGTTTTTCGACCGCCTGCAGGCAATGCTCTACATGCTCCTGCCGGGCATGGAGGGCGGGGAGGCGACGGCGGCGCTGCTGTACGGCGAAGCTTGCCCCTCCGGCAAGCTGGCCGAAAGCTGGCCGCTTCACGCGCGGGACGCCTCCTGCGCCGCCGACTTCGACCAAAGCGCCGTTTCACGGTACTACGAAAGCATCTACACGGGCTACCGCTTCTACGACAAGGCGGGAACGCCGCTTCGGTTTCCCTTCGGATACGGGCTTTCCTACACGTCTTTTGCCTACGGCGCCATGGCCGTTCGGGAAGAAAACGGCGCCGTCACCGTATCGGCGGAGGTTACCAACACGGGCGCGCGCCTCGGCGCGGAAGTCGTGCAGCTGTACGTGACGAACGCCCCGGGCGAAGTGTTCAAGGCCGAAAAAGAACTGCGCGCCTTCGCCAAGGTTGCCCTCGCGGCGGGCGAGACCAAAACCGTCGCGCTTTCCTTCCCGAAATCCGAGCTCGCCTACTGGAACGTGCGCCGGCACGCCTGGGTATTGGAAAACGGCGTGTACGCCGTCGGGCTTGGGGCTTCCTCGCGGGATATCCGGCTTTCGGCCGACTTGCCGGTGGCGGACGAAGCGGAGGTTCCCTGCCCGTATCCGGAGGACGTGCGCGCCGATTACGCTTCTCCGCCCAAAACCGTGCCGCAGGGGTTCCCGGCGCTGCTGGGCTATCCGCCTCCCGCGGAACCGCCGCGCATGCCCGTAACGCTCTCCTCGCCCCTGCGCGACCTGAAGGGGTCGTTCTTAGGGCGCATCCTGTACGCCGCGGTGCTGGGCACGGTGGAAAGGGATTACCGCAGGGCGCGTCGCATGCCGCCTTCGCTGGAGCGCGACGCGGCGCTGAAAAACTCGTTCTTTACCGTCCGGCTCATGCCCTCGCTGAGCATACGCGCCATGGCGATGTCCTCGGACGGAAAGCTGTCGTATTCGCAGGCCCGCGGCTTTGTGCAACTCGCCAACGGCCATCTGTTCCGGGGCATACGGTTCATGCTGCGCAGGGATTAGCGAGGCACAAAACAGGGAGGAATCGGGGATGACTACCGTCGCCAGCCGTTTGAACGCGAAACTGTGGAACTCCGCCATCACCAGCCGCAACACCACCGCCAAAGAACGGTGGCTCGGCTACCTGCTTGGGCCCAGCGGCGCGCTGCTGCTCAACGCCGTGATGGCGACCTATCTCAACGTGTATTACACCGACGTGCTCAACCTGACCGCCGTCTGGGGCGGCGCGTTTCTGGCGATATTCCCCATCGTGTCGAAAATCATCGACGCCGTCACGAACATCCTGATGGGGTATATCATCGACCGCACCCGAACCCGGCAGGGCAAGGCGCGCCCGTGGCTGTTGCTTTCCGCGCCGCTTTTGCTGGTGACGGGCATCCTGCTGTTTCTGGTGCCCGGCGGCAGCCGGACCGTGCAGATCATCTGGGTGATGCTTTCGTATAACTTGTTCTATTCCGTCGCCTACACCATCTACAACATGAGCCACAACCTCATGGTGCCGCTGTCCACGCGCAACACCGAGCAGCGCGGCCAGCTGGCGGTGTTCACGCAGATTTCCACCATCATGATGAGCGGCATCGTCGTCGCGCTGATCTTCCCGATGCTCATCATGCCGGTCATCGGGGTGGACAGGCAGAAGTGGCTGACGGTGATGTGCGTGCTCTCCGTGCTGGCGTTCCCGCTGACGCTGATGGAATACTACTTTACCAAGGAGCGCGTCACGCAGGAAAGCGCGGAGGATCCGCAAACGCGGAAAATACCGTACGCGCTGCAGCTCAAGGCGGTGTTTACCGACCGTTACATGCTCATCATCCTCAGCTATTTCCTGATCTACACGCTGGGCGTGAGCCTGAAAAACCTGAGCCTCGTGTACTACTGCAACTACGTGCTGGGCACCTACAACGACGGCGTTACGCAAACGCTGGTATCGGTGATCGGCGGCATCCCGATGGGCATCGGCATCTTCGCGGTGTGGCCGCTGGCGAAGCGCTTCGGCAAGCGCAACGTCACGCTGGCGGGCTTCGTGCTCTACGCCCTCGGCAGCGCCATCTGCTGGGCGGTGCCCACGAGCATGACCGTCGTGCTCGCGGGCCAGTTTATCAAAAACATCGGCGGCCTGCCCTGCGCGTACGTCTTTATGGCGCTGTTCGCCGATACGCTGGACCATATGGAGTGGAAGTGCACCTTCCGCTGCGACGGCGTGGCGATGTCCATTTACAGCATTATCGCCGTGGCCGTGGTGGGCGTGTGCACCGGCATCTTCAACGGCCTGTTGGCGGGCTCGGGCTACGTGGCGCCCACGGCGACGGCCTTTACGCAGAACGCGGCCGTCAAAAACGTGATTACGTTCAGCTTTGTCGGCTTTGAAGTGATGACCGGGATGGTGCTCGTGGCGCTGCTGGTTTTCCTGACGGTGGAAAAAACCGTGCAGAAGAAGCAGGCCGAGATTCTCCTTCGGCAGAAGGCGGAAAGCGAGGCGCGCGGCGAAACCTGGGTGGAGCCCGACGTGCGCGCCGAGCTGGAACAAAAAACCCTCCGGGAAGAAAGCGAGCGCACGTTCCGCGCGGAGCTCAAAGAGCGCAGCGAGAAGCGGCACCTGGATTACGGTGCGGCGCTCGTCGCCCACGAGAAAGCCGCCGCGAAAGCGGAAGAAAAACGCCTGAAGAAGCAGAACGCCGCGCGTGAGAAGGCCGCCGCAAGGGCGGCAAAGGCGGCGCAAAGGCGCGAGACGCGGCTTTCGAAGCTTTCGCCGGCCCAAAGGGCCAAGCGGGAAGCGCGGGAAGCGCTGCGCGCGCAAAAGGCGCAGGCGCAGTGGGAGGCGGAGCGCCGGAAAGCCGACGTTTACCGCCGCAGGATGGTCGCGGCGGTCGCCGCCGCCAACGAGAAGGAAGCGTAAGGTATGCTGAGTATTGCAAAAGTCACGGTGGAAAACCTGGAAACCGGCTGCGTGACGGACAACCCGCATCCCCGGTTTTCCTTCGCGCTGGAAAGCGATCGTCCCGGCGCCGCGCTGCGAACCGCGACGATCGCCGTGGGCGACTGGCGCGCGGAGACGGCCGAACAGCTGCACATCCCCTACGCCGGGCCGCCGCTGCTTCCGCTGACGGAGTATACCGTGGAGATCCGGGCGACGGACGACCGGGGCGAAACGGCGCGGGGTGCCGCCCGCTTCGAAACCGGCCGTCTCGGCACGCCGTGGACGGCGCGGTGGATTACGGACGGCGGCTACCGGTTCGGCAAGGACGAATCCCCCGCGCCCATGACCTTCCGTCGCCGCTTCGCCTTGCACGGCAAGGTACGCCGCGCGCGCATCCACGCCACGGCGCTGGGCATCTATACGCTTTCGCTGAACGGCGAAACGGTGGGCGCGGAATATTTCGCCCCCGGCTTTACCTCCTACGGGCACCAGCTCCAGTACCAGACCTACGACGTCACCGGGCAGCTTGGCGAATTAAACGAGCTGACGGCGGTCGTGGCGGGCGGCTGGGCCTGCGGTTTTTTCAACTACGTGCGCAAAAACAAAATCAGCGCCGACCGGCAGGCACTGCTGATGGAGATGCATCTTCTCTATGAGGACGGCGGCAAGGAGATCGTCGCCACGGACACGGACTGGAGCGTGACCACGCAGGGCGCCTACCGCTTCGCCGAGTTCTACGACGGCGAAACGTACGACGCGACCGTCGATCTGGCCCGGGCGCCGTTCCACGCGGCGGCGCTCACGGCCCCGCGGGGCGCGCCGAAACTGCTGGCGGCCTACGGCAGCCCCGTGCGCGTGCGGGAGAGGCTCGCCCCGGTCTCCTGCCGAAAGGTCCCGGGCGGCGAAACCGTGTACGACTTCGGCCAGAACATCGCGGGTGTGATCTGCGCGAAGATCGGCGGCCGGCGGGGGCAGCGGGTGGTCTTCCGCCACGCCGAGGTGCTGGTGGACGGCGAGCTGTTCACCAAGCCCCTGCGCACCGCCAAAGCCACCGCGACGTATATCTGCAGGGACGGCGAACAGACCTATTCGCCGCGGCTGACCTACATGGGGTTCCGCTATGTGGGCGTAACCGGCGTCGAGGAAGCGGACCTTGCGCTGTCCGCCTTCGTGCTGGCTTCCGACGTGCCCGAGGTCGGCACGTTCGAGTGTTCCAACGCCCTGGTCAACCGTTTTGAGCAAAACGTTCGCTGGGGCGGCCTTTCCAACTTCGTGGATATCCCGACGGATTGCCCGCAGCGGGACGAGCGGCAGGGCTGGACGGGCGACATCGCCGTGTTTGCCTCCACGGCCTGCTATCATTTCGACATGAGCCGTTTTTTCGACAAATGGCTGCTGGACATGCGCAGCGAGCAGGGCCGGGGCGGCGGCGTACCGATGGTGGTGCCCCGGCAGGGCGACCGCTGGCCCACGATGGCCACCTCCTGCTGGGGCGACAGCTGCATCCTCGTGCCCTGGGCGGAGTACCTGGCGCGGGGCGACCTGGCCTTGCTGAAAGCGCAGTACCCCGCCATGAAAAAGTTCCTCAAGGCGGCCAGGTTTTGGGCGGGCCTGCTTGCGCTGGGCACCTATCGCCGCATATGGCGCTTTCCTTTCCATTTCGGCGACTGGTGCGCGCCGCAGGGCGGCGCGCGGGACTGGATGGCGCGCGCCAGATGGGTGGCGACCGCCTACTGGGCCAATTCCTGCGCGATCATCGCCGAAACGGCCTCGCTGCTGGGCGAAACCGCGGACGCCGGATATTACCGCGGCCTGCGCGCCGAGATTGCCTGCGCCTACCGCAAGGTGTTCACGGACGGAAAGGGCCGGCTTCGGGACGAATTCCAGACCGGATACGTGCTGCCGCTGTTTTTCGGCATGACGGCCGGCGCGGAAACCGCGGCCATGGCGGACAATCTCGCCCGCCTCGTGCGCGACGCGGACAATCACCTGACCACCGGGTTCACCGGCACGCCTTACCTGCTGTTCGCGCTTTCGGACAACGGCCATCCGCAGGCGGCCTACGACCTGCTCCTGCAGGATACCTGCCCCTCGTGGCTCTACGAGGTGCGCTCCGGCGGCACCACGATCTGGGAACGGTGGGACGCGCTCAGGCCGGACGGCACCGTGAACACCGATCCGCTCACCAAAGGCGCGAAGGACGACGGCAGCGGCGGGATGGTCTCCTTCAACCATTATGCCAACGGCGCCGCGGGCGACTGGCTCTACCGGCGCGTGCTGGGGCTGGAGGCAACGAGCGGCGGCTACCGCACCTTCCGTGTGCAGCCCCTGCCGGGCGGCGGGCTTACCTGCGCGAAGGGCAGCCACCGTTCCCCCTACGGCGAGATCGGCGTGGACTGGCATATTGAGGAGGGGGTTTTCTCCATTACCGTCCGGGTGCCCGTCGGCACCGCGTGCGAACTGGTGCTGCCCGACGGCGAACGCCACAGCCTGGCCAGCGGTACCCATGCGTATCGGAGTGCCGTCTGAGGGCTTTTTAGCAGCGGCAGGCGCTTTCGGGGCGGGGTTGTTTTCTGGCGGCCGTGCGCGCCGAAACCGTTCCGGCTGGTGAACACAGTCGTCCCCGGGAAGTGCGCGTCGCTCCGGCCGGGTAAGCCCTTGACGGCTCCGCAGGCGGATTCCCCCTCAAACAGCGTTGCGCGGGCTGGCGCGGCGGCGGCCGCCCCCCCCAACCGGGTTTTTGTAGTGGGGCTAGGCGGGGTGCCGGGTTTTAGGGGGGTATTATGTGCAGGTAACGGGG
>CAZXPW010000009.1:22758-102776 GCA_964643355.1 uncultured Pirellulales bacterium
CTGCGCGTGGGACAGGGCGGGGATGGCGATTTTCGGGCTGGGCTGGTGACTCCCCCAAAAAAAGGTTGGGGGGGGGTCTGTGTGGGGGGGGAGCCCCGCGCAACGCTGTTTTGTTTAGTCGGCATCGGCGGCTTCCCGGGTTATCGCGGTGAATTAGCTCCAGGAACCGGGCGGGCGTTGGGGGACCCCTTCGCCAGCCTGGGAAAAAGTGGTTTCGCTCTTTCATGTTCTTCTTATATTCTATCGTCAGAATAGCTGCGTAGCCATGGAAGGAAGCGAACGGAGGCAACACGTCGTGATCAGAAAAATCGTTGGGTGGATCCTTATCCTGTTTTGGGCGGTCGGCGCGGGCGGTTCCGCGCTGGCGCTGGAAACGCCCTGCATCAACGCGCCCTACGGCTGGCAGTATCAGGACGATACGCGCTCCATCGTTATCAACAGGGTGGTTGACGGGAGCATGACGTATTTCGTGGCAGACGTTCAGCTGAGCCGGACGACCGATTTCCGTACGGCCGTCAGCGACGATCTGCAGCCCGTATCCGTGCTGGCTTCGCAGGCCGGCGCCGTGCTGGCGGTCAACGGCGACGATTACGGGACGCACAAATACGGCGTCATCATCCGAAACGGTGAGCTGCTGCGCACGCACGACACGACGCGGAACCTGCTGATCCTGGACGCGGACGGGAACATGACCGTCAAGGTCGACCGGGAGGGCGAGGACTACAAGAGCCTCGGCCGGCAGCTGATCGACGCGGGCGTGTGGCAGACCTTCGAATTCGGCCCGGAGCTGGTGCGCAACGGGCAGGCGGTGGCGTTCAGCGCCGCGTTCGACGTGATCTCCACCCGGTCGACCCGGCTGGAGCCGCGCACGGCCATCGGGCAGATCGGGCCGCTGCACTACGTGATCATCGTCGTGGACGGGCGGCAGGACGGGTACTCCAGCGGCATCACCCTGCCGGACCTGCAAAAGCTGTTCATCCAATACGGCGCGACGACCGCCATGAACCTGGACGGGGGCGGATCGGCTGAAATGTGGTTCAACGGCGAGATCATCAGCAGCCCCAGCGGCGGCGGGGAACGGCAAGTGTCCGATATCATCTACTTTTAGGAGGAATCGTTATGGTCGGCAGCGTTCTGCGGGCCTGCCTGAACGGCGCGCTGACGGGGATCGCCGTTGAGTACGTCGCCGCCATCGTCGTTTCGCTGCGTCTGCGGCTGGGGTACTTCCTGCCCTATATCGCATCGCTTCCGGAGCAGGTCGGCGGCGAGATGAACGCGGTGCTTTTGCAAACGGCGGTCTGCGCCCTGCTGGGCGCAGGCGCGGGCGTCGCGTGGCGGCTGGCGCACTGGAAGCCCTGGCCCGCCAGGAAAAGGATTTTGGGAATCGCCGTCAGCGTCGCCGTATCGGTCGCGGCCGCGGGCGGCCTCGCCGCCGGGCTGACCGCGTAAGCTTTGCAGGAACGAAAGTCGTTTATTGCGCGACGTTCCCGGCCGCCTGCGCGTTCAATTCGGCGATCAGCCCATCCGCGTCCAGCCGGCCGCTTGCGTATCGCTGGGCCAGGGAGAAGACGCCCACGCGCGGAACGCGGGGAAACGTCAGGTAGGGCGCCGCGTTCCGGGCGTAGGCTTCGATATCGGCGCGGGCATAATAGCGGGATTCATCCCCGGCGTCCCTGAGGCGGGTCAGCTCGTCGATCACGGACTGAGCCTCGCCCTCCTCGACCTGCGCGGCGATATCGGCGTCGTAGGACTGCCGAAGCAGCGCGTCGTAATCGATCTGCTCATACAGCAGCGGCGCCATGGTGCAGTACAGCTGCTGCGAAGCAATGGCCAGATAATCCAGCGCCTCCGCCAGACGCTCGGTTTTCGCGTTGATCACCACCACCTCCAGCCGCGCCGGGACGCATTCGTACGCCCCGACGTTTATAAGCAGGGCGTCGCCGTTCAGGAGCGCCGCGCTTTCGTCCCGAATCACGCCGCACAGGTTTCCGTTGCCGTCGTAGCGGACGCGCGGATCCCCGTTCAGCGCCTCCGTCATCGCGTCCAGGTCGCTGAGCGCCGCGCGGAACGTCGGCGTGTCGAACGCCACGTTTCCGTCCGCGTCGCAGGCCTGCGCCGTGTACAGGTCGATCAGATAATACAGGAAATAGGCGCAGGCGTTCCCGGTCGCGCTGTCGATGGAAAACGCGGTGCCTTTCCGCGTCTCCGCCGGCAGCGCCATGTATTTTTCCGCGAGCGCACACAGGTCGCTGAACGTGCGGGGCGCATCTTCGTCGGTAAAGCCCAGCTTCGCGCGCAAATCGACCTCCTCCCCCGACAGGCGAACCGTCGCGGGAAAGCTGAACTGGGAAACGAGCCCCCAGAGATAGACGGGCACGCCCAGCAGCCTGCCGTTTCGCCGGACGGCGTTTTGTATCGCCGGGTACATGCCGCCGACCCGCACGGCGCAGGTCTCCTCCGCGCTCAGGTCCATCAGCACGCCGGCGTCGCAGAGCGCCGCAAGATCGCACTCGTCGGTGCTTACGCAGGCGACGTCCCAGTCGCCGCCCAGCAGGAGCTCCTGCGTGTTGTATTGGCACCGGTCTTCGTCGTATTCCGGCCGAATCACGGTGACGCCGCGATCAGGATAGCACGCCTGATAGGCCTGCGCCGCGTTCCGCACGTCGATCACGCGCAGGGAGCCGTCCGCCGCCTCGGCGCGGGCCGCGCCGCAGATCAGGCAGAGTGCCGCAAGCGCCGCTAAAAATCGTTTCATGGTTTACGCTCCTTTCATCGTCGGGGTGACGGTAACCGTCCAGTCCGTCCGCAGCCACGTGTCGTCGGGCTCCTCGCGCAGCCATAGACCGTCGGTCGTCACCTCCCAGTTGGCCAGATACAGGCTGAGCGTATAGCTGCCCGCGCGGACGATGGTATCGGGTACCGCCGCGCCGTTCTCGGCGGCCCCGCCCTCGAACTCAAACGTGAATAGAATCGTGCCGTCCGCCTGAGGCAGTTCCGCATAGCCGATCTCGGACGCGTTCAGGCTGCCGTCCGGGTTCAGCGCGCCGTTGGGGATGCATTTGGCCAGAACGATCTTCGCGTTTCGTTCTTCGGCGAGCTGGGCGTAGGTGGGCGCGTCGCCGGGAACTTCCTCGTCGCCGTAATGGAGCAGGTAACCGGCGGGATCGTTCACGCCGTAGTCCTCCGCGATCAGCACGACGTTCGCGCCGTCCGCGGGCCGGATGGTTCCCGTGCCGTAGAGGCAGCCGTCCTTGTACACCACTTCCTCCAGCGTGTAAACCACCTGTCCCAGTTGGCAGGTTTGCCCCGCGGGCGCGATATCGCCCGAAAGGAGCTCCTCCTTTTTATCGTTTCCGTAGAACCAGCCGAAAATGTCCGCCGTCCGGCTGTCGATGAGCGCGTAGGCCACGCCGCCCAGCGCGAGCAGCACCGCCAGCGCGATAACGGCGGTTCGCATCGGGTGTTTTTTCACGGGTTTTGCTGCGTCCAGCATCGAAAGGACGCACGCCACCCGGCCGGAGAGAGCTTCCGGAAGCGGTTCGTAGGCGCTTCGCCAATCCTCGCGTTTCATTCCATTTCCTCCTTGAGCCATTCGCGCAGTTTCAAACGGGCGTAATGCAGCCGCGAACAGACCGTGCCCTTCGTGCATCGCGTGATTCTGGCGATTTCCCCGACGTCGTACCCTTCCATGTAATGGAGGATTACCGCCACGCGCTGGCATTGGGGCAGCGCGTCCAGCGCGTCGCGAAGTTCCGGGTTTTCGGAGGGCCGGCGGTCGGGCGGCGGCACGTCCGCAGTGAGCACGACGCGTTTCTGTCTGCGCAGAATGTTGATGCACTCGCGAATCAGGATGCGGTTGAGCCACGTGTCGAAGTACTGCTCCCTGCGGAGCGTCGCCTGTTTCTGCCACGCCTTGAGAATCGCCTCGGAAACGGCGTCCAGACAGTCGTGCTCGCCGCGCAGGTATCCTCGCGCGATGCGGTACAGCCGGCCCTGCGCGGAGGTGATCCGCCGTTCAAATTCATCCCTGGTCATGTCGTTCCTCCCTGCCTGCTTGAGCGCTCTCGCCTGTTAGACGCACAAGTCGCACTATTGATTGAACGGGAATCGGCCGTCGATCCATTCCTTGCTTACCGTAAGCCGCGACGAAAGCACCGCCGCGGACCATGCCGCGGCGGTGCTTTAACTGTATTTCCTTGCTGATCCGTCAGTCCCAGTTGCTTTCGCTGATCCCCGAGGGCGCTTTTTCGTACAGCATGAAGGCAAGGGAGCTCCCTTCGCCGTTTCCGTCGTATGCGTAAGCCATGACGTTCTTCCCGCGCTGCTCATGCTGGTAGGTGTTCCCGCTGTCCGCAGGCGCCAGGCAGAGCGTGAGGGTCGTACCGTCGTCGCCGAGCGCTTCCTTCAGGTCTTTTGTGCGCACCACCAACCAGGTGTCGCCCCTTTTGATCGCGATCGAGGCGATGCCCTGCCTGCGCATGGTGCTCAGCAGCAGGCTGTTCAGCGTCAGGCCGATTTCGCCGGAATGGCTCTCGTCTACGTCGATCACCAGCATCGCGGCCTGGCCGTTCGTTTCGCAATACAGGTGGAACGGTATCGGGGACATGTCCGTCAGATCATACAGCATGGAGCCGGTATCGACGTCGGAAATCACGACGCTGTCCATCGACCGCCTGTAAAGCTCGATCTCAATCCCGCTGTTCAGGAGATAACGCAACGTGTTGTTCCCATTGTCCTCGAAATCCGGACCCAGGGTGTAGCGGATCACCCCGCCGGTTTTCCAGATTCCGCCGGAGATGTAACGCCCGTTGTTGGACGCCACGGTCAGTATGCCGCCCGACATGACCAGTATTCCGCCGGTCGAGTCGTTGCCCGCGCCTACGGCATAGGCTTCCGTATTCCCGGCCTCCGCGTATACCCTGCCGCTTTTGAGGACGACATAGGCCCCCTTGGACTGGTCGCCACCGCCGATGCCCGCGGCGTTGTCGCCGCCGACCGCCGTTACCTTGCTTGCGGTAAGCGTCAGCGTGCCTCCCTCTCCGCCGTGCCAGCCGGTGCCGATGCCCGCGCCGTTGTTGCCGCCGGTGGCGACTACGGTGCTGTTGGTGATTACCACATCGCCGCCGCCGCCTTCGCAGCCGCCGCCGATGCCCGACGCCGCGTCGCCGCCGTAGGCGGCCACGGTGCTGTCGATGATTTCGATATCCTGACCGTCGCTGCCCCAGCCGCCGCCGATACCCGCGCCGAACTGGCCGCCCTGCGCGGTCACGTCACTGTCGGAAATGGTGATGCTGCCTTCGCTGCCGCCGTTCCAGCCGCTGCCGATGCCCGCACCGCTCGTGCTGCCGGTGGCCGTCACCGTGCCGCCGGTGATCTCAATATCGCCGCATCCGGCCGACCAGCCGCCGCCGATGCCCGCGCTGTTGAACCCGCCGACCGCGGTTACGTCGCCGCCGGAAATGGTAATGTCTCCGCCGTCCTCGTCGCCGGCGTTTCCGTTCCAGCCGCTGCCGATGCCCGCGCCGTTCGTGTTGCCCGTGGCCGTTACCGTGCCGCCGGAAATTTCGATATCGCCGCCGCCGCCTTCGCAGCCGCCGCCGATGCCCGCAGCCGCGTCGCCGCCGTTAGCCGTCACGTCGCCACCCGAAATTTCGATATCCTGGCCGTCGCTGCCCCAGCCGCCGCCGATACCCGCGCCGAACTGGCCGCCCGTGGCGGTCACGTCGCCGTCCGAAATGGATACGCTGCCATCGCTTCCGCCGTTCCAGCCGCTGCCGATACCCGCGCCGCTCGTACCGCCGCTGGCCGTTACGTCGCCGCCCGAAATTTCGATATCGCCGCTTCCGGCCGACCAGCCGCCGCCAATCCCGGCGCTGTTGAACCCGCCGATCGCGGTTACGTCGCCGCCAGAAATGGTAATGTCTCCGCCGTCCTCGTCGCCGGCGTTTCCGTTCCAGCCGCTGCCGATGCCCGCGCCGTTGGTGTTGCCCGTGGCCGTCACGGTGCCGCCGGAAATCTCGATATCGCCGCCGCCGCCTTCACAGCCGCCGCCGATGCCCGCGGCCGCGTCGCCGCCGTTAGCCGTCACGTCGCCGCCCGAAATTTCGATATCCTGGCCGTCGCTGCCCCAGCCGCCGCCGATACCCGCACCGAAGCCGCCGCCCGTGGCGGTCACGTCGCCGTCGGAAATGGTGATGCTGCCATCGTCGCCGCCGTTCCAGCCGCTGCCGATGCCCGCGCCGCACGAACCGCCGCTGGCCGTTACGTCGCCGCCGGTGATTTCGATGTCGCCGCTTCCGCCCGTCCAGCCGCCGCCGATGCCGGCGCTGTTCGCGTTGCCCGTGGCCGTTACGGTGCCGCCGCTGATCTCGATATCGCCGCCGCTGCCTTCGCAGCCGCCGCCGATGCCCGCGGCCGCGTCGCCGCCGTTAGCCGTCACGTCGCCGCCCGAAATCTGGATGTCGCCGCCGTCGCTGCCCCAGCCGCCGCCGATGCCTGCGCCGAACCCGCCGCCCGTGGCGGTCACGTCGCCGTCGGAAATGGTAATGTCGCCGTCGTCGCCGCCGTTCCAGCCGCCGCCGATGCCCGCGCCGCACGAACCGCCGCCGGCGGTCACATCGCCGCCGGTAATCTCGATATCGCCGCTACCGGCCGACCATCCGCCGCCGATGCCCGCGCCGGACTCGCCGCCCGTCGCCGTTACGTCGCCGCCGGAGATGGTAATGTTGCCGCCGTCCTCATCGCCGGCACCGCCGTTCCAGCCGCTGCCGATACCCGCGCTGTTCGTGTTGCCGGTGGCCGTCACGGTGCCGCCGCTGATTTCGATATCGCCGCCGCCGCCTTCGCAGCCGCCGCCGATGCCCGCGGCCGCGTCGCCGCCGTTAGCCGTTACGTCGCCGCCGGAAATTTGAATGTCGCCGCCGTCGCTGCCCCAGCCGCCGCCGATGCCCGCGGCGAATCCGCCGCCGGTCGCGGTTACGTCGCCGCCGGTGATGCTCACGCTGCCGTCGTCGCCGCCGTTCCAGCCGCCGCCGATGCCCGCGCCGCATGTGCCGCCGGTGGCGGTTACCGTTCCGTCGTTGATCTGTACGTCTCCGCTGACGCCCGACCGGCCGCCGCCGATGCCCGCGCCCGATTCGCCGCCCTGCGCGGTTACGTCGCCGCCGTTGATCACCACGGTGCCGCTGTCCTCGCCGTCGCTGCCGCCGATGCCTGCGGCGTTGGTGCCGCCGGTGGCGCTCAGCGACCCTTCCCAGTCGCCGCTCCCGTTTTGATCGGCGTCGATCGTCAGCGAAGCGTTGGCCGATACCTCCACGCCGGCCGAGCCGTCGCTGCCGCTGAGCTGGTTGCTGCCTTCCAGTTTCAGGTCCACCTGCGCGTCGTTCGCCACGGTCAGGGCGCTGCCGCTTGTGGCGGCGACGTCCACGTCCTGGAGCGTTACGCTCACGCTGCCGCTTTCAACCGTCACCGTGTTGGACGTGGTAGCGCCGCTGCTGCTGGTGACCACGTATCCTTCGCTGGGGTTGGAGAGGGTGCTCGTCGTCGACGCCTGCGTGTACGAGGTCTCGTCGTGAATCGCGATGCTGCCCGAATCCAGATCCAGCACGTCCGCGGTGGCCGCGCCGAACAGGAGGCACAGCGCCGTGCCGATGCTCAGCCCTTTGCGCAGGGCCGAGAAAACTATGCTTGTCCCGTTGCCGTTTTTCATGCCGCTATTCTCCTTTTTGTCCGATAATCGTGTAGCATCATTTTACCTTCGCCGCAGGCGGCGGACAATCGAATTTGCTGACAACCTTTTACAATATTCGGTCACGGGCGGCCGTCAGTGCATAAAACGACCGCCGGTAATGTTGATGGACTGCCCCGTGCAATCGTCCCCGGAAATGGTGTAGAAGCAGACGATGTCGGTGATATCCTCCTTCAGTACGAAACGGCCCAGCGGCACCTTGTTTTCGTACAGGGTCGTCACGTCTTCCTTGCTCATGCCGTAATCCCGGGAGTAGTTCACGCTCACCACGTTGTCCCAGATGCCGGTGTCCTTGATGATGTCCGGGCACACACAGTTGATATTCAGGTGATACTGCGCATATTCCTGCGCCAGGGCCTGCGTAAGCGTGATCACGGCGCCCTTGGACGCGCCGTAGACGGTCATCAGCTTGGAGCCGGTCTTGCCCGCCTTGCTGGCGAAGTTCATCACCTTGCCCTCTCCGCGCCCGCGCATATAGCGAAGGGCGCCCTGCAGGCAGTTCACGGTGCCGAACAGGTTCACGCGGATCACCCGCTCCCACATCGCGGGCTCCATCTTTTCAAAGGGGCCCACCTCCCCCACGCCGGCGCAGTTGACCAGCGAAAAAACGGGCCCGATCTCCTTTTCGATCCGGTCGAAGCACGCAAGCACCGCCGCATGATCGGTCACGTCCAGCGCGATGCCCGTGGCGTCGTATCCTTTCCCCCGGAGGGACGCGGCGGACTCCGTCACGGCCCTGTCGTAGTCGATCAGTACGGTTTTCGCGCCGTACTCCGCGTAGCGGGAAGCGATATCAAAGCCGATGCTCCTTACGGAGCCGGTGACGACGCAAACCTTTCCCCTGATGCGATCCGTATTCAGACTCATACCCTTTGCCTCACAATCATTTTCTACCAGGCGGTATAGCCGCCGTCGACGGACAGAACGCTGCCGGTGGTGTAGCTGGACGCGTCGGACGCGAAATACAGCGCCGCCGCGGCCAGTTCCTCCGGCTTTCCCTCCCGCCCCATCGGGGTCATTTCGCGCCAGACGGGCACCGCGGGGTCGTTGGGGTCGGCAAAGCGGTGCTCGGTGATGGGCGTGCGGATATACCCCGGCGCAATGGCGTTTACGCGCACGCCGCGGCGCGCCCATTCGCAGGCCATGCTTTTCGTAAGCTGAATCACGCCCGCCTTGGACGCGTTGTAGTTGCACTGCGCCAGCGGCTTGTTGACGATCAGGCCCGACATGGACGCGATGTTGACGATGCTGCCCCTGCCCTGCCGGAGCATCACGGCCCCCACCTCGCGGCCGACCAGAAACTGCCCGGTCAGATTGACGTCGATGACCTTCTGCCACACGGCCAGGGGCATTTCGGCGGCTTCGGCCCGCTTGCTGATGCCCGCGTTGTTGCACAGCACGTCGATGTGCCCGAAGGTTTCCGCCACCCTGCGAACCGCGGAAACCACCTGCTCCTCGTTCGTCACGTCGGTTTTCACAAACAGGAAACGCACGCCTTCCGCTGTAATCGCGCTTTCCGCCTCTTTCGCCTTTTCCTCGTCCAGCCCGGCCACGGCGATGTCTGCGCCGGCCTGCGCGAAGGCGTGCGCAATAGCGAGGCCGATTCCGCGCTCCCCGCCGGTGACCAGCGCCGCCCTGCCTTTCAGAGAAAACGTATCCATGATGTTCATTTGCAACGTGTCCTTTCACGCCCGCCGGCGTCAGCCCAGCACGGGCGGTTGGTTGTCCATCGAAGCGGAATGGGCGGAGGCGTCCCCCGTGACGATCTGAATCAGGTGGCTGATCCCCAGGCGCTGCGCGCCGGCGGCGATCATCCTGTCCGCGTCCTCCCGGGTTGCGATGCTCCCGGCCGCCTTGATTTTCACCGTGTCCCGCACGGCACGGCGCATCAGCACGACGTCCTCCACGCGCGCGCCGCCCGTGCCCATGCCGGTGGACGTCTTGATAAAGTCGACTCCGGCGTCCATGGCGATCACGGATGCGGCGATCTTCTCCTCCCGCGTCAGGTAGCAGGTTTCGATGATGGCCTTCACCGTCGCCCCGGCCGCGGCTTTCACCACGCCCTTCACGTCCCGGCCGGCCGCCTCGTAGCGCTTTTCGCGGATCGCCCCGATGTTCATGACCATGTCGATCTCCTCCGCGCCGTTGCGAATCGCCTCGGCCGTCTCGAACGCCTTGGTTTCGGAGGTCGTCGCGCCCAGCGGGAAGCCGACGGAGGCGCCGGTTTTCACGCCGGAGCCCTTCAGCTCCGCCGCCACCAGAGGAATGTGCACCGGGTTGACGCTGACGGCCGCGGCGCCGTATTCGCGGGCTTCCCTGCAGAAAGCCCTGATGATGGATTGGGGCGTGTACGCGCGCAAAACGGAATGGTCGCAGTACTTGCCGTAGGGCCTGTCCCGCGTAACCTCGGGCAGCACGGGCGCTTCCCGCTCGTTTCGGTCGACGTACGCGACGGCCTCCCGTATCAGCTTTTCAAGCCGTTCCTGTTCGGACATGCAAACCGTCTCCTTTTCTCAGTTCATTTCCACGACGACCTTCAGCCCCTCGCGTCCTTCCGCTACGGCCATGGCGTCGCTGAATTTTTCCAGCGGGAAATGATGGGTGATGATGGCGCGGACGTCGATCCTGCCGGAGGAGATCATATCCAGCGCCAGCCTGTGGTGCCTGGGCATGGCGCCGTGCGCGCCCAGTACGTTCAGCTCGCGGTAGTGGATCACGTTGCTGTCGAACTGGGGGATGAGCGTGCCGGTGGGCATGCCGCCGAACAGGCACACGCGGCCCCGTACGGCCGCCATCTTCAGCGCGTCCACGTGGCTCTGGTACGCCGGCGTAGCGGTAATCACCACGTCCGCGCCCCGGCCGTCCGTCTCCTCCATGACCCGTTCCAGGTTGTTCTCCCGGCTGGAGCACACGTACACGTCCGCCTTCATGCGCCGGGCCAGTTCGATGCGGGTCTCGTTGGGGTCGATCAGGATGACTTTCGAGGCGCCCAGGCTGTGCAGCGCCGGAATCATCATGCAACCGATGGGCCCGGCGCCCATGACCACGGCCGTGTCCCCCGCCCGGACCCGGATGCGCTCCATCCCGTTGAGGATGCATCCCAGCGGTTCGGCCAGCGCCGCCTGGTCGAAGGGCACGTGATCCGGCACGAGGTGGATGGGGCCGTTGCGCACCACGAAGCCGGGCATGACGCAGTATTCGGCGAAGCCTCCCGAGATGGTGTAGCCCACGCCGTTGAGGTTGAGGCAATAGGTGCCCAGGCCCTTTTCGCACATTTCGCAGGCGCCGCAGGGCGAATCGGCGCCAACCGCCACGCGGTCGCCCACCTTGAATTTCGTCACCTTCGGGCCCGCCTCGACGATCGTGCCGCTGATTTCGTGGCCGATCACCTGCGGGGTTTGGATCATCGGATGCCCGTTGTGGTAGATGCGGATGTCCGAACCGCAGATGGCGCAGGCCGCGACCTTGATTTTTACGCCGTCCTCCGGCAGGGGAGGGACGGGAACGTCCCGTACGGTAATGCGATTGAGTTCCTCGAATACTGCTGCTTTCATCGTTGCGTTCCTTTCATGCATGCAAAATGAGGCGATGCCCGCGCGTCCCTATCCGCGCCAGCGCTTTTGGAGCGCGGAGGCGTCCGGTTCGCAGGGGTCCGGTTCCAACCCCGGAATATACCGGCAGGCTTCGGTGAGCACCTCGGCGCAATGGCCGTAGGCACCCGCCACGTGGTGGATGTAGGGGCCGGTCACCAACCTGCGCTCCCACAGCGGCCAGTCGTTCACCTTCAGCCATACGTACGTGCCGACCGTACGGGGCCCTTCGGTCGTGCTGCCTTCCCCCGTAAACAGCGAATACCGGCCGTTCATGCCGTCGAACCGGCATACGGTAATCTCGCCGTCCCGCAGGGGGTAGGCCAGGTCGCCCGTACAGTCGTTTTCGTGCGTCCAGTGGTCCAGTATGCACAGCTCCGTTCCGGGCTTCGCCAGCGACGGCGGGAAGGGTCCGCAGTGCCACAACAGCTCGGCGTTGTCGTCGGTAGGGTGGCGCACCGTGACGTCCGCGAAGAAGTGGGGGTGCCCGTTTCCGGCCGCCGCCTGCAGCAGCGCGGCGGAGATGGCGCCGTGCACGTCGGTTTCGCACGCGACGGGGAAGCCCTCGTCCGCCAGCAGGCCGTTTACGGCGCACGGGAACACCCGCAGCGTGCGCTGCATGGCCGTCCAGCACTGGATGGCGGCGCACGTCGCCCGGTAGCGGTCCCGCAGCTCCATAATCGCCAGCTTCAGCGAAGCCAGCCTGCGCGCCGCGTCCAAGGGGTCGGCGTGCCGAATGCTGAACCCCGCCGTCAGGCTTTGCGTCAGCGCCGCCAGCGCCTCGCCGTTCTCCGCGCGGATCCTGTCGCTGATTTCGGTGAGCTCCGTGATGCCCACGGGGATGATCTCCGCGCCGAAGCGCTCCATCAGTTCCCCCTCGTTGCAGGTTACGCTCAGGAAAGGCGTCGGGCGCGTGCCCAGCTGGAGGATTCGCAGCGTCCGCATCGCCCGCACGGTCTGCGCGACCCGGACGAAGCGCTCGAAGCCGTCCCGGAAGTACGCGCTTTCCGGATCGGTGTTGGTCAGGTAGGTGAACGGCACGCCGCAGCGGCCCAGCACCTTGCCCACGGCGAAGAGGCCGCACTGCGTGTCCCGCAGGCGCAGGCCGTCTGGGCCGGGCGCCTCGTCCCGCGGGCCGTACAGGAGCACGGGAACGTCAAACTGCCGGACCACCTCGCACAGCGGCCCCTCCTCCCCGAAGTTGCACAGCGGAATGAACAGCGCCTCGATCCGCGCGTCCTGGAATTTGCGCACGATAACGGGGACGTTGGCATAATCGTACAGCAGGCCCTCGTCGTTGACGTCGTCGATGTCCGTGACGCTCACCGCCGGGCCCTCGACGATTCCCTTGATGAGGTTGCGGTATCGGCCCGCCTCCGTTTTGGAGAACATCGTCCTGCGCGAAGGGCAGTACCCCAACCGAACTGGCAATTGATTCACGAAACGTCCGCCTCCTTCTCAGCATCTCAAATCTAACACAGCGGTACCCGGGAAACAATTTGTTATCCTGACAGGCTTTTATAAAATACTGCCTCCTCAAACGGCGCGCGCTTTCCCCGGCGGCACACCCCCGATAAACGCGTTTTGGCGGCAGGATTTTAGAGGGGCCGCCCCGTTTGCGAATGTGGCGAAAACCTGCCTGCGCGGCGTAATAACACAAACGAGGGCCGCCGCGCCTGTCCCCCGCGCGCGGCGGCCCTTTTTACGGGGCGGTTCCCTTCGGCTCAGCGGCCGGTCTGCTCGCACTCCTGCGCGTAAAGCGCCGCCACTTCGTCGGCGTTCATCGCCACGGAGTAGATGCTGAAGTCGTCCAGCTGGGCCTTCATGTCCACCTTGTCGTAGCCAAGGTCGTTGAAGCCGGAGCCGACGCGTCCGGTCAGCAGATACGTGTGGTCCACGTCGGCATAGTGGGTGGAATCGTTCTGCACGTTCAGCTTCTCCCACCGGCCGCCGGTGACCGCAAGGGAATCCTTGTCGTATTGCGTCGCCAGCTCGCCGTTGAAATAGACGCTGACCTCGTCGGTGGATATCACGTACGACAGGTAAACCCACTGGTCGAAATCCATCCTTCGGCCGACGATCAGCTGGCCGCGGTAATCGATGTTCAGGTACATCGTGCCGTTCTTCACCACGCAGCAGTACAGGGCGGGCCAGGTGTCGCCCGCGTCGAAGCTGAACAGGAACTGGTCGCCGCCGGCCGTATTGCCGTCCGCCATATTCACCCAGGAATTGATCGTCAGCTCGTTTACGCAGTTGATCAGCGCGTTGTCGTCCAGCTGGATGTAGCCGCCCTCGCGGAAAGCGCCGCCGGGCAGGTTGAGCACGCCGTCGTCGATCGTCGCGCCGCCCATGAGCTGATAGCCCGTTTCCCCCTCGTCAAAGGTGTACAGGTGCCGAAGGCCGCTCGCGTCGGCCTCAGGCAGCGTGATCTCCGCCGCGCTCTGGCCTTCCACCGCCTTCGCGCCGATGGGCCAGGCCGCCGTGGGCACGGTCTGCGCATCGTAAAGCGCCTTGGCCTGCTCGTCGTCCATGGCCTGGGCATAGATGGCGTATTCGTCGATCATGCCGGCCATATCGTTTTGAAGGGCCGTGTTGATCGTATACGGCGGCGTGCCGACGAATCCGGACACAAGGTAGAGCTTGTCCAGCTCGTGGTAGTGCGTCGTTCCCGCGTCCAGGCCGTTGATCGTTCTCCAGCCGCAGTTTACGCAGGTCTCCGTGTCGCCGTCGTACGAAGCCGCCAGCTCGCCGTTGAGGTAGACGCTCATCTTCGTTTTGGAAATGCTCAGGGTAAAGTACGTCCAGGCGTCGAAGGGATAGACGGGCTCGGTATCCATAATGCCCCGGATGTCAAAATCGATGGAGATCTGGCCGCCGGGAAGCACGCAGCCGAAGAAGGCGGGCCAGTCGTTGGCGTTGGAAAAAGAAACGAGGTAGCTGTTGACCTGGGTATCCGAGGGGATATAGCTCCACATGGAGATGGTCACTTCGTCCTCCGTATCCAGAAGCGACATATATGGCAGCGACACGTAGCCGGTACGCATGTCTCCGCCCGGCAGCTTCACAACGCCGTCCTCCAGCACCGCCGACCCTTCCAGGGAGTAATCCTCGTCGGTATCGTCGAACGTAAGGTGCAAAACGGGTTCCGCCGTGTCCGCCGTCTCAGCCGTCGCCGCCGCGAGCGCGACACCCAGCGAAAGCGCGAGCGCAAGCGTAAAGGCGAGCAGCATTTTCCAGATTCTCATGAAAAAATCCCCCTTCTCATTCTCGAGTCGTTTTGATTATCTGTCGCCCGAAAGGCCCGCCCGCGCGTCTCTTTTGGCCGCGATCCGACCCCGGCACTGCCGGCATGCGGGAACGGATCGCGCCTGAGAGCGCGTTTGCGAACGAATCCCTGCGGCGCGAACATGCAGCCGTTATTCGCCGCGTTTCAGGCGGATCACGTTCCAGGACGCCTTGCGCAGCGTGGCCGTTACCACGTTGTCCGCGACGGAGGCGTTGCCGTTTTCCCTCGGGATCACGCGCTCCGGCTGCTCGGGCGTGTTGCCGTCGTTTACCGACGGGCTCTCCAGCACGGTGTGCCCGGTTACGCGGTAGCCTTCCAGGTCGTTGAGCTTCAGGGCAAGCGGCAGATCGCTTTCCAGGTTTTTATTCACGACGAACAGGGTCAGCTCGCGTTCGGTGTCGGATAGGACCGCGGCCGCGTCCACGAACGGCACCCGTTCGTAATCGGCGCAATCGTACAGGGGCGAGTCGACGCTCAGCGTGAGCGCCGTGCCGCGTCCGTATCGGGAAACGTGCAGCCACGGGTAATACGTCGTGTGGCGGTAGCACCCGCCGCCGGGCAACGCGATAATCGGCGCCAGCACGTTCACCAACTGCGCCACACAGGCCATCTTGACGCGGTCGCAATGGTTGAGCAGGGTGATGAAGCAGCTGCCGAACAAAAGCGCGTCGAGCAGGGTGTAGTCTTCCTCGGACTGGGCGGGCGCGACCGTCCAGTTCGCGATGTGCCTGTCCGCCTCGTTGGAATGGTACCACACGTTCCACTCGTCGAAGGAAAGCCAGATCTGCTTGCGGCCGCGGCGCCGGGCCCGCACGTAATCGCACACGCCCTCCATGGTGCGGATGTACTCGTCCATCGCTACGTTGCGGGCCAGAAAGGCGGGCGTGTCGCCGGACTGGTTGCCGTAATAGGAATGCAGGCAGATATAATCCGCAAAGTCGTACGTAAGCTCCAGCACTTCCCGGTCCCAGGCGGGATAGGTATCCAGGCTCGGCACGGCGCTGCCGCAGACTGTCAGCTCGATCGCGGGGTCCACCCGCTTCATCGCCTTGCCGGCCTGCGCCGCGAGCAGGCCGTACTCCGCCGCCGTTTTCTGCCCGAGCTGCCAGGGCCCGTCCATCTCGTTGCCCAGGCACCAGTTCCGGATGCCGTAGGGCTTGAGCGAACCGTTGCCGATCCGGCGGTCGCTCCACTCGGTGCCGCCGGCGAAATTGCAGTACTCCACCAGGTCCCGCGCGTTTGCGATGCCCTGGGTGCCCAGGTTCACCGTCATCATCACGTCGGTGCCCGCCTTGCCGGCCCATTTCATAAACTCGTCCGTGCCGATTTCGTTGGGTTCGATGATCCGCGCGGCCAGCTCCAGCCGTTTGGGCCTTGTTCCCTTTGGGCCTATGCCGTCCTTCCAGTCGTACCCGGATACGAAATTCCCGCCGGGATAGCGGACGATCGGCACGTCCAGCTCGCGCACCGTTTTCAGGACATCGGCGCGAAAGCCGTCGGCATCGGCGGTCGGGTGTCCGGGCTCGTAGATGCCCGTATAGATCGCCCGCCCCACATGTTCCAGAAAAGAGCCGTAAAGCCGCCTGTCGACCGTCCCGATCCGGTAATTCCGGTCGAGGGTCATCCGCACATCCTGCCGTTTTGCCATTTCTACCTGCCCCCATCGTCCTCAGTCTGTGGTTTTATAGCGCTGCCGATACTCGGTCGGCGTGCATCCCGTGGTCTTTTTGAAGAGCGTCGCGAAATAGTATTCGTTGCTGAAGCCGAATTCCAGCGCGACCTGCTTGATGGGCTTCTGCGTTTCTACGAGCGCCTTTTTCGCGTTGTCGATGCGAATGGCGGTCAGCTTTTCGATGAAGGTCATCCCGCGGGCCGCCTTGTAGATTCTGGCCAGATGCCTGTAGCTGATGTTGAGCGAATTGGCGATATCCGTAACCGTGATGTTGTTCATATAGAACTCGTTCAGGTAGAGCTCCACATGCTCCACGATGTTTTCCACCTTTTTCTCCTGGGTGATCTTCTCGGGAATCTCCTCCCGGTCCCGCATGAAGGACAGAAGCCAGTGGATGAGGATCGCCTGCTGGGAGTAGATCGGCTTTCCCTTCAGGTCCTCCAGCATTTTGATGGTCTGGCTGGGGTAATCGTACAGGGAATCGGACAGATGCTCCGCGATCCGGTCGTAGCACAGGGTGCATTCGGCGCCGTTGGCCGTTTCGGGCGTCACCTTCTCCAGCAGGAACCGGATCGAATAGATTTCGCTGTCCGCGTCGTCCAGATAATGGCTGTGCGGCACGCCGGGCGCGATGATGGAGCATTTGCCTTCGGTCGTAATCAGGTGGCGGTCGTTGGCATAGGTGAAAAACATGCCGTTGCACACGTGCACGCACTCGTAGCACGGATGCATGTGCGCGCCGAAGGAAAGGTTGCTCTTTTTATTCATGACCATCGCGTCCACGATGATGAACCGGATGTCGTTGAAGAGCACCGGCCGCATGATCATGTTGAAGATATTGCTGAGCGGATACTCGCTTCCCGTTCCCATGGGGCCTCCTTTCGCCGTCGCTCCCTTTTTACAGGGCGTTGAAAGCCACCGCGCACACCTTTTCGTAGTTCAGGCCCTCGGCGCAGGCGCCCATCTCCTGAATGCAGAACGCCGAGGTCGCGCAGCCGAACTTGACCGATTTGTGCAGGTTCCATTTTTTCAGGATGCCGGTCAGGAACCCCGCGTTGAAGGAGTCGCCGGCGCCCGTCGTATCCTGCACCGCGACGGGAATGGGGTCGCACTGGAAGGTATCGCCCGCGTTTTTCAAAAGCGCGCCGTTCTTGCCCATTTTGATCACGACGTTCTTCACCCCGCGCTTGAGCAGCTCGTCGGCCATCGCCTCGGGCTCGTCGCGTCCGGTGATCATTTTCGCCTCGTTGAGGCTGGGCATGAAGTAATCCAGGAACGGCAGGCAGGGGTTGACCTTGTCCCATTCCCCCTCCGCCGACCAGGTGACGTCCATCGCGGTGATCTTTCCTTTTTTCTGCGCCGTCTGCAAAAACCGGGCCGCGTTCTCGCCGTCGAACCGCGGCATCATGTACGTGCCGCCGATAAAGACGATCCGGCTGCGGGTCAGGACGTTCGCGTCCAGGTCCGCCGGCGTAAGCAGCTCGTTCGCGCCCCCGCAGTAGAGAAAGTTGCGGTCGCCGTTGCGCCTGACCAGGCATATGGCCGAACCCGTGCTGGCCACGCGGCTCACCTTGAGGCTTTGTATGTCGATGCCGAGGGATTTCATTTTCGTCATCAGGAACTGGCCGAACGGATCATCGCCGATCTGCCCGCCGATCGCCACGCGGTTGTTGAGCCGCGCCATGTTGATGGCCACGTTGAGCGCGTCGCCGCCGTTGGCCATGCGCGTTTCTTCCACCTTCACGGTGTCGTCGACCAGGTTGACGCTCTCCACCGGCCGGACCAGAATATCGATGCTGGCCATACCGATGCAGAATACGTCGATATTGTCCTGGGATGTCGCAAGCGTAGTCAAGTTCTCCTCTTTTCTCCGGGTCCGTCCTCCGAACATCGTGAAGATGATCGAATACTATATGCCCGGCCTTTTTTATCCTGCCATGCTCCGGGAGCACCGTTACGGCGGATTTTGTACGTTTCAATCCCTTTTTCCGCCGTTCTGTGATGAATATAGCATACGCCTCCCGGAAAAACAATTTGATATCTTGACATGAGAATATAATATACTGCCATATGGCGGTCATAATTCCGCGGTATGGCCGTTATCCGTATGGATTTCGGCTGGATGGCATAATTTTTCAAATCATTGTCCGATTTCTTGATTGATCAAAACGGTGTATTCTTTGTATAGTAAAATCACTATGGAACGCGTAACCGGATGCCGGCCGGTTGTGCGCGGAAAGAACCGATCAACCAACGACCGTAAGGAGGAGTATTCATGTCCCGATTGACCCGGTTGCTGGCCGTGGCGACGGCCTGCGTTTTGGCGCTGCCGTTTTCATACGCGCTCGCACAGGACAGCGCCGATCCCCTGGAGGCATACGACGACACCGTCTCGATTCGCATCATGCGCGAGAAGGAAAACATCTGGTTTCCGGAAGGGGAAAGCATCTACGACAACGTCATCACCCGCTTTATGGAGGATAAGCTGAACGTCAAGTTCGACGTGGAATGGGCCGTGGACAGCGGCTCCTATACCGAGCAGATCAACCTGGCCATCGCCAGCAACAACCTGCCCGACATCTTCGAGGTGAACGAATCCCAGCTTTACCAGGTCATGCACAACGATATGGTGCAGCCGCTTCAGACCGCGTGGGACGAATACGCCAGCGACGAGGTGAAAGAGGTCCTTTCCTATAACAACAACCTGTTCTTTTCCAAGTGCACGCAGGACGGCGAAATCTACGCCTTCCCCAGAACCGACGATTTTGCCAGCGCCATCCCGATTCTGTTCATCCGGCAGGATTGGCTGGATAACCTGGGCCTGGAAGCGCCTACCGACCTGGATTCCTTCCTGGCCGTATGCGACGCCTTTACCAACGGCGATCCGGACGGCAACGGCAAGGACGACACGTTCGCCCTGGCCTTCGACAGCACGGGCACCTACTCGGTTTACGCCAGCGCGCTTTCCCACATGCTGGGCTTCCCGATCGACACCTGGCTGGAGGGGGACGACGGAACGCTGTACTATACCGACATCCAGCCCCAGGTTAAGGAATTTCTCCAGCTCATGCAGGACATGTACGCAAAGGGGTACATCAGCAAGGAGTACATCTCCACGAACACGGACAGAATGGCCTACCTGATCGCGGCCAACAAGGTCGGCATGATGGTGGGGTACTTCTGGACGGCGCTGTACCAGCCGCAAATGAGCTACATAAGCAATCCCGACGCGGAATGGATGGCCTACCCCATCCCTTCCTATCCGGACGGCAGCTACCATGTCCAGGCGGACAACTCCTGCTATTCCTGGATCGTGGTCAATAAGGACTTCGATCATCCCGAGGCGCTGGTCAAGCTGCAGAACCTGTGGTACGAGCTGTGGCGGGGCGAGTACTCGCAGTGGTTCCACGGCCTGAACGCCGGCGATTACGCCCAGGCGCAGGAGGACTTCAAGTATTACTCGCCGTTCTGGTGGGATCCGCCCCTGAAGAATTTCAACATCGCGGCGAATCTGCGAACGGTGCTGGAGGGCGACAGCGCCGATATGTCCCCCATCGAGAACGATCCCGAGGCCATGAAGGAATACACCGTCATCGAGGATTACCTCGGCGGCGACACAACGAACTACTACGGCTGGTCGCACTGGCTCAACAACGTCTACGCCTGGGACGTGATCGCGGATTACTACGGCGGCACCGATTCTTCCAAGTACGTCATCAGCCGCTACCAGGGCCCCATCACCAGCACGATCGCGCGCCGGCTTCCCCTGGTCAACGCCCTGCGCACGGAGCTGTTCGACAAGATCATCATGGGCGCCGACGTGGACGAGACTTTCGACACGTACGTGACCCAGTGGCATAAGATCGGCGGCGATACGATCTCGGAGGAGTACAACGCCTGGTACGCGGAAAACAAGGATATCTACTGGCCCGATTGATCCCATCGCCCTTCGGCACGGCGGACGGGACGGCGAGAGCCGCCTCCCTCCGTTGTGCCGGCGTATTTTTGGAGGATGAGCATGCTTCTTTCAAGCTACGGCCCGAAAAACCGTCAAAAACAAACGGGGACCCTGCGGTTCAACCGAACCTGGCCCCTCCACCTGATGATGCTGCCGCCGGTGATCATGCTGCTGATTTTCGCCTACGTCCCGATGGTCGGCATCGTGATCGCCTTTCAGGATTTCATCCCCACCCGGGGGTTCTTCGGCTCGGAATGGATCGGGTGGGAGAACTTCGAATACCTTTTCATGCTGCCGGATTTCGGGCAGATCGTATGGAACACGCTGACCATCGCCGTTGAAAAGATCGTTACGGCCATCGGCTGCGGGCTTTTGTTCTCCCTGCTGATCAGCGAGATCAACAACCGGCTGATCAACAAGGTGTCCCAGTCGCTGATCCTGTTTCCCTGGTTCATTTCCTGGGTCATCCTCGGGAACGTGTTTCAGGACGTGCTTTCGCTGGACGGCGCCGCGAACTCCGTCATCAAGGCGCTGGGCGGAAACAGCGTTTTCTTCATGGGCGACAACGGCTGGTTCCGCTTCGTGCTGATTTTTACGAACATGTGGAAGGACATGGGTTACAACATGGTCATCTTCCTTACGGCGATCGCCGGCATCGACCCGGGGCTTTACGAGGCCGCCACCATCGACGGCGCCGGCAAGTTCCGCCAGGCGATCAGCATTACGCTTCCCAGCATCAACCCCACGATCATCCTGCTGGTGACGCTCGCCCTGGGCGGCGTGCTCAACGCGGGCTTCGACCAGATTTACGTACTATACAACAACGCGGTGATCGATACGTCGGAGATCATCGATACCTATATTTACAAGCTGGGCTTCTACGACGCGCAATACGCGCTGTCCACGGCGGCGGGCCTCTTCAAGTCGGTCGTGGGCTGCGTGTGCCTGTCCCTGTCGTATTACCTGGCGAACCGGCTGGCGAACTACCGCATCTTCTGAAAGGAGGGCGAACATGACCCGGGTGAAAAACCGTATCCGCGAAAGCGTCGGGTACCGCGTCTTTACCGTTTTCAACTACGCTATCGTGCTGTTCTGGTCTTTCCTGTGCATCGCCCCGTTTCTGCATATGCTGGCCGTCTCGCTCAGCGCCGTGGGACCGGCCAACGCCAACGCCGTGGGGTTGTGGCCGGTCGGCTTTAACTACGACGCCTACGCGGAAGCCTTTTCCGAAAGCCAGGTGCTGAGTTCGCTGAAACAGTCCTTTCTGCGGGTGGTCGCGGGCGTGTCCATCCAGATGCTGTTCACCATCCTCGCCGCCTATCCCCTGTCCAGGGAGAAGAAGGCGTTCCCGCAGCGGAATTTCTACGTGGTTTTCATCGTCATCACCATGCTGTTCAGCGGCGGGCTGATCCCCAGCTACATCCTCGTGGTCAATTACCTCAAGCTGACGAACACCGTCTGGGCGTTGGTACTGCCCAGCGCCGTGCCGGTTTTCAACCTGATCATCCTGTTGAATTTCTTCCGTCAGGTTCCCCGGGAGATTGAGGAATCCGCCACCATCGACGGCGCCAACCACTGGGTGCTGCTGACCCGCGTCTATCTGCCGCTGTCGAAGAACGCGCTGCTGACGCTGGTCCTGTTCGCGTGCGTCGGGCACTGGAACGCATGGTTCGACGGCCTGATCTACATGCGCGATCCCATATACTATCCGTTGAGCACGTACCTGCGCACGGTTTCCGAACGGCTGAACAACGTGACCACCATGGAGGACGCGCGCCTGATGATGCGCATGTCCAAGCGAACGCTGCTGATGGCCTACACCGTCATCTGCACCCTGCCGATCGTATGCGTCTATCCTTTTTTGCAGCGCTACGTCAAAAGCGGGCTTGTGCTGGGCAGCGTAAAAGGCTGAAGCGGCCAATACGGTATTCGCGTACGATACGCTAAGGAGGACTCTGAATGAAAAAAGCGGTATGCGGCATCGTCATCTTTTTGCTGCTCCTCTCCTCCGCCTGCGCGGAGGAAACGCTAATGCTGCTGTCCCCGGAGGAAAGCGGGCTGTTTTATAAAAATCCGAACGAGGACATCGCCATTTTAGGGGTGGATGTGGCGGATCCTTCGATTTTCGTGGACGACGACGGCATCTATTACTGCTATCCTTCGTCCGGGGCCATCGAAGGCTTCATGGTCTGGTCGTCCACCGATATGGTCAGCTGGCAGGGGCACGGCTACTGCTTCAAGCGTACGGAGGACCATTGGGCGACCGGGGATTACTGGGCGCCCGGCATCACGAAGCACGACGGCGTCTATTACCTGGCTTACAGCGCACGGGACCGTATCACCAACCTGATGCGGATCTGCATCGCCAGTTCCCCAAGCCCTCTGGGCCCGTTCGTCGATATTCCGGACTCCTCTCCCCTCGGAGGGTTCAGCCAGCTGAAAAACAACACCATCGACGCTGAGCTGTTCTTCGACGACGACGATACCCCTTATCTGTTCTACTCCAACGACTGGCGGCAGGTGGACAACACCGGCAACCGCATCAGCGAGTGCTACGTGACGCAGCTGAACGCGGCGCTTACGGCGGTCGAGGGCACGCCAGCGCTGGTGGCTACGCCGCAGGATGCCTGGGATACGCTGCGCAGCCCGCAGGTCGACGAGCTGTGCATTTATAACGAAGGCCCCTGCGTCCTGAAGCATTCGGGCCGGTATTACGTCTTTTTCTCGGGCAATCACTTCGACGAACGCCAGTATTCCATCGGCTACGCCGTGGCCGATTCTCCCCTGGGGCCCTACACGAAATACGAGGACAATCCCGTGCTGTACACCGAGGACGCCTGGGAGGATATCTCCGGTACCGGGCACTGCGGCATTACCCAGACCGCCGACGGGAAAGAATACTTCATGATGTACCACCGTCATTTTTCCGCCATCCTGCGGGGCGGCGACCGGATCATGGCCATCGACCGCATGGGATTCCGGGAGGACGGAAGCGTGTACGTATGCGGGCCTACGCAGTCCTGGCAGCCCCTGCCGTCCGGCGACGGTGCCATCGGCAATATCGCGGGCCGGGCCGCGCTGACCAGCGATACGATGGACGAGGCGGCGCTGAAGCTTTTGACGGACGGAGAATTTACCCTTCATACCAAGTTCCGCCGCTATGAGGCCGACCTGCCTCAAAACGCCTCCTGCACGCTCGCTTTCGCCTTTGACGCGCCGTGTTCCGTAAGCGCGGTGATGGTCTATTCGTCGGCCGATCCGTCGCTGGGCCTTTCCGGCTGCACGGTGCAGGTGGGCGACACGTCCCCGGAGAAAATGGAGATTACCTACGATTACAACGGCCAGGGCATCCTGTGCTTCCAACCGGTCGAATGCGACCGCGTAACGATTACGATCGACCCCGGCGACTGTCTCGGAAGCGCCGCCGCCATCAGCGAAGTCGTTATTCTGGGTCAATGAGGTGAGAAGGATGGCTGTTCGAAAAGCCCGGTTCCTGCTGTTGATAACGCTGGTCTTACTTTGCGCGGCGCCCGCGCTGGGAGAGGAGGAAACGACGATGCGGACCTACACCAATCCGATCGCCGCACGGGGGGCGGACCCCGATCTGGTTCAATTCGAGGATACCTATTACTACTGCTATTCGCAGGGGTATGCCCTGGTCGTCGCCAGGGTGGACGATCCGACCCGGCTGGACGATTACGATGCCGCTACCGGCGCGGTGGTTTATGTCGCGCCGGAGGATACCGCCTATTCCTACGAATACTGGGCGCCGGAGCTGCACCGGATCGACGGGGCCTGGTACATCTATGTGGCCGCGGACGACGGACAGAACGAAACGCACCGGATGTACGTGCTGAAATGCACGGGCGACGTGCCTACGGAGGATTTCGAGATGGTCGGCAAGGTCGCCGATCCGAGCGACAAGTGGGCCATCGACGGAACGGTTTTCCAGTACGGCGGCAAGCTGTATATGGTCTGGTCCGGCTGGGCCGGAGACGTAAACGTGCAACAAAACCTGTATATCGCCCCCATGAGCGACCCTTGCGCCATCAGCGGTGAACGGGTGATGATCTCCTATCCCGCCAAGGACTGGGAAACGCGGTATTATCCGATCAACGAGGGCCCGGCCGTCCTGGTTAAGGACCGGACCGTTCAGCTCGTCTACAGTGCCAGCGCCAGCTGGAAGGACGATTATTGCCTCGGCCTGCTTACCTACCGGCCGGAAAACGGGGACATCCTCGACGCCTCCTCCTGGGTCAAATCGGACGGCCCGGTATTTGAAAAGCAGCCGGGAAGCTACGGCCCCGGCCATTGCAGCTTTATTCAATCACCCGACCATACGGAAGACTACATCGTCTATCACGCCAACATCGTTTCCGGCACGGGCTGGAACGGGCGCAGCGTACGGATGCAGAAATTCACCTGGGACGGGGACGTGCCCGTTTTCGGCCAACCCGTGGACGTCGGCGTCGCGCTTCCGCTGCCTTCGGGAACGGTGCGGCAGGCGGATTGACGGGATTTACGGCGCTTTAATGCGTCGGCGGTTATCGATGCCGCCGTTTTCAACGGGCCGCCCTGTGGGCGGCCCGTTACGGTGCGTATCGAATGCGGGAGGCTGTTGTTCCTGTTTGTTTTCATCGTCAGCGTTGTGATTGAACCATTTTAATTCGTTCTTTTTTTATACGGGTCAGATATATTTGTATTTCCCGGTGAATCCGTCTTGAAGCGAACCATGGAAGGGATTTGCGGTAGAGAGACATGCAGCCTTTGATCACGATCAGTTCCGCAACGGTGTACTGCACCCCCTTATAGGGCAGTTTCTGGCATATCGACGAGTAAGCATCCGTTTTCAGGACAGGAACGCCGTTAATGATCACCTGCTCCGGGGAGTCCAGAAAGATCTCCAGCGCGTTTCGAATAACGTGCGCATCCGCGTCGGAGAAGCCGGGGAAAGATTTTACGTCTGCCAAGAAGCCATCCCCCATTTCTGTTTATATAATTATGCTATATAATAGCACGAATAATAAGTTATGAATGTAAAATTGTTATGAAATGTCCTGTTTCTCCCGCATCGGATACCGCACACTCCCCCGGCCCTTTCTTCCGGGTATCCTGGCCGTGGCGGATGCGAACGGCGGAGCGACGGGGGTTCTCCGCAAACGTGCAAAGAGCCCCCGCGCGTGTCGCAGTGCCTGCCACACGCGCGGGGGCGAATAGCTTTCGTCGGGTTCAACCGGAAGCTTTCGGAAGGCCGTTACCGCGCTCTCCACGGATCGTCGTTTCAGTTGCGAACCTCGATCAGTTCGTCGCCCATAAGCGTGCCGAAGTCGATGGCCTGCGCCTTCACGATGTCGCCCGTCCACGCGTTGAGGCGTACGATCCAGCTTAGGAACACCTCGCCGTCGGCTTCCATCGCGTCCCGGTCGTCATACGGCGCGAGGGTGATTTTCCACAGCGGCGCGTCCGGATCGGTGACGTCGTAGAAATAGATCAGGCTCGTGCAGCGCTTCGCCGTTTCCTCGGGCACGCCCAGCTCCGACACCAGCGCGTTTTGAGCCGCTTTGACCGCCTCCGCAAGCGTCAGCGAACGCTCGTCCGGCAAACCGTACCGGTGCTCCGCATAATACCTCCATTCGCCGCTCACGCTGTTCGGGTCGGTCTCCAGCTGCGCTTCGATAGTCGGCCGAATCTCCTCGGTAATCGCCCGCTTATCCTCAAGCGGCCACATCGACACGCTTTGCCCGCTCAGGCCGTGCGCATCCGCGTAGTCCATGATCATGCCGGAAACCTTCCGCTCAAACGCCCGATCCGTGTCTTCCTCGGCGGCCTTCATTTCGGCCGGAGACATCACGAACGGATTGTCCGTGCTGGAGAGCACCCGGCCATCGTCGCCCACGGCGCAGGAATAGGTTATCGCGTCGCCGCTGGCGGGACAAAAGAAAACCTCATAGTGAAGCAGCTTTTCATCCCTGTCTGAAACATGGGTGCGGTAAACCCAAACGATGTCGCAGCCCGCCATGTCGC
Organism: uncultured Pirellulales bacterium; assembly: GCA_964643355.1. Taxonomy (GTDB): domain Bacteria; phylum Planctomycetota; class Phycisphaerae; order Sedimentisphaerales; family Anaerohalosphaeraceae; genus FEN-1350. Next base: position 49,036 of record CAZXPW010000009.1, read on the forward strand.
TCTCCGAGAAGCCCCAGACGGCCATAACCTCCCTGCGCGCGACGGCGATCGCCTCGTCCGGCGTAATCGCATCGTCGCCGGGCATACGATAGAGGTCGTCGTCGCTGCCCATCAGGCCGCTGTCAAGCAGCATCTGCGAATACCATGCCTTCTGTTCCATAGGCCAGCCGTCGAAGGGCCCCAGTTCCTTTTCCAGGATGCTCTCCAGCGAAATGACGTCCGTGCGCCCGTCGATGCCGTAGCGGTCCACGATCAGCGCGTCCACGCGCGCTTCCCGTTCCCCGTCGCTCATGCCGCCCGCAAGCAGCGCGTCGGCTTCGGTATTATCCATCCCCACGTTGTATTGCTTCATCAACTTCAGGAGCGTCAGTTTCTCATCCAGCGTCCAGTCGTCGTAATAACCGTGTTCGAACTGGACCTGCGCCACATCCTCGAAATACTGGTTGGATATCCACGTGTACGCCAGCGCCGTGCCGATCGTCAGCACGAGCACCAGGATCACGATTCCCAGGGTGATTCTATGCCTGCGTTTCACCGTTAATGCCTCCATATGGTCCATCGTCAGCCGCATGTGGGCTGCATAGTGCTCGGGCGCAGGCGAAAAAGCGTTTCGCAGTTCGTTCCAGTCGTTCATTGCTTTTCCTCCTCTCCCAGTCTGGCCGTCAGGGCCTGTTTACCCTGATGGATCCGCCACTTGACCGTGCTCTGCGTAAGGCGGAGCATCCCCGCGATTTCCTGAATCGTATACCCTTCCACGTGGTGCAGCGTCAGCGGCAGCCGGTACCGTTCGTCGATCCCCTTGAGCGTCTCCCAAAGAGCCTTGTCGGGCGGATCGGGCGCGGGCAGCGTATCGTTCAGTTCCACCCACGGCCGGACGCGCCGTTTGCGCAGCATCTTTTTACACTCGTTAATGAGGATGCGCACCAGCCACGTTTCGAAGTATTGCGGCTGCCTGAGGCTGCCCAGGTTCATCCAGGCCCTCACGAGCGCCTCCTGCGTCGCGTCCTCGCAATCCGCCTCGTTCGTTAGGATGCTCAGCGCAATGCGATGCAGCCGGTCCGCCTGCGCCATTGCGCGGCGCTCAAATTCATGTCGTTCCAAGTCGCCGCCCCTTCCTGTTGTTGCGATCGCATCTATTAGAGTCTGCTTATTCATCAAACGATAGGATGGACTATTTTCAATCCTTGGGTTGTCAACAGTAAGTCGAACAAAAACTATAAGGTGCATGCTTCCTGAATTCGACTGGAGAGCGGTACCCAAGGGTGCTGTGCAGCGGGATATGGTTGAACCAGTGAACGTCGTTCGCTAATTCCGATCTCAGCTGCTCAAGCGTGTCGAACCGTCTGCTTGCAGTGAATTCCGCCTTGATCATTTTTCTTCGCAATGATGAACCGAGGGTATCCCCCCTCTTGACCCTTTTAGCCGAATTCTCGACCGACCGGATAAGGTGACTCCTCTTCCCTCCGAGAATGTTTTTTCAAACTTTGGGGGAAAGTTATGGTAATTATGGTAAAGTACCGTTCGCGCGATCCCCTGAGGATCAAATATCCGATAGAAAGGGACAATAAACAGCCTTTGCGCGGATAAACGTCCGTATGGTGCCCGGCGTCGATTGACAGCTATTTTTCGGGCGAAGTATGATAAGCAAAAAGAGAATGATGGGGCGAAATAAATGAAACTACGAACAAAGCTGATCGTAATCATCATGATTGCCTTTCTCATTACGATGGCGGCGAACCTGTTTATCTCCCATATTCCCTACGGCGAATACGACGATGCACTGTACCAGAAAACCGTGCAGGTCATCGTCGGCTGCGCGGAAGAAATCGAAAGCCGGCTTTCTCTGGTGGAAAACCTGACGTACAACATCATTGCCGATCCCTCCGTGCAGCATAACCTGACCGTGCTGTCCGGCAACCAGGAGGTCTCTGCCGAATGGATTGCCGCCAGCCGCAACATGGAAAGCCTGGTTAACAGCTATGTCTACGCCAACGCCGATGTGCTCGACATCCTGCTGATGACCGACGGCACCTATTTTCAGTCCGGCACGCAGTACTGGGATCCGGAGAGCCGCGTGCTGTTTCAGCAGGCAGCAACTGACGTCGGGGCGAAGCCGACGTGGGTCCTTCGCAATGAAAGCGTCGTGTGCTGCCGTACCATCCGGGAGAGCGCGGACCTCAGCCTGCGTACGCTGGGCGTGGTCGCGCTGAAGGTGAATTTTTCCTCGCTGGTGGGTGGGGTCATCGCCGGTTATCGGCAGACGAACACGCCCATCTCCATGTCCATCTACGACGGCGACACCTGTATCTATGGCGCGCAGGCCGATTTGCCCGCTGAGGATAGCAGCCGTACAGGCTGGTTCGTGACGGGTAACCGGCTGATCGTATCCGACACCTTCGGCGGTCGCGGCTGGCAATATGTGATGGCCGTCCAATACGAAGATATCTTTCGGGATATTCGCACTGCCGTGTTGCTTTCCTCACTCATCTCCTGCGCGGTCATGCTGCTGGCAATGGCCGGCTGCGCCCTGAGCACGTCCGACCTGCTCAAGCCCATCAACCGCCTGCTGGAAAACTTCGACGCTTTCGGCAAGGGGCGCTACGTCGTCAACGAGCAGCAGGCCGACCGGAAGCGCAAAGACGAGATCGGCCTTTTATACCGCCACTTCGACCACATGGTGGCCAGTCACGAGCGCTACGAGCAGGAAGCCAAGGAAAAGCAGAAGCTGCTTCAGGATTCCCAAATGCGCCAGCTGCGCCAACAGCTGCAGCCGCATTTCCTGTTCAACACTCTCAACATGATTCAGTGGCAGGCGCACGCGCGGGAGCAAAAAGAAATCGCGACCATTACGGAAGCCCTCGGTAGCATGCTCCGCCGTTCCCTCAAATACAAGGACCTCATTACCGTACAGGAGGATCTGCGTATGGTGGACGATTACCTGACCATCCAATCCATGCGCTACACAAGCCGCCTGCAGGTCGAGCGGCAGATCGACCCGCGGGTACTGCCCCTTCGTATTCCCTGCATGACCCTGCAGCCCATTGTGGAAAACTCGATTATCCACGGCTTGGAGGAGATGCTGGAGCCTTGCCAAATCCGCATTTACACCGTTGTCGGCGAGTCCACGGCCGAGCTGATCGTGGAGGACAACGGGCCGGGGATGTCCGCGGATACCGCCAGCGGCCTCATCCAGGGGGAAAACCCAGGCAATGGGATCGGCATTGGGTTAAGCAACATCAGCAAACGCCTGCGGCTGGTTTATCCGGGCTGCGGGGGGCTGCGGCTGGAGGCGCTCGCGCCCGGCACGCGTGTGATCGTCACGATTCCGCTGGAGAGGAGCGAACAGCCATGTATAAGCTGCTGATTGTCGACGATGAGGATTTCGTACGCGAGGCTGTGGCCTCCTCCATGGTCTGGCAGCAGGAAAATATCACCCTCGTGGGCAGCTGCGGGGATGCGCTCAGCGCCCTGGACTGCATGACGGACGAGCGGCCGGATATCCTGCTTACGGACGTCAAGATGCCTGTAATGGACGGCCTGCAGCTGATTGAGCGGGCCCAGGAGCTGTATGCGCCGCTGTGCTGCATCGTGCTGTCCGGGTTTGAGGAGTTCGCCTTCGCGCGCAGGGCGATGAGCTTGGGCGTGAAGCATTATCTGCTCAAGCCCTTTTCCGATGTGGAGCTGCTCCGGGCCCTGCGCGCCAGCTGCCGGGAGATCGATAGGCAGCGCCGTGAGGACGTGCAGGATGCGGACGGCCGCTGCCGCCTGGCCAAGGAGCTCGCACAGGAACTGGCCACCCTGTCCTGCCAGTATGGCGAGCAGCTGGACAGCGGCCTCATCCGGCAGGCCGAGCAGAAATACGATACCCCCGGCCTGCTCTCGGACGCGCTGGTACGCCTCGTATCCGGCGACAACGGGGCGGCCAGCGCGGAAGAAAAGCTGTTGTTCGTGGAAAAAGCTTTCGATCCGTCCGTCCCCATATGGGACCACGCCGCCCGGTACCTGCGGCGGCGCGCCGCGTGCGACCATACGGGTTCCTGCGTGGAACAAATGGAAGCTTACATCCACCGGCATTACCAGTCCTCGGGGCTAACGCTGCAAAGCCTGGCGGAAAACGTGGTGCACATGAACCCGGACTATCTGGGCAAGCTGTTTTTGCAGCAGACCGGAAAGCGCTTCTGCGAATACCTGCTGGAGGTGCGCATGGAGCACGCGATGCGCATCATCGCCTCGGTGGAGGAAAGCCGGATTTATGAGGTGGCCGACCAGGTGGGCCTGGGGCACAACCCCAAGTATTTCTCGCACGTGTTCAAAAAGTACACGGGAATGACGCCCAAGGACTACCGCGTGAGCGCCACGGATAAAATGTCTAACATTTGACCTTTTTTGACGGTTATTGGGGTCGCAGTCGCCCCCGGAATCTGGTACGTTGGTATCAACAAAAAAGGAGGTACCCTGTATGAAACGTATTTTACTCTGGCTTTTGGCTCTGACCCTGGTACTTTCCCTGTGTACCTGCGCCTTTGGCGAGGCACAGACCTCCCTGCGTTTTGCCTGGTGGGGCGGGCAGGCGCGCAACGACAGCACCACCGAGGTAATCGAGGCGTTTGCGGCGCTCAACCCCGGCCTGACCACCGAAGTTGAGTTCGCCGGTTTTGACGATCACTTCTCCAAGCTGGCGACGCAGGCCGCTGCCGACATGCTGCCGGACGTCATCGCCATGGACTACAGCAAGCTCACCTCTTTCGCGCAAAACGGCCTGCTGGAGCCGCTGGACAGCTACATCGAATCCGGCGTGCTGGACCTGACCAACGTACCCGACAGCGCCATCGCCGGCGGATATGTTGATGATCAGCTCTACGCCGTATGCTCCGGCATCAATGCACCCTGCCTTCTGTACAACAAAACCCTGCTTGACAGCCTGGGGCTTACGTTGAGCGTGGAGCCGACCTGGGACGAGTTGATCGACATCGCCAAGACCGTCTATGAGCAAACTGGTGTCAAGGCGCAATTCCTGACTGACAGCTACGAGCAGGTTTTTGAGATGCGGCTGCGTAACATGGGCCTGAGCCTGTACAACGCGGATAATACGGCACTCGGGTTTGACGATCCTCAGCTGCTGGCGGACTGGTGGCAGGTCATCGTCGATGCGGAGGAAGGCGGCTATGGCCCTGCCGTAGGTGAGATGACTGGCGCCACGGATTGGGCATCCATCGGCCTGGGCCAGAACTGGATATCTATTTCCAATTCCAACGGGTTGGCCGGCGCCGAAACGGAAGCCGGGGGAGATATCGAGCTGGCCATATGTACCTACCCCAATCTGAGCGACGCCGTGCAGCCCTGCAGCTTCATCAAGCCGTCGCAGTTCTGGTCTGTGACGTCCACCTCCCAAAATAAGGAGCAGGCCGTAGCATTCATAAGCTACTTCACCAATACCGATTCCGTTTACGATGTGGTCGGTACCGACCGCGGTATGCCCATCAGTTCCGCCGTCCGCGCCTACCTGACCCCCGGCTTCTCCAGCGCCGACCAGCGCGCCGCAGCCTACCTCGACTATCTGAGCGACGGCCATTCCACGCCGATTGCGCCGCCCTATCCTGCCGTGCACAACGAAGTGATCGAAACGCTCGCCGGTTATACGGAACAGGTAAACTATGATCTGGTGACCGATCTGACTGCGCACGCACAGGCGTTTATGGACGAGGCCAACGAGATCCTTGCCCGCTAAACCAGTATAACTCGCCTTCGGCGAAGAGAGCGGCCGCGGAGGTTATTCTCGGCCGCTCTCTTCCTTTGAAGCAACAAGGCAGGAGCAATGAAAAATGTCGTTGAAAAGCAAAACGGCTCGTGATAACGCCTGGGGCTATTTCTTTATCCTTCCTTTCGTGATCGGCTTTCTTTTTCTGAAGTTACTTCCCTTCGTAAGCTCGCTTTATCTGTCCTTTACGCAGTATAACGTACTTTCGCCGGGTAAGTGGATCGGTTTTGAGAATTATGTGTCCATGTTCACGAAAGACAAGCTGTTCTGGCAATCGCTGTGGATTACGTTCAAATACTCGGTGATTCTCGTTCCGTTGAAGCTGTTTATGGCGCTCATGGTCGCGCTGGCGCTGACCCGGAACGTTCGCATGGTTTCGTTTTTCCGAAGCGCCCTGTACATTCCTTCTCTGATGGGCGGCACGGTGGCTGTAGCCCTGCTGTGGAAACAGCTTTTTGCTGTGGACGGGGCGCTCAACCAACTGCTGAAGCTGCTGGGCGTCGGTACGGCCGTCAAATGGTTGTACGATCCTTCCATCGCGCTGTACGTGCTGATTGCGCAAAGTGTATGGCAGTTCGGCAGCTCCATGCTGATTTTTCTCTCCGCACTCAAAGGCATGCCGCAGCAGTATACGGACGCCGCCGTGGTGGACGGGGCGGGTGCGTTTCGCCGCTTTGTGAGCATTACGCTGCCGTTGCTATCCTCGGTGATCTTTTTTAATCTGGTCAACCAGTTTATTGGCGCGATGCAGACTTTCACATCCAGCTATCTCATCACGAACGGCGGCCCGCTTAACAGCACGCTAACGTATGGGTTGCACTTGTACAACAAGGCGTTTATCAACGGTCAGATGGGTTACGGCTCCGCCATGGCCTGGTTTATGCTGCTGATCATCGGGCTGCTAACCGCGTTGATCTTCCGTTCTTCTTCCAGCTGGGTCTATTACGAATCGTAAAAGAGGATGGCCATGATAAGACGATCGTTTTCCCACCGTCGACGGTTCCGCGCAGCGGCATACGTCCTGCTGATGACGCTTTTCAGTTTCGTCATGCTCTATCCGCTGCTGTGGATGTTCTTTTCCTCCTTCAAACCCGCCGGCGATATTCTGGTGACGGCAAACGAGCTGTTTCCACGCACCTGGACACTGGAGCACTACCAAACGGGCTGGCAGGGATTCGCCCATCTGTCCTTCGAGGTGTTTTTCCAAAACTCCCTCTATATCGCCATCGCCAGCACGATCGGCACCGTGCTTTCCTCTGCCTTCGTCGCTTTCGGATTTGCGCGCATCCGGTTCGCCGGACGCAAGCTATGGTTTACGCTGATGATCCTGACGATGATGCTGCCCGGGCAAATCCTGATGATCCCGAGTTTCGTGATCTTTAAAGTCATCGGATGGGTGAGCACCTATAAGCCCTTAATCATTCCCGCCTATTTTGGTAGCGCCTTCTTCATTTTTCTCGTGATGCAGTTTATGCGCAGTATTCCAACGGCAATGGAGGAGTCGGCTACGGTAGACGGCTGCGGATGGCTTGGCATCTTCTTTTACATCATGCTGCCGATGATCGTTCCCGCGCTGGCCACCGTAGGCGTATTGAGTTTCATCGGTTCATGGGACGATTATATGGGAGCGCTTTTGTACCTGAATAAACCCTCCATGTATCCCGTTTCCTTCGCATTGAAATTGTTCAGCGACGAAACCACCTTCGACTACGGCGCGACCTTCGCCATGTCGGTGCTTTCGCTGATTCCGATATTGATCCTATTCGTTGCTTTTCAGAAAAATCTTGTGGAAGGGATCAGCTTTCAGGGGTTGAAAGGCTGATCCCGGAAAGGCAGAACCTATATGAAGGTGTTTTTGGATCATTGCGAGGACGTATGCATCGCATACATCGGTGGCGGCAGCCGGGGCTGGGCCTGGAGCCTCATGAACGATCTGGCGCAAGAAAAGCGGCTTTCCGGGGAGGTGCGGTTGTACGACATCGACCGGGAAGCCGCCGAAACCAACTCGGTGATCGGCAACCGAATCTCCGCGCTTCCGCAGGCCGTATCCGCCTGGCATTACCGGGCCGTTGAGACGCTGGAGGGCGCCCTGCAGGGCGCGGACGTCGTAGTGATCTCCATTCTGCCCGGCACACTGGACGAGATGGAGTCGGACGTACATACCCCTGAAGCATACGGCGTGTATCAATCTGTAGGCGATACGACCGGCCCGGGCGGCATCCTTCGCTCGATGCGCACCGTTCCCGTTTTCGCCGAATTTGGCCGGGCCATTCGGCGCTTTTGCCCCGAAGCCTGGGTGATCAACTACACCAACCCCATGGCCGTCTGTGTGAGGGCGCTGTACGACGCGTTTCCCGGCATCAAGGCGTACGGCTGCTGCCACGAGGTATTCGGCACACAGAAGCTGCTGCTGCGGGTGTTGCGCGAGGAAACCGGCGAAACGGCGTTCACCCGCGAGGACATTCAGGTAAACGTCCTGGGGGTTAATCATTTCACCTGGATCACAAGTACCCGGTGCGGACGGTTCAACGTCATGGACCTTTACCGGCGCTATATAAGCCGGCATTGTGAGGTGGAAACGGATGTCGGAGACGTCAACTGGGCGGACAAACCGCTGGCGCTGGAATCATCCGATCTGGTGAAACGGGACCTGTTCCTTCGCTACGGGGCGATCGCAGCCGCCGGAGACCGGCATCTGGCTGAATACTGCCCCGGCTGCTGGTATCTCAAAGACCGGGGAACCGTGGCCCGATGGGGCTTTACGTTAACGCCCGTCCGTTTTCGTAAACAGGAGTATGGCGAGCGTCTGGCGCGGGCAGGGCGCCTGAAGGATGGAAGCGAACCCTTCGCTCTGTTTCGAAGCGGCGAGGAGGGCGTTCGCCAGATCTGCGCGCTGATGGGCTTTGAGCGTCTGGTAACCAACGTGAACATGCCCAACCGCGGCCAGGTCGCGAATCTGCCGCTCGGCGCGGTCGTCGAGACCAACGTCCGGTTTTCGGAGGGGGCCGTTACTCCGCTGATGGCCGGTAACATTCCTTTGGGGGTGTTGCCGCTGGTAACCACCAGCGTGTGCGCCCAGCTGGCTGTGGTCGAGGCCTTCCACAGCGGAGATCTTTTGCCGGTTTTCGCCGCGTTTTGCAACGACCCGCTGCTGCATACCCTAACGCTCAAGGATTGCAGAAGTCTGTTTGCGGAAATGGCCGAAAATACCGCCACTTATCTGAACACGTGGCGGCTTGAACAGTTAAAGGCCCTGTAGCCTTGTCGTTTCGTGCTGCGGGCCGTAATAACGGCGCCCCAGCCGCAAAGAGGAAAGCCGTGAAGCAGATCCGTTCGCCCGTCGAAAGCCCCTCGCCGTCCCTCGTACCAGGCATTGCCTACCCAAACACGCCTTATTGGTTCGGCGTTTCATAAAAAGCGTTGCAAATAAATCCATTTTTGCCCGGGAGCCGTGTCGGCCTTACACCGCGGCTGGTTAATATCTGGATTTGCGGAGGCGCATCTGAACAGGTCGACCACAGGACCTCTGGCTGCCGGAGATGATCCCCTCGCGCACGGCTCGGCTATGTCGTCGCCCCGATCGCGTACCGCGTTTCCGGTAAAACCCGCTTCGCGGTGTCAATCAGTATAATGTTACGCTTCCAATCGAGATACGGCTTCCCGAATCCTGGGGAAACCGACCCGAAGGCGGACGGAATAAAACAGGACCGGAGTCCGCCGCGGATCAGGAGGGTTTGCCGGTTTCCCTGTACCATTGGTTTGTCATGCCGGCAAGCCTGAGATATTTCCGATAGAAGCCTTCCAGTTCGTTGTAGCGCTCCTGGTTGGGTCGATATTCCCTCGTGTATCCTGTGTTCATATATCGCTGGGCTTTCAGCAGGTCTGGATAGCAACCGGCTGCAACCGCGGCATACATTGCTGCGCCGAGGGCGCACGTTTGGTGTGTTTTTGCTACCAGCACGTTTCTGTTAAGCGCGTCCGCCAGCAGCTGCATGATGTAGTCCGATTTCTGTGCAATGCCGCCTACCGCAATCACCCGATCCACTTCAACGCCCGCGCCTTGAAGAGAGTCGAAAATTGCCTTTGAACCCATTACAGCACCTTTTACCAAAGCACGGTATAAATCGGGTGCATTGCTTCCCAGTGAAAAACCGATCGCCGCCGAGCGGATATTGTCGTCGTTATTCGGATATCGCCGGCCGTTGAACCAATCAAGCATAACCATATCCTGCGTATCCTTCGTCTTGCCGAGAGTCTCTTCCAGTTTGTCCAGAAGGCCATCGACGATCTTCTGTTGTACTGGCTGCGGAATGTCCGCATTGTTTTCCAGCGGCCAGGATAACAGATTTTGAAACCATGCGAAGATATCCCCGAACGCAGCCTGGCCTGCTTCTATTCCAATATACCCGGGCAGGATTGAATTCTCCGCCAGCCCGCACGTCCCTTGTATAGGCTTTCCGTCAATATCGCTTTCCTTGGCGACCGCCATATCAACCGTTGACGTCCCGATCACCTTGATGAGTGTCCGCGGTTTTATCCCCGCGCCGACAGCTCCTGCGTGCGCATCCAGCGAACTACCGCTTACCAGCACGTTCTCCGGAAGATGGAACTTACGGCTCCACACCGGCAATAGCTTTCCCACCACGTCGGTAGCCATTCCCGGCTTTGCCGGATAAGTTGCAGCCACCGCCCTTAGAACAGAATCGAGTTGTTGGAGACATTCCGCTTCCGGCATGCCGCCGAAATGAGAATTCCACAACGCTTTATGGCCCGCCGCGCACGCGCAGCGATACATTTCCTCCGGTTTTGTTTTACCCGTCAGCAACGCCGGAATCCAGTCAGCAAGCTCCGCCCACGTATAGGCTCTGCATGCCACAGCCGGATCCTCGCGGGAACCGTGCAGGATTTTTGCCCAAAACCATTCTGCGGAGTAGATACCCTGATATTTCTGATAATCGTACTTCGGATAGGCCGCAAATGTGGCATTAATCTCCCGGGCTTCCTCGCTGGCAGAATGATCCTTCCACAGGTAAAACATCGCGTTGGGGTTTTTAGAAAACTCCGGTAGTAGCGCAAGCGGGATTCCTTCTCGATCCAGTGGGCAAACGGTCGATCCGGTTGCATCCGTACCGATGGCCTTCACGGCCTGTCTTTGTTCTTCGGAAAGCTGATCCGCCACACCCCGTACAGCCTTTGTCATCGCCTCCAAATAATCAGATGGATGCTGCCTAAAGATCTGTCGGTTCGCGTCACAGTAATCCTTTTGCTTCCATCGTGTAAATACGCCCACGTTCTCAGCAAGTGTCCGTCCATCCGCGGCGTCCACCGCGATTGCGCGGACGGAATCGCTGCCAAAGTCCATGCCGATCAGTATCTCCATGTCTTACTCCCCTGATGTGGTCTTGCGGGATCATCGCTCATATTGATTGTAGATCGGCCTGCTTCTGGCAGTGATCCGCTCCCCCTCGCATCGCGTTTTCTGTTTTCTCCACCTTTGTGGCATCTCATAAATGACCCATGTATGACATGACAGCCAGCCTCGCAGCATGCTTCGGCATAACCCGAGACAGTTTTACCTCTCCGTTTGTACCTTTGCATTAACAGCGGCTCGTAAAAAGCCCGTCGGTTTTCAGCGTCCAGATCGTACAAACCGTCGCCTCAGATTCCAGCCTGATCTCCGCTTCCCTCGTGCACGGCGGTATTGTCAAGGTTACAGCTTCTCGGTCGTTTACGAACAGTTCTACAACCGATTTGTCGATGTAAAGCTCCAGGAGCTGTTCTTGCAGCGAATCATCTGTCGATAAGGTATATGGCCCGACTTGCACCATCTTTGCGTCGCAGGTCACTTGATATTTCTGTGCGCCGTCTTCGGCAAGCGTCAGCCGCGCATGTTTGCCTGTCGGCACCCCTAACCGTATCTGCAGCGTTGCCTTCGGGACAATCAACACCCCGGTGCCGCTGATGACGGCCTTTCTGGCGCGTATCGTCTCGATCTCCTCCGGAACCCGCTGTGTCAGCCTCATTTCCGCATCCAAACCCAGTTCGCGCGGAAGGGAGTTAATCCCGTTCCAGCCCTTCGGGTTATACTGCTGAAACCCTTCCACCGCGCCCCACATCAGCCTGCGGCTTTTCGCGTCGGTCAAAACGTTGGTTGCGTAGAAATTCGTGCTGTAATCGACGGTGCCGCGATTATGCCACGTGAACTGCGCCGTCTCGAAATCGATATCGCCCACAAAATACTCCACCGCGCCGTGCGGGGAAAGCAGCAGCACCCAACGCTCCCCGATTTTCACAAGGTTCGGGCACTCAATGCTTCTCAGGCCGGGGTCGGGGTGCTCAAATAAAATACCCCGGTAATCCCACTGCGTAAACTGGGCGTTGCTTGCCTCGTACAGCAACACGACCGCCTTTCCCCCGTTCTTAGCATCCTGCTTCCCGCCCAGGATCAGGTAGGCTTTTTCGTCTTGCCGGAATAAATACGGGTCCCGCCATTCCCATATTTTTTGTCCGTTGTGCACCCGCTCGGTTATGATAGGGTTCTCTTCTTCGGCAGTCTCCCATCGAATCAGGTCGTCGTCTCCGAAAGCGATCCACTGCTGGGCCGAGTCCGTGGGGTTGCGGCGATAGCCAATGCTGGTATAAATCGCTACCGGAATCCCTTCGTCGTTGATTGCCGTACAGCCGAACCATATATAGTATTCGTCTCTGCTGCGGTCCGGGAACAGGGCGACGGGAAGATGCTCCCAATGCACCAAATCCTTGCTGCGAGCATGCCCCCATACGGTGATACCACCTGTCCAGTCTGGTTCGCTCGGATCCCACTTAGTGGAACCCGTTTTGTAAACCATACCGGCGCGTGCTGCCGCCGATTCGGGGTTCAGTGAATACATCATATGGTAATATCCCTTATGGTAAATGATGCCGTTAGGGTCGTCCATCCACTGGGCTGGCGAGTGGAAATGGTACTCTGGCCTGATCGGATCGAGATCGGCAGTCTCTGCCGCAGCTTTCATGATTCGTTCCGTTTCTTGGTTGATCTCTTGCACGAAGCTCTTCATAAGATCTATATCTCCCGTCTCTGTTCACTATTCCAACACTTGTTACGATCCCGTCAGGATTTCATGCCCGAGATGGCAACGCCCTCCACGAAGAGGTCCTGTACGCAAAGGAAAACGATGATCACCGGCAACAGGCTCAGCGTGACCGTGGCCATCAGCACGCCCCAGTCTGTGGAATAATTACCTTGCATAGCGTAGATTGCCAGTGTAAGGGTCATCTGTTTGTTGCTGCTGAGAAAAATCAACGGTCGGAGAAAATCATTCCATGTACCTACGAATGTGAAGATCGCAAGCGTTGTCATCGTTGGTACGGAAAGCGGCACATAAATATCCCGGTAGATCTTCCACGGTGAACAGCCGTCGATTTTCGCCGCTTCGCCCAGCGCGCGTGGAATCCCAAGATATGCCTGCCGCATCAGGAACGCGCCGAATGGCGAAATCAGGCAAGGAAGGATCAGCGCCCACAGGCTGTTGAGCAGCTGCATATCCCGGAGAAGAACGAACGTAGGCACCAGCAGCACATGAAACGGGATCATGATCGCTAGCAGGTACACCTTGAAGATGCCTTCGCGCCCCCTGAATCTCAAGTAAGCGAACGCAAAGCCCGCCATCGTAGAAGTAACCAGTTGGCCGATCAGCACAGCGATCGTTACCAGTACTGTGTTCCCGAAAATTCCAAAGAAATTCAACCGCTTAGTTACATCTGCATAGTTCTGCCAAACGATGGTCTTGCCGAAAAATTTCGGCGGGTATACAAACACGTCTGACAGATCCTTAAGCGACGTTGACAGCATCCACAAGAACGGAACCAGCATCGCCACAGCGCCGACCAGAAGAATGAGAAACGAAAGGGTAAGCCCTACCTGTTTCTTCAGCCGTCGTTTGCTGATGGAAAACAACTTTCTTTTCTTGACGATGATATTCGTCGTCATGGAATCGCTCCTTTCGAACACCGTTACTCGATGGAATATTCTTCGCTATTCGCGGCAAACTGGACAAGAGTCAGCAGGAAGATGAAAATAGCCAGAATCCAGCCAAGCGCGCAACCGTATCCCATCTCGTAATACTGGAAGGCGCATTGGTAAATATAATGCACCATCACCGAGGAACAGCGGCTGGGTCCACCGCCCGTGATGACCATGACCTGGTCGAAAACCTGCAGCGAATTGATAATAGACATAACGGTGATAAAAAGCGTGGTAGGCCGCAAAAGTGGAAGGGTGATTTTCATCAGCCTGCGGATGCCCGTGCAGCCATCCAAATCCGCGGCCTCATAATATACTCTCGGGATCCCTTGTAACCCCGCGAGAAAAAGCATCATATTATAACCCATGCCTTTCCAAATGCTGACGATCATGATCGCCACCAGCGCATAGGTGGGGCTTGTAAGCCAGTTTGGTCCGTTGATGCCAAAGAAGCTCAGAATGTAATTCACCAATCCGAAGTCCCGGTTGAACATCCATTGCCATATCAACGACATCGCAACCATCGAAGAGATGGTTGGCAGAAAGTAAGAGGCCCGAAAGAATCGGGTCATCGGCATTTTACGATTCAACGCCAATGCGAGCAGAAGCGGCAGAATTAGCAGGATCGGCACGGTGACCAGCGTAAAAACGATGGTGTTTTTGAAAACCGTAAGCGTTGTGGAATCATGAAATGCCTTAACATAGTTGCGAAATCCGATGAAGTGCATATCCCCCAGGAGACCCCAGTCCGTTAAGCTGATATAGAATGAAGAAAACAAGGGATAAACCACGAAGACTGCCAGACCCACTATGCTGGGGAGCAGAAAGAGGATGGCCCAATACCAGTCTTTATTCCGAATCTTCGTCATTGTAAGCTCCTTGAAGAATCATAAGCGCCCTTTGGGTTTATCATTATGCGGGCCTGGCACCTGCTCGTATGGAAGATAGCGGATGCGCCATTCTCGGCATATTCGCCGCGGAAGTCGGCTTTTCTGCGAGGCTTCCGCGGCGAAACGGGGCTTTCCGGGTTTACTTGACCAGGTATTCGTTAATGCGATCCTGGATATTGGCGAGGGTCGTATCGATATCCTGATTCATGTAGAAATAAGCTTCTTTCTCCTCGTCAACAGCGTCAAAGATCTGCTTGGTGTTCCAGATCTTATCAAACCACTTGCCGTTGGAGTTCTTAAACATATCCAGCATGTTCTCCCATCCGTCGGGATAGATGCTCCGGTCGAACCATGTGGAGAGGTTCTCCTCGTTGTACATAGACACGCGGCTGGGCATCCACAAACCGGTCTTATAGATCGGCACGCCGAAATCCGTGGAACTCATATAGGTGAGCAGTTGCAACGCTTCATTGATGTGCTTGGTTCCGCTCCAGATGGCCTTCATGTCAGCAGAGGCGATAAAGTCGTTGTTTCCTTCCTTCAGCATCGGGAAAAGGCCTGCGCCGTAGTTGATGCCGCTCTGGGAAATCTCCTGAAGAGCATAGCTGCCAATAGCGATACTAGCCACCTTGCCAGAGAGGAACATCTGCGTAGGAGAGTTGCCCGTTTCCATGCCGGCAGCTGTCGGATCAGGCGCTACGCCGTACTCGGTACGCAGCGCTTTGATCATTTCAAAAACCTGTTTGCTCTCCTCAGAGGTTACGCCCACCGCCTGCGTAAAATCGTCGTTGAACCATTTCGCGCCGTTGAGGCGGAGCATGTACTCCATCACGTATAGGCTGCTGGTCTCCTCCCAGTTGCAGGTGCCATACTGGGTGGTTTTGCCGTCCTGGACGATGGTAAGCTTCTTCATGTTGTCAACGAACTCGTCCCAAGTCCAACGGTCCTCGACCTTAGTGGGCAGGTATTCGACGCCGGCGGCATCGAATAAATCCTTGTTGTAGAAAATCACGGGACCGACGCAGCAAATATCCATGCCGTAGATGTGATCCTTGCCGTTTTCATCCGCGATCGAAACCTTCTCCTTGGAGGAGTTGATCAGGTCGTCCATATCCACGTAATCACCGATGACGTCTGTAAGGTCATAAAGCAGGCCGTTGTTGGCGAAATCGCGGGTATATGCGGCGTCCAGGTAGAAAACGTCCGGCGCGCTGTTGGATGCCATGGCTGTTTTCAACTTCGTATGATATTCCGAAGACGGAACCGTCATGTAGTCCACATGGATATTCGGGTTTGCCGCTTCAAAAGCCGCAATCCCCGCCTGGATGGACTGCGCTTCCAACGCGCTGGCTTCCCAGCCCCAGAACGTTAGCGTTACGGGTTCTTCGGCGGTTGCGGATGCGATTGAAACGCAACCAAACATCAGAACAGTCGTTAATACCAGGCTCAGAATTTTAGTCAACCGTGTCATGTTTCTTCCTCCCTTTTTTTGTAGGACACTGTGATATCTATCTTTGAAAACGCCCTTCATGCGTAAGCCTCCTTTCGCCTCTCTTTCCTCCGAGCGTTTTCTGGGTCACGCGATATAAGCTACGCTTTCTCCAGCCTCTCGATTTCCTTGATCCGCTCGAGAAGCAGGTTATTTTTTAACAGGCTTTCCGTCACCAGATAATAACCTCCCAGGATCGTAGAATCCATTTTAATCCCCGAATACAGGATCTGCAGAGAATCCGTCAGTTGCGGGTAAAGCATCCCGCTCATCCCTTCCCGGACTTTCCCGAGAAAACGAGGGCAGTCGGGATAGGATTCGCTCAGGATAATCCGGTTAGGGTTGAGAACGAAGATCAGATTCACCAAACCATACCCAAGCATCCAAGCCAGTTTGTCTAGTGCCGCAAGCGCCAGCGGATCTTCTTCCAGGTAGGCCTGTCGGATATCGTCGTACGAGCAGGATTCCGTCAGCTTTGTATTTGGAAACTCGTACATCCGTTCCAGCACGTATTGCCGGGTTGCGCCGGTGGAAGCGTACTTTTCAAAGGTGCCTCGGTTGCCACCAGCGTTTTGGGAACCGTTGAAATTAATACCCATGTGCCCGATTTCCCCCGCAATGCCGACAGCACCATGGAAAATTCTCCCCCGTACGATCATGCCTGATCCGATGCCGATGCCGATGGATTGAATAGCGATCAGGCAATCCTCTTTCGTTTGCGTCTCAGCGTCCAGTGATTTCCACTCTGCAAAGGCGGACAGCTTTGCATCGTGCTCCGTAAAGACCGGAAAATCATATCGCTGCTCCAGCATTTTCTGGACGTCTATTCTTCCCAGCTGCTCAAAGCCGGTCACAATAGCAACGTTATGCTCATTACGGATATAGGGCCCCGGCAATCCGACGCACATACCGATGATTCTTCTGTTGTCGTGAAACTGCACCAGATGATCGATTGCTGCAAAGACCGTACGCATTGTTTTTTCAATGTCGTCATCCTTTGTGATATCGATATGGCGTTCCTGTATGGTTGTCCCATCGAGGAGAAAAGCGCGAATATCGAAGAATTCTCGCGTAAGGCGTGCGGAAAGGATGATCGCTTGTTCTACCCTCAATCGAAGCGCGCTCATCCTGCGACCGCTTTCGCGCTGAAATTCCTCTTCGCATACAATTCCCGCCTCCAAAAACTCGTTAATGATATTTGTGATGGTAGCTCGCTGGAGATTAGTTCTCTTAGCGAGTTCAATGCGTGATATATTCCCGCCTTCAAGAAGAATGCTCAGTATCAGGTTCCGGTTGGCCTTTTGCATTGCTTCATTGTTTAATCCCAACTTCATATTCACACCTCTGTTCATTTTCTGCATCTATTATGTTTATTGCATTAACTTATATCGCTTCTATGAGCGTATATTATAACATAAGTTCGCAAATGTCAAGCTGTTTTTCAATATTCTGTTCAACGTTTTTACTATAATTGTTCATTACATTTACTTAATCCTTCTTTTATACTGGCATATCGAGTCGATCAGAGAATTTGCAGATGGTTTACTCATTCCTTGTTTTGCTTCCTTGCTGAAAGCACGTTGAATACCTGTCACGGCCACAAACGCGCGTTCGTATTGTGTGACATATGTAAATGTGCATTCTCGTTTAGAAACAATACGTTCGGCATTACTCTTCATGTGAATGCAAACATCCATTCTCCATGCCAATTTCGTAGCTTATAGTTTGGTTTGTCATACGTTAACCTGTAGCTCCTGACATTATTACTCGAAAATGCTCATATAAGGAATGAGTAGGCGGTACCAATATTGAAAAAACAGATTTCTCCTGACATTTCTTAATGGAATCATGTACCAGGTACTAAATATCCAGAATTGAACGCGGCCAATTTTCCTTATACTCCCTCGGGCACTCTGACAATAAGACTAGAATGGCGTGTGTGATAAGAAATGACGAGGGGTATATTCCAAAATTCGAGCCAATAATACAAACACTTCGGAGATGTGCTAGAATTCGTCATTGTAGCCTATAGGCTTCATCAGGATAATTATGCCGCACAAGCTAGTGCGTTGGTAGATATGCTATCGACGTTGATCGTTAATATAAGCATCAAAGAAGCACATAGAAAAGCTGATGACCCTTCGAATGGCCGGATTATACCAGAGAAAAGCTGATATTTATATTAATATAAATATTCAAGTAAACTAGAAGTGGTCAACGCGGTGTCAGTACATTTAAAAAGCCAGAAAACCAGAGGCGCAGAGAAAGATATAAGAAAAGCCCGTCGCAAACCTTGTTGCGACGGGCCTTTGGAAAATGCTTATATTGTTGATACAATCGAGGGTGGATGCACAATGAAACGGAGAATCGTGTAAGTGTTCATACTTATTTTCACTCCTTTATTCTGGCTTTGCCAATTGAAGCTCAGAGCCGTCCAGCCTCATTCGGTACATATCAGCCCAATCAACATAGCCTGGTTCCGGGTTATAGTATTGATAGAAGTAGATCCATCCGCCAACGATGTTTAGATATGTTGATTTTGTAACATCGCATATTTTTTCGTTTACAGATCCGTCTGTGCTCATCCTGTATATCCGATCATCATCATTCTGATTTGTGTAATAAATCCAGTCGCCAATGACGTTCATGTTGTCAGGGTTAGCGTAACCAACGATACCTTGCTCTGAACCATCGCTTTTTATACGAAGGATTTTACCATTATCGCCCCAGTATAAGTATCTCTCTGAAAGGTTCAGTGTAAAGACGCTTGAGCCAATAATAATTCTCTTTCCCGATCCATCTGTATTAATCCTGTAAACGTTATTCGAATACGCAGTATAGTCGATAAAGAACAGATATTTTTCATCTGTCGCAATTGATATAGGGGCATCGTTATTGACCAGTTGTTGATTCTTTCCATCTAAACCGACAGAATATATGCCTCTATCAATGACATTGCCTGAGCTGCGTGTAATTGCTATATAGTAAAGCTTATTTCCTATACGCACCATTTGATCAACTGACACATTACTCTGCAAGGACAACACAGTAGTCTGCTTTTTTGTATTCAGATTGACCTTGACAATTTTGTTATCATCAATAACATACACCCAATCATCTATGACCATTCCTACTACGCCCCAATAAGAGGGATTGTTTTTGCTCAGAATTGAATCATTTGCTGTTTGAGTATTGAAGACATATAAATGATTCTTATCGTAGAAATTAATATACACAATTCTACCGTTTGAGTAGGTCGCCATCATTCCATTATCTTGGTTGCCTGATCCGTTTTGATCAGTTGGTGCTGGTCTGGGTGTAGGCTTTTGCGTAGGTGTAGGCGTATATGTCGGCGTGGACGTATTCATAGGCGTGTTTGTGGGCGTATTCGTAGGCGTATTTATCGCCACAAAAGTGACAATAGACGTAGACGTCGGGGAGAGCGTAGCCGTAGGCACAGGTGTGGCAGTAGGCACAGGTGTAGACGTCGGTACGGGGGTATCCGTGATCGCGGTTATCGACCGATTCGTTTGATTCATCCATAGCTTCATGCCCAGGCTGCCGATTGCAAGGGAAGCAACAACAGCAAGAACGATCCAGGGCCAAATCACGCGCTTGTGTTCCTGGCGCTTGCTATTGGCTTCATTTTTATCAGTTAGCCTGCCGCCCATATTCGGATTAAGACAGCTTCTGCCGCTGCTCATACCTGCGCCAACAGGGTTGATCGTCAACAGTTTGTTTAAATCGGTTTTTTCGGCGGCCTTTTGCAATGCATCCCGCATTTCTTCGGCCGTGTGAAAACGCTTCTTTGGATCGAAGGCACAAGCTTTACATATCACTTTCGCCAGCATGACCCCGCCGTCCACTGGTTGTGGGATAGGTGTTCCGCACAAGCGCGTTTCCAAGGCGCTATTTCGCTCCGCATGAGTCGGTACTACATCGTTCATCGGTAAAAACGGAAGCCGCTGTCGGTTCAGCAACCGGTGCATGACCAGGCCAAGTGAATAGATGTCCACGGTGGAATCATATTTGCCTTTTCCTAGGTACACTTCCGGCGCCATGTACACCGGCGTCCCTTGTTTGGACAGATGCGTAGCCGTCTCTTCCAAACTGCGCGCCACACCGAAATCACCAAGTTTGTATTCACCAAATTCCGAAATAAAAATGTTGTCAGGCTTAATATCCCTGTGTATAATGTGCACCTTGGCGCACAGCATAAGCGCGTCGCACAAATCGAGCCCGAACTTGACGACATCACCGACGGTCATGCCTTTCTTCAGGCATTCGGAAAGCGGGGTGAGCATCTCCATACGGATTAGAATATCCCAACCGATCTCGTTTTCCCTCTCCAAGATCATGTGGTCTTCATAATTAACCACATGGCTATTTCCCTTCAACCGGCTCATCAGGTCGATCTCCGCGCGCAGGCGATTGATGTTCTCGCGATAGAGCCGCTTCACATCGTCGTCTATTAACCCCTCGGTACGATAATCACTGAGTTCCGACTGGCTTTTGGGCAATGTGATCCATTTAAGGGCAGCATAAGAAACCTTTCCCATCTCTTCCCGGCGGATACGGTATACCTTGCCGTAACTACCCTCGCCAATAAAGCTATCCAGCACCCAAGAACCCCAGAAGGGTTGCAAAGCGGTGAGCCTTTCGGGAAAATCAGACATGGGAATTGCCTCCTTCTTACAATCCGCGACGAAATCAATATGATCAAAATAAATTATTAATAAACACAACGTAAAGGGCTGCGGCTATGGGGGTACAGCTCACCCCGGCCAGAAAATATCTAGCTGTGGTTCATTGGCGGTCGATCTCTTTTTTCGCCTGCTCGTCGAGCCAGTCCAGATATTTTGCATAGGCGTAAAGATCGGAAGCAATGTTATCCAGCTGGACAGCCACTTTCGTAATATCGCTGCCTAGGCTGTTGATGGCGTTCTTCAGGGCAACCGGTGCTTTTCCACTCAAGCCATCGGTCACACCTGAAGCAACACACTTCAAACATCCGTTCCAAACACTAGCAACATCGCTAGCAACCGATTGAGCCTTTCTGGCAGCCTGCCTGACTTCGCTGCTGTTGTAATTCATGGTCTCTTCCTCCCGCCTTCCAATTTGGTTGGATGATTATTTAATACATTCCTGGTTCTCGTATCCAGAACATATCACGGGAAACCGCATCATGACCCTGCCAGCAAGCTGGACGGTATACGATAAAAGTAATTGTCCTTGATGGAATATCGCTGTTCTACCGGGACGTCCACCTCGGATGTGCCCTGATTGTACCACATCGCGTTCTCCTCGATCACGATCACGTTGTCCCCTTCGACCGCCTTTACAATTGCCCAGTGCTCTCCGTCAACTCCGTTCTTGATCTGCGAAAGGATGTCGCCCTCCTGTGGGGTCGAAACCGACGTGTCAACCCGTTCCATGTTGGCGGAAGCAGACGCCCCGTTTACTGTATATGAAAGCTTAGGAATCCCGTTATACGTAACGCCATTGCTGACATATCCGTTGGGATACAGGTTACTGACACCCGTTATCACAATGCCTTCGGCCACCCTAAGCACGCCCGTACTGCTATTGTAAAACCGGTTCACAAACGCTGAGCATTGCTCGCCGGTAGAGTAATCTAGTTTGTTGGTGCCGGAAACTAGGATCATATTCTTAGCGGTGTACTTGGCAGCTACGCCCCCAAACGTATCTGCGATCAATCCTGTGCTCGTTAATATCTTAATATCCGAGTATTTTGTGTTCCCGACGGTCTGCGTCCCCGTTCCCTGCGAGATGGAGGAGACTTCGGAAGCGGAGCCATCTGCATTATCGTTTTCCTTGGTCAAGTGGCTTTCTGACTCGGATAAGATGCATGCCGCTTTCAAGGTATTCCGAGCCATCCACGAAGCCCGATCGGCCGTCTCTCGCAGCTGTGATCGGCAGGAAGCAAGGCGGCTGCCGATGCCGGCCGGGCCGGACGGCGCGCCGGGCACGCTGAAGGCACAACTTTCCAAGGCGGATGCCGCGCTTTTCAAGGCACTGGCTACCCTGGTATATTCATCTTCACAAAATTTAATGTTTGCGGAGTCCGACACGGTTATGTCCTCCTTTTTTGATTTTACCGCTGTCGTGCGCAAAACTCGATCGCCCGGCTCAACAGTAGGCTTTCAAAGAACCGGATCGTTCCGCTGCCATGTTCCGTATCAATCCGTTTCATTTTTCTTTTCGTAGAAAGTTTTTAGCAAAGCCAGGAACGTCGTGCGCTCCGGCGGATTATAACCAGTAAAAAGGATTCGATTGATATCGGATTGATCGAACAGAAACTGCACTTCCGAACCGACGTTTCCTTCTGGAAAGAGCACGCCGATGTAGTCGTACTCCTGCTGTGTTTCTTTGTTCGTCTGGCATACGCCATAGATCATCAACGGCTTCACCGCGTCGTGAAGAAGCACAACGCTCCCGATGGGCAGCAGGCTAAAAATCTGTTCTACATTCTTCATAATTGCATAACTCCCTTATGGGCGCAGGGTTTTATCTTGTGCCTGTTCCATTTACTCACAAACTACCGAGCTTGCCCATGAAGCGATCAGATTCGAGCATGTTGAAACTACCACCTTGGCAGTATCGTATCCATCTCCAATAAAATGCCCAAAATCCTCAACGGCACCGGTTTCGTTGCCGGTAACGCCTTTATATAAGGCGTTGGCCGCGAAGATGGTTGCGTACGAAGTAACGCCAACTGCGATTGCAGGCCCGCCGACCGCCATAGCGATCGCCGCGGTAACGACGCCAGTTATCGCGAAGGATGTAACGCCTTCCGCAACAGTTTCTACGACGGCGCGATCCACCGAAATATCATTGTTCTTGCATTCTTCGTAGTTTTCGATGCCAGAAAAGGCCAGTGATGCGGCGAACCCGATGCCGTTCGCAACACTGCCAAGGTCCAGTTCTTTTACCAGGTTTTTGTTCAGGTTTCTGGAAGTTGCAAGGACTATGTTCTTGGCTTGAGAAGGGTTTGCCAGGTATTTCTGCAAACCGAACAGTTCGTCGGACGAGATGCCGTTCTCTTCCCATTTGACATATGTTTTTATGCTTCTCTCTAGTGCTTTTACCGCGTTCTCCGCGGTTGGATTCATCGAAAAGGCTGCTATTGAACCAATCGTGGAACCCAGGATGCCTGTCTTTTTGTAGAGACCAAGAGCGAAAGCTACTCCTTCTGAAATAGCGCTCCTTGTCGTATCCGAACACGCGGCCTGTGCTATGCCCTCGAGCCCTTCTTCGCATTCGATTAAAAGATTCGCGGCCTTCATGGCGCTTCCTGCCAGCCGTGACGCGCTGCTGGCCGCCGCTCTCAGCTGTGTGCGGCAAGAGGATAGCCTGCCCGAGATGCCGGACGGGCCGGACGACGCGCCGGGTATGCTGGAGGCGCAGCTTTCCAACGCGGACGCCGCGCTTTTCAGCGCGCTGGCCACTCTGGTATACTCGTCCGGATTGAATTGAATAAGCGCAGAATCCGACACCTTCAAGCCTCCTTTTAATACATACCTGTTCATTCGGGTTTGTTATAAAAGCTATACGCCGGGGGAACCGGGCTTTCCGACTCCCCGGCGTATAGCATAAGAAACATGCCATCGCCT
Organism: uncultured Pirellulales bacterium; assembly: GCA_964643355.1. Classification (GTDB taxonomy): domain Bacteria; phylum Planctomycetota; class Phycisphaerae; order Sedimentisphaerales; family Anaerohalosphaeraceae; genus FEN-1350. The sequence goes on from CAZXPW010000009.1 coordinate 72,830, forward strand.
GCGAATCAGGCGAAGGGGCTTTGCCCAACGTCCATGGCGCTGGCGCCGGATTTAAGCGATTCGATCTCGGTGCCCACGAACAGGTCCGCGGACTTGCCCAATTCATCCACAGCGTCGGCCATTTTTGCCTCGCTCTGCGAGATGTTGGAATAGTAGGTCTGGAACTGGTTCTGAAACGACTGGGACGCTTCGCCCAGCCAGCTCCCGGAAAGGCCCGCGATGGTGCTCTTCATGCTTTCGTAGGCGCTGGTCTGCGCGCCTTTCTGGGTGTTGAATGTATTGAGGGTGCTTTGCATTTCCTCCGTAGAAACGATCAGGTTCTCCGCCATTGTTCTCCCTCCAAATCAATTGATAGTTTTGCTGTGCTGCCTTACAATCGTTCCGTCAGCCTGCGGAGATGATCCCGCTGGCCTGCGAATCCGCCGTTTCGTACTCGGAGGCGGCCCGCGTGAGGAAGGCACTGTACTGCCGTGCCAGCGTAGTCATCTCAACATACCAGTTGTACGCCTTTTCCTGTTCGCTCACGAAGGCCTTCTGGGCGTCTCCGACCCAGCCCGCGGCGAGCGCGTCAGCTGCGGATTTTGCGGCCTTGCTGGCGTTTTCGTAATTGGACGCTTCGGTTTCAAGCTTTTTTGCCGCCGCGCGAAGTTCCCCCGGGGTGACTGTGAATTTTGCCATGGGATGGTACCTCCTTCTCGTTTTTACCGGTTTAAGGTATAGGCTTTTGTGTTCCACAGCGTCCGGCGCGTGGCGCGTATCCGCGTCGTTCGCGTTTTTCGCTTTCCGGGTTTATTGTAATCCATCCATCTTTTCTGCGGTGCGATATTCGACGAATAGCAGGTTTTACGGAGCAAATCGCATTGCATCCTTCATTCGGTTTTTTCTCCTCTCTAAATCAGCATGAGTTGGCTCCCGTCCCTTATCCCGGCAGCCGCAAGAGATGGTTGGCCGGTCAGGGGGAAGCCGTTGCCGGCATCGTACAACTCCGGCTGCAGGAAGCTTAAGCTGGGGTTCAGCTTGCACAGCAATTCCGCCGAACGGTCGGCCGCTTCCCGGCCGGTACTCTGCGCGGGAAACTCAAAATCGAAGGAGCGCCCCAACGCAGGCACGATGACTTCCACGATGATCTTTTCCATACCACTTTTCCTTTCTTCAGCCCGGCTTACAGGCCCGCGGGCAGAACCAGCCTTTCAGCGCTGCTCCGGTTCACCCAGTAAGCGTCGCCCTGGCGCACTATGCGGTTCTTCGTGGTAAACGGGATCTGCAGTTCCCACAGATCGCAGTCGGCAAGCTTGCACAGGGCGATCCCGTTTTGTCTGGATCCGAGCGTCGTGGTCAGGGGGTCACGCCTGAGCAGCGACAGGTCGCCGGGGTTCAGCGTGGCAAAAAGGTAAAGGCCGTAGCCTTCCGCCATGGAGGCACACTCCGTCAAGCGGTGGCGAAGCGGCGCGTTGACCGGGGCGTCCTGTAGCCCATCTATTATCAGCACATAGGGGGTAAACGTATGGTGTAGTTCCCGCAAGGCTTTCTCCCCTTGCAACACGATTGTTTTCCTTCGGTTGTTCCGATCCAGAATCAACTGGTCCAGCTCTTTCAGATAGGATTCTTGTTCAGCCAGCGGATGGAATCTGACATTTGCAGCAGAGAAATCGTTTCGATGATTCTCGGCCGTAAACACGTTTATCTCGGCGTTTTTTCGGGCAAAGGCCACCGCAACGGCTTTCAGGAAGCTGGTTTTTCCGGAGCCGTGCGGGCCAATGATCAGCCAAGCATACTGCTTGTAAAGGTCAGCGCACACCGGTTCCGCGTCGATATGTCTGTAGCCGATGGCCAGCGTCGTCTGATTATCATAGCCTCCTTCCTCCGCCTGGCTTTGAAGGAGGTTCCAGGTGGTGTCCTCCGCGATGCGCGGAAGAGGCTTGGGAAGCTTTCCCTTCCAGGAAGCCCTCATTTGGTCCGCAAGCAGCCCGATGCCTTCCGCTCTCTCCGCATCCACTGCTTGTGGAAAGCAGACCGCCGTCTGCATTTCAAACACATCGTCTTCCAAAGCGACCACGCCGCGGCCGGCATATGAAAGGATATCGCTCATGTCACCGGGCATGCGCTTACCGACGACATCCTGATAGTCGCTCCGGTCGTGAAGCCGCAGCGCTACGCCGTGGAAATTGCTGAGCATCCGGGAGGGAAGCTCGCTGGTCGACAGCGCTGTAACGACGAAGAACAGGCCTCTGCTGCTTCCTTCTTTCAGCAGGGTAAACAGGAGCTGTTTCGGCTCGTCCTCCGATATGGTTTCCAGCAGCTGCGCGATGCCGTCAATCAGCACAACGATAGCCGGCACTCGTTCAAATTGCTTACGTGTATCGCAGGAACGAATGAACGCCGTGTAATTGTCGGTGGCCGCTTCGGCAAATAGCCCGCGTCGGCGTTCGCTTTCTTTCGTCAACATATGGATGAGGCGTAAAACATCGTCCGGATCGTCCCCGTAAACGATATCTCCCATGTGGGGAAGGTTCTTCATAGCACCCAATGTTTTGCTGGTCATAGACAGCGCGTAGCTCTGTACCTGCTCCGGTGTATACCTCAGCGCAAGGGACAGCGTCAGCGTTTGAAGAAACGTTGTTTTCCCTGCAGCAGCCAAGCCGACCACCAGATGATTTTTGTCCCGTGTGAAGTCCAGCGTCACCGGGACACGCCGTTGGTTCTGCAGATCGTCTGCCAGCCCAACCGGAGCAACGATCGTATCGGAAGGCAGTTGCGGCCATCCGTTTGCCGTCCAGTGAGTGGTTGATACGGGCTCGATCTTCAGCAGATCCAGTTGGGGCGGCAATTCGTCGAGCCAGAGTCGACGGGAAGGCGGAACCTGATGCTCCGCAGCCGTTTCTCTGATATTTTCCAGTACGGCGGCCATCTGCGTGACTTTGCTTAATGTGTCGTCCTTGTCAAGCTTGACGTATACAGGTTGCCCGACTTCATTGAGAAGGCGCGGTTTTTCCAGGGATGTCGATCTGGTGGGTTCGTAAGCGGCGCCGCTCCAACTGGTTTGTACCTCTTCAAAAATCTCGTCGTTCCCGATCTGAACGAAGCAGCGCCCCATGCCCTTGATGTAGCTTGCGTCGGGGCGTTTGAGCATGTCCAGACTGTCGGAGCGGTTCTGCACGCGCAGGCAGATGCGGAATCGGGCGTTGGACCATATCTCGTCGTCCACCGAGTTGCCGGGCTTTTGTGTGGCGAGGATCAGGTGGATGCCCACGCTTCTGCCAACGCGGCTGGCGCTGATCAACTCCCGCATGAAATCGGGCTGCTCTTTCTTGAGTTCTGCAAATTCGTCGATAATGATAATCAGATGGGAAAGTGGCTCCAACTGGGGATCCGTTTGGTATTGGCGCATATAATCATCCACGTTGCTTACGCCGGCAGTCTTGAATATAGCCTCTCGCCTGCGGATCTCTCCCTGCACCGACGCAAGCGCGCGGCGGATCATCCGGATTCCCTGGAGGTTGTCGATCGTGCCGGCCACATGGGGAAGTCCTTGGAAAGCGTCGCTCATGCCGCCGCCTTTATAGTCGATCAGGATAAACTGCACATCGCGCGGATGATAGCGCGTTGCAAGCGAGAGTATATACGTTTGCAGCATCACGGATTTGCCCGATCCGGTTGTGCCTGCGACCAATCCGTGGGGGCCGTGCTTTTTGTCGCTGATATCCAGAATAAAAGGTTGGGCGCCCGCCCTTAACCCTATGATGGATTCGAGGCCTTCAAAGGCGTGACGTTCGTTCCATGACCGCCACACGTCGAGATGCTTCACGTCACGTACGCCGTAAAGCTCAAGGAAGGAAACGACGGAAGGAATCGCAGCGCCCATTACACTGTCGCGCACGCGCATGGGGGCAAGCCTGCGCACAAAGCTGAATGCATCCGCAGGGTTCAGGCGATCGTAGTCCAGCGGCGTCACATCGCCAACAGAGCTGTAAATACCGCTGTGTTCCTGGCCGGCGCTCAACACGAGCCTGCATTCTTTCGGTAGTTCTTCCATATGCGGCGCAGCTACGACCAAAGTAAAGCCGGGTGCGCCGAGCGCCAGGCGATTGAATACGGCTTCGGTTTCCAGCATGGCAGGAGCCAGGCAAAAGACGACGTAATGAGGGGTCGGCTGGCTTTTCGGGTCGTCTTCGTCCGAGGGCGTTTCCTCGCCGTGGGTAAGCCGCATCTGAAGGATCTCGTTAAGGTGCATCAGAACTTCCCGTACCGCCGCGGGTTGGCTTGCCACCATCCGTAAATTTCGGTCCTCCGTGGGGAACACATGGGGAAGCCACCGCGCCCAGGACCACTGGTTGGTATTCTGCTCATCCGAAATGATGGCGATTTTCACATCATGATAGCTTTGCAACACCGAGATTTGGATCATCATCGAAATGATAATCGCCTGCGCACTGGCGTTGCCCAAGATACCGACCACTTTTTCCGAGCGCAGGTTCACGCTTAGGGGCGCGTTTTTAATGACGGAATAGGTTTGAACCAAACGCTCCGGTTCCGAACGAAGGCTGTCGTCTATCAAAGAAAGCTGCTCTTTCGATATATGGATCTCGTTGGGAAGGGGCGCTTCCCCCAGACCGAGCCGCACACAAAGAAAATCGTCGTGACCGGGTTGCCTTTCCCAAAACCGCAGTCTTTCTTTGCCTAACAGGTCGATGCATTCCTGAAAGGAAGGATTCTGGTTAAGCAGCCGGTTGTATTCCTTTTGATAAAGCTGGCGAAGATGACGCTCCGCCTCTTTGATGTAGGATACATATATTTTTTTTCGCTTGATTTCCGTTTGTTTCTCCAACTTTTTTTGCCGTTTGAAACTTGCAGTCCCCCAAATAACGGCAAGTATGGAAGAAGTACCGATCATCGTAAGCCCGGCCAGCATGAAATTGCTGCCGCTGCTGATCATGCTGGTCATCATCGCGCCCATCATCATGGGCAGCACCATGGTAAGCGACGGACCGATGGTCATGAACAGGGACTGTTCGCGTTCGGGGGCTTTGGAGATAGGAGGCTCGATCTCAATCGCCTCATCGTCAGGCCGCAACAGCATTCGCGGCGCACGATGGATCTCTGTGATAGCCGACACGGAGGGCTGCTCCTCGGGAAGTGGTTCCGGCGCACTCGGCACCCACGGGGGAAGCCCGACGGTTGCCAACTGGGCGGGATGGTTCAGCGCGATATGATCCCCCAGAAAAACGAACTTCAAACCCGGGGCAAAAAACAGCTCGTCGCAGACCTTGAGCCTGTATTCCCCGTTGTTGACCTTCCTGTGGTTCAAAAACGTTCCGTTCCGGCTGGTATCGCTGTAGAACCACCCGCCCGTTTTATACGTAAGCGCTCCGTGCGTGGCCGTAACGAGAGGTGAATCCATTCTGAGCGTGCAGTTGGGGTTTCGGCCGAACAAAATGGTCCGTTCCGGGGGAAGGACATATTTTTCTAGCTCGTTTTTTTCTATACGGGTGGAAAATACAGCGATGGTCAGTTCTTTATTCTTCAATATCAGATGCCCGCCCAGGCATAGTTCGCCGGGCGATTCTCTTTCGCACTGAAAACCTTCGGGCATCGTCAGGAACCAATCGCCGTCCAAGCAGCGTATGGAGAGCCGGACATCTTTTTGCCATCCGGTATCGCCGCTGGAGAGCAGGAGCGAGGTATGGAATCCCGTTTGTTCCGGAAGTAAAATATCGCGATAGCGATCTTCCCAATATAGCCAGATGCAATACAACTACGGATACCTCCTCTATATCGACGTTGAAACGCAAACCTGACGACGTGTGAGAGTCCCGGCCCTTGCCGGTCAATGGATACGGTAGAACAGTTCTACAAGAAACATCAAGCCGCCGGCGCCCGCAGCGGCGGAGAAGCCAAATAGCATTTTCTCAACAGCCTTTCGCCTTACGCTCTGATCGGTGCCCTTAACGAACAAACATACTACGGTAACGTTGTCCTTCCCGCCGTTCTGAATGGCGCACTTCACAAGTTCCGTTGCAGCGTCCTTCGCACAGTTCGCTCCCCGGAGGACCCGCTTGAGCTGAGCCTCCTCCACCATATCGCTCAAGCCGTCGCTGCATAGCACGAACCGGTCGCCACAGCGGATATCTACGGCCGTCAGATTGGGATCAATTCGGATTTCGGTACCCGGCATGCCAAGATACTGCGTGATCACGTGACGTTTCGGATGGGTTTGGGCCTGCGACGGCGTAATGACCCCCATCGCTAGCAACCGCTGTACTTCGCTGTGGTCAACGGTCATTTGCTTGAGCATACCACCGCGTAAACGGTAGATACGGCTGTCCCCAACATGCGCGATCCTCATTTTTCCGTTTTGCCACAGGCAGCCCGCAAAGGTCGTTCCGGAGCGCAGGCCTTGCCCGCTGGCGCTTTTATGGATGTTTGCGGATATAATATTTAGTCCTTGCGTTAAGGCCGTGTCCGATATCCCATTGGGATATTTCTGCATCAGCTCGTACAATTCCGTTACTGCCTGACAGCTTGCTTTTTCGCCTGCCGACTCGCCCCCCATGCCGTCGCAAACCGCATACAGCTGGGTCCTGGCCATGTTTTCGGCAGTAAACGTGCCTCCGTCGTCCATGGCCTCCAAGGCCATCCAGCGGCCGTTCAGGTAGAAATTATCTTCGTTGTTGCCGCGGACCCGTCCCTTGTCGTTGCAGGCGGCGGCTTCGATGGATGAATCGGAAACGGAAGAGCAGGTTTTGCGGTTCTGCTTTTTTCCGACTTTGCCAAGCAAGGCTTCCGCAGTCAGAAGCAACGCGCACACCCCCAATAATGCCAGTGAAGCGGATGTTACCGTTCGGTTGGAATAGGAACTTGTAAATGGTATCAGCGCTTCCTGCGTTATACTGGTCACCGTCAGTTTTTCTGGGCGAAGCGTGTCATCCGAGAAGATCAGGTAAAAAACGTTTTCTATAGGCTGGCCGTTCTTAACGGCATTAGCCAGGGTAAAGGAGAAAGAGCCGTCTTTACCGGAGATTGTCGGATTTGGGGCTGTGATTGTGTCGCATTGTAGTGAGAGTTTGATAAAAGGAACCGATATGGTACCACGAATTGTAAGCTCGTCGTCGCGGTGGCTATAGCTTACTGCCCCGACCAGCTGCGCGTCGTTTGCGCGCGCTGTTTGATAAATGAAAGGATAAGTCGCCGCGTACGAATCCGGGAAATCGGCATAGGTAACTTTTAAAACCACCTCGCCGATATTCTCCAGTCTGGCGCATTCTTCCGGGGTGATCCGGTCGCTGAAAACACCCTCGCCGTCGCAGATCAGCGAATGGGAAATAATGTCCTTTGATACGGACGTGACCGTGAGAAGGAGGGAAGCGCCTTTTTCAGCTTTGCCCTCAATACTTAGCCCAACGGATAAAGCAGCGGCATAGGTCTGTACCCCGCCACCGACCGGCGGGGTGGGCAGCGTAAGCGTTATCATCGCCGGCTCGGGTGTGGGCGTGGGCGTGGGCGTCAATGTGGGCGTGGGTGTCGGTGAGGGCGTCGGCGTTGGCGTTGGCGAGAACGTGGGCGTTGGCGCGGGCGTTGGTGTGGACGATGGCGCGGGATCGACCAGCGCCGGATATTGCGAAAGGCTCATCTGAAGGTCCGCCGTGGGCGTCACTTCAAGGGTAGGGGTAGGCGTTGCTGTGGGAACGGGCGTTGCTCCGGAATTGTCGCTGATTTTCGTTCCTACCGCTGTGGAAAGAAGGGTTTCATGCTGGGCCAGCGCCGCCCGCGAAGAAACGGTTTGGGCCAGGAGCAGGGCGCACAGCAAAACAACCAGCACCACCAACGACATTTTTCGCTGGAACATAGCGTTTCTCCGCCTTTCTAGGGTCAGCCCTGAATGGACAGCCTCACCTGGGTGGCCCCCAGCGAAAGGGTATCGCCCGTTTTGATGGATATTTCTGAAACGACCGGTTGGTTGTTCAGCATCGTTCCGCTGCGGCTTCCCATATCCGCCACATACAGGCCGTTCGGTTTCAACATGAGCTTGCAGTGCTTTCTGGAAATGTGGGGATCTTCCAATACAAGCCCGCAATCCGGGGCACGCCCGATGACCAGCTCCCTGGCGAGTGTCAGCGTTTGCTGTTTTGTTTCTCCGCGATAGATAATTGTCGCATTGACGCGGTACTGGTTCGCGCCCATTGGGATCGTCGCTTCCGGATCACCGTCGAAAAGCCCGATCGTTTCTTCGCCACTTCCGCCCAGGGAGACGGCGGAATGGATGTTATCAGGTCCATCCTCAGACGTATCGAAATCGTCGACCGTGATGGAAGAACGTTTTTTATGTTTTACGATCAGGAAAATGATCAGACCGAGAATTAAGGCGATAACACCGATTCCTGCGTAAAGCAATGGAGGGGTCAGTAGCTTTTCAACGATACTAGCTGGAACTTGGCTTAAGGTAAACACGGTTTGATCCTGGACAGGAGACGTTTCGGAAACTGTATAGCGTGCGGTTGCGGCCAGCGTAACTTCGTAAACAGAATTGTCATCAGGCAGGTTCTCCCAAACAGCCATCCAGTCGTTAGCGTCATTCAGCGCAAGCATTTTACCCGTATTCGAACCGTCCTTGATAAGCGAAGCGATAATAGAATCCGGCCTCGTCCCTTCGGAATTATCCTCGTCTTCCCAAACGATGGAGACGGTATATTGCCTTTCGGGGGTAGCGGTGACCAAAGGGGTTTTGGTAGGTGTAGGGCTAGGCGTTGGCGTGGGGCTGGGCGTCGCCGTGGGCGAGGGTGTAGGCGTTGGCGTTGGGCTAGGAGTAGGGGTAGCCGTCGGTGTGAGCAGCAAAGAATACTTGCCATCCGCACTGTTGGTTACAGTATAATTACTCAGCTTAACACTGACACTCCAGTCGGCAGCAAGCGCGTTCCAGGCATCCTTGGAGGGCACCGCTGTAATCACTTTCGTTCCCATAATGTAGCTGTTGAAAGTTTTAATCGCTGATCCAATATCATTGGTGCCGTCGATCACCCGACCATGGGAAGCTCGAGCGATACGGTCTAAATCGGCAGTATCTATCGTCCGTACGCTGTTGTCAGCGTTCTTTCCTTTCAGGGTAATGAAATAGACCGGCATGCCGCTTTGGGCAGCTTTATTTGCAAGCACGTCCGGCGCCATGCTTTCGTCATCTTGGCCGAAAGTCAGCACAAGAACGGCCTTACGTGTGGGAAAATCCGAACCGGTGGAGGAAAACGCGTCTAGCGCACGACTTACCGATTGGAACAACGCGGGGTCCCGCGTCTTTTCATTTCCGGATATGTTCTCGATTGCATTGTTGATCGCAAGCCGATCTTTCTCAAACCCATTGGTCAAAGTGGATACGCCGCTTTTACCAGAAACAAGCAGTAAAACACGATCCGCGTCACGTAGCATGTTGAGAAAGGTTTTTAGCTCGCTTTGTAAGTCCGTTAACCGGTTCGCGTTAAGAGCGTATGTGTTGAGGTCGAGCACAATCACATAAGCAACGCCCTCTCCGGAATCGGAAAACGACTGAACGGAAACAACTTGTGAATCTCCATAGGAACCTCCAACAGCTTGAACTTGGCTGGGCTTAATACTGTCGGTAAAAACATTACCGCTATCCATATCCGTAATCAACGAATACAGAATAATTTGGTTACCATTCTGCCTGGCTTGTACAATTTCCAATTTTTCCTCTGCTATCGCCGAGGAAAAGCAAGCGGTACTCAGCACAAGAAGCATCGCAATGAAAGAGTACAGACATTTCTTTTGCATATCATTATCCTCCTGATGTATTGAATACTTTGTGTTTCTCTGGAACAGGTGAAGTTGGTGGCTTGGTTGTCTTGCTACGTTTCTTCAGAGAGTATAATTGCGAAGCACAAGATGATTGAAGGTATCAGTTATAGGAAGCGAGGGATGCTATTAGTGTCTTAATCAATGGAGCTCTGAAAAGATTATAATTACCCTGCTAGATATTGTAAAGCCTGAATCGATTGCGGGTCACGTTTCTCCCATAAAACGCAGTAGCAATTCCGTGTGATTTATTGTATTGTTTTTCTTGGCCATTGGTTTGCTCCTCCTCTTTGAATGCCTGAACACCATAGCTACTTTATTGTGAATGATGTTTTGCGGAAGAAAAGATTGTTGAAGAATACCCAAACATTATATTCTCCCTTCTCCATCTGTGGATGGTCATCCTGATAAGATTCCATAATGCTGTCTATCGGGACGTACCACCACCAATACCAACGGCGATCGGGGGTGCCTTCAAATGTTTCGGTGTTGGTTTGATAGTAAATTGCGTTTGTTGGTGTTTGAAGGAAGATTAGCATATTTGTAGTATGTTCCGGACTTTTTTGTGCATAGGTCCACTTCAGATAAATGTAAAAATACGCTTCTGAGACTTTTGGTACGTTGGATGCTTTAATAGTAGTGATTTTATTCTGATACTTTGATTTTTGATAAGCATCGTCGTCCTTTTGGTAGTCTTCGTTTGTGACATAAAGTACATTTGCCATATTCGGAACCGCACCATATTCCTTGTACTTATTTACTGATCCGGTTTTTAATGTTTTCGAAACGGATTTCTTACTTCTCGTTTCGGTTATAGTAATTAAAAACTCAGTATCGGGTAATAAGTTTTTCAACGTAAAGGATTGAGCACTAACTGATTGAGAAAAGCAATCTCTTGTTGCTCCTTGAGGACGTACAGTGATAATATATGTAAACACATTGGCCTTGTCAGACCAGCTAATACGACAACTTAAATTCGCTGTATCTGGATTTAATACTAAACTGTTTAAAGAACTTATTATCGGAGTAGCAGTAGGTTTGGGTGTAGAGGTTGGTGTAGGCGTTGGCTTAGGAGTGGGCTTAGGCGTAGAGGTTGGTGTAGGCGTCGACTTGGGAGTAGGTTTAGGCGTAGAGGTTGGTGTAGGTGTCGGCTTGGGAGTAGGTTTAGGCGTAGCGGTTGGTGTAGGCGTCGGCTTGGGAGTAGGCTTAGGCGTAGAGGTCGGTGTAAGCGTCGGTTCAGGAGTGGTGGTCGATGTCGGTTTCGATGTAGGCGTTGCAGTCGGAACCGGAGTGGCAGTCGGTACCAAGGTCGGCGTTAAGGTTGCTTCGGTGCTCAGCGTTGCTGGTTGTCCCGTTTGGTTTTCCATCCACAGCCTCATACCAGAGCCGCCAATTACAAGTGCTGCTAATACAGCAACAATAATCCACAGCCAGCTCACGCGTCCGCGCCTTGGTAACTTGTTTTGTGCCTTTGTCTCTTCAGTATGGTTCCTGTCATTTAGGTTCCTCGTGCCGTACGGATGCAGGCTGCTCCGGCCACTGTCCAAACCCGCGCCGGTAGGGTTGACGGTCAGCTGCTTTTTAAGGTTCGTCTTTTCCGCAGCCTTCTGCCACGCATCACGCATTTCCTCGGCCGTGTGGTAACGCTTCTTGGGGTTATAAGCACAGGCTTTGCAGATCACTTTAGCCAGCTCGCTGCCACCGTCTACCGGCTGCGGAATGGGTGTTCCGCGAAGCCGCGTCTCTAGCGCGGCGTTACGTTCCGAATGCGTGGGTACCTCGTCGTTCATAGGCAGGAAAGGCAGCCGCTGCCGGTTCAGCAATCGATGCATCACCAGCCCGAGGGAGTAGAGGTCAACCGTGGCGTCGTACTTGCCTTTTCCCAAGTAGACCTCTGGCGCCATATAGACCGGCGTACCCTGCTTGGACAGGTGGGTGGCCGTCTCATCCAAGCTGCGGGCAACGCCGAAATCACCTAGTTTGTAATCCCCGAACGAAGAAATAAAGATATTGTCTGGTTTGATATCCCGGTGGATGACGTGCACTTTGGCACACCGTTCCAGAGCGTCGCAAATGTCAAGCCCCAGCTTAACCACGTCGCCTACGGTCATGCCATCACGAAAACGCTGGTTCAACGGCGTCAGCAATTCCATGCGGATCAGGATGTCCCAGCCGATCTCGTCTTTCCGCTCAAGGATTAAATGATCCTCGTAATTGACGATATGGCTGTTGCCCCGAAGCTGGCTCATCAGGTCGATTTCCTCGCGGAAACGTCGTACGTTTTCCCGATACAACCGCTGTACATCATTCTCCATCAGGCCTTCTGTGCGGTACTCGTCCAGCTCCGAACGGTTTTTCGGCAGTGTGATCCACTTGAGGGCGGCATAGGTGGTCTTTTCCATCTCTTCGCGGCGGATACGGAACACCTTACCGTAGCTGCCTTCGCCGATGAAGCTGTCCAGCACCCAAGAGCCCCAGAAAGGTTGAAGAGCGGTTAAACGTTCGGGAAATTCTGTCATAGGGACGGCCTCCAGTTCTATGAATATTCCGATTAATAATTGGATAACCTTTCCTGCCTGTTATCCACTAAACATTTGTTGAAATCTTTATTATCCATATCGTCGAATATTTTACAGCCCGTAATAGTTAATGCGCCTTTAGGGACAAAACATATATGTATCATGATATTACAACATTTCTCTTTGAACGCTCATATGAGCGATGTGTCGACGATATTGTTGTTGGCTACAAACAATTCATCCAGCTTGCTGAGCATTTCAAATGGTTGAATATCGATCAAACATTAGTTTTGCGATAAGATTCTCCCCTAACATTTCAATCACTCCTTTCATGATTCTGGCATTGTCCTAGACCCAGTTGCCCTATATAGTAGTAAAAATACAAATTATGGGTGTTTACTTCGTTTGTAGATTCCAGTAGGATACATTGCATGCGTGAGTCTCATTGTTTCCTATCGCAATGACTTTACCATCCGACTTCAATCCAAAAGTACACCAGCTACCCGCCGCCACTGAGACTATATCTTCCCAGTCACCCACTTCGCATTCGCCGTATTTCGGTGAACCTGCGACAACAACGGTCCCGTCCACCTTTAATCCGACAGTGTGAACCAATCCCGCTGAAACCGCAACGATATCTCTCCATCCGGACACATCACATTGTCCATCCTCATTATCGCCTGCCGCGACGACGGTTCCATCTGCCTTAAGACCAACGGTATGAAATGCCCCTGCTGAAACCTCGACAATGTCCTTCCAGCCAGACACTTGCGTATACCATGGCTCGTTATTACCTTCTACGATTTCACCCGCTACAACCACTGTTCCGTCTTTTTTCAGGCCGACAACGTAAGTTTCATTCGCCGACACCGCAATAATATCTTTCCAACCTAGCGCATCACTTTGGCCCCATTTAGTTTGACCTGCTATTATGACGGTTCCGTCTGCTTTTAGCCCGACGGTGTACCAATACCCTGCCGCCACCGCAACGATATTCTTCCAGTCGGACACATCGCACTGGCCATATTCATTATCTCCTACCGCAACGACGGTCCCATCCGCTTCTAACCCGACGACGTAGCCATATCCCACCGCTGTCGCAACGATATTCTTCCAGCCGGAAACACCACTTTGAACATCATAATAATCGAAACCTACGGCGACAACGCTTCCGTCTGTCTTCAGTCCGATGGTAATCATTCCGTCTGATGATAATAGATTTACCGGCGCAAGCGAGTACTTAGGCGTAGGTGTGGTCGGTGTCGGCGTGGGTGTTGGCGTGGGTGTTGGCGTGGGAATATTGGTGGGCTTCGGCGTTAAGGAAGGCGTCGGGGTGGTCGCCGATTTGGACTCCACGACGACCTTCACGCTTGCCGCATTGTTGGCTTCGTCGCTTTCAGCATAGAAATCGTCCGCATCGACGACAAAGCTGACGGTATAGGTACCTACTTTTTCCGGCATCCAGGTAAACTGGCTGTTGCCGTTCATGACCGTCGTGTTCGCGGGCACGCCCTCATGGCTTCCATAACCTTCCTGAACGCCGTCGACAAACCATTTGATGTTGAATACGTCGGTGTCGGCCGTACCCGCGTTCCGGATCCCCGAATCGAAGGATACGGTATCGCCGACCCTGACGAGGCTCGGGCTGTAGGTAATCGCTGTAGCGACGAGGTCAGCCTTGCCAGCGGCCGCAGCCGTAGGGGAAGGCGTCGGGGTGGTCGCCGATTTGGACTCCACGACGACCTTCACGCTTGCTGTATTGTTGGCTTCGTCGCTTTCAACATAGAAATCGTCCGCATCGACGACAAAGCTGACGGTATAGGTACCTACTTTTTCCGGCATCCAGGTAAACTGGCTGTTGCCGTTCATGACCGTCGTGTTCGCGGGCACGCCCTCATGGCTTCCATAACCTTCCTGAACGCCGTCGACAAACCATTTGATGTTGAATACGTCGGTGTCGGCCGTACCCGCGTTCCAGATCCCCGAATCGAAGGATACGGTATCGCCGACCCTGACGAGGCTCGGGCTGTACGTAATCGCCGTAGGCACGAGGTCGTAAACTTCTTTATTGGCGGCGGCGGGTAATGTAGAAGTTACCGTGGAAGTGGGCGTTATTGTTACCCTTGGGGTGGCTGTGAGCGTCGGCGTAGCTGTAGGCACAGGTGTATCAGTAACCGCAATTTGAGTTGTCCTGGATGCCCGTTCCATCCATAGCTTCGTGCCTAAAATGCCGATAAAAAGAGCGATGAGCACAGCGAGTATGATCCAGAACCATATGGCACGCCTGCCCAACGGCTTCTGTGCACGATTCTCGTTGCTGTTTTTTGCGTCAGCGGCACCCTTTGTTTTCGGTCTCAGGCTGCTTCTTCCACTGTCCACACCCGCGCCAGTCGGGCTGACAGTCAGAGGTTCCTTCAGGTTTGTTTTCTCCGCAGCGGCTTGCAGTGCGTCCCGCATTTCCTCGGCCGTCCGGTAACGTTTTTTAGGATCGAAAGCGCAGGCTTTGCAAATCACTTTGGCCAACGCCTGTCCGCCGTCCACGGGCGACGGCAGGGGCGTTCCGCGCAGCCGCGTTTCCAGCGCGGCATCTCTCTCGGCATGTGTCGGTACGGCGTCGTTCATAGGCAGGAAAGGCAGGCGTTGACGGTTCAGCAGCCGGTGCATCACCAACCCCAGCGAGTAGATATCCACCGTGGCATCGTATTTTCCCTTGCCCAAATACACCTCGGGCGCCATGTAGACAGGCGTACCCTGTTTGGACAGGTGGGTGGCCGTTTCGTCCAGGCTGCGGGCCACGCCGAAATCGCCCAGTTTATAATCCCCGAACTGGGATACAAAAATATTATCCGGCTTGATATCCCGATGGATCACATGCACCTTGGCGCACCGTTCGAGAGCGTCGCAAAGGTCGAGCCCCAGCTTAACCACGTCGCCCACGGTCATGCCTTCCCGGAAGCGCTGGTTCAGCGGAGTCAACAGCTCCATCCGGATCAGGATGTCCCAGCCGATCTCGTCCTTGCGTTCGAGGATCAGATGATCCTCGTAATTGACGATATAGCTGTTGCCCCGAAGCTGGCTCATCAGGTCGATTTCCTCGCGGAATCGGCGTACGTTCTCCCGGTACAGTCGTTGTACGCCGTCCTCCATCAGGCCCTCCGTGCGGTACTCGTCCAGTTCCGAACGGTTTTTGGGCAGTGTGATCCACTTTAAAGCCGCATAAGCGGTCTTCTCCATTTCATCGCGGCGGATACGGAACACCTTGCCGTAACTGCCTTCGCCGATGAAGCTGTCCAGCACCCAAACGCCCCAGAAGGGTTGAAGAGCGGCTAAACGTTCGGGAAAATCTGTCATGGGGGCGGCCTCCGTTTCGTATCATCATATAGACGATATATCATCTTGTTTCAATCACCGTACGGTTCCTATAGATGTGACAATATCAGATGCAAGATCCAACCAAAAAGCAGGGCGGATTGCGTGCGAACCCCAAAGGAAGTAGCCATTAGTCATGATCGAACCACTTGTATCGACGGCTGCGGCTTCACCGTTGGTGCTGCCAGGAGAACGAAGCCACCACACAGCATTGCCATTAGTATCGGTGTCATTTCTCAACGCCCTTGCATAGAATGTGGCTTGTGCCTGGAGATCGAGGCTATCCTTGAATAACTTTTCTGCCTGCTCAATGCTGAGTAGGAAGATTTTATCGTTTGTGTCCATTCCTCCATCTGTTCCAAGATCTGGATTGGCCCCGTTCTCCAACCGTGTAGTTAGGATGGCTTGCCTCTCTTCCGCTGTGAATGCGGTGAAAAAGAAATCATTATTCAGCCACGCCCTTAACGTACAGGTTGCCCAAGTGGCATCCTCGTAATTATCATTATAAGGCTGAAAATCCAAGCACTTTTCCGCAATTAATAGGGCCTTGCTACCTTCGCGTGCTAGTACCTTCCATTGAATCGCTTTCATACCATAAGATGTGTCGTCGATCTGTTTGTAATCTCCAAATGCGACCGTTTTCCCAACCGCATATATATTATTTAGTTCGGTAGCGGAAAGTGTCGGGACTGGTATAGGTGTAGGTGTGGATGTAGATGTGGGCGTTGACGTCGGTTTGGGAGTAGGCCTAGGTGTAGAGGTTGGTGTAGGCGTCGGCTTGGGAGTAGGTTTAGGTGCCGAGGTGGGTGCAGGCGTCGGCGTATGTGTGGGTGTCGATGTCTGTTTCGATGTAGGTGTTGCAGTCGGAACCGGAGTGGCAGTCGGTACCAAGGTCGGCGTTAAGGTTGATTCAATTGTAACAGTGTTTGTCGGTGCTGGCTGCTCCGTTTGGTTTTCCATCCACAGCCTCATACCAGAGCCGCCAATTACAAGTGCTGCTAATACAGCAACAATAATCCACAGCCAGCTCACGCGTCCGCGCCTTGGTAACTTGTTTTGTGCCTTTGTCTCTTCAGTATGGTTCCTGTCATTTAGGTTCCTCGTGCCGTACGGATGCAGACTGCTCCGACCGCTATCTACGCCCGCGCCGGTCGGGTTGACGGATAGTTGTTTCTTCAGATCAATCTTTTCTGTAGCTTTCTGCAACGCATTACGCATTTCTTCGGCAGTGTGGTAACGCTTCTTGGGGTCGAAGGCACAGGCTTTGCAGATCACTTTGGCCAGCTCGACACCGCCGTCTATTGGCTGCGGGATGGGCGTTCCGCGCAACCGCGTTTCCAGTGCCTTGTTGCGTTCCGCATGAGTCGGTACTTCGTCGTCCATAGGCAAAAAGGGCAGACGCTGACGGTTCAACAGCCGGTGCATTACCAACCCAAGAGAATACAGGTCGACCGTTGCATCGTACTTGCCTTTCCCAAGGTAGACCTCGGGAGCCATATACACCGGCGTTCCCTGCATGGAAAGATGAGTAGCAGTCTCGTCCAGACTACGTGCCACACCAAAATCGCCAAGCTTGTAATCCCCGAACTGAGATATGAAAATATTGTCTGGCTTGATATCCCGGTGTATTACATGCACTTTGGCACACAGGGCCAGCGCATCACAAAGGTCTAGTCCTAGCTTAACCACGTCGCCCACGGTCATGCCTTCCCGGAAGCGCTGGTTCAGCGGCGTCAGCAATTCCATCCGGATCAGAATATCCCAGCCGATCTCGTCCTTACGTTCGAGAATCAGATGATCCTCGTAATTGACGATATGGCTGTTGCCCCGAAGCTGGCTCATCAGGTCGATTTCCTCGCGGAAACGTCGTACATTTTCCCGATACAGCCGCTGTACATCGTTCTCCATCAGGCCTTCGGTGCGGTACTCGTCCAGCTCCGACCGGTTTTTTGGCAGCGTGATCCACTTGAGCGCCGCGTAGGTGGTCTTTCCCATCTCTTCACGACGGATACGGAACACCTTACCATAGCTGCCCTCGCCGATGAAGCTGTCAAGAACCCACGAACCCCAGAAAGGTTGGAGAGCGGTTAAACGTTCGGAAAAATCTACCATACATATTTCCTTTCACAACAACAACTATTTCGTGTTCACCATTTCGCATTAAAATAGTCACATGTATCCATCTTGATCTGATTTAGTATTAATATTTGGAATAAAGAAGTTACAATATGTAATTTCAATTTGTGTATCTGTAATACTTAATACCTTAAAAATCGTAAAATACCCATAACCACGATCATCACCTAGCGCAATATAATAGTGATTTACAATTGCCTGAACACCGAAAGCCGAGTACCCATCAACGGGGAATTCTTCTCCTGTAGGGTCTTTGCCTATATCGATAAGTCCCCGTTGAGGAATATTGTTTGCCCAAAACAGGTTTTTATCTTGCTCATTTTGATAATATAGCTCACCTCCAGTAAACGCTCCTTTAGTATTATTAAAGAAATCATAACTATCGCCATATGACAAGGTTATAGTCGAACTAAAGCCATGTAAAATTTGTTGACAAGCTTCAAGAAAACTCATGGAATTTGTTGTAGGCGTTGGCGTAGAGGCTTGCGACAAAGTATTTGATGAAGAATTATCAATAAACGTGGGAGTCGTCGTAGGTTTAGGCGTAGATTCCATAGATATATTTATATTATCTTGCGTTATATCTATCCACAATGCAGGGCGCACCATTATTAAACCATTTGCTATGAAACTTCCATCAACCGGATCACCATAAGAATTGAGTGAGCCCCAAGACATGTCCGCTGCGAAGTAGTTGGAATCAGAACCCGGTGAGCGTAACCACCAGTTATCATCAGCTCCCTCATAGGTGTTATGGAAGTATTGATGAATCTCCGAAATGCTCAATAAGAATACCCTATCATTGGTATCATTTCCTCCGCTTGTATTACCTCCGAAGTCAGTATTATTCTCATTTTTTAAGTGTGTTATTAAAATGGACTTTTGCTCTTCATTTGAGAATGCGGCGTTAAGAAAATCATCATTTAACCATGTCCGCAGTGTACATGTTTCCCAGGTCACGGATGACATTTCTCGATTATATGGTTGACAGTCCAGATCACTTTGTGAAAGCAGCAACGCCTTATCATTTTCCACATCCATGACCTTCCACGCTATAGCTTCCTTTCCGTTGCCAGGGTTACTATCTAGTTCATAATGACCAAAATAGACTATATCACCGTCTTTGAATTGTTTACCTCCGTTTGAAGTGATCGCCAATGTTTTCATCGTTGTATAGAGAATATTGTTACAACCGGCGGAGACTTTGATATTATACGTAGTGTCTGGATATAGACTTTTGATAAGATAAGAGCTATTGGATGTGGTAGCGGCGATCGTATATATCGACACATCGCTTTTTTTATACGATATGGTGCAGCGGAAAACCCCAATAATATCCTCTTTGTTATCTTCCCAGGATACGTTGATAGAGCTACTATCTTGAGCAGTTGCCGTTAGGTTGCTAATGCTCAATATAGGTGCCGATGTCTTGGCTGGTATTGGCGTAGGCTCAGGTGTAGAGGTTGGTGTAGGTGTAGGTGTCAATGTCAGTTTAGTTGTAGGTGTCGCAGTCGGAACCGGAGTGGCAGTCGGTACCAAGGTCGGCGTTAAGGTTGCTTCGATCGTAGCGGTGCTCAGCGTTGCTGGTTGTCCCGTTTGGTTTTCCATCCACAGCCTCATACTAAAGCCGCCAATTACAAGTGCTGTTAATACAGCTACAATAATCCACAGCCAGCTCACGCGTCCGCGCCTTGGTAACTTGTTTTGTGCCTTTGTCTCTTCAGTATGGTTCCTGTCATTTAGGTTCCTCGTGCCGTACGGATGCAGGCTGCTCCGGCCACTGTCCAAACCCGCGCCGGTAGGGTTGACGGTCAGCTGCTTTTTAAGGTTCGTCTTTTCCGCAGCCTTCTGCCACGCATCACGCATTTCCTCGGCCGTGTGGTAACGCTTCTTGGGGTTATAAGCACAGGCTTTGCAGATCACTTTAGCCAGCTCGCTGCCACCGTCTACCGGCTGCGGAATGGGTGTTCCGCGAAGCCGCGTCTCTAGCGCGGCGTTACGTTCCGAATGCGTGGGTACCTCGTCGTTCATAGGCAGGAAAGGCAGCCGCTGCCGGTTCAGCAATCGGTGCATCACCAGCCCGAGAGAATACAAGTCGACTGTTGCGTCGTACTTACCTTTTCCAAGATAGACTTCGGGCGCCATATACACAGGCGTGCCCTGCTTGGAGAGATGCGTAGCTGTCTCATCCAGACTGCGGGCCACGCCGAAATCACCAAGTTTGTAATCCCCGAACTGGGATATGAAAATATTATCCGGTTTAATATCACGATGAATCACGTGTACCTTTGCACATAGTATCAGCGCATCACAGAGGTCTAGTCCTAGCTTAACCACGTCGCCCACGGTCATGCCTTCCCGGAAACGCTGGTTGAGCGGCGTCAGCAGTTCCATCCGGATCAGGATGTCCCAGCCGATCTCGTCTTTCCGCTCAAGGATTAAATGATCCTCGTAATTGACGATATGGCTGTTGCCCCGAAGCTGGCTCATCAGGTCGATTTCCTCGCGGAAACGTCGTACGTTTTCCCGATACAGCCGCTGTACATCATTCTCCATCAGGCCTTCCGTGCGGTACTCATCCAATTCCGAACGGTTTTTCGGCAGAGTGATCCACTTTAAAGCCGCGTAGGTGGTCTTTCCCATCTCCTCACGGCGGATACGGAACACTTTACCATAGCTGCCTTCACCGATGAAGCCGTCCAAGACCCACACGCCCCAGAAGGGTTGGAGTGCGGTTAAACGTTCGGGAAAATCTGTCATGGGAACAGCCTCCTTCGGTATAATAAGTCTCTGCCGGTGCGAGTCTGTAATATTCAATCAGGAGATGATTGGGGAACAACCTTATGCTTTTCCTCAGGTGCAAGCACCGTGAAACTATAAAGGATCATCCGTACAGTTGCAGTCAAAGAAAGAACAGGATCACTCCGTAAACCGAATGTCCTCCCAGGCAATCGTGTTCGCGGGCTCCGCACGAACAATATACGGTTGAAAATCCACTGATGGCAGTTCTTTGTGGAGACATCCAAAATAGTTTTCATACGTCTCGCGCCTGACGCTTATGGCGTTTGCCGGCGGATAAAACATATTCAGGGTGAACCTCGCCTTTGCCGCAGCCGGCGAGGAGCCTATGCAGGATTCATCGATAGAGCTAACCTGTTTCAAGTGGTTTTCCACCGCGCTCAGCAACTGATCCGCACGCCTGATATTAGTCGATAGATCGTGCGTACGCTCAATCAGATGCTTGAGAGATACAAGGTAGTTTTCCCAGCAGAAACGGATATCTTTGTTTTCCGCGCCTTTCTCGATGAGGTGATCGTCTAGCAAGGCAAGCTGCCGGTACACGTCCGTAAGGACTGAGGCAATCGCTTTGAGCCGATGGTCTATTGCGAGGGCGTTGTCCGTTTGCCAGCGTATCTGATTCAAAACGATTTCCTCCTTTCCGTCGTTTCTTGCAGCAAATCCGTACCGTACCTGTTCAATCCAGCGATCGATTTTGCCTTACGGCAGGGGAACCGTCCTCACGGTTATTTCTCAAAGCCGCCGGTTACTTTTCCCGGGTTTCCGATCCGTCCGTTGGATCCGCGTCATGCATCCCGGCCGCGCACCGAGCCAGTTTGGATGCAACGCAAGCCAACCCGGAGGCTAGTTTTCGCGTGTCATATTCCAACTCGCCCAGTGCGCCGGTCAATGCATCGGCGGCTTTCCCCTGCAGGTTTTCGCTGGCATCGGCACATAAATGCTTCCAATCTTCTTCGAACAATCCCCTCAGGGTGGAAGCCGCAGCGCCGATACTGTCCGAGAGGCTTCGCATATTCTCAATGTCCTGAATCATCTAATATTCCTGCCTTCCCGTTTACAGAGTTATTATAAAACCGGAAACCAACGTCTGAGCATATGATGACCGAATGCGGGATTGAAGGAGTGAATGGCAGTAGGAAAGTAGTCCTAATCCTTTGACCCGGGTTTTCTGCTCTGGCATTCGTTTTCACGGAACCATTGTTCCAACTGGTTGCCGTTCATTTCCGCGATCCATAGCGGAGATCCTTGCGAGCGAATACCGAAAGCCCCTTTATCGTTGTGCAAAACGGATTTGATCTTCTCTATGGGAGAGTCTATTACCTGGACACTGAGCCGTCCACCACTGAGCACTCTGAGCCATATCCACCCTTCCGGCAAGTTGAGCAACAGGAAAAGATGATTATCCACCCTTATATCCAACCCCCATCGGGCCTTAGCGATTCTACAAGCTACCTGATCCAGCACCTCATCGATCGCCGTCTGCTTTTCGTTAAACCAAAGCAACCCTTGCCCGGCCAGCCAGTCGCGACCCCCGTTCAAGTCCTTTTGCGCCGTTCCCGTGGGCAGCATCCACGCATCCTTTACTCCTCTGCACTGCAACAGGAACAGCCAGCTTCCCGCTGGAAGGACAAAGGCGATCTCATCTGCGAGCATCGGCATCACCGATCCTTTCCTCTACGGATTTTCGGTAATTCCTTGAAATGGGAATGCGTATGCCGCCGTTCAACTCAAGTTCCATATTGGGGAGGTCGACGCTTGTAATGCTGTTGATATTCACGATATAGGAACGGTGACACTGAATAAAACGCTCGTCCAGCATAGCTTTCATTTCATATAGGCTCTGCGCTGACACGATGCACTGTAACTTCGTATAGATGTTGACTTTTTTCTCCATTGCTTCGATATAGACGATTTGATAGACGGATAATCGATAGGTTTTATGCCGGAACGTGAGGCTTATCTTTTTTGTGTCGTTTACTACTGCTTCTTTATATTCTTCCAAAATCCGTACGTAATTTTCGCGTATCTTTTCCATGTCTACGGGGCTGGCTAGTACTGCGGAAGGCTTAATTCCCGTATTGATTAGGAACGCCAATATGGAAAGATCGTCCAGAATGAGAACCAGTAGATGATCCGTGCTGAAAAAAGTCTGCTTAAGTGAAAGTATTTTATCCGGAGGCACCGTATGGTCCATGATTTCTAAGGTTAAAAAGTTAGTATCGTCCAAACGGGGCAGGAGACGAGCGACTTCGATAAAACAATCGGTTTGCAGCAGCACTTCACAATCTATGCCCATGGTTGAGCAAGCATTTACAGCGGCCTCTGCCAGATCGTCACATGTTTTCCTGTTGTATGCACAGGTAATAATTGAAATCAAGGGATCCCGCTCCCTTCTGTGCACTATTTTTACAATCATACCACCAAAATATCGATAATGCCATGAATTAATGAAGATTTATTCAACGATATGCTGTATTTCTGCCCGGCCGTGATGCTGCGATCGGGCGATAACATGAAAACACGGCCGGGAAGCCTCGCCCGCGAGACGGTTGTCATTCCGCCTGACCGACCGTTTTCATAACCAAATGGAAGCGAATAACACTCCGGAAATACGGGCAATATCAGCGCATCCGCCGGAACCCGCCTGGCTGTAGAAAACCGCCCGATTCCGTTCAAAATGCCCGGAACGCCTCTGTTTCTGGGACTTGCGACACTGGAATCCCCATGTGGAAAAAGGTAACCGAGAACGAGCGGGCTTTGGGGTGTTCTCATTGGAAATAAGGCTGTTCTTTCACATTGTGGAAAGATGCGCTTGTACGGTATGGGAGACCAAAGCTCAAACGGCAAATCATCGAGACATTGCTGCGAGACGGGCAAGTACGAGGGAGAACTGGGACGGTTGTTCTAACTGGGAAAACAATCCAGTTTCAATTTAAGGACTCGACCGAAGTTACGCCGGCGATTGGTATTGAGTATGAGAAATGATGGGGATTCGAGAAACAAGAGCAAGGCATTATTTTGACGCCAGCTCTTTTTTCAGGAAATATGCAGTGGTTTTGTGGATCATACTTTCTTCGATCTCCCCGCATCCGCTCTCCAACCTGCAATACTCCAGCACATCCATCCCCAGCCGCCGCGCCACTCCGTTCTGCGATAGTCCTGCCTCTCGCCTAGCTTTACGTAACTGCACATGCGCAGGCGTTGCCCCTGGAACGGCACCCTGTGCCTGAATCGCCTCCATAAACCAAAGTCCCTCATCGTTGAACAGGCACACATCTGATGCGGCATAGCATAATGAGTCAGGACATCGGTTCGATCAAGCCGTCTCGCATAGTAACAATCCTATCGCACCTACTTGCGATATCTCTGTCATGCGTCACCATAATGATTGTCATCCCTTGTTTATTGAGCTCCAGCAGCAAATCTAGCACCTCGCTCCCAGTCTGCTCGTCCAACGCGCCGGTTGGTTCATCCGCAAGAAGCAAGGCGGGTTGTCCCACGATCGCCCGTGCAATGGCAACGCGCTGCTTTTGGCCGCCGGATAGTTCCGTTGGAAGTCGATGGACTAGGTCTGCTATTCCTACGCTCTCAAGTGCTTGTTCGACCTTAATGTCTCTTTCTGCCTTGCTGCATCTGCGATAAAGCAGTGGCAGTTCGATGTTCCTTCCTACAGATAAATCGGGTATCAATGCAAAGTGTTGGACTACAAACCCTATCTGCTGATTCCGGAAAGAAGCCAGCTCATTCTGTTTCATGGATAGCACGTCGAGTTCTTGAAAATGGTACTGTCCGTTATTGGGGCGAGAAACGCCTCCGAGGATATTCAGCAGCGTGGATTTCCCGCACCCGCTTTTTCCGCAAATAGCAACCGTTTCTCCGCGCGAAACGCGCAAAGTAACACCTCGCAGCACGTGAACGGCGTTATCCCTCTTTCCGTAAACCATATCGACCTCATGTAGATTAATCATCTTATTCCTTCCCTCCAATAATATCGTTGAGCCTCATCCGCATAGTGAACAGTACCGGCCCGATACATGCAATAGCCCAGATAGCAATGGCCAGCAGTTGCATTAACAAGACAGTCTTTATCGAAATTCCAAACAGGGAAATCAGCGCCAACGTGTCTCCCAGCAGAATATACACGCCTGTTTGTGCAATTGCATTAATCCAGACGGATTTTGGCGGAGCACCGCATAAAAACCGCACGCCATATTCGTACTGTTTCTCGCGGATCAACCCGCTAATAGTAAGCGACATGCTGATCATCACAAACCCTATGATCAGCGCCAATATAATGCGGAATTGCCCGGCGACTTCATCGGTCATTGCCGAGTACGTGCTTAATGCGCTGTTTTGGTCATACTTCGCATTAGGATCGCGTACTTCGATTTCCCAATCTTCGATATCTGCTTCTTCCTTGGCTTTTGCATACTGTGTCGCTACAGTTTGATAATCCTGATCGGAAACAATAATGCCTTCCATTTGTTGTAGCAGACGGATCCGGTTAAAAGAAGTCGTGTCAGACGCCGATGAAAGCATCGCCGGCATGATGATATACCTGTTGCATGAAACCATATCTTTCTGCTGACGGCTGTAAAAGAACGCATCATCCGAAAGGAAGCCAACCGCTTTAAAGACCATGTTTTCTCCAAGATAGATTCCATGCAGATAATCCCCAAGTAATACGAACTCACGATAATCATGCCCCAACAATACCGGGATCGTTTCACCTTGCTGATATTGGAAATCGCTTTCCTGAAATCTTCTACCCTCGTCAACAGTTACTCCAAACTCGTCCAGAAAGCGCTCTGAAACCTGAATGGTTTTCATGGCATGGTATATGTCGCCTTCATAGGCGTAGGAGGCATCGCTGGCGTCTCCTTCTTCGTAACCGTAAAGAAAGATATCCGACGGTTTTTCTTTCACATCTATGCTTTGTTCCATCATCATAATGTAAGTAAACGAAGTCGAATCAAGAAGGCGTGTCGCAAAACCATGAAGTTTCTTGTACCCATGCCCGTTATCATTCAGGTATGAATAGTATGCGTTATCGCCCAGACACTCACTCGTAGAATAATATATTTTCCCAACGTATGTTTCCCTGTAATCCGCGATGCTCTGTTCGGTGTTTTGTACTCCAGCCGATATATGGCCAAATAAAACCATACAGGACCAAACTTGGATGATTAGAAGTAAGGAAATCAATTTATGCCTCTTCATCATTCCGCCGATGCCGGCAAATGTTATCGTAGCCCAATGCATCAATTCAGTCCCTCCTTTATCGGCGTTTTCAGCAAAACCCAGGCTGTCCCCAGCATAAATGCGAACACAAATGGCAGGAATAGCAGAAAACCAATACCTAGTGAATTGATATACGCTGGGTAAAACGCGGTGCAGTAGATGGCACTCAACGCAAGCGCTGTCAACAGCATGATGCCATACTGCAGGCATATATTCCCGATCAGTTTCCCAATGGTTGCACCCAGTAGACGCTTGATGCAAAATTCGGTTTTCTTCCTCCGGAGCCACTCAATTGAAAGCAAGATGATGGATACTACGTTGCAGAGCAATACAGCAATAAACCATCTGGCGTACAACACCCTTGGCAGGAAACTAGACATGAAACTTTGGGAACCGGTGAGTATCTCTCCTCTGACACCAGTTTTCTTAAGTAGTTCATTCAACAATTCATTCGTCAGAATCTGTGAATCGCCACTGAAAAAATCCAGCGTATAAAGCTTCGTATCAAAAACCATCGGCTGAATATACCCGTTGATAAAAACAGTGCGATCCCAAACGGTATCCTGTTCATATCCGATAACGCCAAGCACCCGGAATTTACAGACCCCAACACTAATATACTGATTTTCTCCTGTTTGCTCGATATTTGATACTAGCCCTTTCCCGATGACTGCGCAGTAGTTGTTCTCCTGAAAATCGGTGTGAAGGAAGAAACGCCCACTCAACATCGGTATAGTCACATAGTTCTTTGAAAAAAATATCGCGCGCACTTTCATTTCGTTTTCCGTTTCATAATCCGAATAGACTCCTATACTTGCGGGCAAGCGCTCTACCGCGTCGTATAGAGTTTCGGGAGGAAGTTGGCCTTCAGGAATGGAGATCATGGTATATGCCTTGCCAAGTGCGCCGGAGTCCATACTGCTCAGCGTCTCGCTGAGCGTGATATGGTGGGCCATCAAGATAATAATAATCGGGAAGGTTATAAACATAATAACAAGTAAAAGCGGAGAAGTATTAAAGCGTTTCATGAACATCCCAATATCTCCTTAATCATCGAAATTATCGGGCAAAAGCCGATTGGCTTTTGCCCGATAAACACCGGTGTCATTCAGGTGCCGTATTTTGCGTAACCAGTGGGGAACCATGGCGCAGTTTCGTAAGGGTAAAGCAGAAAGTAGGAACATGTGCGCTTGATATTCCCATTTGAGTAACACCGTCCCGTATCGGCCACAGCGTTGGAAGGATCCGAGTTAGTTCCACCGATATAGGCACGTACGTAGTGGCTTCCAGTATAACCTTCCGTTTTTGCCCAGCAGTACTTGGTCCATTTATACACGCCCAAACTGTAATAGGCACATGTCTTATAAGTTCCGCTGGAAAAGCTGTCGGCGAGCGTCGTTGCGAAGGCAGGAACTATCATAAGCATAATCAGAACGATTGCCACGAGAGAGGATAACGCGTTCTTCAAAGTAATATTCTTCATAAATTTGCCTCCATTCATAATCATTCTGAGAATCCGGGCTTCACCATGACCGGGATATTACTCAAATCAGGGAAATTAGTCAAGCGCAGCTATTAGGGCATGTTGGTAGACCCAACCATCATGCCCATGAAATGCCCATTGGAATCATCTTCTTTCACATTGGCGATAAGTTACATTTTGTATGGAAGACCGACTCAACCGGATACTCAAACCAATTCATAATTGTTGATAAACGCCTGATCAAATATGCACTCGCAACTGGGAATATCAGTTGCCGTGGTGTATCCGTCTATCGCACTTACGAATAATAAGTCGACGAATACCTTGGTGCTTATGCGAGTTGGCTTTCTTTTGCTGAAGTCGATATCGCTCCTTTGCTAACATGCACGTCAACATGCTGTTAAGCGAGGTGTTGTCACAGGCAATCACGTGATCACTGAGGGGATGGTTATTATTGGAATTGTCCGATCGAAAACAAACGCGAATTCCCATTTTGTTGTTCAGAGATAAGGGTTCACTTTGTTCGAGTTACAGATTTAGTAGGTCTTTCCAAACCGTTTCCAACATTTCCAACAGTCGTAACTTTATATGTTCCCGTTCCTACGGAAATGGAACCTCCGGCAGCCGCTTGATGACCACCTGTGGAGCTGCCCGACCACGAGGTAATCGCATTCCAACTGCTCCCGTTCTTTTGATAAAGCGTAACCGTCACAGAGACACTATCAGTTCCAGACGGCGTGACCGATCCGCTGCAGTTTGCTTTGCCGTTACTGAAAGACAGGGTTGCAGTTACGCTGTATGTATAGGCATAATCAAGAGTGATTACCGAATCAGATGCCTGCTCTAAAAAAACCTGATATTCAGGGGCTTCCAGGCCAGTAGCTTCAGCCATGCCGTTCATGGGAATTCCCGCCAGAAGATAGGCTAAGATGAGGATTGCAACCGTTTTCTTCATGAAAAAAACCTCCAATTTTATCTTTCCATTATTAAAGACAAAATGGAGGTCCTGTTTGTTACACTCTCCAGAATATTTATTTTATACGGACAACACTCTCAGCAATACGAATGACAGTGCTCTCATCGTGATCTGAGATTGTCAGGACAAAGTACTTTCTTCCGTCCCCCCAATATAGGCTTACTCTGGTTTCCTTTTTAACCAAGAAACCGTTATTGAGGCCAATCATCACCGATTCCTGAACCGCGTCTTCCGTGTCGATGTTTGCTTCGGTATCAGCGCCATATTCAGAGAATTGGCCTTTCACCGCCCCGGTACGTTTGTCTATCAGTTCGACAGAATTATTGTCAGGATAGGAAAAAACCATGCCCGCTACCAAGCTGTCCGGAATAAACGACGGATAATTCTCCCCACCCCACTCCGCTGGGATGTCAAATGACGCGGCAGGGTTTTCTTGCAGCTTCAGTTCGGTATACTCCTCTTCGATGTTGACCAGAAGCTGCATCACCTGCACGCGGAGCGTGTGGCTGGTCGCGATCGCAACGCTGCCGGCGACAGCGACCACCGCAATCACGATTGCGGCGATTTGACCGATTCGCGGCAATGTTTGCCGAAAAAAGACCCGCGCCCGGTGTCGCCTGAAATGGCGCTGAATCCTCTCCAGATTTTTCGCGTCCTGCTTAGCAAAAAATGCGTCCATCTCCGCTGTATCCCCGCGCGCCTTTTCTGCTTCGATTTCCGCAAGCAGCGCGGCGGTTTCCCGCTGGAGCAGCAGCTCGCCGAACAAGTCGTAAGCCCTGTCCTCGAGGCTTCTATCCTCCGGAATCAACGGTTTCCCTCTATTGCTCATCATTATCAACCCGTTTCCTGCTCATCGCGAGGCGTTCAAGCTTGCTCTTTGCACGGGAAACCGCCGTTCTGGCCGCAATCTCCGTGATCCCCACCTGCTGTGCGATTTCGTCATACCCCAGTAAATCCATGTGGCGGTACCGTATCAAATCCCTGTCTTTCTCGCTGAGCTCTGAAAACGAGTCCAGCAAGTCGCTGGCGAATACCCTGTCAAACACGATACCCTGTACATCTTCCGGACTGGGAATGCTGTCAACAATATCCGCGTCAGGGGCATAATCGCGGTTGCGCCGCTGCCGTCCGATTTCCCGGAGTCTGGACAGACAGACATTCCTTACAGTAGAGACGATATAGGAGGCTCTTTTGTTACACTCAACCTGCTTCAAGGTCTCACATTTTTTGCAAAGCCGTTCAACCGCGCTGCTGACCGCGTCTTCCATCTCGGCAAAGTTGTCGCTGAAGAACTGAGACGAGATCTTGTACATCAAAGGACGGTACTGAAGGTACAGCTCGGTCAGAAACTGCCGATCCTCGTCGTTTTCAATCAGCAGAATGGATAAGGGAAGCATGGTGCCTGACAAACCCATGATCTGGTTCATATCGTAGTTTTGCATGCTGTTTTCAACACTCCGGAACGGATTGGCAACCTGCAATGTACTATTCCTACAGATGGCCTGCCCTTGTATGATACCGCCAATCGAGGGTTTGTCAACCGATCTACTCGGATTCGGTTCGAGTCGTCATGTAGGTTTGTCAAACATCTTAGACAACGGAGTGGTGAAGGAACTCAACAGGCGA